>NZ_JBCIVK010000004.1:0-599249 GCF_039409795.1 Kosakonia sp. PSU_27 | reverse complement strand
CCGCCTTCCTGTCGCGCGAAATACTGAGGTAAATACTTTACCGTCCTTTCCCACATTACAGGTGTGTTGGCTGCACCTTCGCCCCCCGGTCACTTACTTGTGTAAGTCCCCGGAGATACGCAGATTTGCTGTGAAATACTCAGGTAAATAAGTGAAGCAAGCCCGGTAAGCACATGGCTTCCGGGCTTTTCACATTAAGCAAACGTCCACTCGCTGGCCGCAACGCCATTAATTAACAACTGGCGGTTTTCACCCGCAGGCAGCGTCACTTTCAGCGCCTGCCAGGCCGGGCGATAGTCGCCGCGCGTATGCACCTGCAAATCAATGGTGCTGCCCGAGCAAACCATCTCCCACTCCAGCCACAGCGCGTTGCCCTCTTTATAGCCCCAGGACTCACCATCATCCTCAAACAGCAGGCCGCGTGAACGCCCGGGCCCCTTCACCGGGAACAGGTGTAGCTCACGCGTGGTATCCGCTTTGGTATCAACATGCCTGATGCGATCGCTGAGCGGCAGACCGGCACCGGCACGCACCAGCAGCGGCAGCGTTTCCAGCGGCGCATCCAGCGTCACCCACTGGCCAGGCGCATACCAGCAACCAGTGTAAAAATCGTACCAGCCGCTATTGTTGGCTGGCAGCCAGACGCGGCGCTCGCGCTGGCCGGGTTCGACGACGCTTGCCACCAGAAGATGGCGGCCAAGCAGGAAGTCGTCGCACTCTTCGAACGTCTGCTCGTCATGTTCGTGATCGAGGAACGTCGGGCGCAGCATCGGTTCGTCGTCAGCATGTGCCTGCCACAGCAGCGTGTAGAGATAAGGCAGCAGGCGGTAGCGCAGCTCAATTGCGCTGCGGATCAACGGTGTGATCGCCGGATACATCCACGGTTCGTTCACTGTGTGATCGTCGTTCCACGAATGGATGGTGAAACGCGGGTGCATCACCCCGTTTTGCACCCAACGCACAAACAGCTCCGCATCCGGTTTATCGCCGGAAAAACCGCCGACATCGTGGCCCACGTTATACAAACCGGACAAACTCATGCCCACGCCCATGCGGATGTTGTAGCGCAACGTGTCCCAGTTGGTACGGTTATCACCGCTCCAGGTTTGCACATAACGCTGCATCCCGGCGCAGCCGGAACGGGAGATCAGGTACGGGCGCTTTTGCGGAGCAAAACGCTGCTGCGCTTCCATCGACGCGCGCATCATCAGCAGCGGCATCACCGGGCGAATATGTTTGATGGCAATTTGCTGGCCAAAACCGTGGCAGCGCGCTTCGCCGTCCCACACTTCAAACTCGTTGTTATCGTTCCAGGTCGAATCGATGCCCATCTCCAGCAGTTGCGTGGTGACGCCTTCCTGCCACCAGGTGACAGTCTGCGGGTTGGTAAAGTCGAGGTGTGAGCCTTCGTCATCCCAGAAACTGGAGCGTTCCGGCGCATCGGTTTCGGAATCGCGAATAAACAGACCGCGCTCCGCCACTTCGCTATAACGCGGGTGATCCTGCAACAGACAGGGTTTGATATTCGCTGCCAGTTTCAGTCCCGCATCGTGGAACGCCTGGCTCATCACCTTCGGCTGCGGCACTTTGTCGTAGTTCCAGTTAAAGACATAGCGCTTGCCGTTAATCGAGGTGTAGCCGGATGAGAGCTGGAACGAATCGCACGGAATCGCGTGTTCTTCGCACAGACGAATAAAATTCATCAGCTGGTTTTGCGCATCCGGCGCATCGGTGTAATGCATGGTTGAGCCGCTATAACCGAGGCTCCATTTCGGGCCGAACAGCGTTTTCCCGGTGAGGCGCACAAACGCTTTGGTAACATCCAGCGCACGCGCGCCGGTAAAAATGTAGTAATCAATATCGCCCGCTTCCGCCTGCCAGCGGCGATAGGCGGTGTGATAGTTATCGATCTCGTTACCCAGATCCAGCCAGCAACTGCTGAGGTTGTCATAAAACAGCCCGTAGCTGATATCGTCGCGGCGGGTGAGAGTAAACGGAATATGCTTGTACAGCGGGTCGGTGCTGGCAGCGTTATAGCCCATCGCATCAAGGTTGCGCATCTCATAGCGTTGACCATTGCGTTGCAGATTACCTGCCTTCTCGCCGAGGCCGTAGAAACGCTCCTCTTTTTTACGGCTGAGATAGTGCGCCACGCCGTCGCCATGGGCGTTAACCAGATACGCGCTGGTCGGGCGATCGCTCGCCAGCCATTGCCAGACGCCCGCGTCGTTGCGGTAGTGCCACTCCAGCCACAGTGGCTGGTGTACGGTGACGCGCAGTTTTGCGCTCTCAATGGTTAATGTCTCGTGCTGTTGCGCCAGCGACCAGTGCGGCAGGCTAAAACCCGACAGATCGTCGCGCGAGCGGCCTTCCCACGGAACATCATCTTTCGGTGCAATGCTCCAGGTTCTGTCCAGCGCCAGCTCGCCTTTACGCTTGAGCAGCACACGGAACAGGTTCTCTTCCAGCACATACAGACACAGGGTGTGTTGCCCGTCTACCAGCAGCTCAACATGGTGAGCTGCCTGGTTTTGTAACGTCCAGTTCTTCAGGGTTTTCATATCAGACATCCACAATCAGGCGCGTTTTGCGCGTCGTTCAGCAATAAATGCCACCAGGAAACAAGCGCCAATCAGGTCAAAGAAACCCATGGCAATAAACAGCGGGTTGAAACCAATTTTGTCGGCGGTGACGCCAATCAGCAGTGAGAAGAGGAAGCTGGCGATCCACGCCGCCGAGCCGCGCATGCCATTTACTGTTGCCATCTGGCCTTTATCGAAGGATTCCACCACCAGCGCGCTCAACATGCAGGAGATGATCTGATGGCCAAAACCGCCAATCGAAATCAGCACAATGGTGATGTATGGATCGCGGGTAATCGCGACAATGGCGAGCGAAATCATCAAAAATGCGCCGGTCACCGAGCTGGCAACCACCGAGTTCACGCGGGAGCAGCCAAACCAGCGGGTATAGAGTTTGGTCAGGTAACCGCTGGCGACGCTGCCGAGATCGGCGGCGAGGAACGGCAGCCAGGCGAACATGGCGATCTGTTTCAGATCCATACCGTGTTCTTTCGCCAGATAGAGCGGCACCCAGAAGCTCAGCACCGCCCAGGCCGGTTCTGCCATAAACGCCGGGATGGCGATACCGTAAAAGCGTTTGTTTTTCGAGACAGTTTTCAGAGCGGTAAAGAAGGGCAGTTTGACTGCTGGCGGTTCATTATCCTGCTGAATAAAGGTCAGCTCGTCTTTACTGAGGTTCGGGTGTTTGTCCGGGTTATGGTAAAACGCCCACCACAAAATCACCCACAGCAGCGCCAGCACACCGGTAAACATAAACGCGCCCTGCCAGCCAAATGAGGCGTGAGCGAAGTAGATAATCGGCGGAGCCAGCATGGCACCAATCGAGAAGCCAACGCCCGCCCAACCGGCAGCCACCGGGCGTTCTGATTTCGGGAACCATTCGCCGATAGTTTTGGCGTTCGCCGGTGTAGCCGCCGCTTCCGATGCGCCCATGGTGAAACGCAAAATCGCCAGATGTACCCAACTGCCTGCGCCAGCGTGGAAAATACAGGCCAGCGCCCAGATGATGGCGCACACCATAAAGCCAACTTTCAGGCCAATCACGTCAATCAGCCAGCCACACAGCGGCTGGAAAATGGTGTAAGCCAGCTGAAACGCGCCGACAATCCATGAGTATTGTTCGGTGGTGATGCCGAGGCTGGTTTTTAATTCCGGTGCCAGAATCCCCAGCGAGTTTCGGGTGATGTAGTTCACCGTGACGCCGAATAAGAACAGCACCAACATCCACCAGCGTAATTTTTTGACTATCCGGCGGCTCTTGCTGGCCGCCATTTCATTGTTGATCCCCTGGCTCATTCTTTTCTCCGCATATCTTCTTGTAGGGAAGTCGGGGCAAACTCTTGCGGAGTTGTTATACCGCACAGGTTTGCATGATGATTTATCTGCATTTTTTTGGTTATTGTTCCTACAACTAGTATGGAAGTTGTATGACACGTTTACGTTAGGCGAGAAAAATCGGCAGCTAAAGTGGATTTTGTGCAAGGATTCTCATCAATCAGCGACGACATGCGGCAAACTTGTATTGATGCCATGAATATCAGGCTTTTCGATTCATGAAAATTTTCCCATTTCGGAAACGGAGCAAGATCACAGAATGGATAAAAAGCTCAAAATCACCGAAATTGCCCTGCGTACGAATCTGTCGACCAGCACGGTTTCCCGCGTGCTGGCAGGCAAAGCCAATACCAGTGAAAAAGCGCGCACAACAGTGCTGGCCTGCGCGCGTGAGCTGGGGGTGATGGAGGGGATTGCCGCCGGGCGGCTGTTGCTGAATAACCTGATTGTTTTCGCACCGCAGCGGGCCTTTGATGAGCGTTCCGATATCTTCTACTACCGGGTGATACAGAGCATTAACAAAGCGTTGTCACCCCATGAAGTGCGGCTGCGCTACTGCGCGCTGGAAGAGCTGGACAGCGACGCCAATGAATTTCTCGCGCGTATGAACGCAGCGGAAACCCAGGCGGCGATCCTGCTGGGCATTGATGATCCCCATATTCATGACCTGGCGGCGGATATGGGTAAACCCTGCGTGTTAATCAACTGCCGTGACGGGCGTATGCGTTTGCCTTCCATCGCGCCGGATCACCGCACGATCGGCGAGTTTGCTGCAAATTATCTGTTTGATATGGGCCACCGCGAGGTGGTGAATGTGATGTGCCTGCGTCGCTACACGATGGATCTGCGCCTGGCGGGCATCAAAGAGGCCTGGCAGCGGCGCAATCTGCGTTTCCAAAGTAAGCGGGATCTGATCACTGTCCCCAGTTTTAGTGCCAAAGAAGCGGGGATGCGGGTAGGGGAGTGGCTTGATGATCCGGCGCATAAATCACCGCCTACCGCCTTTCTCGTCGGGGGCGATTTTATGGCGGAAGGCACGGTTCATGCGCTCCAGCAGCGTGGGCTGCGCGTGCCGCAGGATGTCTCGGTGATGAGCATTGACGCCTTTAATCTGGCGGCGATTCAGGATGTGCCGCTCACCGCGGTGCATGTCCCGCGTGATGAACTTGGCGTGGAGGCGGTACACCTGCTGCAACAACTGTTGATCCGCCCGCAGGCCACCACCGGTTCGCTGTTACTCAACGGTACGCTTGCGGTGCGCGAATCGGTACGGCGGATACGTCCCGGGCAACAACGTACCGCCGTGGAGCGTGAAGGGTTGTATGATGTCTAAACGTCCATACCCAGCGCGCGCTTCCCATGAATATTCAGGTCGTCCAGCGTAAAGCGGCCTGACCAGTCGCTTTCGTAGTTCTCACGCGGAAAATCGCCCGGCGAAGCACCTTGTTCCAGCGCGATCTTCACTTTGCGCGCATACGCGAGATTTTTCGCGCACAGCGGCGCGGCGGGAATGTACATCACATTGCCCCAGCCTTGCTGGTTTTCCACCGGCGCAACCGAGTGGATCACATCGCAGTGCCACCATACGGAATCCCCGGCTTCCAGCGCCGGAATGCTGCTCAGGGCTTCTATCAGCAGCGGATGCCACTTCTCCGAGACCGGTAATACACGCCCAGGCGCCACACCGCAAAGCTCATCTTCCGGAACATCATCCAGCAGCGGGCGCAGCAGAATATACGCCATCGCTTCCGGGATCGGCACCACGTGCAGCAACCCTTGTCCGGGGATCATGTCCGACAACGCTGTCCAGCCCTGGAAGGTGCGGAACACCGAACATTTGGTGGTGTTATCCACCGTGTACTCTTCCACCTCGGTGCGGTGCGCCGCATTCCACGGGTCATATTCCTCAAATTTGCCGCTAAACACGCTGGCAAACACACGCTGGTAAGCGGGGAGCAGCCAGCGCTCCAGCGCACCGGAATCCGTATGCGCGCCGAGGCCTTTCGAGGTGGTTCCCGGCG
Source organism: Kosakonia sp. PSU_27 (assembly GCF_039409795.1). Lineage (NCBI taxonomy): Bacteria > Pseudomonadati > Pseudomonadota > Gammaproteobacteria > Enterobacterales > Enterobacteriaceae > Kosakonia > Kosakonia sp. PSU_27. The sequence continues at coordinate 593,311 of NZ_JBCIVK010000004.1, read as the reverse complement.
GACGGCGGCGAATGCGATCCGGGTAGATGACGCTCACATCCGGATCAAACCATTGCTGGCCTTCACTTTCGAAGCGCCACAGGCGGTTGAGGAAGGATTGCACGGCGGCCATTTCCTCGCTCTGGCGCGCCTGCATCTGCGCCTGCGACCAGTAAATAGGGTAGATTTCCGGGCGCGAGGCCTCCAGCGTGCCAAAGAAGCTGTCACCAGGCCCTTTGTACACCTCATCAAAATGGTTCTGGTCGAGGTAATCCAGCATTGAGCGATCCCAGCCCAGCGCCTGCTCACGCGGGAAATGCCTCTTAATGACCGCACAACCGCGTTGCTTGATAAGCGCCCGCTGCGCCTCGCTAACCTTGCCTTGCGCAATGTCGCTGTAGGCAATTTGTGGCCACACGGATTTGCCTTGTGCTTTAAGGGCATTGATATCCGCTACGCGGGCGGCAATCTGTTCGCTCAGGCGGTTAAACACCTGCTGTACATCGCCGATCTGCGCGCGCAATTCCTGTTTCATCTGACGAATCGATGCTTTGTGATCGGTGGGCAGTGTTTCACTGGTAAAAGCCATGTTGAACCCCTCATTCTTTCATTCGAAAGTTATTTAACTTACAAGTGATAAAATAAGTTAAAAAGAAGTTAATGCAAGTTTAAAAACTTGATGCGGAGCACAAAGCGGAAAATTAGCCACAGGAAGGGCCGGAGCGGGCGCTCCGGCAGAGGTTCAGCGATTGAATGGCGCGGTGTTGTCAAGCACGGCCTGAATCACATTCAATGCGCCGTGGTGGTTATTGTCATCGGTCTGATAACGGGCAATGGCTTTAATGGCATCGCTGGCGTTGCCCATGGCGAACGAGAAATCGGTCATGCGCAGCATTTCCGCGTCGTTACCGCTGTCGCCAATGGTGACGCACTGTTGCGGTGAGATGCCCCAGCGTTTAAGCAGGCGCGTAATGCCGTTGGCTTTATGCAGACCAGGGATTATCAAATCGACAAAACCAAAGCCGCTGGTGACCGGCTTCATGATGCCGTCAAGCGAGACATGCAGAGCGTCGATCAATTGCGGGATGTCGCTGTCCGGCAAGTTCAACGAAAATTTGAACAGGGTATCGTCAATGTGCTGAAAATCGCGTACCGGCTTTAAGCGGTAATAGTGTTTCGACATCAGTTCGACGAACTCTGCCGGAGCGTTTTCGCTTACGTACGCGCTTTCCAGGCCGCAGGCAACAAAGTTGAGGCTGCTGTCTTTTAACAGTTCGCCAATCACCACCTGCGCTTCGTGGCGGGTCAGCTCACCGTGGAACAACTGTTGACCGTGCTCATATACCAGCGCGCCGTTTTCCGCGACGAACGAAATGGTCTCTTTCAGCTCCGGGAAGAAGGAGATCAGCTGGTAATACTGGTTGCCGCTGGCGACAACAAACTCAATATTCCGCTGACGAAGCTGCTCGAATTGCGCCATAAATCGTGTGCGATCGTACTGCTTGGCGTCATCAAGGAAGGTTCCGTCCATATCGGTAACGATAACTTTGACGGTCATACATAGAACTCCTGAATGTAACTGCGACGAGAAACATTCTAGAGATAATGTGAGGGGAAGCACAAATTTTATTTCATTCGAAAGTAAACCTGTCGTCTTTTCTCAGGGTAGATGTTTACCCGCCGTCTTTCGAAGCGCAGGTGCGTTGTCTGCGGCGGTTCGGCCGGCCACCTACAGATGTAAGCTCGTTTACCCGTCGTCTTTCGAAGCGCAGGGGCGTTGGCTGCGGCGGTGCGGCCGGACACTGACTGCTGTAAGTTCGTTTACCCGTCGTCTTTCGAACTGCAGGTGTGTTAGCTGCGGCGGCGCGCCCCGGTCACTTACTTGTGTAAGCTCCCGGGGACTTACCGCCTTGCCGCCTTCCTGCAATCCGAAATCCATAGGTTAAACATCAGATAGTAACGGACAAAAGGCGGCTGTTAGTTAATAACGAATAACGGTCATCCGGTCGCTACCTTATAAGGTATGTTCAGTACGGGCGATAATGTCGTCCTGCGCATCTGGCGACAGGGCGGTAAAGAACGCCGAATAACCGGCGACGCGCACCACCAAATCGCGATACCGATCCGGGTGTTTCTTCGCCTCCAGCAGCGTTTCGCGCGACACGATGTTGTACTGAATATGCCAGCCTTTATGCACCTCAAAGAAGGTACGCAGCAGCACCATCAGCTTTTGCTTATCGCTCTCGTTTTCCAGCGTCGACGGATTCAGTTTCTGGTTCAGCAACACCCCGCCGAGAATCGCCTCCACCGGCAATTTACCCACCGAGCTTATCACCGCCGTCGGCCCCAGATGATCAGTGCCGGACGCCGGGCTTGCGCCCTCCGCCAGCGGCGTATGCGCTTTGCGACCATCCGGTGTCGCCATCGTCGCTGCGCCAAACGGCACGTTCGCGGAAATGGACGAGGTTCCGGCGTAATAATTGCCACCGATCGGGCCGCGACCGTAACGCGGGTTGTGATACTGCTTCAGCTCATCGATATAGGTTTGATAAGCACGTACCAGCAGCGTATCCACGCTGTCATCATCGTTGCCGTATTTCGGCGCGCTGTTGACCAGCCGTTGGCGCAACTGTTCGTGCGTCAGGCCGTCAAAATCTTCTGCCAGTGCCTGCGCCAGTTGTTGTTGCCCAATAACACCCTGGTCAAAGACCAGCTTTTTCACCGCCGCGAGGCTGTTACCCAGGTTGGCGATCCCCACCTGCAAGCCGGACACCCAGTCATATTTCGCTCCACCTTGTTTAATGCTTTTCGCCCGTTCGATGCAGTCATCGACCAGCGCGGAGCAGAGAATATCCGGCACGTTCTCTTCCAGCATGGTGTCGACCACATACTCAATCTCAATGGATTTACGGGTGTAATAACGGATCTGCCGATCCCACGCCTGCATCACCTCCTCGAAGCCGTGGAAATTACCCGCCGACAGCGCCTGGATCTGTGGCAGAAAGATTTTGCCGCTGGTGGCGTCGCGTCCGCCTTCCAGTGCCGCCAGCATCACGCGGGCGAAGTTGATAAAGCTCATGCCGGTGCAGCGGTAGCCCCATTTGCCGCCAACGGCGGTTTCAATGCAGCCAATGGCCGCATAGTCGTAGGCGTCGGCGGTCTCAACGCCGAGTTTGATAAATTCTGGGATGACAATTTCATCGTTATTGAACGCGGGCATGCCAAAGCCGCAGCGAATAACCTGCACGCAGGCGTCGAGGAAGTCGTTGCTCATGCCGGCGTGGTAACGCACGCTCAGGTTCGGCTGGGTGGAACGCAGGCGTCCGCAGGATTCCAGAATCGCGTAAGAGAGCGGGTTAACCGCGTTGCGCGCTTCACCGTTATGCCACTGCTGACCGCCGATGGTGACGTTCTGATAGAGCGGGCTGCCCGCCGAGGCTTTCGAATGCGAGCCGGAGCGAATTTTGTTCACTTCCAGCAGTTTCAGCCAGCAACTGTGCAGCAGCTCAATGGCCTGTTCGCGCGGCAATGACTGCTGCAATTCAACATCGCGGCGATAGTACGGATACAGATACTGATCCATGCGTCCGAAAGAGACCGAATGCCCGTTGGATTCAATCTGCAAAATCAGCTGGATAAAGTAGCAGAGCTGCAACGCCTGCCAGAAGGTGCGCGGTGGTTCGTGGGCGATAATCAGGCAGTTTTCCGCCATCGCCAGCAGTTCATCGCGGCGGTTTTGCCGCGTCTCTTCCGCGGCCATCTCGCGCGCCAGCCCGGCAAAACGTTCGATATGCAGGCTGACGGCTTCCAGCACAATATCAATCGCTTTTAAGAATTGATCGCCATGCAGGTCGTCGAGCACCGTCAGGTTGATGCGCGTCCGGCGTTCATCCACTTTGTGGCGCAACCCGTCAAGACCAAGCTCCAGCAGCAGCGGGAAGTTCACCGCCAGGTGCGCGTCGCCAGAAGTCATATTGCCTTCGGCTTTGATAATGCCGGTTTCCAGCAGCGCTTTTTGTTCGTCAGTAAACATACCGTAACAGCGATCCTGCACCGTCTGACCGCGCCACCACGGGCAGATCTCATGCAGCACGCGTTTGTTCTCTTCGCTAACCGCAAAGCCTGCGCCGGGGCGGTCGGCGAGCTCATCGATCTCTTTTTCGATCCACGAAACGGTGTATTCGGGGAAGATCGGCGCAGCGCGCACTTCGCTTGCCTGGTTGCCGATAATCAGCTCGTCATGCTTGATCCAGATGGTACGCTCGGCCAGGTGATGCGCCAGCGCCAGCGCGCGGCGTACCGGCAGCGGTTTGTCCATGTTCTGCTGGTAAACCTGGGTGTAATGCCGGGCGCGCTCGGTGCAAACCGGTGGCTTCACAATATGCACCAGCGCGGTTTTATGGGCTTTTATACGATCGGTCAGGGTGTTGAGTTGCAGCGTGGTCATGGTTCTATCCTCGTAATGTCGCCGTCAGCCCTTTGCGCTGGGCACAATCCTGTGCAAACGCCAGCAGTTGCGGGGCGTCGAGCGGCTTCTCTGGGGCGGTGTAGGGTTCGCCGAGCAGGTGATACTTGTTCATGCCCAGCGTGTGGTAAGGCAAAAAATGAATGTCGCTGACGTTCAGCTCATCGGCGGCGAAGGCGGTAATGGCGCTTATGGCGTCTTTATCGGCATTAAAACCGGGGATCAGCGGCACGCGAATGGTGAGTTTTTTTCCCGCCTGTGCCAGCCGTTTCAGGTTATCCAGCACACGTTTTGCCGAGCCGCCGGTCCACTGGCGAAAAGCGGCATCATCGACATGTTTTAAATCAGCGAGAAACAGATCAACAAAGGGCAGGGACGGTTCGATATAGCGCCACGGCACATGCAGGCAGGTTTCCACTGCCGTATGAATGCCGTGCTGATGGCTGCTCTGGAGCAGTTGCTGCGCCAGTTGCGGGTTCATAAACGGCTCGCCGCCGGAAAGGGTGATGCCGCCGCCGCTGCGGTCATAAAAGGGTTTATCGCGCAAAACGGTAGCCATAATATCGCCCACATCTGGCGTCTCACCGCAGACACTCAGCGCCTCGGTCGGGCAGCAACCAGTGAGCGCATCCAGCTGTCTTTCATCAAGTTTTTCGCGATGAATAACCAAACCGTTTACCGCACGTTCGATCACATTTGGTGCGGCGTGCTGGCATAAATCACACCCGGCAAGGCACAGACGGTTGTCAAAGAGCAGATCCCGCGTGCGGCTGCGGCTCTCCGGGTTCTGGCACCAGCGGCAGCTTAACGAGCAGCCTTTCAGGAACACGACAGTGCGAATGCCCGGGCCGTCATGAGTGGAATAGCGCTGGATGTTGAAGATCATTTTTTATCTCCATTCATTTCATATGGAGATTAAATTACTTTCGAATGAAAGTTTCCGTGACGAGAGTCGACCTTTTATCGCGATGCCGGATGACGTTGCGCCATCCGGAAAATAAAGGGAGATTAACGCCCGCAGACTTCGCAGGCAGAATTGCGCAGCAGTTTCATTTCACGGAACTGGCAGGTCATCGCATCGTACATCACGATTTTTCCCGCCGCCGGCGTACCGTAATGCGCCAGCACTTTGATGGCTTCCATCGCCTGCAACGAACCAATCACCCCGACCAGTGGCGCCATGACACCCGCTTCGACACAGGTCAGCGCATTATCGCCAAACAAGCGGCTCAGACAGCGATAGCACGGGTCGTTTTCGCCCCAGGTAAAGACGCTGATCTGGCCTTCCATGCGAATGGCCGCACCGGAAACCAGCGGTACGCGATGCTGGAAACAGCCCGCGTTGAGCTGGTTACGAATCGCGACGTTATCGGTGCAATCCAGCACCAGGTCATGTGCGGCAATCTGTGTGAACAGCGCCGTATCATCAAGCAGGGCGTTGATGGCGGTGTAGTGCACATTGGGGTTGATGCGCAGTAACGATTCGCGCGCCGAGTCCACTTTTGCCGCGCCTATATCCGCGTCGCTGTGCAGCGTCTGGCGTTGCAGGTTGGAGAGCGCCACGGTATCAAAATCGAGCAGCGTCATCTGCCCGATGCCTGCCGCGGCCAGATATTGTGCGGCGGCGCAGCCGAGGCCGCCGAGCCCGACCACCAGTACGCGAGCGGCTTTTAACCGCTCCTGGCCGTCGAAATCAAAACTGCGCAAAATAATCTGCCGGTTATAGCGCATCATCTCCGCGTCGCTGAGTGCTTCAGCCATCTTTAGCCTCCGAAGAGATGGTTAAACAACTCGACATCCACCCATTCACCGGCTTCGACATTGCCACGTTCGCGCTCCAGCACCACAAAGCAGTTGCCCTGGCTAAAGGAGCTGAAAATATGTGAACCCTGGTGCCCGGTGCTGCGCACTTCCAGCGTGCCATCGTCGCCACGGCTTAACACGCCACGCTGAAAATCGAGACGCCCCGGCGACTTTTTCAGGCGCTCCGCCGCACGAGCGCGAAAACGCAGCGGCTGCGTATCGGCGGTGTTACCGGCAAGTTTCGCCAGCAGCGGTTGTACCAGCTGATAAAAGGTGAGCGTCGCGGAAACCGGGTTGCCCGGCAGGCCGCAGAACCAGCTGTTTTTGAGCTTACCGAAGGCGAACGGTTTACCCGGCTTGATCGCCAGTTTCCAGAATGCGATTTCGCCCAGTTCATCAAGAATAGTTTTGGTGTAATCGGCTTCGCCCACCGACACGCCGCCGGAGCTCAGCACCACATCGGCCTGGCTGTCGGCAGCAATAAAGGTGTCGCGCAGCTTCTGCGGGTCATCCGGCACGATGCCAAGGTTAATCACCTCATAACCGAGCTGGCTCAGCATCAGGTGAACGGATAGGCGGTTGGTATCGTAGATTTGCCCGTCAGCCAGCGGCTGGCCTGGCAGTTGCAGTTCGTCGCCGGTGGAAAACAGCGCCACGCGCACTTTGCGCAGCACACTGACATCGGCAATGCCCAGCGAGGCAATGACCGGCAGCTCGGCGGCGGTCAGTTTTGTGCCCGCCGCAAAAACGCTGGCACCTTGTCGAATATCTTCGCCCGCGCGGCGGATATTCTGATTGGCCCGCACCTCGGCGGTAAAACAAATACCGGCGTCGGTCTGTTCGGTCTGTTCCTGCATCACTACCGCATCGCACCCGGCGGGGATCGGCGCACCGGTCATAATGCGTATACAGGTGCCGGCAGGCCACTCGCCGTCGAAGGGCTGCCCGGCAAACGCTTTACCCGCCACCGGCAGGGCGTTACCACTTTGTACCTCCGCCAGCCGCACGGCGTAGCCGTCCATCGCCGAGTTATCAAAACCCGGTACGTTCAGCGGAGAGATAATATCTTGCGCCACCACGCGGCCAAAGCAGGCCACCAGCGGCAGGGTTTCGCTTTCAGTCAGCGGTGAAATGCGTGACAGCATCTGTGACAGGGCCGTATCGAGCGAGATCAGGCCGTTTGATGATTCCATAGTTAATATCCAGTCAACGCGATGAAGCGGCCATTATGGCAGAAAAGAGAAGGCCTCAACATGCCTTACGCCTACCCCATTGTAATGACATTGCTTTACATCGTTGTAACGACTTTCTATATTCAGAAATCCCTCCAGGCGCAGAGAAATTCAGGCGGCACAAATGGTTAAAGCGGTAATCGCAATACACGGCGGTGCGGGTGCTATCGGCCGTGCGCAGATGAGCCCGGAAAAAGAGCAACGTTACGTACATGTACTTTCGTCAATTATCGAAACCGGACAGCGCATGCTGGAATCGGGCGTAAGCGCGCTGGATGTGGTAACGGAAGCGGTGCGGCTGCTGGAGGAGTGTCCCTTATTTAACGCCGGTATCGGCGCGGTATTTACCCGCGATGAAACCCATGAGCTGGATGCCTGCGTGATGGACGGCAACACACTGCAAGCGGGCGCGGTGGCGGGCGTCAGCCGCTTGCGCAATCCGGTACTGGCGGCGCGTCTGGTGATGGAGCACAGCCCGCACGTTTTCATGATTGGCGAAGGGGCGGAAAAGTTTGCCTTTTCCCACGGTATGGAGGCGGTATCGCCGAGCCTGTTTTCCACCCCGGAACGCTTTGCGCAATTGATGGAAGCGCGCGACGCCGGGAACACCGTGCTGGATCATGGCGGTGCGCCGCTCGATGAGAGCAAAAAATTTGGCACCGTGGGGGCGGTGGCGCTGGATAAGCAGGGCAACCTGGCGGCTGCGACATCGACCGGCGGCATGACCAATAAATTACCGGGTCGCGTGGGCGACAGTCCACTGCCCGGCGCAGGTTGCTATGCCAATAACGCCAACGTGGCGGTCTCCTGCACCGGCACCGGCGAAGTATTTATCCGCGCGCTGGCGGCTTACGACATCGCCGCGCTGATGGAGTACGGCGGTTTGAGTTTGCAGGAAGCCTGCGACGCCGTGGTGATGGAAAAACTGCCGGCGCTGGGCGGTAGCGGTGGGCTGATTGCGGTTGATCGCGAAGGTAACGTGGCGCTGCCGTTCAACAGTGAAGGGATGTATCGCGCGTGGGGTTACGCGGGCGATGCGCCAAGCGTGGGCATTTATCGTGAATAATGCGAGTGGGGTTGCGCGGATGGAAACCGACGCGAACATGGTGCTGGATGTCAGTAATCTGAACGTCGCTTTCTGCCATGACAAGCAACTCGTCCCGGCGGTTCGCCATCTCTCCTTTTCCCTTAAACGCGGCGAAACGCTGGCGATTGTCGGCGAATCCGGCTCCGGTAAATCGGTTACCGCGCTCGCGTTGCTGCGCCTGATTGAGCAGGCGGGCGGCGAAGTGAGCTGCGATCATATGCGTCTGACCCGGCGTAACCGGCAGAATGTGGAGCTTACCCGGCTGAGCGCATCGCAGATGCGCAGCGTGCGCGGCGCGGATATCGCGATGATTTTTCAGGAGCCGATGACCTCGCTCAATCCGGTGTTTCCGGTGGGCGAGCAGATCGCCGAGTCAATTCGCCTGCACCAGAAGCTGGGGCGCGAAGACGCCATGATTGAAGCGCGGCGTATGCTCGATCTGGTGCGCATCCCGGAATCGCAGTCGATTTTATCCAGCTTTCCGCATCAGCTTTCCGGCGGCATGCGCCAGCGCGTGATGATTGCCATGGCGCTCTCCTGTCGCCCGGCGGTGCTGATTGCCGACGAACCGACCACCGCGCTGGATGTCACGATCCAGGCGCAGATCCTGCAACTCATCGCCGTGCTGCAAAAAGAGATGTCGATGGGGGTGATTTTCATCACGCACGATATGGGCGTGGTCGCCGATGTTGCCGACCGCGTACTGGTGATGAACCAGGGCGAAGCGGTAGAAACCGGCAGCGTTGAGCAGATTTTCAACCATCCGCAGCATCCGTATACCAAAGCGCTGCTGGCGGCGGTGCCCAAACTGGGGGCGATGCACGGCAGCACGCTGCCGCGCCGTTTTCCGCTGATCTCACCGAAAAACCCGGCGCATCAGGAAGCGGAAATTGAACAGGATACAGTCGTGCCGGGCGAGCCGATTTTGCAGGTGCGCGATCTGGTGGCGCGCTTCCCGCTGCGCAGCGGTATTCTTAATCGCGTCACCAAAGAGGTGCACGCTGTGGAAGGGGTGAGTTTTGATCTCTGGCCTGGCGAGACGCTGTCGCTGGTGGGCGAATCCGGCAGCGGTAAATCCACCACCGGGCGCGCGCTGCTGCGCCTGGTGGAGCACCAGAGCGGTTCTATCACCTTTAACGGCGAGCGCATTGATACGCTGCCGGATAGCAAAATGAAACGCATCCGCCGCGATATTCAGTTTATTTTTCAGGATCCGTACGCCTCGCTGGACCCGCGCCAGACCGTTGGCGATTCCATTATCGAACCGCTGCGGGTGCACAATTTATTGGGTGAAGAAGAGGGGCGGCAGCGCGTGGAGTGGCTGCTGGAGCGCGTCGGTCTGAAGCCGGAACATGCCTGGCGCTACCCGCATGAGTTTTCCGGCGGGCAGCGTCAGCGCATCTGCATTGCCCGGGCGCTGGCGCTCAACCCGCGCGTGGTGGTGGCGGACGAATCCGTTTCGGCGCTGGATGTTTCGATCCGCGCGCAAATCATCAATTTACTGCTCGATTTGCAGCGTGAGATGGGCATTGCGTTTCTGTTTATCTCGCATGATATGGCGGTGGTAGAACGCATCAGCCACCGCGTCGCGGTGATGTACCTTGGGCAAATTGTTGAGATCGGCCCACGGCAGGCGGTGTTTGAAAACCCGCAGCATCCGTATACACGTAAGTTAATGTCGGCGGTGCCGGTTGCCGACCCTGCGCACCATCACGCGCAGCGTGTGTTGTTGTCTGATGACATGCCCAGCAATATCCGCAAACGCGGCGAGTCAATGCAACGCGTGCAGTTGCAGAATGTGGGGCCGGGGCATTTTGTTGCCCGCTCGACGCCCGGCAGCACGCAATCCCGTTTTTAACTGAGCACTGGCAGGGTTCTTCAGGAGAGCAACATGACACAATTCATTTCACGGCACTGGCGGGGACTCGCCAGCGTGATGTTTGCGCTGACCGCCATCCCGGCCGTTGCGGCGAAGGATGTGGTTGTCGCGGTGGGATCCAATTTCACTACCCTCGACCCGTATGATGCCAACGACACGCTGTCGCAGGCGGTGGCGAAATCGTTCTATCAGGGGCTATTTGGCCTTGATAAAGATATGCAGCTGGAATACGTGCTGGCAGAGAGTTACAGCGTTTCCGCTGACGGCATGGTCTATACCGTCAACTTGCGCCACGGGGTAAAGTTCCAGGATGGTACGGACTTTGACGCCGCTGCGGTAAAAGCGAACCTCGACCGTGCCAGCAACCCGCGCAACAGCCTGAAGCGCTATAACCTGTATAAAAATATCGCCAGAACCGATGTGGTGGATGCCTACACGGTAAAAATCACCCTCAAGCAGCCTTTTTCCGCGTTTATCAATATCCTCGCCCACCCGGCAACGGCCATGATTTCTCCGGCGGCGCTGCAAAAATATGGCAACGACATTGGTTTTCACCCGGTCGGCACCGGCCCGTATGAACTGGAAGCGTGGAATCAGACCGATTACGTGAAAGTGAAGAGATTCGCCGGGTACTGGCAGCAAGGTTTACCCAAGCTGGACTCCATTACCTGGCGGCCGGTGGTGGACAACAACACCCGCGCGGCGATGCTGCAAACCGGCGAAGCGCAGTTTGCCTTCCCCATCCCTTACGAGCAGGCGGAAGTGCTGAAAAGAAACAGCAAGCTGGAGCTGGTCGCCAGCCCGTCGATTATGCAGCGTTACATCAGCATGAATGTCACGCAAAAACCGTTCGATAACCCGAAAGTGCGCGAGGCGATCAACTACGCTATTAACCGCCCGGCCCTGGTGAAAGTGGCGTTCGCCGGTTTCGCGACGCCCGCCACCGGCGTTGTACCGCCAACCATTGCCTATTCCCAGGCCTATCAACCCTGGCCGTACGATCCGGCAAAAGCCCGCGAACTGCTAAAAGAAGCCGGTTATCCGCAGGGGTTCAGCACCACTTTGTGGTCGTCGCATAACCACAGCACCGCGCAGAAAGTATTACAGTTTACCCAGCAGCAACTGGCGCAGGTGGGCATTAGAGTGCAGGTGACGGCGATGGACGCCGGGCAGCGCGCAGCGGAAGTGGAAGCCAAAGCGCAGGCGCAGAGCGGCGTGCGCATGTTCTATACCGGCTGGTCGGCCTCGACCGGCGAAGCTGACTGGGCGCTGTCGCCGCTGTTCGCCTCATGGAACTGGCCGCCAACGCAGTTCAACACCGCGTTTTACAGCAACCCGCAGGTGGATAAAGACCTGGCCGAGGCGTTAAAAACCACGGATGCCGCGGAGAAAGAGCAGTTGTACAAACAGGCGCAGGATCTCATCTGGCAGGAGTCGCCATGGGTGCCGCTGGTGGTGGAAAAGCTGGTTTCAGCACATAACAAGAAGCTCACCGGTTTCTACATTATGCCCGATACCGGGTTCAGTTTTGATAACGCGGATTTGGTGAAATAACTCACTCCACCTCGCAGAGCAAAAGGAGGCGTGAGGGAACGCACAATGCAAAATTATATTATTAAACGCTTGCTGGGCCTGATCCCGACGCTACTGATTGTGGCGGTGCTGGTGTTTCTGTTTGTCCACTTGCTGCCGGGCGATCCGGCGCGGTTGATTGCCGGGCCGGAAGCCGACGCGCAGGTCATTGAGCTGGTGCGCCAACAGCTTGGGCTGGATCAACCGCTGTGGCGGCAGTTCTGGCACTACATCGGCAATGTGCTGCAAGGCGATTTTGGTATCTCGATGGCCTCGCGCCGCCCGGTGGTGGAGGAAATCGCCAGCCGCTTTATGCCGACGCTGCTGCTGACTATCACCAGTATGTGCTGGGCGATGCTGTTTGGGCTCGGCGCGGGAATTGCCGCCGCCGTGTGGCGCAACCGCTGGCCGGATCATCTGGGGATGGCGCTGGCGGTAACGGGCATGTCATTCCCCGCGTTTGCACTCGGTATGTTGCTGATGCAGATCTTCTCGGTTGAACTCGGCTGGCTGCCGACCGTGGGTGCCGACAGCTGGCAACACTACATTTTGCCGTCATTAACGCTCGGTGCGGCAGTGGCGGCGGTGATGGCGCGTTTTACCCGCGCCTCGTTCGTGGACGTGCTCAACGAGGACTACATGCGTACCGCGCGTGCCAAAGGCGTAAGCGAGCGCTGGGTTATTCTCAAACATGGTCTGCGCAACGCGCTCATCCCGGTGGTCACCATGATGGGGCTGCAATTCGGCTTTTTGCTCGGCGGCTCCATTGTGGTGGAGAAAGTCTTCAACTGGCCTGGGCTGGGCCGTTTGCTGGTGGACTCGGTGGAGATGCGCGATTACCCGGTGATTCAGGCCGAGGTGCTGCTCTTCTCGCTGGAGTTTATTCTTATCAACTTAGTGGTGGATGTGCTCTACGCCGCCCTTAATCCCACGATCAGGTACAAGTAAGGATGCGATTATTAAACTGGCGTCGACAGGCGGTGCTAAACGCCATGCCCGTAGTCAAACCGGGGCATGTGCGCACGCCGTGGCATGAATTCTGGCGGCGTTTTTGCCGCCAGCCGCTGGCGATGGCCGCCGGGATTTTTGTGCTGCTGCTGATCCTGTTGGCGATTGTCGCCCCGTGGATAGCCCCGTTCGATGCGGAAAACTATTTTGACTATGACCGGCTTAATGAAGGGCCGTCGCTGGTGCACTGGTTCGGCGTTGATTCACTGGGGCGCGACATTTTAAGCCGTGTGCTGGTCGGCGCGCAGATTTCGCTTGCCGCCGGTCTTTTTGCGGTGCTGATTGGCGCGCTCATCGGTACGGTGCTGGGATTGCTGGCGGGTTACTACGAAGGCTGGTGGGATCGCCTGATTATGCGCATCTGCGATGTGCTGTTCGCGTTTCCCGGCATTCTGCTGGCGATTGCGGTGGTGGCGGTGATGGGTAGCGGCATGGCGAACGTGATCATCGCCGTGGCGGTGTTCTCCGTGCCGGCGTTTGCCCGTCTGGTGCGCGGTAACACGCTGGTGCTCAAGCAACAAACCTTTATCGAATCCGCGCGCAGCATCGGGGCCAGCGATGCGGTGATCCTGTTTCACCATATTCTGCCGGGCACGGTATCGTCGATTGTGGTCTATTTCACCATGCGTATCGGCACGTCGATTATCTCAGCCGCCAGCCTCTCATTTTTAGGCCTGGGCGCGCAGCCGCCCACCCCGGAGTGGGGCGCGATGCTCAATGAAGCGCGTGCGGATATGGTGATTGCGCCGCATGTGGCGCTGTTCCCTTCGCTGGCGATTTTTCTGACGGTGCTGGCGTTTAACCTGCTGGGTGATGGCCTGCGCGACGCGCTGGACCCGAAGATTAAGGGATAGAAGGTTCCCTCTCCGTATGAGGAGAGGGAAGGAAGGCTTAAACGCGGGAGCCCCACAGATCGTATTCGTCGGCGTTTTCCACTTTCACGCGGACAACGTCGCCCGGTTTAACCCCGGTTTCGCCGTTCAGGTACACCGCGCCGTCGATTTCCGGAGCGTCCGCCATGCTGCGGCCAATCGCGCCTTCTTCGTCCACTTCATCGATGATCACCAGAATTTCGCGGTCGATTTTTTCCTGCAAGCGCTCGGCGGAGATCTGCTGTTGCAGTTGCATAAAGCGGTTCCAGCGCTCCTCTTTCACCTCTTCCGGCACCTGATCGGCCAGTTCGTTGGCGGTTGCGCCTTCTACCGGGCTGTATTTAAAGCAGCCGACGCGATCCAGACGCGCTTCCTGGAGGAAATCGAGCAGCATCTGGAAATCTTCTTCAGTTTCGCCAGGGAAACCGACGATAAAGGTGGAACGCAGCGTCAGTTCCGGGCAGATTTCACGCCACTGCTTAATGCGCGCCAGTTGTCTGTCGACCGCGCCGGGGCGCTTCATCAGCTTGAGAATGCGCGGGCTGGCGTGCTGCAACGGGATATCCAGATATGGCAGGATCTTGCCTTCCGCCATCAGCGGAATGACATCATCCACGTGCGGGTACGGGTAAACGTAGTGCAGACGCGTCCAGACACCGAGTTTCGCCAGTTGCTCACACAGGCCAACCATGCTGGTTTTCACCGGCTCGCCGTTGTGAAAGCCCATGCGGTGTTTTACATCCACGCCGTAAGCGGAGGTGTCCTGCGAGATCACCAGCAGCTCTTTCACACCGGCATCGACCAGACGTTTGGCTTCGGCTAACACCTCGCCAATCGGGCGGCTTACCAGATCGCCACGCATCGACGGAATAATGCAGAACGTGCAGCGGTGGTTACAGCCTTCGGAAATTTTCAGGTAAGCGTAGTGGCGCGGCGTCAGTTTGACGCCCTGTTCCGGCACCAGGCTCAGGAACGGATTGTGCTTTGGTTTCGGCACATAGTGATGAACATGTTCCAGTACCTGCTCATAGCTGTGCGGCCCGGTGATCTCCAGCACTTTCGGGTGCACTTCGCGGATCTGATCCTCTTTTGCGCCCAGGCAGCCGGTCACAATGACTTTGCCGTTTTCATTCAGCGCTTCGCCGATGGCTTCCAGCGACTCTTGCACCGCGCTGTCGATAAAACCGCAGGTATTGACGATAACCATGTCAGCGTTGTCATAGCTTGGCACCACGTCATAACCTTCGGTGCGCAGTTCGGTGAGAATCCGTTCGGAATCCACCAGGTTTTTTGGGCAGCCAAGAGAGACAAAGCCGATTTTCGGCTGCAGGTTCACATTGCTCATAGTTCAAAAATTAATCAGTTATAGGATCTTAGGGCAGGGATTGTACAGGGCTCTCGCCTGGATTTATAGGGTAATTAAGGGGGAATACTTACAGAAGCGCATGCGGCCTACAAAGAGAATGCCGCAGAAGGTAATCGGATGGATAACTCACAAGGAGGCTGTTGCATATCAGCCTGAATATTTGCAAGCAGCAAATTCGCCTCGCTATTACAGCGTGCTCGGTGGTAACAGCCCGAAGGACTTAGGCCGACTTGATCCTGAGGACATTATCTTTCTACCAAGGCACGGCATTTTATGTTGATCTTCATACTGAATATCACACCTCGCAGACAAGCGATTTTTGCCGGGTTCGTTGTATGGTTTGCATCAATACAGCTTTGCTTTGAGGCATTTCTGGCATAAGCGGTATGCTCCTTTTTGACAGCGCTGTCATGCCCTTACACTGTTAATCCTCAAAGGAACGCAAACCATGAAAACCAAATTACATGCACTTTTCTTGCTGGGATTCCTGTCGTTCGGAAGCCAGGCTGAATCATTCACTATTAATGCTAAAGCCCACTGTATTTATCCGCCGCTGAGTAATGTGGCATTGCAGGCTGGAACAGCATTGCAGTTCCAGTTGGCGCCAGGTACATATACGATGTCGCTGCTATCCAATAATATGAGCTGCATGAACGGTTCGTTAGCGAATGGCTGCAATATCAGCACAATCTATTTGCAGGGCGGCTTGGGGAATGGGCGCTGGGGCTTAACGCTCAGCACTACGCCGATTACAGTTAACGTACCGACGGTTTCCAAATTCATGGCGTATGTCACAGATGATAACTGCGTGGATAACACTGGGCAGGCGACGATTCAGGCAGACAAAATCCAGTAACCTTCGCTCTTTTTACCTTAAAGCCGCACCGCTTCAGGGGCGGCTTTTTCCTGCGCAGTAGTAAATGACGCTAAGAAAAGAACCCTGCCGACGGTAACGTTGAGGTGTGTTCGAAAGATATGGACCTATGGCGAATTTATTGCAATTAAGAATAATTCCTATTAACTTTTGCCCGGTTCAATTTCATTTTTCAGCCGGAGCAGCCAGAGCTGCGTTTTGATAATATAAGGGAAAACGGCATGATCAATTGTCGAGCTTATGCCATGCGCCTGGTGCCTTTTCTGATGCTCTGCGCGGCGAACAGTTATGCCCGCCCGGACATGACGCCGTTGGGGCCGAATATCGCCGATAAAGGTTCTGCGTTTTATCATTTCACTGTTAATACTTTTGATTCCGCCGACGGCAAGCGCCATTACAAAGTGTGGACCGCCATCCCGAATAAAAAGCCGCCCGCCAGTGGTTATCCGGTGCTCTATCTGCTGGACGGCAACGCGGTGATGGACCGGTTATCCGATGAGCTGTTGCAAAAACTGTCGCAGCGCGATCCGCCCGTGCTGGTGGCGATTGGCTATCAGACCGATCTGCCGTTTGAGTTAACCGCCAGAGCGTATGACTACACGCCCGCAACGCAAAGTAGCCCGCAGAACCTGCGCGGCAGAACCGGTGGCGGTAGCGCGGTTTTCCGCAGGTTACTGGAGCAGACCATTGCCCCGCTGGCTGAAAAAGATCTCGCTATCGACCCGCAAAAGCGGGCGCTGTGGGGGCACTCTTACGGGGGACTGTTCGTGCTGGAGAGTTTTCTGTCGTCCGATTTCTTTCACACGTTCTACTCAGCCGTTCCTTCGCTGGATCGTAATAACGCTGCACTACTGAGCGCACTTGAGCGTGTTAACACAGCGCAGAGCCGCCAGAAATCAGTGTGGTTTATGGAAGGCGACGGCGACAGAAAAACGCGGGACGAAAACGCCACCTCGGACGTGTTAACTACCCTAAGCCAGACGGTTTCACGCCTGCGTAGCAGAGGCATACCGGCAACTTACCGGCTTTATCCCGGCCTGACGCACGGCGCGATGTTTGCCGCCTCGATGCACTCGGCGCTGTTGCATGTGTCCGGTGAGACGCTTTCTGAAGCAGAGTAAAAAAGGCCGCGAATGCGGCCTTCAGCGGTTTAGCTCAATGCATAAATCGCGTCGAAAATGGTGGCGGGAATACACCAGTCTTTGGTGAACTCTTCAAGTGCTTCCAGGTTCTCTTTGAAATGCGCCAGCATGATATCAATTGCCTGCGCTTCGTCTTCCGCCTGGGTTTCAAATGGCATTTTGCGAAAGCCATCAGCTTTAAGCTGCCGCACTTCTTCGGCGGACAAGGTTTTTTTCTCATAGACATTCACGGCAATGTCACTGGAGTAGAACACATAGGTTTTCATGACATCTTCCTTGTAAATGAAGCGGTTGGTGACAGCTATGTTATCGGCATCGGGCAACGTTCGTTTACCCCTGCACGATATAAATTATTACTATGCGCTTCGCTTGCCCGGTAAAAAAGCCCCTGGTTTTCGTCTTTTCTCGCGCTCACCGGCGCGAAAAATTCATGCTAATTTGAACGTTTTCCTCACGTGATAAAGGCAGGGTTATGGCAAGTTTCGACGTTCAGGAATGGCGCAAAGAGAATTACCTGGTAACAACCGACGCCGAAAAGCAGGATATTGCAGCGATCCACCGTTATCTGACGCGATCAACATGGGCGGTGGGGATTGACCGGGAAACGGTGGCGATCTCCGTGCAAAATAGCCTTAATTTCGGTCTGTTTCATGGTGAGGCGCAGATAGGTTTTGCCCGGTTAGTGACCGATTACGCCACCTTCGCCTACCTGTGTGATGTGTATGTGCTGGAAGCGTATCAGGGGCAAAAACTGGGAAAATGGTTAATCGCCTGCTGCCATGCGCATCCGGTTTTTGAAAAACTGCGCCGGATTGTTCTGTTTACTTCCACCGCGCCCTGGCTGTACGCGCAGGCGGGTTATGAACCTGTTAACCGGCCCGATTACACGTGGACGATTGCCCGTCCGGATATCTACAAGAGCAGGAATAACCCGACTAAAGAGTAGCGCGCCTGCACCATCGCGGTAAAAGTAGGCAATGTGGTTAATGCCGCGTTGCCATTGCTATGCCGTTCCCGCGCTGGTAAAAACGCCCGGTTTACTAACACCGGAAAGGGAAAAACGATGCGCAGGGCAATCATTAAGATTCTGGCGGGGCTGCTGTATGTGGTGCTCGCCTTTTTTATTAGCGCTGTCATCAAGCCGGTTAACCAGTTCTGGCAATGGTCATCGGACTGGCTGTTTGATCTGCTCTGGCGACACCACATGATTACCGATACCTACGAATGGGGGATGGATCCACCAGGCACCATAATGCTGGTGACAATTGTGCTGGTGATCGCCTGGCTTTTAGCCCGCAGCGTTAAAGTGCTACGGGCTAAAATCGGGCGCTGAGTGCCGCGTTTTACCATCCGTATTCTGAATAGGGTTGCCCGGCAGCGATCTGCGCAATCGCCTGTTTGACATAGCCAATCGTGTTTTCAGGTAAATCGTCAATGGCGTACCAGCATAAATCGCCATGTTTCTCCGGCTCGGCGATAAACGGCTCGCCCTGCCAGCGTGTGCAACTGAAAAAGTGGCCCATCCACGAGCGATTCTCTGTCCAGACGTGCAGCGTATGCGCCAGCTGAAGATCATCCGGTGCGATTACCACGCCCGTCTCCTCGTTGGCTTCCCGTGCCGCTGCTGCCCCCAGCGTTTCGTACTGCTCCAGACCACCGGCGGGTAGGCTATAGCAACCGTCCATCCAGCCTGTTCCGGTGCGTTTAAGCATGCAAATCTGCTTCTCTTTTCGCAGCAATACGAATACCGCAACCGACAGGTTATAGCGCTCTCTTGTCATTTTCTTCCCTCTGTTTATCCTTCAGCCTGATATGCTCCTGCGGCACCCAACCCTGTTCTCCATCCGCTTTTTGCGCGTAGTACCAACCATTAAGCGCCTTGATAAGCGTGAGTGTTTCCCCGATTCGCACGGTGAGTTCATGGGCGCAATAGTCATCAAGCGCTGTTCCTTCACATGCACACAGCGGTGCGAAAAGCTGCTGCGGCGCCCAACCACTTTTTCCTGAGGCTAACGTCACCCACACCCAGCCGCGCCACTGCAAATCGCAATGACTTATCAGCACGCGTTCGCCTTTGCCGACCGCAATCGGATCGGGATACGCCGACGTGTAATCGCGGATAACTTTCGCCTGGGATGGCATCGCTTTACACCATGCCATTATTGCCGTGGCGCAGAAATGCCGGGCGCTGGTTTAACCGCGCGAACCAGGCGTCAATGGCAGGAACCGGCGGGTGGTCGAATGGCGTCATCTTCCAGCGGTTGACCGACAGCCCCAGCACCACATCCGCCAGCGTAAAGGTGTCACCTGCGGCGAATGCTCCGGTGCGCTGCAATTGCTGCTCCAGAATGCCGATGCAGTGATTCCACTCTTTGATGCCTGCTGCGATGGCTTTCGGGTCGTTAAAGTCCGGGTTCTTGCGTGCCAGCGCCGGGAAGACATAACGCCAGGCGTTGTTGAACTCGGTGGCCTGCCAGTCCATCCAGTGTTCAACGTTGGCGCAGGCTTGCGGCTCACTGGGAAGCAAATCCTCACGCCCGGCTTTACGCACCAGATAACGGCAAATCGAGTTGGATTCCCACAATACAAAACCGTCGTCTATCAGTACCGGCACCATCGCGTTAGGGTTCATGGCGCGGAATTCATCCGTTTCGGTGGAGGCAAAACCGCTGCCGTAATCTTCCTGCACATAATCCAGCCCGGCTTCTTCACAGGTCCAGAGTACTTTTCGCACATTGATCGATGTCGTTTTGCCAAGAATTTTAAGCATGTTGCAGGTGTCCATTCGTGTAATTAATCGTTTAAAAACAATACACCAGACAAATGCTTTCTGACCACCTGCAGATGCGTGCCAGCACGTCACGGTCACTCATGACATTAGCGGACGGCAAACACACGGGATAAAGCGTAATGCATGGCGGCAGACGCGTAAGGGTGAGAACAGTCGTGCGGGGGCGTGATGGGGGCAGTCTGACTCAGTGAGCGGCGGGTGAGATTGAGCAAGTTAACTGATTCATTTGTGAAAATTATGGATTGCTGCGGGCGCGGGATATCACCGAGCACGTTGGTTGGCTGGCGTGGCTCACTTTAAGTGAAATGTAAAGGTCCGGCAGATAAAATTAAATATTGACCGGACGCATGCTTTTGTTCAAAAAGCGACCATACTATGATCCTACACTGGCTGACAAGGGGGGAAGATGTATGACCGTTGATGAACTTGCGCGTCGTCTGCTGACGAAGTTGATTGCTGCCCGAAGTGACCTTGCGGCCTATATCCAGATGCGAAAAGCGAAAGGGTATATGTCGGTCAGCGAAAATGATCGTCTGCGTGAACGCTTCTTTGCCCTGGCGCTGGAGATCCGCGATAAAGGCGAACGGTTAAACGAAATGCCGGATCGCGACTCACGTAGTGCGATATACCGCGCCGAGGAAGCGCTCTCCTCAGCAGCTGTTTGTCTGATGAGCGGGCGACAGGATTGTCCCACCTATATTTCGGTGAATGTCGACAAGCTGGAACGTTCGCTGAATGTGCTTAATTACTGCATTCAGTATCTGAACGAGCATTCACCGCTCGAAGAAGCCTGATACCAGGGGGAGGAAACTCCCCCTTTCTGCCCCTGCCTCCTCGACGTTGCTCCGCCGGTTTTACTGTAACACCCGCGCTGCGCATGCGGTTGTGTATAGGCAGTGTAAAAGTCGCTTCTGCCCGCGCTGCACGGTCTACCCTTTATCAGAATAAAAAACTGCATAAAGGAGCGCCGTATGCGCCAGATCCCGCTGCTTTTTCTGTTTCTCTCCCTCTCGGTGTGCGCCGCACCTGCTGCGGTGAAAGTCGATGTATTGCAAACCAAACTCGATCACCCCTGGGCGCTGGCGTTTCTGCCCGATAATCACGGTATGTTGATTACCCTGCGCGGCGGGCAGCTGCGTTTATGGCAACAAGATAAGGGAATTTCCGACCCGATTACTGGCGTTCCCGAAGTCTGGGCGCACGGGCAGGGGGGCTTGCTGGATGTGGCGCTGGCACCGGATTTTGCCCAGTCGCGCCGGGTGTGGCTGAGCTACGCCGAGGCCGGTCAGGATGATAAAGCCGGAACGGCGGTCGGGTATGGCCGTCTTAGCGAGGATTTTAAACGCCTCGATGATTTCCGGACGGTGTTTCGCCAGCAGCCGAAACTCTCTACCGGTAACCATTTTGGCGGTCGGCTGGTGTTTGATGGTAAAGGCTATTTATGGATTGCGCTCGGCGAGAATAACCAGCGCTCGACGGCGCAGGATCTGGATAAATTACAGGGCAAACTGGTGCGGCTGACGGACCAGGGCAAGGTGCCGAAGGATAACCCGTTTGTCGGTAAAGCGGGGGCACGAGCGGAAATCTGGTCTTACGGTATTCGCAATCCGCAGGGAATGGCAATCAACCCGTGGAGTAACGCGTTGTGGCTCAACGAGCATGGCCCGCGCGGCGGCGATGAGATCAACATTCCGCAAAAGGGTAAAAATTACGGCTGGCCAATTGCCACCTGGGGTATCAACTACAGCGGGCTGAAGATCCCGGAAGCGAAAGGGGAGATTGTCGCCGGAACCGAGCAGCCGATCTTTTACTGGAAACGATCCCCGGCGGTCAGCTGTATGGCGTTTTACAACGCTGACGTTTTCCCGCAGTGGAAAAACAAACTGTTTATCGGCGCGCTGAAAGAGAAAAATGTCATCGTCATGAGCGTGCAGGGTGACAAGGTGACGGAAGATGGCCGTATTCTCGGCGATCGCGGGCAGCGTATTCGCGATGTTCGCGTTGGGCCGGACGGTTATCTCTATGTTCTGACCGATGAATCCGACGGCGCATTGTGGAAAGTCAGCCCGGCCTCCTGAAGCAGAAAGGGGATATTCCCCTTTCTTCATTCTGCGTATTAGTCGTAGGTATTTTCCGTTCTGGCGTTAACAGGTAAAAGCTATATTTTATTTTTCTATAAACGTTTTCATCTAATTACTTTTAAATAAACAAATGCCGAATTTTTTATTTTTATAGCGTTTGGTTATGTGGCTCTTTTTATTTAAGTGCCTGCCGCGATTGCCGATAACTGAATATCTTAGAGTATGCGTTAAAGGAGAGATAATAATGCATCATCAAGGTATTTCGGGTACGTCGACGGATATTTATGAATTGATTTCGCGCATTGGTAACGTCACCCGCATGTTAAGAAGCAGCCTGCGTGAGTTAGGCCACGATATCACCATTGCTGAACTGGCTAACTCCATCCCTGACGCGCGCAGTCGTTTGCAATATGTCGTCGATCTTACGGCGCAGGCATCGGGTAAGACGCTCACCTATATCGAACTGACACAACCCCTGCAGGAGCAACTGAGCCAGCAAGCCAGCCAGCTGCTTTCGCAATGGCAGCAACATAATGAAGCCGCAAGTATCGATGAGACGATGGCGCTTGCCCGCGCCACGCATGATTGGCTGGGTTCTGTGCCGACGTGCACCGAAGCCAGCAAATCCTGGCTGCGGGAAATTATGATGGCGCAGGATTTCCCGGATACCACGGCGCGGATTATTGTGCGCATGATGGCGTTGCTGGAAAATATTGAGAAAGAATTCCTGAACGTGCTGTTAGAAAACGTACCGCGAGAAGGGCGCGCGGCAATCAAGCAAGCCAGCGCTGATCCGGCAGCCCCGCAGGCAGCCGAGCAAGATATTGACGAATTGCTGAATAGCCTTGGTCTGTAATTTATTTTGTTAGTGCTTCACCCTCGTTGTTGTGCTTATTGATATCCTCTAATTGTTATTTTGGTGAATGCAATTCTATTGCATTCACTTTTTTTGGCTGTTTATCTCGCATAACAAACGCACGCCTTTAAATAAAAAAATCCCGCAATGCCATCAACATATGCGGGATAAAAAAGAAAAATAAATTCGTTATGCTCAATGAAGCCCGCCCTCATGACAAAGCGGGTGTTAGTCAAGGAATGACATCGTTGAAATCCGCTCTGAAGGAGGTAAGCGGATTTCACACAACTTAACGCAGCAGGGACAGCATGGTCTGCGGAACCTGGTTAGCCTGCGCCAGTACGGAGCTGCCAGCTTGCTGCAGGATCTGCGAACGGGACATGTTAGACACTTCTGTCGCGTAGTCAGAATCCTGAATACGGCTGCGCGCTGCCGACAGGTTGTTCACGGTGTTGTTCAGGTTGGAAATGGTTGATTCAAAACGGTTCTGGGATGCACCGAGCAGGCTGCGTTCGGTATCCACGGCTTTGATGGCTTTATCCAGATCGGCCAGCGGATTACCGTCGGTGGTGCCGCCGGAGCTGACAACGCCCTGCAGCACATCAAAGCCATGCGCATCAGTAGAACGTGCGCTGCCGTTGACGATCTGGCCTGTTGTTGCGGCCGTCGCACCGGTGGTGTTGTAGAGGTTGAACGCGTCGCTGCTGCTCACGGTAATGCTGATGGTTTCGCCATCTTTCGCGCCAACCTGGAAATTATACTGGCTGTCGCCCGAGCCGGTATTCAGCACTTTCAGGCCGTTAAAATCGGTCTGGGTGGTAATGCGGTTGATCTCTTCCATACGCTGGTTAACTTCCGCCTGGATGGAGTCGACATCGGATGCGGAGTTAGAGCCATTCTGCGCTTGTACAGTCAGGTCGCGAATACGCTGCAGGTTATTATTCACTTCGCTCAGTGCGCCTTCGGTAGTCTGCGCCAGTGAAATGCCGTCATTCGCGTTACGCACCGCAACGGAAAGACCATTAATATTTGACGTGAAACGGTTAGCAATTGCCTGACCAGCAGCATCATCTTTTGCGCTATTAATACGCAGACCGGATGACAGACGCTCAATAGACGTGCCTAAAGAAGACTGAGATTTGCTCAGGTTATTTTGGGTCATTAAAGACAACGTGTTGGTATTAATAACGGCCATTTCATTTCTCCAGAAACATAGAAGTAATCTATGAGTATTGCCCAATATTGCTGGGCGAAATGGATATCGCCCACGGGGAATAAAAATTTAAATACCTAATAGTTTATTTTTACAAATGAAGCGATTTAATATGATGGTTTTATAACTAATAGCGGCTTTAAATATATTTAAATTGCCGCTGATGCATTCTATTTTAATGATGCTTATAGGCTCATCCGATCATAATTTCGCATAGATTAGTGAGAAATAAGAATAACCGCATTAGGCTAGTTTAGTATTGCTAAACTACAATTAAGTATTGTTGAGTTGTTTGTTGGAAAGAATATTTTTTGTAACTTTAATGCAGGTAAATTCGCTTTTCCTGACGCCAGGATGCTGCTAGGCTCATATTTAATCAGGTGGTTGTCTTCAACGTTATTTGTCCTGAAAGGTTAAATGTTGCCCATAATGTGGGTACTAAAAGCAAATTATAACATTATTGCATCGTTGCATCCCATTAAGCGGTTGATGATATGAATTAACAATTAAAGTTTTGCGCCAGAATTTCGATTACTGATTAGAAAGAATATTGCGTTGTTTATATAACAAATAACTGAATAGTTGTGCCGGAGATGGCACTTAAATTAAATTTAGCACGAAAAATCACGCATCAGTCCCGGTCGTGTTTGCTGCCCTGGCTGAAACATAAAAGGCTTATATTGTGTGGTGTTTCTGTGTTTTTTGTCTGCACACGGGAGAGTTGACGTTATGAGAACGCAAGATTTGGAATACTTCGTCGCGTTGATAAAACATATGAATTTTCAAAAGGCGGCTGAGGAGTGCGATGTTTCTCAACCCACCCTGAGCATTCAAATCAAAAAACTGGAAGAGGAATTAGGCATTCCATTGCTGCACCGCAAAGGCAAAGGGTTTAGCCTGTCGCCGATCGGCTTGCATTTGTTGCCACTGATCGAAAATATTCTTCGAGAGGTGCATAACCTGCATGAGTTAGCGCAGCGGCTACGTTTCCAACCGGTTGGCGTTATCAATATTGGTGTAACCCCGACGCTTGGGTCGTATATATATGAAGACCTGTTCAGCGCCTTCAAAGAAAAATTTCCGGATAATGAGATCAAGCTCCATGAAGTCAGTGAAGATAATTTGCTGAGTATGTTAGGCAAAGGGCAATTACAGTTGGGGCTGCTGATAGGGCCGATTGCTAACGATAACTTCCTCGAGGCTCAGCTCTATGAAGAGCAATTTGTGCTGGGCGTAAACAACAGCCATCCGCTGTCGAAACAAGAAGTGATTGATCTCAGCGAGTTGAAAAAAACATAAACTTATTATGACCAAATCGATGCCAGAACATCTCAATCTTGAACCTGGCAGCGAAGAGATCCTCAACCATGCACGGAGTATTTCAAACGATCTGGAAACTATCCGATATATGGTAAAAAATTCGGATAATGTCTCGTTTTTTCCAAAACTTTCAACGCTCGGTAACGATCACAACAGTATAAAATATATTAATATCAAAAATAATAATTTATCCCGTCGGGTTTTCATGATGGTGCGTGAAGGCGATATTATGAAAGAAAAATATTATAGTTTTGGCAGCGACGTTGGCGGCAGAATTAACGCAAGGCTGAATACGCTGTAATGGCTTTATTGTCTTAATTACGCAGTAACCACAGCCTCATGATCGCTGGCTATGAACATATGTTGAGATACAAACATTCTTTTTTTGAAAAGTGTTTGTCTCTCAGCCCTATTACTGTGTCTGTAATTTGGGATTAGTCCGTTTTATTGCACTTAATTGTTAATGAAAACGCCGGGTGTAGACGCTGGCAAATTTAATGATGTCAGAGGTGATTCATGTTTCTTAATCCAAAATATACCAACGTTCATCGTTCGCTACTTGCCATTATCAAACCTGCATTGAATGAACATGCTTTTGAAAATAAAAGAACGGACGCCTGTTTTGCGCTGAAAAAATTGATGGCGCTGTATAATGAACTTCGCGTTGAACTGACGCTGCAGCCATATCCGCCAGAGTTGACCGATTTTTTATTTACCTATGAATGTGCGTTGATAACACTGGATGATTATTTACACTCCAGCTCCCCCAGAGAAATGAGTCACGCCATTAGCACCTGCTTTCAATATATAGAAACCGTCCCGGTATTGCTGCGGCGTGTTTCGGTTCAGTACCGCATGCAAGCCATGTGAAAATTAATGATTTAGCTGTAGCGGAAATCTTATATCACTTTACGAGATGGGTATGATGGATAATGTCGCCACTGAGCAGTTGGGGCTGTCGTTAGAACGGGCAAGTTTTTTAAAGAAAAGATCGCAATCATTTCTGTCGGTCGCCAGACAATCTGGCTTAGCCGGTTACGCTTTTACTCAGCGGGATGATGCGCTGAGTGATGATCATGCTGCGGTGATTTCGGGTATGGAGTTTGGCGAAGAGGTGACGCTTTTGCAGGAGACTCTGCAAAATATCGATTTTGCTATCCATAAACTCGACGCGATAAATAATGATGAAGTGGCCGAACCTGACGTGATGGCCTTTTATCAGGATGCAATCGAGCTTCTTGATGAGGCCGAAGCGCTGCTGGAAGAGTGCTGCGAAGTGGATCATATTGACTACGCAACGGATGAGATCGAATGGGATGAAAGTAGCCTGGTTCCCTTAGAAGACGATCCACTGTTTGCGGATGGCGAGGGCGAAGAGGAGTAACGTCTTTGCTGCTGGCTGCCAGACTTTATAGATGCCGCGTGGGTGTACCGGATGGCGCCGGCGCGTTTGCTGTCAACAGCAGGCGATAACGTCAGCGCCACCGGTTAAAAACAGGTTCAGGTCACCGGGATCATTACCGCGTTTTTGAAGCCGGGACGTTCGCACAATTGCACATACCAGCGTTGCAGGTTGGCGTGCGGTGCCCAACTTAACCCGTTGATATTGTAAAGGTTATAGATAAACGGGCCGACGGCGATGTCGCCGCAGCCAAACGCTTCCCCTGAGAGCCAGGGCTGTTTTGCCAGTACATCGTCGAGCATCGCGAACAGCCCATCCAGCGCTTTTTTGTTGGCTTCAATCGCGGCGTTGTCGCGCTGTTCCGGCGCGGTGCGCACCAGCCCCTGCAGCAGTGGGCCATGTTTTGGCGAAAGGGTGCTCAGCGCCCAGTCCATCCACTTTTCCCCTTGCGCACGCTCAGCAGGGGAGTCGACCCACAAACGGCCCTGACCGTACTGCGCCGCCAGGTAACGCACGATGGTGTTGGACTCCCAAAGCACCACGTTGGTTTCATCGTCCCGTAGCAGCGGCACCAGACCATTCGGGTTCATCGCCAGATACTCAGGCTCATGGTTCACGCCGAACTCTCTGCCCGCCAGAATATGCTGGTACGGTAATTCCAGCTCTTCCAGCAGCCAGCGAACTTTTTTGACGTTAGTAGAGTTATTTCTGCCCCATAGCGTTATCATTTTTACCTCAGTGGTGTGAATGAGTGTCGGTGTGACATTCATCGTGTGCCAATCTCCGACATTCTTCAAGTTGCAGATGTGCGGGTTTTGTTACCGGTTTCTTCGTAAGCGTCGTTCCTTCGACGCCAGCGCAAGCACGGCTCAACGCGCGAGGTGCAACACGAATGATTCAGGGGATAAATATTCAGCACAAACGGAGCGCAACACGCTGTTATTGCGTAAACTTTAAAAACTTTACCCAGTGACGGTTTTTTTCGTTTCGTTTGTGCGCTATTACTCACCGTTTGTTGCGGCACGGTGTTGTGACGTTTTTGAATGGATACTCGGGTGGCCCCTATGACGCATTTCTCTTTATCCCTTCGCAGCCTGGTTGCGGGCTCTGCGCTGTTGATGCTTTTCTCCCCTTCGTTGTACGCGGTGGAACAAACGCCGGGTGCGCCTACCGTCGATGCGAGGGCGTGGATCCTGATGGATTACGCCAGCGGTAAGGTGCTGGCAGAAGGCAACGCTGACGAGAAGCTTGATCCTGCCAGCCTCACGAAGCTGATGACCAGCTATGTAGTTGGCCAGGCGCTGAAGGCCGGAAAAATTCATCTCACTGATACAGTGACCGTCGGCAAAGACGCCTGGGCGACCGGCAACCCGGCGCTGCGTGGCTCTTCGCTGATGTTCCTGAAACCCGGCGATCAGGTTTCCGTGGCCGATCTCAACAAAGGCGTGATTATCCAGTCCGGCAACGATGCCAGTATCGCCATCGCAGATTTTGTGGCGGGAAGTCAGGACTCATTCGTCAGCCTGATGAACAGCTACGCGCAAAAACTCGGCCTGACCAATACCACCTTTAAAACGGTACATGGCCTGGATGCGCCAGGGCAGTTCAGCACCGCGCGTGATATGGCGCTGCTCGGCAAAGCACTGATTCGTGATGTGCCGGATGAGTACGCCATTCACAAAGAAAAAGAGTTCACCTTCAATAAGATCCGCCAGCCGAACCGTAACCGGTTGCTGTGGAGCACCAGCATGAACGTGGATGGCATGAAAACCGGCACCACCGATGGCGCGGGTTACAACCTGGTGGCCTCGGCGACACAAGGTGATATGCGCCTGATTTCTGTGGTGCTGGGCGCGAAAACCGACCGCATCCGTTTTAATGAGTCAGAAAAATTGCTCACCTGGGGTTTCCGTTTCTTCGACACGGTTACGCCTATCAAGCCTGACGCGACGTTTGTCAGCCAGCGCGTGTGGTTTGGCGATGAGAGCGAAGCGAAACTTGGCGCGGGCGATACAGGCTCTATCACCATTCCTAAGGGGCAATTAAATAACCTGAAAGCCAGCTACACCTTAACGCAGCCGGAACTGCAGGCACCGCTGGCTAAAGGCCAGGTGGTGGGCACCATCGATTTTCAGTTGAACGGTAAAACCATTGAGCAACGTCCGCTGGTGGTGATGGAAGCGGTGGAAGAGGCCGGTTTCATTGGCCGGATGTGGGATTTTGTGTTGCTGAAATTGCATCAGTGGTTTGGCGGCTGGTTCTCCTGATACAACCTCGACCGTGCCCAGCCGGGCACGGTCAATAGAGCAACGTCAGCTGGTGTTTTTTTGCTTCGTTCTCCAGCGCCTCGTCGGGGCGACAGTCGCTGACCAGTACATCAAAGCGGCTTAATGGCCCCATGCAGGCCGAACGCACTTTGCCGAACTTGCTGTGATCCACCACCAGAACGTGGTATTGCGCGCAGGCCATCGCCCAGTGTTTTACCGGCAACTCTTCCAGATTAAAACAGGTCGCGCCCTGCTGCGCATGCACCCCCGCCGCCGAATAAAAGGCGATATCCGGGCGCAGATTGTTCAGCGTTTCGTTGAAGTTCAACGGTTTGAAAATGGCGTTGCTGGCGTGGAACTCACCGCCGCTGAGAATGGCGCGACACTGCGGTTTTTCCTGTAATGCCAGAAAGGTGTTCAGTGAGTAACAGACGCCGATGAAGGGCAGATCGTCCGAAATGGCTTCAATGATCCACGGCGTGGTGGTGCCGCAATCGAAAAAGGCCATCTGATGCGCTTTAAGTAGCCCGGCGGCAAGTTTTGCCGCGTGGCGCTTCTCTTCTACCAGACGATTTTTTTGGTCGCTTAACAGATAATGGCTGGCGGAGCGCGGCTCCAGGACGATGTAACCGCCCAGCAGCACGACCGGCGCGCTGTTGGCGCTGAGATCGCGGCGAATGGTCATTTCAGATACGCCAAGCAGCGTCGCCGCCTCTTTCAGGTGCAGTTTATCGCTGCGCTTGAGCGCCGCCAGCAGCTGGCCTATCCGTTCGTCGCGTCTTGTTTCCATAATTCCCCTGAATAAAAGAAAGCCCTGCATTGAGCAGGGCGTTCATATTACCTTTGCCTCAGGGCTTAGTCACGTACCCAGCCGCGGCGAATCAGCATGGCGAAACAGGCTCGATAGAGTTGTTGCACACTGTGGTAGAGCGCCGGGCCAAAGCCTTGCCAGAGGATTTGCGCGGACAAACAGCCGCCGATGCCAACCAGCAGCGCGCCGAGCATATCCAGCGGCCAGTGCACGCCAAGATAAACGCGTGACCAGGCGATGGTCAGACCGATGACCATCAACAGCGCGCCCGACCACAAACGGTGCCAGGCAAGGAAAGCGACCGCAAAGGTGAAGATCACCGTGCCGTGATCGCTCGGGAAAGAACTGTCCGGTGCATGGTGCAGGAAGTTGTAACCCACGCGATCGGCAAAGGGGCGATCGTGGGGGAAAAAATGTCCCAGCAACGCCGAACAACAGAGACTGACCAGCATCGCCAGCGTGACTTTAATTACCAGCTGGCGCTGCGCGTTGACCTGCTCGCGTGGACCCCATAACCAGAGGCCAACGGCTAACAGCGGCACGATGCTAATCAAATCGCTGGCGGCAAAATCGGCAAACGCAATCAGCCAGCGCGGAGAGTCTGGCGTGGCGTTAATCCAGTAAAACAGGGTGTAATTCAGGCTCTCTAACATACGTTTGTTACTCTTTGATGAAATAAGCAAAATTGACGCGAAAGTGCCCACCTTAAAAGCGGCATGATTAACGGTAAAGCGGTTTTGTCTTACTCATCTGAGAGTTAGACGATTCCTGGAGTAAAGCACGGAAGGCGTATAATACGGCGGTGCACTTAAGTGAACCTTAAACGAACTGAAATGTGCTTTATTTATTGTGTGACTGAAAATTTCCTATCGCTGCAAAGCGGCTTTGATTACACTCTGCGCGATTTTTCATAGATGAAGAGATTGCATGCAAAACCATTCCTTAACGGGCCAACGTCTGGGACGACGGGCGCTACTGTTTCCCCTCTGCCTGGTGCTTTACGAATTCTCCACCTATATCGCCAACGATATGATCCAGCCCGGCATGCTGGCCGTGGTGGAGCAGTACAACGCCGGCATTGAGTGGGTTCCAACGTCAATGACCGCTTACCTCGCGGGCGGCATGTTTTTGCAGTGGCTGCTGGGGCCGCTGTCGGATCGCATTGGCCGCCGCCCGGTGATGCTGACCGGCGTGGTGTGGTTTATCGTTACTTGCCTGGCAACACTGCTGGCGCAGGACATTGAGCAATTCACGTTACTGCGCTTTTTGCAGGGCATTAGCCTGTGCTTTATTGGCGCGGTAGGTTACGCGGCGATCCAGGAATCCTTCGAAGAAGCGGTGTGCATAAAAATCACCGCGCTGATGGCAAACGTGGCGCTGATAGCGCCGCTGCTCGGTCCGCTGGTGGGCGCTGCGTGGGTGCATGCCGCGCCGTGGCAGGGAATGTTTGTCCTCTTCGCGTTGCTGGCGGCTTTCTCCTTTGTTGGCCTGCAACGGGCAATGCCGGAGACCGCCACGCGGCTGGGTGAAAAGCTCTCCTTTAAAGCCTTGTGGCGCGACTATGTCGAAGTGATGAAGAACCTGCGTTTTGTCGCCGGGGCGCTGGCGACAGGTTTTGTCAGCCTGCCTTTGCTGGCGTGGATTGCCCAGTCGCCGATTATCATCATCAGCGGCGAGCAACTGAGTAGCTATGAATACGGCTTGTTGCAGGTGCCGATTTTTGGCGCTCTGATTATCGGTAACCTGGTACTGGCGCGACTGACTTCACGGCGCACTGTGCGCGCGTTGATCATTATGGGCGGCTGGCCTATCGCGGCCGGGTTGCTGCTGGCGGCTGTTGCGACAGTTGCCTCTTCGCATGCCTATTTGTGGATGACCGCCGGGCTGAGCCTTTACGCCTTTGGTATCGGGCTGGCGAATGCCGGGCTGGTGCGTCTGACCCTGTTTGCCAGCGACATGAGTAAAGGCACCGTTTCGGCGGCAATGGGCATGTTGCAGATGTTTATCTTTACCGTCGGTATCGAAATCAGTAAACACGCCTGGCTGAGCGGCGGCAATGGCTTGTTCAGCCTCTTCAACCTGGCTAATGGCGTACTGTGGCTGGGCTTGATGGTGGTATTTCTGCGTGATAAACGAGTGGGGAATTCGCTGGAAGGATAGGGCGGCGCGCATTAACAGCGCCGCCGCGTAATCAGCAGGTTTCAGCCTGTGTTTCCGGAGCCGGTTTGGCGACCGCGCGGGCAACCACGGCGGCAATCAGCACCAGCCCCATCACCACCAGCATGGCGCTACGCAGGCCGTAGTGCTCGCCGAGAAAACCGAGCAGCGGCGGGCCAACGAGAAACGCCAGGTACCCGGTGGTGGCGACCACGCTGACGCGGGTTGCCGCGTCCGGGCCGGTATCGCTGGCGGCGGAAATGGTCAGCGGGAAACCGAGCGAGGCACCAAGCCCCCACAAAATCACCGAGAAGCCCGCCACCCATGCACTATCAACAAAGATAATCAGCCCGATGCCCAGCGCACCCATCAACGCGCTGGCGCGCACCACTGTGACGCGGCTGTAACGGTCAATAAACCAGCCACCGATAAATCGCCCGACGGTCATTCCAAGAGTAAAACCGGTGTAGATCAGCGAGCCGGACGTCGGGCTAAAGCCGTGCCCGTCCACCATCAATAGCGGCAGCCAGTCGTTGGCGGAACCTTCGGCAAATGCCATTGCGAGCACGACCACGCCAATCAGCAACAGTTGGGTATCACGCCAGAACGGCTGCCCTTTTTTCGCGCGCGCTTTCTCCTCGGCGGAGTCTTTGCCGGTGCCAGGCGGAATGGCGGAAATCGCCAGCATGATGGGAACAATCGCCACCAGTGCCGCCGCCAGAATGTGCCAGTTGGCCGCCAGGCCAACAGCGGTAACGCTCATACCAATGCCTGCGCCGACCAGCGTGCCGAAGCTGTAAAAACCGTGCATCATTGGCAGCACGGTTTTGCCCATTTCGCGCTCGACTTCCGCGCCTTCGATATTCATTGCCACTTCGCCCGCACCCAGGCTGCCGCCGAAAAGAGCCAGACCAACGGCAAATAACAGTGGAGACGCCAGCCACAATGCGATACTCAGCACCACCATGCCGATGACGCTGAACGACATGCTGGCGCGGATCACTTTCCGCGCGCCAAAGCGCTTTACCAGCCAACCGGAGGAGAGAATGCCGCTCATCGAACCGACCGACAGGCCAAACAGCACCACGCCCATTTCAGCGGTGGAAACCGATAAAATATCGCGGATTGCGGGCGTTCGTGTAGCCCACGAGGCCATTAATAGCCCCGGTATAAAAAAGAAGGTAAATAGCGCCCACAAGCGATGTTGCAGGGCTTTTCGCGAAGCATTTCCAGTCATAACGTCACGGCAAAGAGGGAAAAGATAAGACAACACTAGCAAGCAAGTGTACATTTGTACATAAATGAGTGAGAGGATCTATGGCCCGAAGACCCAACGACCCGCAGCGGCGTGACCGCATTCTGCAAGCGACGCTGGATACCATCGCCGCACACGGGATTCAGGCGGTGACGCACCGTAAAATCGCCAGCTGTGCGGATGTGCCGCTGGGCTCAATGACCTATTATTTTTCCGGTATCGATGCGTTATTAGCTGAGGCTTTCAGTCTGTTTACCCGGCAGATGTCGGCGCAATATGCCGCTTTTTTCGACGGCGTTGACAGTCAGGCAAAAGCCTGTGAGGCGCTAACCGAGCTGATTTACAGCGCCCAGGTGACCACCGCGCGCAATATGGAACTGATGTACCAGCTGTATGCGTTTATGAGCCGCCAGCCCACGCTGAAAAGTGTGATGCAAGACTGGATGCGCACCAGCCAGACCATGCTGGAGCACTGGTTCGAACCGGTGACGGCACGTGCGCTGGATGCCTTTATCGAAGGGATGACGCTGCATTTTGTGGTCGATCGCGAGCCGCTGAGCCGCGAAGCTATTCGCTTAATGATTGGGCGTCTCGCCGGGCAGTGAGCGGTACGCGTTGTCGATTAATGCACAGGCGCGATGGCTTGCGTCAAGCGCCAGACACAGTTCTACGTCCGCTGAAAAACCCCGGGCGTGGAGTTCACTGGCGGATGCGCAGTAATGAAGAGCACTGAAGTCACCGCCCTGAAATGCGGCCTTTGCCGCTTGCGCTTCAGGCGAGAGTTTACGCTTGCCAAGTGCGGCAATAATGGCACCCGCCGCCAGATAATCCTCCAGCGCCGGGCGCAGGCTACCATCCGGCCAGCGTTCCCCAGCCGGGATCAGCAAAATGCGCTCAAAACCTGCACAAGCTTTCGCGGTCGCCAGTCGGTTGCGAAAACAGCCGCTAAACACCGCTGCGCCGCAATCGCGTGCTTTAAACGAAAGCGTGGAACCGTTAGGTGAGGGGAGCACCAGCCGGTGTCCGGCGGGAATATGCAGCAACGAGGCGGGCGAGAGTGTGTAATTCCCACCGGCAAAGGTGCGGTCAAAACTGGCGACGTCGGCATGGTTTTCCTGTGCGTAGCGCTGGGCGCTCGCATCTTTCCATGGCCACGGGTAAATCAGCGCCTGGTTATCAGTGGCGATGCTAACGCACGTGGAGAACGACATCACGTCGACAATCACCACGCAATCAGCTTCCTGCGCCAGCTGCTCCGCTGCAGTTAAACCCCACTCCAGACGCACATCGAACGGGCTTTGGCTGTACCACTGTGCACACATTTTCTGCTCCTTTATTCCACGCGAAAAACATCAGGATGTTGTTCCGTTGCGGCCTCATGGAAAATATCCCCCAACCAGCCGGGGATCTCCGCTTCGCTTAATTCACTCGGAACGATGATGTTATAAAGGCGCGAATGCTTGCCTTCGTTTCTGTCCACGCGGAACACGTGCCAGCCATCCGCCACGCGTTTTACCCCAATATAACGGCCAAAAACGTTGTAAATCAGCATCAGGGGGGCTCCTAACGGTGTCAGGTAATGGTTAAAAAAGAGCACAATGAAAAACACGGCGCTGGCGATTGCTTTAGTATTAATGCAAAAATAGGTAATTCAAACAACCCATTGAAAAGGAATAAAATGTTTTTAGACACTGTAATGTGGCTAATATCCGTGGCAGCGTTTCTCGCCTGGATCTTTGGTATCACTTTAAAAAATACCTTTGCCACCAATGCGAAACATTTTGCCCTTTTTTTGCTTGTGCATCTGATGTTGAGCGGTGCTGCCATTATGCTGAAAAAGCACGGCGTTGCGGGTGTTAGCAGAGACTCCGGTCCGTGGGTGCTTACCGGTCTCAGGCTGTTTTTAAAATGTTATATGGCGTTTGCGATGATCATAACGGTGAGTTTTTTCTTTGCGCTTATCAGCAAAGGTGCACAACAGATGACGCATTTTCATAAAACCTATAACGCCGCGAATCTGCACCGCAACCCGCTTAAGTTCTACCTGCGCCGCGAAGCGGGGATTGTATGGGCCTACGGGCTTTGCTTTTTAGCGGGGGGTGTTTATGTGCTGTGGGCAATATGGTTTCGTCTGGCGTTTTAAGAGGTTTTGGGCTGCGATTGTTCCGTTGTTGCTTTTTTGTCGATATCGACAGATATTTTATGCGCAGCGTACAAACACAACAGAATAATAACAAGATGTCCTAACTTTATTCCACGCTGACTATTCATAATAGAAAAGAGCACAGCGTTGTTGCGTTTTAATATGAAATAACACCATATATTGGCAAATAAGAAAATGAATAATACCATTAATACAAATGCGATTTGCGCAAGGCTTTTATAGGTCACTTGAGGTTCTCTGTAAAAGAGAATCGCCAGTGCAATTAATGATGTTGTCAGTAATGCGGTAGAAATCCCGCTGGACCACAGCAGCAGGTCGCTGGTCACTTTGCGCAGGGCAGCGCCAAACCTGCCTCGCAGGGTGTCCATTCCCCATGTGTCGGGTTTCATTGCTTCCATATCTTTCATGAAAAATGAGATCGGGATAATAATACATAACACCATCCAGCCGTAATTAATTTGCGGCATACTTTTATCCAGAAAACTAAGCAGATAATTTGCAATATCAAAATTCGCTGTTTTTCCTGCGATATAAAACGAGATAATGGAGATAATGCACCACATACCGATTTTATAAAAAACATCGCGGTATAATGATTTTTTTAACCAACTTTCAAGTATGTTTTCTTCCGCTTTCATCGTCGTCCCGTTATATCAAGTTATGCTGTTTTCGGCATCGATATTACCAAATCTTTGTTGCTTCGCCAGCGGCAGAGGGAAGGCGAAACACAGGCTTCTTATCGGTTCAAATCGAGGAAGGGTAATGGGAAAAAGGCAACAAAAAACCCATCAACCTTGAACCTAAGCGGCGGGGTTGATGGGCTCCACAAAATGGGGACATCAAAGAAAAGCAGTGGCACTAGTTATGACTGACGCCCCATAAAAAAGTTCTGCGCATAACTGAAATATTTCTCAGCTTCAGACTTATCCGAGACCAGGCCAGATAATGATGATTAATGTCCCCGCAAGCGTCAGCAGAACGTTGGCGATGGCGTAGGTGCCCGCATAGCCCAGCGCCGGGATATTGCTGCGCGCTGTATCGCTGATGATCTCCATTGCCGGAGCGCAGGTGCGCGCCCCCATCATCGCGCCGAACAGCAGAGCACGGTTCATTTTCAGCACATACGCGCCAAACAGAAAACAAATTAGCACCGGTACCAGGCTGACAATAAGCCCGGCGATCAGCATCTGGCCGCCCACCGCGCCAAGACCGTTGCCGATGCCGCTACCGGCGCTTAAGCCCACGCCCGCCATAAATACCATCAGGCCAAACTCTTTTACCATCATCAGCGCGCCCTGCGGGATATAGCCGAACGTCGGGTGGTTGGCACGCAGGAAGCCGAGCATGATCCCGGCGAACAGAAGGCCGGCGGCGTTACCCACGCCGAAGCTGAAAGAGCTAAACTGGAAGGTGATCATACCGATCATCAGGCCGACAATAAAAAACGCGCAGAAGGCGAGCAGGTCGGTGACCTGGCTGTGAATAGAGATAAAGCCGATGCGGTCGGCAATGGTTTTCACGCGGCGCGCGTCACCGCTGACCTGCAAAACATCGCCCTTGTTGAGCACGATATTGTCGTCAATCGGCATCTCAATCTGGCTGCGGATCACGCGGTTGAGGAAGCAGCCGTGATCGGTCAGCTTTAACTGCGCGAGGCGACGACCGACCACGTTATGGTTTTTGACCACCACTTCTTCGGTGACGATACGCATGTCGAGCAGATCGCGGTCGAACACCTCCTTGCCGTTGCGAAAGCTCGGGTCAAGGCGCGCGTGCGCATCCGGGTAACCGACCAGCGAAATTTCGTCGCCCATTTGTAGCACGGCATCACCGTCGGGGCTGGCGAGAATGCCATTGCGGCGAATGCGCTCGATATAACATCCTGTCTGGCGGTAGATCCCCAGCTCGCGCAGGTTCTTACCATCGGCCCATGCCACCAGCTCCGGCCCCACGCGGTAGGCGCGGATCACCGGCAGATACACTTTACGGTGCGCATCCGTGTCCAGACCGCGTTCGCGGGCGATCTGCTGGGCGCTGGTCTGTAAATCCTGGTGCTGCAATTTCGGCAAATAGCGTGCGCCGAAAATCAGGCTCACCAGACCAATCAGATAGGTCAGGGCATAACCGAGGCTCAGGTTATCCAGCGCACTGGAGAGTTGTCCATTTTCCATACCGGAATGACGCAGCGTGTCACCCGCCCCCACCAGAACTGGTGTCGAGGTCATCGAACCGGCCAGCATGCCTGCCGTCAGGCCAATATCCCAGCCGAACAGTTTGCCAAGGCCTAAAGCGATCAACAGCGCGCTGCCCACTAATACCAGCGCCAGCATGAGGTAATTCTTACCGTCGCGAAAAAAAATAGAGAAAAAGTTTGGTCCGGCTTCAACACCAACGCAAAAAATAAACAGCATAAAGCCAAGATTAAGTGCATCCGTGTTAATGCTGAAATGCTGCTGGCCTAATAATAATGAAACCACTAAAACGCCAATGGAATTACCGAGTTGAACAGAACCCAGTCGTAATTTACCGAGACAAAGTCCGAGTGCCAGAACGACAAACAATAACAGTATGTAATTCCCGTTTAACAAATCTGCGACGTTTATATTCACGGAGGCTAACTTCTTGTTTACTTGTAAGCTGTTGAAAGAAATGGTTATTTGAGCTAGTGTTTTGCTCATGCGCTGGCGTACGAAAAAAGCGGTGCAACACCAGACACTCCTCACAAAACAAAAACAGGCCGCTAGTTTAATCGTATTAGATTACAACGGCTAGTGAGAATCGCGTATTTACGTGGGTGCTTTTCTGGCACGGATTGCCGCAACGCTTTATCTGTCCGGACATTCTTTTGAACGAGTTGTTAGTGCGATAGAGAAAAAGTCAGGAGGCGTGTTTGAAGAACAGGCGAAGTCGGGTCGGCGTTATTTGCTGCGCATTACTTTTTATTGCGGTGTGTTTGTTGCTGGTCATAAATATGAACGGCGCGCTACCCGTGTCCGGTAATCCAGAATTAGGCTTACTGCTTTTCACGCTTCCCGGTATTGTCGGTGGGCTGATTGCTCGCCGACGCAAAGCGATCGTGCCGCTTTTCGGCGCCGTGCTGGCGGCTCCATTTTGCTATGTGCTGATTTACCTGCATTTAGCCTCTTCGCAGTCGAACTGGCAGGTTATTGCCTGGTTGTTCAGCGCGATTTTCTGGTGCGGAATGGGCGGGTTATTCTATCTTTTTGTGCGCAAAATTCTGCGCTGCAAGAAATAAAACGCCCTCAGAAAGAGGGCGTTGCTCGGCTCAGGCAAACAGGCCGAAATGTTCTTTGGCATAGGCCTCGAAATCGGTGCAGCCGCCAATGTGTTTCTGGTCGAGGAAAATCTGCGGCACAGTTTCAACCGGTTTCCCGACGGTTTTTTCCAGGTCGGCTTTGGTGATGCCTTCCGCGTGGATATCGACGTAGCGATAGTTGAAATCATCACGCTCGGCGGTCAGTTTTTCTGCCAGTTCTTTTGCGCGTACACAGTATGGGCAGCCTGGGCGGCCAAAAATTACAGCAAACATACTCTCTCCCAAATCTGAAGGTAATTGCCGGTTATCATGACCATAACTGCGCGTAATGAAAAGCAGGTTATGCCTGTTGCTTTAATCTTTGCAACCTTTCAGCGCAAATTGCGGATACAACGAGGATGCAGGCTTCGCCTATACTGAGGGTCTTGTTTATTTGGGGGATTATTCATGACACCAACTATTGAATTGCTGTGCGCCCATCGCTCCATTCGCCATTTCACCGATCAACCGATTACCCAGGCGCAGCGCGAGGCGATTATCGCCAGCGCGCAGGCGACATCCAGCTCCAGCTTTTTACAATGCAGCTCGATAATTCGCATCACCGATCCTGCGCTACGCCAGCAACTGGTGACGCTCACCGGCGGGCAACAACATGTGGCGCAGGCGGCGGAATTTTGGGTGTTCTGCGCTGATTTCCATCGTAATTTCCAGATTTGCCCAGAGGCGAATCCTGGGCTGGCGGAGCAGTTGCTGCTCGGCGTAGTCGATACCGCGCTGATGGCGCAAAACGCTTTCACTGCGGCAGAATCGCTCGGGCTGGGTGGCGTTTATATCGGTGGAATTCGTAACAGCATTGAAGCCGTAGGTGAGTTATTGCAGGTGCCAAAACATGTGCTACCGCTGTTTGGCCTGTGCCTTGGCTGGCCTGCCGACACGCCGGATAAGAAACCGCGTCTGCCTGCGCAACTGGTGGTGCATGAAAACCGCTATCAGCCGCTGGATAAAGATGTGCTGGCGCAATATGACGAGGAGATCGCCCACTACTATATGACGCGCGACAGCAATACGCGGCGTGACACATGGAGCGATCATATCCGCCGCACCATCATTAAAGAGAGCCGCCCGTTTATTCTCGACTATTTGCATAAACAGGGATGGGCGACACGCTAATTCCCGTTCATCCTGCACGTCGCTGCGTGTATTATACGCCTGCTTTGACAGGTCTTTTTAGAGAGGTGCAGGGTGAAAATTGCCATATTGTCCCGGGATGGAACGCTCTATTCGTGTAAACGCCTGCGCGAAGCGGCGATGCAGCGCGGTCATCTGGTCGAGATCCTCGATCCGCTTTCCTGTTATATGAATATCAGCCCGGCGGCCTCGTCCATTCATTACAAAGGCCGCCAGCTGCCGCATTTCGATGCGGTGATCCCGCGTATCGGCTCGGCCATCACCTTCTACGGCACCGCCGCGCTGCGTCAGTTTGAAATTCTTGGCAGTTATCCGCTCAATGAGTCGGTGGCGATCACCCGCGCCAGAGACAAGCTGCGTTCGTTGCAGTTACTGGCGCGCCAGGGGATTGATCTGCCGGTAACCGGCATTGCCCATTCACCAGACGATACCAGCGATTTAATTGATATGGTCGGCGGCGCGCCGCTGGTGGTGAAGCTGGTGGAAGGGACGCAGGGCATCGGCGTGGTGCTGGCGGAAACCCGCCAGGCAGCGGAAAGCGTAATTGACGCTTTTCGCGGTCTGAATGCGCATATCCTGGTGCAGGAGTTTATTGCCGAAGCGAAGG
This sequence comes from Kosakonia sp. PSU_27, assembly GCF_039409795.1. Lineage (NCBI taxonomy): Bacteria > Pseudomonadati > Pseudomonadota > Gammaproteobacteria > Enterobacterales > Enterobacteriaceae > Kosakonia > Kosakonia sp. PSU_27. Next base: position 552,643 of record NZ_JBCIVK010000004.1, on the reverse strand, counting down.
GAACCGATATTCGCTGTCTGGTCGTCGGCAATGATGTGGTCGCCGCCATTGAACGCCGGGCGAAAGAGGGGGATTTTCGCTCTAATTTGCATCGCGGCGGCAAGGCGCTGGTGGCACATATCACCGAGCGTGAGCGTGAAATTGCGCTGGCTGCTGCGCAAACGCTGGGTCTGGATGTGGCTGGCGTCGACATCCTGCGCGCCGAACGTGGCCCGCTGGTGATGGAAGTTAACGCATCGCCCGGGCTGGAAGGCATCGAAAAAACCACCGGCATCGATATTGCGGGCCGCATGATCCAGTGGATCGAACGCCAGGCAACGCCGGGTTTTTGCCTTAAAACCGGCGGCTGAGGCGATTTTCCCGCGCAATGAATGGTACGTTCTGGCCTTTTTGCGTAAGCTATGGCCAATTTTTTCGCTAAGAGAGCACTGCTTTATGGATTCACTCGTCGTTCCGGGTCTGGACACGCTGCGTCACTGGCTGGATGAACTGGGCATTAACTTTTTTGAGTGCGATAACTGCCAGGCGCTGCACCTGCCGCACATGCAAAATTTTGATGGCGTGTTTGATGCAAAAGTCGACCTTGTTAATGACGTTGTGCTGTTTACCGCCATGGCGGAAGTCAAACCGTCGGCACTGCTGGCGCTGGCCGCCGATCTCTCCGCCATTAATGCCAGTTCTTTGACCGTGAAAGCATTCCTCGACCTTCAGGATGATAATCTGCCGAAGCTGGTGGTTTGCCAGTCTTTATGCGTCGGGCCTGCCATTACGTTTGAACAGTTCGCCTGGTTTATGCGCCAGAGCGAAGAGCAGATTTCAATGGTCATTATGGAAGCCAATGCACATCAACTGCTGTTCACGCCAGGCGAAGAAGAGATGGTGGCAGGTGAAGAGTCGCACAATTTTCTCCACTGACTCTGTGCAGCATTAACGCAGTCGCTGCCACGGCGGCTGCATAATAAATATTTTTATTCTGCTATTAACCTTTCCTTAAAGAATTTTTCACCGCTATTCCTCGCGTAACGGCTTATCACATAGACGTATCCTGCATAAAAAATTGATAAAAGGCGTTTTTTAATCTGACCTATAGCCTCAAACCCTGGCTACAGTTATTCTTGCGATGCTTAAAACAGCATGCGGTGTCAGCCGGAAGCGTTTTCTTCTCCGGGGCTGTGCAGAGTGACAAAATATGCATGATTCTTGCATATCTTATGATGCGTACATTTAGTTCGTATGTTAACGGACTTTCCAGAAGGAATGAGATATGACCGCCTTGAGCAAAAAATGGGTATCAGGTCTTGTCGCGGGTGCGTTGATGGCTGTCTCTGCCAGCACGCTCGCAGCCGAGCAAAAGACACTGCATGTTTATAACTGGTCTGATTATATTGCGCCGGACACCGTCGCGAATTTTGAAAAAGAGACGGGCATCAAAGTCATTTATGACGTGTTTGACTCCAACGAAGTGCTGGAAGGCAAACTGATGGCGGGCAGCACCGGCTTCGACCTGGTGGTGCCGTCCGCGAGTTTCCTTGAGCGCCAGTTGGCCGCCGGGGTATTCCAGCCGCTGGATAAGAGCAAACTGCCGAACTGGAAAAACCTCGATCCAGACGTGCTAAAAATGGTCGCCAAACACGACCCTGACAACAAATACGCTATTCCGTACCTGTGGGCCACCACCGGTATTGGCTATAACATTGACAAAGTGAAAGCCGCGCTCGGCAAAGACGCGCCGGTAAACAGCTGGGATCTGGTGCTGAAGCCGGAAAATCTGGAAAAACTGAAAAGCTGCGGCGTCTCATTCCTTGATGCGCCGGAAGAGATTTTTGCCACCGTGCTTAATTACCTCGGCAAAGATCCGAACAGCAGCAAAGCGGATGATTACAGCGTTGCCGCAACCGACCTGCTGTTAAAACTGCGTCCGAACATTCGTTACTTCCACTCTTCTCAGTACATTAATGACCTGGCAAATGGCGACATCTGCGTGGCTATTGGCTGGGCGGGTGATGTGTGGCAGGCGGCAAACCGCGCGAAAGAAGCGAAGAATGGCGTAAATATCACTTACACCATTCCGAAAGAGGGCGCGCTGGCGTTCTTCGATGTCTTCGCGATGCCGGCTGATGCCAAAAACAAAGACGAAGCCTATCAGTTCCTCAACTACCTGATGCGCCCGGATGTGATTGCCCATATCAGCGATCATGTGTTCTACGCCAACGGTAACAAAGCCTCGGTTCCGCTGATCAGCGCAGAAGTGCGTGATAACCCGGCTATCTTCCCGCCGCCGGATGTTTTCGCCAAACTCTTTACGCTGAAAGTCCAGGATCCGAAAATCGACCGCGTAAGAACCCGCGCGTGGACTAAAGTTAAAAGCGGCAAATAATTCAATCACCTGACAGGTGATAAGGCTGCACCGTGGCGGTGCGCCTGCCCCAAAAATGGACAGAGGTGATGCGCCTCTGTCCAGTCATTTGTACGACAACTCGTTGAAACGGGTTGATGTTTTTGCCGGAGAGCACTTGAGTGAATGACGCTATCCCCCGCCCACAGGCGAAGAGCCGCAAGGATCTGACGCCGCTGCTGGAAATTCGCAATCTGACCAAATCCTTTGATGGTCAGCACGCCGTTGATGATGTCAGTCTGACGATTTATAAAGGTGAAATTTTTGCCCTGCTTGGTGCGTCCGGCTGCGGCAAATCAACATTGCTGCGCATGCTCGCCGGTTTTGAGCTGCCTACCCACGGGCAAATCATGCTTGATGGCGTAGACCTGGCGCATGTGCCGCCCTATTTGCGCCCGATCAATATGATGTTCCAGTCCTACGCGCTCTTTCCGCATATGACCGTGGAACAGAACATTGCTTTTGGCCTTAAACAGGACAAGTTGCCGAAAGCGGAAATCGCCAGCCGCGTGGCCGAAATGTTGCACCTGGTGCACATGAGCGAGTACGCCAAACGTAAGCCGCATCAGCTTTCCGGCGGTCAGCGCCAACGCGTGGCGCTGGCGCGCAGCCTGGCGAAACGGCCGAAACTGCTGCTGCTGGATGAACCGATGGGCGCGCTCGATAAAAAGCTGCGCGACCGGATGCAGCTCGAAGTGGTGGATATTCTTGAGCGCGTTGGCGTGACCTGCGTCATGGTGACCCACGACCAGGAAGAGGCGATGACCATGGCCGGGCGTATCGCCATTATGAACCGCGGTAAGTTTGTGCAAATCGGCGAACCGGAAGAGATCTACGAGCACCCGACCACGCGTTACAGCGCCGAGTTTATCGGTTCGGTGAATGTGTTCGAAGGGCTGCTGAAAGAGCGTCAGGAAGATGGTCTGGTGATCGACTCCCCGGGGCTGGTGCATCCGCTGAAAGTGGACGCCGATGCGTCGGTGGTGGATAACGTGCCGGTGTTCGTGGCGCTGCGCCCGGAAAAGATCATGCTCTGCGAAGATCCACCGGCCGACGGCTATAATTTTGCCGTCGGGGAAGTGGTGCATATCGCCTACCTTGGCGACCTCTCTATTTATCACGTGCGTTTGCAAAGCGGGCAGATGATCAGCGCCCAGTTGCAGAACGCGCATCGCTACCGTAAAGGCGCGCCAACCTGGGGCGATGAAGTTCGCCTCTGCTGGGATGCCGATAGTTGTGTGGTTCTGACGGTTTAAGGAGCGGCGATGAGTACACTGGAGCCACCGTCCCGCGTCGAAAAACCGGGCGGTTTCACTTTATGGCTGGGGCGCATGCAGATGCGTCACGGGCGCAAACTGGTTATTGCGCTGCCCTATATTTGGCTGACTTTGCTGTTTCTGCTGCCGTTTTTGATTGTATTCAAAATCAGCCTTGCAGAGATGGCGCGGCAGATCCCGCCGTATACCGATCTTATCGAGTGGGCGGACAGCCAACTGACGGTCACACTGAATATCGGCAACTTCCTGCAACTTACCGACGACCCGCTCTATTTTGAAGCCTATCTGCAGTCGTTACAGGTGGCGGCGATCTCAACGCTTTGTTGTCTGCTGCTGGGGTATCCGCTGGCCTGGGCTGTGGCGCACAGCAAACCGTCGACGCGCAATATTCTGCTGCTGCTGGTGATTTTACCGTCGTGGACGTCGTTTCTCATCCGTGTGTATGCGTGGATGGGGATCCTGAAAAATAACGGCGTGTTGAATAACTTCCTGATGTGGCTGGGGGTTATCGATCAGCCGTTGACGATCCTGCATACCAACCTCGCGGTATATATCGGGATTGTTTATGCCTATTTGCCGTTTATGGTGTTGCCGATTTATACCGCGCTGACGCGTATCGATTATTCACTGGTGGAAGCCTCACTGGATCTTGGGGCGCGCCCGCTGAAAACCTTTTTCAGCGTGATTGTGCCGTTGACCAAAGGCGGGATTATTGCCGGATCGATGCTGGTGTTCATTCCGGCAGTTGGCGAGTTTGTCATCCCGGAACTGCTCGGTGGCCCGGACAGCATTATGATCGGTCGTGTGTTGTGGCAGGAGTTCTTTAATAACCGAGACTGGCCGGTGGCATCGGCGGTGGCGGTGATTATGCTGCTGTTGCTGATTGTGCCGATCATGTGGTTCCACAAACATCAGCAGAAACAAGGGGAGGACCACGCATGAACAACTTACCGGTAGTGCGCTCTCCGTGGCGCATTTTAATCCTCGTGCTCGGTTTTACGTTCCTGTACGCGCCAATGCTGATGCTGGTGATCTACTCCTTTAACAGCTCAAGACTAGTGACCGTGTGGGCGGGCTGGTCGACGCGCTGGTATGGCGAGCTGTTTCACGACGACGCCATGATGAGCGCGGTGGGGTTAAGCCTGACCATCGCCGCTTGTGCGGCGACAATGGCGGCGGTGCTGGGGACTATCGCGGCGGTGGTGATGGTGCGTTTTGGCCGCTTTCGTGGCTCAAACGGTTTCGCCTTTATGATAACGGCACCGCTGGTGATGCCGGATGTGATCACCGGCTTGTCGCTGCTGCTGCTGTTTGTGGCGCTCGGCCATGCGATTGGCTGGCCCGCCGACCGCGGGATGCTCACTATCTGGCTGGCCCATGTGACCTTCTGTACCGCTTATGTTGCCGTGGTTATCTCCTCGCGTCTGCGCGAACTGGACCGCTCCATTGAAGAGGCGGCGATGGATCTTGGTGCGACACCGCTAAAAGTGTTCTTCGTTATCACGCTGCCAATGATCATGCCGGCGATTGTTTCCGGCTGGCTTTTAGCCTTTACCCTGTCGCTGGATGACCTGGTGATCGCCAGTTTTGTTTCGGGGCCGGGAGCGACGACATTGCCGATGCTGGTCTTCTCCAGCGTGCGCATGGGGGTGAACCCGGAAATCAACGCGCTGGCGACACTTATCCTTGGCGTGGTCGGGATTGTTGGTTTTATCGCCTGGTATTTAATGGCGCGGGCGGAAAAACAGCGGATCCGTGATATCCAGCGTGCAAGACAAGGCTGAACTTATTAGAATCGTGAAATTGTGTTGCTGATGCCGCGCTTGTCGCGGCATTTTTCACAGGGAAATCATCGGATTGGGGTTCTTCAAGAAAACCGCTCATCACGCGAAATTGAATGTGCCAGCGCTGGTGCAGGTGGCGGCCATCGCCATTATTATGATTCGCTGTGTGGATGTATTGATGATACTGAATTTGCTGGGTTGGCGCGGCCTGCTCGATTTTGTGCAGCGCAGCGCGCAGACCTGGAGCCTGACGCTGGTTTTCCTTGGCAGCCTGTTTTTAGTGTTTGTCGAAATTCTCTGTGCTTTCTCGGTGGTGAAAGGGCGTCGTTGGGCGCGCTGGCTTTACCTCGCCACGCAGATGGTGGCGACCGGTTATTTATGGGCCGCTTCGCTCGGGTATGGCTATCCGGAACTGTTCAGTATTGCGGGTGGTTCCCGGCGGGAGATTTTCCAGGCGTTAGTGATGCAAAAACTCCCCGATCTGCTGGTGTTATTCCTGCTGTTTGTTCCCGCGCCCAGCCGGCGCTTTTTCCGCCTGCAATAACGGTGGTACAATCCCGGCCCCGCAAAATGAAAGGCTTTACTATGCAGTGCGCTCTCTTCGATGCTGGTCGTTGTCGTTCCTGTCAATGGATAGCACAACCGATCTCACAGCAACTTACCGCGAAAATGGACGATCTCCACACGCTGCTGGACGGCTTGCCTGTTGCCGAGTGGTGTTCGCCAGTGAGTGGCCCGGAGCAGGGGTTTCGTAATAAAGCCAAAATGGTGGTCAGCGGCAGCGTAGAAAAACCGCTGTTTGGGATGCTGCATCGTGACGGGACGCCGGAAGATCTCACCGACTGCCCGCTCTATCCGCAGACTTTCGCTCCGGTTTTTGCTGCGCTCAAACCGTTTATTGCCCGCGCCGGGTTAACGCCTTACAACGTGGCGCGTAAACGCGGTGAGCTGAAATACCTGCTGCTGACTGAAAGCCAGCAGGATGGCGGCATGATGCTGCGCTTTGTGCTGCGCTCGGAGGCGAAACTCGCCCAGTTGCGCGCGGCGTTGCCTGAGTTACAAGCACAATTACCGCAACTGAAAGTGATTTCCGCCAATATCCAGCCGGTACATATGGCGATCATGGAAGGTGAGACAGAGATTTTTCTCACCGGGCAGCAGGCGCTGGCGGAAAACTTTAACGGCGTGCCGCTATGGATCCGCCCGCAGAGTTTTTTCCAGACCAACCCGACCGTTGCCAGCGCGTTGTACGCGACCGCCCGCAACTGGGTTCGGGCGCTGCCGGTTAACCATATGTGGGATCTGTTTTGCGGCGTCGGCGGTTTTGGTCTGCACTGCGCAACGCCGGAGATGCGCCTGACCGGTATTGAAATCGCCCCGGAAGCGATTGCCTGCGCCACGCAATCGGCACAAGCGCTTGGCTTACAAAATCTGCATTTCCAGGCGCTGGATTCCACCCAGTTTGCTACCGCTTCGCTTGATATTCCTGAGCTGGTGCTGGTTAACCCGCCCCGGCGCGGGATTGGCGCGGCGCTGTGCGACTATTTAAGCCGTATGGCACCGCCGTACATCATCTACTCCAGCTGTAACGCCAGTTCGATGGCGAAAGATATTCGCCTGCTGCCGGGTTATCGCATTGAGCGCGTTCAACTGTTCGATATGTTCCCGCATACCGCGCATTACGAGGTGTTGACGCTGTTGGTTAAACGCTGATCCCAGCGCAACGCGGAAACATTTTTTAAGAACTTAGTGCGACTAAGTTCCTGTTATGCCGCTCCAGCCCGCGTTTTCTGTACCAGGCTTAAGCCAACGCTGGTCACAGAAAAATGGGGCAACATGAAAGATCAAAATCGGACAACAGGTATCGCGCCGTATGGCGGTTCGGCAGGTGGCTGGGGCGCGCTGAAAGCAGTCGCGGATGCACTGCGCGGGCAAATGTCGGTGAAACAGGACGTCATTGCGCTGTTCAAAGTTAATCAACCGCAGGGGTTCGACTGCCCCGGCTGCGCGTGGCCCGATCCGCAACATACCTCGTCGTTTGAATTTTGTGAAAATGGCGCGAAAGCGGTGTCGTGGGAAGCCACCAGTAAACGCACGACGCCGGAATTCTTCGCGGCGCATACGGTCAGTGAGTTGTGGAACAGGAACGCATTTGAGCTGGAAGGCGAAGGGCGTTTAACCCACCCGATGAAGTATGACGCCGCCAGCGATACCTATCAGCCCATCGACTGGGATACCGCCTTTCGCGAGATTGGCGAACTTCTGCGCGGCTACGACGATCCCAACAGCGTCGAGTTTTATACCTCCGGACGCGCCTCCAACGAAGCCGCTTTTCTCTGGCAACTGTTTGCCCGCGAATATGGCACCAATAACTTCCCGGACTGCTCCAATATGTGCCATGAGCCGACCAGCGTGGGTTTACCGGAATCCATTGGGGTCGGTAAAGGTACGGTGGAACTGGAAGATTTCGACCACTGCGATCTGGTGTTGTGCATCGGCCACAACCCCGGAACCAACCACCCCAGAATGCTTGGCACGCTTCGCGAAGTATCAAAACGCGGCGCGACGATCGTGGCCATCAATCCGCTGCGCGAAAGGGGGCTTGAGCGGTTCACGTCGCCACAAAGCCCGATTGAAATGCTGGCGCTAAGCTCCACGAAGCTGGCTTCGACCTACTACAAAGTGCGGGTGGGCGGTGACGCGGCGATGCTGAAAGGGGTGATGAAAATCCTGCTGTCGATGCACGAAGAGGCGCTGGCGAAAGGCGAGCCTGGCGTGATTGATGAGGCGTTTATTCGCCAGCATACGCAAGGGTTTGAGGCGCTGAAAGCCGATCTCGACGCAACCGACTGGCAACACATTCTTAAAGTCTCTGGCATGGAGCGCAAAGAGATCCAGAATATCGCCCGGCTGTACGCCAGTGCCGAACGCACCATTATTTGTTACGGCATGGGGATCACCCAGCACCAGTACGGTACGCAGAATGTGCAGCAAATTGCCAACTTGCTGCTGATGCGCGGCAACATAGGTAAGCAAGGGGCGGGCATCTGTCCGCTGCGCGGCCACTCGAATGTGCAGGGTGACCGCACAGTGGGCATTACTGAGATCCCGCATCCCGAGTTGCTGGACAATATTGAAAAGGTATTTGGTTTCAAGCCGCCACGGCAACATGGGCACGGCGCGGTGGCCGCTATCCAGGCGATGCGCGATGGCAAAGTGAATGCGCTTTTGTGCCTTGGCGGCAACCTGGCGGAAGCGATTTCTGATCCGCAAACCACTTTCCCGGCGATGCGCAAGCTCGATTTGGTGGTGCATATGGCGACGAAACTGAACCGCTCGCATCTGCTGTTAGGCAAACATAATTATCTGCTACCGGTGCTCGGGCGCACGGAAACGGATATGCAGGCATCGGGTGCGCAGAGCGTGACGGTCGAAGATTCGATGTCGATGGTACATGCGTCGCGCGGGAGTTTAACGCCAGCTTCGCCGCACCTGAAATCCGAGCCTGCGCTGGTGGCCGCGCTGGCGAAAGCAACTCTGCCGGATAGCGTGGTGGACTGGGATAAAATGGTCAGCGACTACAGCACTATTCGCGATGCGATCGAAGCGGTTTTCCCGGCGTTTAGCAATTTCAACGAGCGGGTTAAAAAACCGGGGGGATTTCGTTTACGTAATACGGCTTCGGAACGCGTATGGAACACGCCCTCGGGTCTGGCGCAGTTCAAAGTGATGCAGGGGATTAACGAAGATCCGCGATCGCTGAAATGTCACGATCTGGTATTAACCACTTTGCGCAGCCACGATCAATACAACACTACGCTGTACGGGCTTAACGATCGCTATCGCGGAGTGACCGGGCGGCGCGATGTACTGTTTATTAATGCCGATGAGGCAGAAACGCGGCAGTTACGCGTCGGTGACCAGGTGAATATTATCGCGCTCGATCCTGACGGTAACCCCACCTCGCGGCGCATGGATAACCTGACGATTGTGGTGCTGGATATGGCACCGGGTTCAGTCGGCGCGTATTACCCGGAAGCGAATATCCTGGTGCCGCTGGACAGCCACGATACCAAAAGCGGTATTCCGGCTTATAAAAGCATTCCGGTGGCGATGGAGCGTGTCGGGCGGGGAACGGAAACGTCGGGGGCGCTGCGTTAACAGGCCGGGAGCTACCCGGCCTGAAAGGTGATTACTGCGGGAACCACTGATCGCTGATTTTCTGATAAGTGCCATCAGCTTTAATCGCTTTCAGCGCGGCGTTCAGTTTTTCCAGCAGCGCTTTGTTATCCGGGCGCACCGCAATGCCAAGGCCCGTGCCGAAGTATTGCGGGTCGGTCACTTTCGGTGTCGCTACGCCCAGCTGCGGGTTGGTTTTCAGCCACTCGTTGACCACGGCGGTGTCACCAAACACGCCATCGATACGCCCGTTTTTCAGGTCAATAATCGCGTTCTGATAGCTGTCATAAGCCACGGTTTTTACTTCCGGGTGCTTGTCCTGCAGGTATTTCTGGTGCGTGGTGCCGTTTTCCATGCCGATACGTTTGCCTTTCAGATCATCAAAAGATTTAAAGGCATCTTTTTTGGCGATCACCAACGCGGAGTTCGCGTAGTACGGGTCGGTGAAAGCGACCTGTTTGCTACGTTCCGGGGTGATGTCCATACCGGAAATCACAGCGTCATATTTTTTGAATTTCAGTGACGGAATCAGGCTGTCGAAGGCGTGATTGGTAAACGTACATTCGGCCTGCATCTGTTTGCACAGCGCGTTTGCCAGATCGATATCAAAGCCGACGATTTTGTTGCTGGCATCCATCGATTCAAATGGCGGATAAGTGGCGGAAACACCAAAGTTAATTTTTTCTGCCGCAGAAGCACCAGCGGCGAACGAAGCGAGAAGGGCGGCGAGTACCAGTTTTTTCATTATCGAACTCCTGTCGGTCAATCTTATGGTTGTTGCCGTGTCTAAAGCGTGACGCTAACCATGCCATTAAATGAATTTATATTCAATAAAAATGCTTAAATATATTTTCATAAAAATAAAAAAAGCGAGTAATGAAACCATTAGCTCGCCTTTGTTTACTATTTATGCAATTAGTTGCGGCGTTCAAATGCCAGCGCTTTACGCTCAATCAGGCGCATCATCAGCGTTAACAACCCGTTGACCACCAGATAAATCAGCCCTGCGGCACCGAAAACTGTGACGTCATAAGTGCGACCATACAGAAGCTGACCGTGGCCCATCACTTCCATGAGCGTAATGGTGTACGCCAGCGAAGTACTTTTAAACACCAGCACCACTTCGTTAGAGTAGGACGACAGCGCGCGTTTAAATGCATAAGGCAGCAAAATCGCCAGCGTGTCTTTCATGCTCATCCCGAGCGCGCCGCAGGATTGCCACTGCCCGTCCGGAATGGCGCGAATCGCGCCATAGAATAGCTGTGTGGTGTACGCCGCACTGTTCAGCGACAGCGCCAGCAGCGCGCACAGCCACGGTTCCGAGAGCAGATGCCAGATAACCGGATAGTTTTGCAGCGACGGGAACTGCCCCGGACCGTAGTAAATCAGGAAGATCTGCACCAGCAGCGGGGTACCGGTGAACAGCGTGATATAACCGCGCACAATGTGTGTCAGCACCGGCGTTTTCAGCGTTAACACAATGGTAAACAGCAGCGATAAGATCAGCGCCACAATCAACGAGGCCACAGTGAGCGTCAGGCTGGTGTGCAGGCCTTTGAACAGCTCTGGTAAAAACTCGAGCATTATTCCGGCCTCCGTTCAAAGCGGGTCGCGCGCATATCGATGCGTTTAAGGATCCACTGACTCAACAGTGTGATAACCAGGTAAATCACCGCCGCCACGATATACCAGGTAAAGGGTTCCTGCGTACGGGTAGCAATGCTTTTAGTTTGCAGCATCAAATCGTTCACGCTAATCAGCGATACCAGCGCGGTATCTTTCAGCAGTACCAGCCACTGGTTACCCAGCCCCGGCAGCGCGTGACGCCACATTTGCGGCATCACCAGGCGGAAAAAGATCGCCCCTTTTGACAAACCCAGCGCCTGGCCAGATTCCCGCTGCCCGTCCGGTACGGCTTTTAACGCACCGCGCAAAGTTTGCGAGGCGTAAGCCGCATACAGCAGGGAGAGCGCAATCACACCGCACAGAAACGGGCTAACGTCGAAGTTTTCAATCTGCATCTGCACCGGGATCTGCACTACGCCGAGATTAATGGTGAAACCATCAGAGAGCGTCAGCAACAGCTGTGAAGAGCCGAAATAGATAAACAGAACCACCAGGATCTCCGGCAAGCCACGCAGTACGGTGACCAGCGCGGTGCCAATCCAGGCAATCGGGCGCCACTTAACGGACTCCCAAACGGCAAAGATCATCGCCAGAATCAGGCCGATGATCAGCGCACAAACGGCAAGGCCGACGGTCATCCCGGCGGCGCTTGCTAATGGAAACATTTCGTTCATTAAGGATTACTTCTGGAACCATTTGTTATAGATGGTCTGGTAAGTCCCATCTTTCTTCACTTTTTCCAGCGCGGCATTGAATTTCTGCTGCAGATCGGTGTTGCCCTGGCGTACCGCGATGCCCAGACCGGTACCAAAGTACTCTTTGTCGGTTACTTTATCGCCAACTGCCGCCAGTTTCGCGTCCGCTTTCAGCCATTCTGTGACCACCGCGGTGTCACCGAACACGGCATCAATACGGCCGTTTTGCAGATCCAGACGCGCGTTCTGGTAGCTGTCGTAAGGAACGGTGGTGATTTCCGGGTGCTTGTCGTTAATGAATTTCTGGTGGGTGGTGCCGTTCTGCACGCCTACACGTTTGCCTTTCAGCTGGTCAATGCTGGTGAATTTACCCTGCTGACCCACAAACAGCGCAGAGTTGTCGTAATAAGGCGTGGTGAACAGAACCTGTTTTTCACGTTCCGGGGTGATGTCCATACCGGCCATCACCGCGTCGAAACGGCGGAATTTCAGGCTCGGGATCAGGCTGTCAAACGCCTGGTTGGTAAAGGTACAGGTCGCATCAATCTCTTTACACAACGCGTTAGCCAGATCGACATCGAAACCGACGATTTTATTATTCGCGTCGGTTGATTCAAACGGAGGGTAGCTCGCTTCGGTGGCGAAACGGATAGTCTGGGCTGCTGTAGCGGTAAGGCTTACGCTTGCAAGTAGCGCGGCAATCAGTACTTTTTTCATTGTCATTAATCCCGATTCTTCAGTGAGATAGGTAATATTTAAACGCGTCGGTCTGCGGCGCGGCAAAGCAGCCCGCATCCCCTTGCTCAACAATGTGACCATTTTCCATGTACACCACGCGGCTGGCGGTTTTACGCGCCACTTCCACTTCGTGGGTCACGATAACTTGCGTGATGCCGGTTTCCGACAGCTCACGAATGATACTGACGATTTGCGCGGTGATTTCCGGATCGAGCGCGGCGGTAGGTTCATCAAACAACAGCACCTGCGGTTCCATCATCAGCGCGCGGGCGATAGCGACACGCTGCTGCTGACCACCGGATAAATGTAGCGGAAAACGGTCGCTATACGGTTTTAGACGTAAACGCTCCAGCAGCTTTTCCGCGCGCGCCAGCGCCTGATCTTTGCTTAAACCGAGCACGCGGCACGGCGCTTCAATCAGATTTTGCAGCACGGTCAGATGCGGCCAGAGATTATATTGCTGAAATACCATGCCCACATTCTGGCGCAATTCGCGGATCGCTTTATCAGACGGGGTTTTGGCAAAGTCGAAGTGATTGCCTGCAATGCTTAACTGGCCGGAACGCGGCATTTCGAGCAGGTTGAGTACGCGCAACAGCGAACTTTTACCCGCACCGCTTGGGCCGAGCAGCACCAGTGTTTCCCCTTGCGGGCAATCCAGCGTGATATCGAACAGCGCCTGGTGTGCGCCATAAAAGCAATTGATGCTGTTTAATTTAATACTCATCGAAGCAGTCTGATAGCAATTGAGGCCGCAAATAGTAACGTTGACAGAATAGTTATGCAATATTTGTGCGTTAAAACTTAAAAATAAACCAACTTCCTACATAAAGTTAGCACAAAATACCGAGCGGTGCGGGAACCAGGCATAAATGTCGGCATTCACCGCGGAATGCCAGACATTTTACGGGGGTTATCTATTGCGGCATGAAATAATCACCGATGTTCTACCGACTGGCGTAGCGTTCCGGCGGGGGCATGAACGGTGCCGCCGAGATAGCGCACATCGTCTACTGCCCAGCACTGGCCTTCGCGGATCATCAGCACTTCATCCCGCCAGCTTTGGTCACCTTTGGTGAGCGTGACGCGCAGCGGAATATTCCGTGCATCGGTATTCGGAATGGTCGATGCACTGGCGACGTCAGCCTTTTCAGGGGTGACGTTGCGACTGGAGAACGGATCCGCTTTTAAAAGCGTGGCATTGCGCGAATCGCGGCTGGCGGCGGTGAGCATTTTGCTCAGATCATCGCTCAGATAGGGGCGCAGCGCAGTCCAGTCGTTACCGGGGTGCGCGATGCGGTAGTCATAAAATTGCTGTGCTACGGAATCCGGGCCGCCTTCCACACACGGGCCAACGCGCGCGCCCGTATCCTTAAATGCCGGGGTTACCGTGGTGCAGGCGCTTAACAGCAGCGCGCATGGCAAGGCGAGAGTCAAAACTGAATAGCGCATATTGATTTCCTTATTTCTCTTCAGAAGTCACGACCTTTCAAGAATAGTGTATTGATCTGATAATGTGTGGTGTAACGCATTGAACGTTAAAAGGAGAAACCGATGCAGTTTTCAACCACACCGACGCTGGAAGGGCAACCGATTGTCGAGTACTGCGGGGTCGTGACCGGGGAAGCGATTCTCGGGGCGAATATTTTTCGTGACTTCTTTGCCGGCATCCGCGATATCGTCGGTGGCCGCTCCGGCGCTTATGAAAAAGAGCTACGCAAGGCGCGCGATATCGCATTTCGCGAACTCGGCGAGCAGGCTAAAGCACTGGGTGCAAATGCGGTGGTCGGCATTGATGTTGATTACGAAACGGTGGGCAAGGACGGCAGTATGCTAATGGTGTGCGTCAGCGGTACGGCGGTGAAAACGCGGGCATGAAAAACATCGCGTTACTGCTGCTGGCGCTGCTGCTCGCAGGTTGCGCCAGTGAAAAAGGCATCATTGATAAAGACGGTTATCAACTTGATACCCGGCGGCAGGCGCAGGCGGCGTATCCGCGTATTAAAGTGCTGGTTATTCACTACACCGCCGATGATTTTGATGTGTCGCTGGCAACGCTTACGGATAAGCAGGTGAGCGCCCATTACCTGATCCCGGCGGAGCCCCCGCTGCATCACGGTAAACCGCGGATCTGGCAACTGGTGCCAGAGCAGGAGTTAGCCTGGCACGCAGGGGCGAGTTTCTGGCGTGGCGCAACACGCATCAACGACACCTCCATCGGCATTGAACTGGAAAATCGCGGCTGGCAACGTACTTCTGGCGGAAAACAATTCGCACCTTTTGCGCCCGCGCAAATTAATGCATTGATTCCTCTGGTAAAAGATATAATCTCGCGCTACCACATTGCACCGCAGAATGTGGTAGCACATGCGGATATCGCGCCGCAGCGTAAAGACGATCCTGGCCCGTTGTTCCCGTGGCAAACGCTGTTCTCCCAGGGGATTGGCGCCTGGCCGGATGCGCAGCGTGTCGCGTTTTACCTGAATGGTCGTTCGGCGCATGAACCGGTAGATACGGCTTCCTTGCTTGATTTACTGGCGCGGTACGGTTACGACGTGAAATCGCAGATGTCGCCCGCAGAGCAAAAACGGGTCATCATGGCGTTTCAAATGCATTTTCGTCCGGGGCTGTGGAACGGCATTGCTGACGCTGAAAGCCAGGCGATTGCCGAGGCATTACTGGAAAAATATGGCCAGGCGGGGTAATTCCCACTGCTTTTTTATGACGAGGTCAATGGAGATGAGGTTTCGCATCATATCAGGCGCGCTGCTGATGGCGGCTTTTTCTGCCCATGCCGCGCCAAACCCGGTGACGGTGTTCAGCTGTGCTTACTGGGATAAATCCACGGATAACGTGGAAAAGCTCGATAAATGCGTTGAAGTGAAAGAGGGCAAGCTCAGATTCCTGCCTGCGCTGTTTGCAAAAACCCGTGATGTCGAGGGCATGTCGTGGGTCGGTCTGTATGACTATATGCGCGCCGCCGGGTTGATGGATGCCGATTACTATGTGCGTTCGCCGGACAGTTACCTTTCCGTTGTGCATTTTGATAATGGGCCGGACTGGTTTGTTGAAGGGCTGGTGCGCTCGCGCCAGAACGGCAAAGTGGGCTACTGGGACGACAATTTCCGCAACCGCATCGCGCC
This sequence comes from Kosakonia sp. PSU_27, assembly GCF_039409795.1. NCBI lineage: Bacteria > Pseudomonadati > Pseudomonadota > Gammaproteobacteria > Enterobacterales > Enterobacteriaceae > Kosakonia > Kosakonia sp. PSU_27. The sequence continues at coordinate 536,806 of NZ_JBCIVK010000004.1, read as the reverse complement.
ACAGTTCGATTACGGCTGGCAGTTTAAAGAGGGCAGAGCGCTGGTGTGTAACGGCTGCAAACCGCAAAAGGATGGCGAGCATACCGCGCTGGTCGGCGGGGAGTGGTTCTACATCGATAAAAGCGGGCAGAAAATTTCTGACGTCAAATCCGGCCCGTTTTAAATCATTCAGCGATGCAGTTTGCCGTGGTCTTTTAACCAGTACGCCGTGCGTTTGATGCCTTCATCCAGCGTCACAATCGGCGTATAGCCCAGTTCCTGCTGGGCGCGGCTGATATCCAGCGTGAAATCAAAGTTGAGCTTCGACACGCCATAATGGGTGAACGCAGGCTCTTTGGCGCGTTTATCGCCGAAATGCTCCATGCTGCGCGCTACCATATCCAGCATCGCATAAGGCACCGAGCGAATCCGGCAGTGAATACCCAGTTCATCAATTAATGTTTGCACGATGCTGCGCAGCGAGCGCGGCTCGCCGTTGGTAATGTTGTACGCCCGCCCGGAAGGCAGCTTATCGCACTGAGGCTGGCTGGCAAGCCACATCGCCTGCACCGCGTTTTCGTAATAGGTCATATCCACCAGCGCATCGCCGCCGCGCGGCAACAATACGCTGCGGTAGTGGTGCATCATCTGCGCCAGACGCGGAATAAAGACTTTATCGTGCGGACCAAACAGGCTTTGCGGGCGCAAAATGGTGAAACGGGTATTCGGGTTCGCCTGCGCCAGCAGGTCGATCACCTGTTCACCGGCCGCTTTGCTGCGGGCAAATTCATTGGCGAAACGCACCGGGCGAAAGTCTTCGCTGATATCGCGATGGTGGTGATAGTCAAAATAGAGCGAAGGGGAGGAGATATGAATAAAGTTGCGCACGCCCCAGGCGACGGCCCACTCACCGAGACGGCGAGTCGCGCGCACATTTGCCAGATCAAACGCTTCCTGCGTGCCCCACGGTGACGTGAAACTTGAGCAGTGCCACAGCGTGTCGATCCCGGCAAGCATCACTTTTGCCTGCGAGGAGACCAGTTCGGTCAGATCGGCGTGCACAAATTCAGCGCCCATTTTACTGAGTAACTTGCCCATGGCTTCGTTACGACCAGTGGCCCTGACGCTAATTCCTTTTTGCCGCAAATACTCGACCGCGTTTCGGCCTAAACCGCTGGTTGCGCCCGTGACCAGTACTTTCATATCGATCCATTGTGTTGAAAAGGCTTTATCGCGGGCATTCTTCCGTGAATTACGCTCTGATGCAATGGGATGACGAAAAGAAAAGCGGTTAAGCTCAGACTTTTTCTCTATTTTGTTCTGCCAGATGGGCAATACGCTGCGCCATGCCGCGAAAAATAAACAGATGCGCCGGGAACATCAATAACCAGTACCACAGCCCCGGCATACCGTGCGGATGCCACCATGCGCGGACATCCAGCAGCCGGTGATCGCCTTTATCGGTCAGCGTAAAGCTGAGCCGCCCCAGCCCTGGTGCTTTCATACCAAACAGCAGCGCCAGTTGCTGCTCGGGCTCGACGATGATCACTTTCCAGCTGTCTACCGCGTCACCGGTTTGCAAAAACGGGCGCGCAGGTCGACCATGCGGCAATTTGTGACCAATTAAATGATCAAGCGCCGCGCGGGTTTGCCACAGAATGTTGCCGAAGAAGTAGCGCTCCTTACCACCGATGCGGTTAACCACTTCCCATAATGCGCTCAGGCTGGCCACGGTTTTCACTGTGTAACCCGCTTGCTTTGGGTAGTAACCATATTGCGGACGCCAGCGGGAAAACGCCTGCGGGTCGTACCCCCAGTCGCTGGAGTTAACCAGTTTTCCCTCCTCCTGCAGGGTACGGCGCACCGCGTCGTCAAACGGGATCAGTGTCTGCGGGATCAGGCGGCGCAATTCGGTATCATCTGCCAGCAAATCGTGCTTTAAGCCCTGAATTAACGCTTTGGCGATGGTCGGCGGCACAGAGGTGATGAGGTGTAAAAACCAGACGGAAATCAGTCGGGTGGGGAGGGGGATCGGGATCAGCGGGCGATGAACGCCGCTGACGCGCATAAAGTGATCGAACTGCTGCTGGTAGCTCAATACTTCCGGTCCGGCGGCCTCAAACACCCGGTGTTCTTGCGCGGGGTGCTGAAGCAGTTCGACCAGATAATGTAGCAAGTTTTCCAGCGCAATCGGCGTGGTGCGCGAGCGCACCCAGCGCGGCGGCGTTAACACCGGCAGGTTAAATACCATGTCGCGCATCACTTCGAAGGCGGCGGAACCTGCACCAACAATGATGCCGGCGCGTAATTCGGTAACGGGAATGCCCGCCGCACGCAGCAGATCGCCGGTGTATTGCCGGGCCAGCAGGTGGTCGGAATTCGTTTCGCCCTTCGCCTGTAACGAACTGAGAAAGATAACCTGCTTAACCGACGACCCCTGCAGCGCATCGCGCACATTCAGCGCGATTTGCCGCTCATGGGCGACGAAATTGCCGCTTTCGCCCATGCTGTGCACCAGATAGTAGAGCGTATCGACATCGCGCAGTAACGCGGGCAACTCCTGTGGCCACCAGAGATCAACGCGATGGCAGCTTACGCCCGGCAGTTGCTGCTTTTGCAGGCGAGTTAAGTTTCTCGCGACCGCTTTGATCTGATGACCTTGCTGGCTGAGCGCTTCGACCAGTCGTTGTCCAATATAGCCGCTGGCACCAAGCACCAGGATCCGCTGCGCCACATCCCGCTCCTTAGTGCTCTAAAAAGGCCTGCCAGTGGCGAACCACCTCTGCCAGTTGCTGACGGTTAACATCCAGATGCATGACCAGGCGCACCACTGGCGAGGCGTTGATCAACACGCCGCGCTCGCGCAGATACGCGCCCAATGCTTGTGCGTTATCGCCCACCCGGATAAACAGCATATTGGTGTCGTGGCGCATCACATCTGCGCCAGCCTCTTTCAGCTGCGTGGCCAGCCACGCGGCATTCTCATGGTCTTCTTTCAGCCGCGCGACGTTGTTTTGTAATGCATAAAGGCCTGCCGCCGCCAGAATACCGGCCTGACGCATACCGCCGCCGGTCATTTTGCGCCAGCGATTAGCGCGGGTGATATACGCTTTATCGCCCACCAGCAGGGAGCCTACTGGCGTGCCGAGACCTTTCGACAGGCAAATGGTGAACGAGTCGCAAAATTGGGCGATCTCTTTCAGCTCGCAGCCATATTCCACCAGCGCGTTGAAGATGCGCGCACCGTCGACATGCAGCGACAACCCACGTTCACGGGTGAACTCCCACGCCTGTCGCAGGTAGTCGCGCGGCAATACTTTGCCGTTGTGGGTGTTCTCAAGGCTCAGTAGTCTGGTGCGGGCAAAGTGAATGTCGTCGGCTTTGATTTTCGCCGCGACTTTATCCAGCGGCAGCGTACCATCGACGGCGGCATCGATAGGTTGCGGCTGGATGCTGCCGAGCACCGCTGCGCCGCCCGCTTCGTAGAGATAGTTATGCGCCCCCTGGCCGACAATGTACTCTTCACCGCGTTCGCAGTGGCTGAGCAGGGCGACCAGGTTGGCCTGGGTACCGGTCGGCAAAAACAATGCCGCCTCTTTACCGCTCAGTTCGGCGGCGTAACGTTGCAGTTCATTGACCGTCGGGTCATCACCGTAAACGTCGTCCCCGACCGGGGCGGCCATCATCTGTTCCAGCATGGCGCGGCTCGGGCGGGTTACGGTATCACTGCGTAAATCGATCACGGCATTTCCTTATCTTACGATGGGTAATGCCCTCTGTTTTACCTGAGCCAGTTGGTTTTCGCCAGTTCGATTACCTCATCGCCGCGCCCGCTAATGATGGCGCGCATCATGTAGAGACTAAAGCCTTTGGCCTGTTCCAGCTTGATTTGCGGCGGGATTGCCAGCTCTTCTTTCGCCACGGTGACATCCACCAGTACCGGACCATCGATCGAGAAGGCGCGTTGCAGCGCGTCGTCAACATCGGCCGATTTTTCCACGCGAATACCGGTAATGCCGCAGGCCTCGGCGATACGCGCAAAGTTGGTATCCTGCAGTTCTGTGCCATCCGTCAGGTAGCCGCCTGCTTTCATCTCCATCGCCACAAAACCGAGCACGCTGTTATTAAAAACGATGATTTTCAGCGGCAGTTTCATCTGCACGACCGACAGGAAATCGCCCATTAGCATACTAAAACCGCCGTCGCCACACAGTGCGACCACTTGCCGTTGTGGGAATGTGGCCTGCGCGCCCAGCGCCTGCGGCATAGCATTGGCCATTGAACCGTGGTTAAAGGAGCCAATCAGACGGCGTTTGCCATTCATTTTCAGGTAACGCGCCGCCCAGACGGTTGGCGTACCGACATCGCAGGTGAAAATGGCGTCATCATCAGCGAAGTGGCTGATTTGCTGCGCCAGATATTGCGGATGGATCGCGTTGTCGCTCGGTTTTGCTAGATCATCCAGCCCTTTGCGCGCCTGGCGATAGTCTTCCAGCGCTTTGTCGAGGAATTTGCGGTCGGTTTTCTCCTCCAGCAGCGGTAACAGAGCGGCCAGGGTGGCTTTGATATCGCCCACCAGCGCCATGTCTACCTTGCTGTGCGCGCCGATACTCCCCGGATTGATGTCGATCTGGATTATTTTCGCATCAGTGGGGTAGAACGCGCGGTAAGGGAATTGAGTGCCGAGCAGCACCAGTGTGTCGGCATTCATCATGGTATGGAAACCCGATGAGAAGCCAATTAAGCCCGTCATTCCCACGTCAAAGGGGTTGTCGTACTCCACATGTTCTTTGCCGCGCATGGCGTGGACAATCGGCGCCTTCAGCTTACCGGCAAACGCCAGTAACTCTTTATGCGCCCCGGCACAGCCGCTGCCGCACATTAGCGCAATGTTAGTGGAATAGCGCAGCAGTTGCGCCAGTTTGTGCAACTCCTGCTCGGCAGGGGTGACAACCGGCTGCGGGGCGCTATACCAGTGGCTGCTGGCGCTTTCCGGCGCAGGTTTCAGCGCGACATCACCCGGCAGTACCACCACCGACACGCCTTTGTTGAGAATGGCTTTGCGCATGGCGATCGCCAGTACCTGCGGGATCTGTTCCGGGTTTGACACCAGCTCGCAGTAGTGGCTGCATTCGCGAAACAGCTCCTGCGGATGGGTTTCCTGGAAATAACCGCTGCCGATCTCACTGGAAGGGATATGAGCGGCAATCGCCAGCACCGGAACATGGTTGCGGTGGCAGTCGAACAAGCCGTTAATCAAATGCAGGTTTCCTGGCCCGCACGAACCCGCGCAGACGGCCAGCTCGCCGGTGAGTTGTGCTTCTGCGCCGGCGGCAAAGGCGGCGACTTCTTCATGACGGGTCGGCATCCAGTCGATGGTGCCCATACGGTTCAGGCTGTCACTTAAGCCGTTAAGGGAATCGCCGGTTACCCCCCAGATGCGTTTTACGCCTGCCTGCTCCAGCGTTTTGGCGATATACGCGGCCACTGTCTGTTTCATCTACGACGCTCCTTTTTGTGATCTTGCTTACAAGCTTAGACAATGAATGCGTCACAAAGCGGATTTAGAATGAGCTTTTATAAAACAGGGGTTTATTTTTGTTACAGATCGGAATAGTCTGACACAGGTCGATGAAAACAGGAATCATTTCAAATGGTTAAATCATTGTTAAACTCGGTTAATAAGATGTTTTCGCATGAAGATTTTGGTCGTCTGCTGCTGCGTTTGATGGTCGGCGGGCTGATGTTATTCCACGGGCTGCACAAATTAATCGGCGGTATCGATGGGATTGCGGGGATGCTGGCGGCGAAGGGGCTTCCCGGTTTTATCGCTTATGGTGTGCTGATTGGCGAAGTGCTGTGCCCGATCCTGCTTATCCTCGGCGTACTGACGCGTCCTGCTGCGCTGGTGCTGGCGTTCACCATGGTTGTGGCCTGGCTGCTGGTTGGCGTGGGTAAAACCGGATCGCTGGATGCGACTGGCGCATGGGCGATTGAGAGCATGGTGTATTACTTTATTGCGGCGCTGGTGATTGCGTTTATCGGTGCGGGTCGTTACTCCGTCGCACCTGCCTGGAAGTAAACGGTTTAAGGAAAAAGCGCCCTTCAGATGAGGGGCGCTTTTTTATTGCGGATTACGCCAGCACTAAATCGCCTTGTGGGTGGCAGGAGCAGGCCAGCACGAAGCCGTCGGCAATCTCTTGTTCCGTTAGCGTCATGGTGCTGCTGACGGTGTATTCACCGGAAACTACCTGCGTTTTACAGCAACCGCAGACGCCGGCGCGACAGGCGGCATTGACCGGCATTTTATTGCTTTCCAGCGCATCCAGCAGCGTGCTGCCCACTGGCGCGTAGAAGGTTTTCATCGGCGAGAGTTTGCTGAATTTCAGCCCGCTGGTTGCGGCTTCAGCCACTGGGGTAAAGAATTTCTCTTTAAAGAAACGCGTCACGCCAAGCGCTTTGACTTCGCTTTCAACCCAATCCATATATGGCGCCGGGCCGCAGGTCATTACCGTGCGCGCCGCCAGTTCCGGCACCTGGCTCAGTAACTCGCGACTCAGACGACCAGCGGAAAAACCCGCCGTGGCGTTATTTTCTGCCACCAGCGTGACCGGGTAATCACGCCATTCATCGGCAAAAATCACGTCTTCCGGCGAACGCACATTGAAGATCACCTGTACGTCAGCATGCGGACGGTAATGCGCCAGCCAGCGGCGCATTGACATAATCGGCGTCACGCCGCACCCTGCCGCCAGCAGCAACAGCTTATCGTTCGGTTCGTTATCGCAGGTGAATTCCCCCTGCGCATCGGAAAGCCACAGATAATCGCCGCGTTTTACTTCCCGTGTCAGCCACTGAGAACCTGCGCCATTATCAATACGGCGGATGGTCAGCGTGATGTATTCGCTAACGCCCGGCGTGGACGAAATGGTATAGGCCCGCAGCGTATCCGCGCTGTTGCGGATACTCACCAGCGCATATTGCCCGGCGCGATAGGGGTAGTAATCGTGGCACAACAGCGACAGTGTCCAGACATCCGGCGTTTCCTGCTGGATATGGTGAACCTGCATACGCCACGGGCATTGAGGGGTTGGCATGGTCATCGTTAGCTCCTTATGCGCTCAGCAACTGCTGCATATCCTGTTCCACGGTCGTGACCTGGCGCAGGCCGAATTTCTCATTCAGCACCGCCAGCAGATCCGGCGTCAGGAAGCCCGGGGCCGTCGGCCCGGTGACAATATTCGTCACACCCAGCGAGAGCAGAGTCAACAGGATGACAATGGCTTTTTGTTCGAACCAGGAGAGCACCAGCGACAGCGGCAGATCATTAACACCGCAGCCCAGTTTTTCCGCCAGCGTCACCGCCAGGATGATGGCTGAGTAAGCATCGTTACACTGACCCGCATCAATCAGGCGCGGCAGACCTTCAATGTTGCCAAAGTCGAGTTTGTTGAAGCGGTATTTACCGCAGGCCAGCGTCAGGATCAGGCAGTCATCCGGCACCTGGGTGGCGAAGTCGGTAAAGTAGTTACGCTCACCGCGCGCACCGTCACAGCCACCAACGAGGAAGACGTGACGCAGTTTTTCACGGCTCACCAGATCAATCAGTGAATCCACCGCGCCAAGCAGCGTCTGGCGACCAAAACCGACGGTGATCAGGTGTTCGATTTCGCTGAACGGGAAGCCGGACATCTGCTGCGCCTGGCGGATCACCGGTGCGAAGTCGTCGCCTTCCAGATGGTTAACACCCGGCCAGCCGACGATGCTGCGCGTCCAGATACGGTCGTCATAAGCACCAACGGTCGGGTCGATAATGCAGTTGGACGTCATGACGATGGGGCCAGGGAAGCGGGCGAATTCCACCTGCTGGTTCTGCCAGCCGCTACCGTAGTTACCGACCAGATGTTTGAATTTGCGCAGTTCCGGGTAGCCGTGCGCCGGCAGCATTTCACCGTGGGTATAGACGTTTACGCCCGTGCCTTCGGTTTGTTGCAGCAGGTTGTAGAGATCTTTCAGGTCGTGGCCGGAAATCAGGATGCATTTCCCGGCAACGGCTTTGACGTTGACCTGAGTAGGCGTAGGGTGACCGTAAGTGCTGGTTTCACCAGCATCCAGAATGCTCATCACGCTGAAGTTCATCTGGCCAATTTCCATTGAACATTCGAGCAGGGCATTCATATCAGAAGGCCAGGTACCCAGCCATGCCATGATTTTGTGATAACGGGCGTAGATATCGTTGTCGTACTGGCCCAGCACATGGGCGTGTTCCATATAGGCCGCCGCGCCTTTCAGGCCGTACAGGCAGAGCAGGCGTAAACCAAGGATGTTTTCGCCAATCGCCGCTTTGTCTTTGTTCGGCGTGAACTCTGCCGCCTGGCGCTGTAATTCGCCGAGATCGTCGCTGACCAGTTGCAGGTCGGCCATTGGATTGTCGACGTGAGCATTCGCATCGATAGCGAGGCAGAGCGCTTTCAGCGCTTCACGTTTGGTGATTGCCTCGCGCGCGTAGCCGACAATACGCACGGAATCGAAGTTAACGTTGGTGAGGGTAGAGAAGAAGGCGCGCGGCGCGAAGTTATCGATCTCATGGTCAATCAGATCGTACTCACGTGCTTTGCTGGCCCAGGCGGAGAGCCCTTGTAACGCGGCAATCAATAGATCCTGCAGGTCGGAGGTTTCGGCAGTTTTACCGCACATCCCCTGCGCGTACGCACAGCCGTTGCCCGCCGGAGTTCGGATGGTTTGTTCACATTGCACACAAAACATGGTCACACCTTTATGTTAAAGTTATATTTGAAATGCATGTTTAAGATTATGCTGTTGTCGGCAGGCTTAAAAGCGATTTTGACGGCAATTTAAGGGGATATTGATTCAGCGCAAGTTTGGCGGCAGGCATCTACCGCCAATGAAGTATCAGGCAGAGAAAAAGGCCATTAAAAGCGGCACAAGCAAGCTGAGAATAAAACCGTGCACAATGGCGGCGGGCACCAGCTCCAGGCCACCGGAGCGCTGGAGTACCGGCAGGGTGAAATCCATCGAGGTCGCGCCCGATAACCCAAGCGCGGTAGAGCGGCTGCGGCGCACCAGACCCGGGATCAGCATGATGGCAATCAACTCGCGCGCCAGATCGTTAAAGAAGGCGGCGCTGCCGATCACCGGGCCGAACGACTCGGTAAGCAGAATGCCCGACAACGAATACCAGCCAAATCCCGAAGCCATGGCAAGACCCGTTTTCAGCGGCAGGCCGAGGATCAGCGCATTAATCACGCCGCCAATCAGCGAGCTGGCAGCAACCACCACGGCAATAATCATTCCCCGGCGGTTAAGGACAATCTGTTTCAGCGTCATGCCGCTGTTACGCAACTGAATACCCACCAGCAGCAACAGGAAGATCAGCGTGTATTCGCTGGCTTCCGTGGCATAGCGTAAAAACGCCACCCCGGAAAGACCAATGGCGAAACCGATGACCACCACACCGCACAGACGCAGGGATTCCAGCGCCATCGCAATCCGCGAAGGTAATTTTTCTTGCTGGTGCTGGTGATGCCAGGGCAGCGTACGCTCCAGCCACAGCAGTGCAGCGGCGTTACACAGCAGGATCACCACCACGCTGACCGCCGAGTAATGCAATATCGCCAGTAAGTTCGCGCTGAGATTATCGAGAAAAGCGAGGCTTATCCCCATAAAAAAGAGGATCAGATAGACAATCCAGCTGAGTAATTTATTGATAAGTTTGAGCGAAGCAGTGTGACGCAGGGGAACCAGATAACCGATGACCAACGGCAGAAGAATAATTAACAGTCCTGAAAGCATGAAGCGCCCGAATCCTTGCAAAGTGAAAACACCGGGGAACACACTACCCAAAGGTGGAAAATGAGTAAAGCTGCAAAAAATAAGAAAGATTATGCAAAAGACCCGGCACAAAACCGGGTCTTTATCTTAAGCGCGTTTTTCCAGCAGCGTACGGTAGATAACGCCACCGAGGATACCGCCGATAATCGGCATCACCCAGAACATCCATAACTGTTCTAACGCCCAGCCGCCCTGGAAAATCGCCACGGCGGTGCTACGCGCCGGGTTAACCGAGGTGTTGGTGACCGGGATGCTGATCAAATGGATTAATGTCAGCGCCAGCCCAATGGCGATAGGCGCAAAGCCGACAGGGGCGTTTTTATCTGTCGCACCGTGAATAACCAGCAGGAAACCGCAGCTCAGGACAATCTCAATAATAATGGCGGAATACATTGAGTAATGTCCTGGGGAATGTTCTCCGTAGCCGTTAGAGGCGAAACCGCTGGCCGCCGCATCGAAACCACTTTTACCGCTGGCAATTAAATAGAGCACTGCCGCGGCAATAATGCCGCCAACCAGCTGCGCGAGAATATATCCCACCACCTCTTTTGCCGGAAAACGACCGCCAGCCCACAAGCCGAGTGTGACTGCCGGATTAAAATGACCGCCGGAAATATGCCCGACGGCAAATGCCATGGTCATGACCGTTAAACCGAACGCCAGCGCCACCCCGGCAAAACCAATGCCGGTTTGCGGAAACGTTGCCGCCAGCACTGCGCTGCCGCAGCCACCAAATACCAGCCAGAATGTGCCAAAACATTCCGCCGCTAATTTTCTAAACATAGCCACCTCGATAAAAACAGAAACGGGCCCAGACCCGCGCCGTGTGTCAGACATCAATGGATGCGTGAATAAAAGCGTGCGTATTGTAGGGGTTTACAAAATAAAATAACCAGTTATAAAAACCAGTAAATTGATTTAAACTAGATAATTTATCGTAAGTTATTGCTTTTAACCGGTGTTAAGTTTTTACTTATTTCAATAAATAAGAAATATATGCTATTTAATATCGCGGTTCATTTTTTAAATATTACAACGATGGAGCCACTGCATATATTTCAATGAAATATTGCACTTAGCGCGTGTTCTGCCGCTTTTCGTCCCGCTATACTCCTTCAAGAATAGACGGAAAAGCCCAGAGATGCCGGAGGAAGAATGATTCTGGAGCGCGTGGATATTGTCGGCTTTCGCGGCATTAATCGTTTATCGCTGATGCTTGAGCAGAACAACGTGTTAATTGGGGAAAACGCCTGGGGTAAATCGAGCCTGTTGGACGCGTTAACCCTGCTGCTGTCACCGGAAACGGATCTCTACCATTTTGTCCGCGATGATTTTTGGTTCCCGCCGGGGGATCTGCAAGGGCGGGAACATCATCTGCATATTATTCTGACTTTTCGCGAATCCGAACCCGGACGCTACCGCACGCGACGTTATCGCCCGCTGGCAGATTGTTGGGTTGCCGGGAATGATGGTTATCGCCGCCTGTTCTACCGGCATGAAGGCGAGCTTTCCGACGATGGCAGCGTAATGACGCTACGCGGTTTTCTCGATGCACAGGGGGATTTGCTGCCGCTGGAGGACATTGATGAAAGTGCCCGCCACTTGGTGCGGCTGATGCCGGTACTGCGGCTGCGTGATGCGCGCTTTATGCGCCGCATCCGTAACGGCAGCGTGCCGGATACGCCGTTGCTGGAAAACACCGCGCGTCAGCTTGATTTCCTCTCCCACGAATTGATCTCCCGCCCGCAAAATTTAACCGACGCGCAGATACGCCACGGGCTGTCAGCGATGGTGCAATTGCTTGAGCACTATTTTGCCGAGCAGGGTAGCGGCGCTTCACACCAGCGCCTGATGCGCCGCCGCTCTCATGATGAGCAACGTAGCTGGCGCTATCTCGACATTATTAACCGCATGATCGATAAGCCCGGCGGGCGGATGTACCGGGTTATTCTGCTGGGGTTTTTCGCCACGCTGTTGCAGGCGAAAGGTTCTGTCCATCTCGACCGTGACGCGCGGCCGCTATTGCTGGTGGAAGATCCGGAAACGCGGCTGCATCCGATCATGCTCTCTGTGGCCTGGCAATTGCTAAATTTGCTGCCACTACAAAAGATAACCACCACCAACTCCGGTGAGCTGCTGTCGTTAACACCGGTTGAACATGTTTGTCGCCTGGTGCGCGAGTCTTCGCGTGTGGCGGCCTGGCGTCTTGGCCCTGGCGGTTTAAGTGCCGAAGATGGGCGGCGCATTGCGTTTCATATTCGCGTGAACCGGCCTTCTTCACTCTTTGCCCGTTGCTGGTTGCTGGTGGAAGGGGAGACGGAGAACTGGGTTATCAATGAACTGGCGCGCCAGTGCGGTCATCATTTCGATGCCGAAGGGGTGAAAATTATCGAATTTGCCCAGTCAGGCTTAAAGCCGCTCATTAAGTTTGCGCGCCGCATGGGTATTGAGTGGCATGTGCTGGTGGATGGCGACGAAGCCGGGAAGAAGTATGCCGCTACCGTGCGTAGCCTGCTCGATAACGACAGGGATCAGACGCGCGAACATTTGACGGAACTGCCGGCGCTGGATATGGAGCATTTTATGTACCGGGAAGGGTTCGCCGATGTCTATCACCGTGTCGCACAGTTACCGGAAAATGTGTCGATGAATATGCGGCGGGTGATTATCAAAGCGATCCACCGTTCGTCAAAACCGGATCTGGCGATTGAAGTGGCACTGGAAGCGGGCAGGCGCGGCGTGGAGTCGGTGCCGCATCTGTTTCGTAAAATGTTTTCCCGCGTGCTATGGCTGGCACGCGGGCGGGCAGATTAATTCTGGCAGTGAGCGGCAGTCTGCGCCTGCAGGCTGTCGAGCAGCTCGTAGCGGCGGCGATACTCAGAACGCTTTTTGCTGGCGATCTCTTCCATCGGTTTGCGCGGCATCACCAGGGGCAGCACGAAGTCGCCGTGCTGATCGGCAACGGCACCCAGCGATTCCCAGAAACTGTTGTAATCGGCATGCAGCAGCCCCTGTTTTTTCTTGCGATAACGCGCGTTGCGGTAGATATGCGTTTCATTACTGACAGCGCGGATCGCTTCCACTTGCAGAAATTGCGCCATCGTCATGGCCGTTTCCACCAGCAGACGTTTCGGGAACAATCCATGACACGCCTTGGTCGCTACCTGAATTGCCTCATGCGGAACATGCGCTTTCGCGCCCTGCAGTCCACCAATATAGAGCGTTGTCTTGCCGGCGAACTGGCACAATGCAAAAGTCAGTTCCGCGAGTATAGTGTCTTGCGCATCGCAGAATACCAGTGTCGCTTCACCCTCTTTATCCAGCATGAAATCTGAACGCAACCGCAGCGTATAGGCCTGCTCATCTTTACCGGTCAGCACGGCCAGCGTGAGGCCGGGTTTACTGAGATAGCTGTTGATAAGCGCAGCGGGCAACAGGCGAATCATGTTTTCATAGTGCCAGCAAATAGCCTCCGCCGTTTGCGTGCGGTTCATATTGATTGACAGCCATGGGCGGTGTAACCGGCACGGCAGACCAGGCTGAACGTGCAGCATCTGCGCCAGAAGAGGTTGCTGGACCAGGCGGGCCAAATAACGCATGGTGCTGACTGGCGTGGTCAACGAGCGCAGCAAAAATTTACGGCGATAAGCCGGGTTCTGCCAGGCGCGGCCCGGCATCAGTTCACCGGATATTAAACAACGAAAGAGCTGCCCGGCGGTTTTTGGTAGCGGCTGTTCGTCGGAATGGGAAAGATCGGCAATGGTGGACATGGTGCAATCCGGAGGTAACAAGAATGAGCCAATTTCAGCACAATCAAACTCAACAGCAGCTAAATGAAAGATGGAGAAAATAAGAATTTTCTGTTTCGTTGATATTTTGTTTAGTTAAAAATGATTTGATAAACCGCAGGTCCGATTATTTGGGATTGTTATGAAACTGAAGGGAAAACGCAGGACAGTAATGATTGTGCTGGCAGTGGTGGTTTTACTGGCAGCATTTTGGTTGTGGAGCAAACTTAATGCCCCGGTCATTCAGTACCAGACGCTGATAGTGCGGCCGGGTGAATTGCAACAAAGCGTGCTGGCGACCGGGAAGCTGGATGCGCTCCGTAAGGTTGATGTTGGCGCTCAGGTAAATGGTCAGTTAAAAACACTGTCGGTGAATATCGGCGATAAGGTAAAGAAAGATCAGCTTTTAGGCGTGATCGACCCCGAGCAGGCGGAAAACCAAATCAAGGAAGTCGATGCGACATTAATGGAACTACGGGCGCAGCGGCGTCAGGCGCTGGCTGAACTGAAGCTGGCCCAGGTAACACTAGCACGTCAGCAGCAGCTGGTGAAAAGCAATTTGATCTCCCGCCAGGATCTGGACACCTCTGCGACAGATGTGGCGGTAAAAGAAGCGCAAATTGGCACCATTGATGCCCAGATCAAACGTAACCAGGCCACACTGGATACCGCGAAAACCAACCTTGATTACACACGCATCCTTGCGCCGATGGCCGGTGAAGTGACGCAAATCACCACGCTGCAGGGCCAGACGGTGATTGCCGTGCAACAAGCGCCAAACATCCTGACGCTGGCCGATATGAGTACCATGCTGGTAAAAGCGCAGGTTTCCGAAGCGGATGTCATCCACCTCAAGCCGGGGCAGAAAGCATGGTTCACCGTGCTGGGCGATCCGGGAACACGCTATGAAGGCGAGCTGAAAGATATTCTGCCGACGCCGGAAAAGGTCAACGATGCGATTTTTTACTATGCGCGTTTTGAAGTGCCAAACCCGGAGGGTGTGTTGCGCCTTGATATGACCGCGCAGGTGCATATCCAACTGACCGGCCTGAAGAATGTGATCACCATCCCTCTGGCGGCGCTTGGCGATCCGGTGGGGGACAACCGTTATAAAGTGAAGGTGCTGCGTAATGGTGAAACCCGCGAGCGCGAGGTGACGCTGGGCGCACGTAATGATACGGAAGTGGTGGTGACGAAAGGCCTGGATGCGGGCGAAGAAGTGGTGATTGGCGAGAAAAGCGGAGCGGTGCAATGACCGCATTGCTGGAACTGAATAATATTCGCCGCAGTTACCCGTCCGGTGACGGACCGGTCGAGGTGCTAAAAGGCATCACGCTGCGCATTAATGCTGGCGAAATGGTGGCGATTGTTGGCGCATCCGGCTCCGGAAAATCCACGCTGATGAACATTCTGGGGTGCCTGGACAAGCCCACCAGCGGCACTTACCGGGTGGCGGGAACGGATGTGTCGTTGCTCAGTAGCGACCAGCTTGCGCAGCTACGCCGCGAACATTTCGGTTTTATCTTTCAGCGTTATCATCTGCTTTCCCATTTGACCGCTGCGCAGAACGTCGAAGTTCCGGCGGTGTATGCGGGGACGGAACGTAAAGCGCGACTGGAGCGCGCAAAAGCATTACTGACCCGCTTAGGGCTGGGGGAGCGGGCGGATTATCAACCGTCGCAGCTCTCCGGCGGACAGCAACAGCGCGTGAGTATTGCCCGCGCGTTGATGAATGGCGGCCAGGTGATTCTGGCCGATGAACCGACCGGCGCCCTCGACAGCCACTCAGGCGAAGAGGTGATGGCAATCCTGCATCAGTTGCGCGATCGCGGGCATACGGTAATTATCGTGACGCACGATCCGCAGGTGGCCGCGCAGGCAGAGCGGGTGATTGAAATTCGTGATGGCGAGATAATTAGTAATCCGCCAGCCAAAACGGAAGTCGCCGCGCCCGCAAACCATGATGCGATCCTGACGCACGCCGGGGGCTGGCGGCAATTTGTCAGCCGTTTTCAGGAAGCGTTGACCATGGCCTGGCGCGCCATGGCGGCCAATAAAATGCGCACCTTGTTGACCATGCTCGGCATTATTATCGGTATTGCTTCGGTGGTCTCGATTGTGGTGGTCGGCGACGCGGCTAAACAGCTGGTGCTGGCGGATATTCGCTCAATAGGCACCAATACGATTGATGTCTATCCCGGCAAAGATTTTGGCGATGACGAGCCACAATACCAGCAGGCGCTGAAATATGACGATCTGCAGGCGATTCAGAAGCAGCCCTGGGTTAAATCAGCCACACCTGCCGTTTCACAAAATCTGCGTTTGCGCTACGGCAATATTGATGTGGCGGCGAGCGCCAATGGCGTAAGCGGGCAATATTTTAATGTGTATGGCATGACGTTCAGCGAAGGTGCCTCGTTTAACGAAGAGCAACTGAAAGGTCGGGCGCAAGTGGTGGTGCTCGACAGCAACACCCGCCGTCAGTTATTCCCCAATAAAGCCAGCGTGGTCGGCGAGGTAATCCTGGTGGGTAACATGCCGGCGACGGTGATTGGTGTGGCGGAGGAGAAGCAATCGATGTTTGGCAGCAGCAAAATCCTGCGCGTCTGGCTGCCGTACAGCACCATCTCCGGGCGTATTATGGGGCAGTCCTGGCTAAACTCCATTACGGTGCGGGTGAATGAGGGCTACAGCAGTGAGCAGGCGGAACAGCAGCTCACGCGGTTGCTCAGCCTGCGCCACGGTAAGAAAGATTTCTTCGTCTGGAATATGGACGGGGTCTTGAAAACAGCGGAAAAGACCACACGTACTCTTCAGCTGTTTTTAACGCTGGTGGCGGTCATTTCGTTGCTGGTTGGCGGTATCGGTGTGATGAATATTATGCTGGTGTCGGTCACCGAGCGGACGCGTGAGATTGGCATCAGGATGGCAGTTGGTGCCCGGGCGGGGGACGTCTTGTCGCAGTTTCTGATTGAGGCGGTGTTTGTTTGCCTTGTCGGTGGCGCGCTCGGCGTCACGCTATCTATGTTGATTGCCTTTACCTTGCAACTCTTTTTACCGGGCTGGGAGATTGGGTTTTCACCGGTGGCACTGTTAACGGCGTTTTTATGTTCGACATTTACCGGTGTGCTGTTCGGCTGGTTGCCTGCGCGTAATGCCGCACGGCTGGATCCAGTAGATGCGCTGGCTCGCGAGTAATAAAAATGCCAGCCGATTGGGCTGGCATTTTGACTGCGGCATGTACACAATGTGATAACAGGCTTCAGGCCATGGCTTCCACTTCTACGGGCACGATGACGCTGGCGTGATTGCCTTTAGGGCCCTGGTGTACATCAAACCGGACAGTCTGCCCGGCCTTTAACGTTCTGTAACCATCCATTTGAATGGTGGAGTAATGCGCGAAGATATCTTCGCCGCCGCCTTCAGGGCAGATAAAACCAAACCCTTTGGCATTGTTGAACCACTTAACAGTACCCGTTTCCATGCTTCGACATCCTTCGTAAATCTTATTTAAGTAAGATGGAATGAACCGGTGGTAGAGCAAGCGGGCTGTTCAAAACCTCGCCAACTCTCGACTGTACAATTTAGATAATTCGTATAACGCGTCAAGCATTTGGCAGGGGTTCTTGGAGGCGACGCATCAAAATTTTGAAGCAGTTAACGCTATTACAAAGGAATGTGACAGCCGTCGCGAATGACAACGATAGATGATTGTTATCTGTCATCTGATGTAGATTGAAAATACATCTAGACTCATGTAATCGGCCGATTAAACGCTGCCGGAAACTGTAACCTAAGATGAAACGCTAACGATGGGTAAGAGCAATAGCTGGCTGGATTTCGACCAATTGGCGGAAGATAAACTGCGCGACGCGCTGAAACCGCCATCCATGTATAAAGTTATGTTAATGAACGATGATTACACGCCGATGGAATTTGTTATTGACGTGCTACAAAAGTTCTTTTCTTATGATGTAGAACGTGCAACGCAACTGATGCTTACGGTTCACTATCACGGCAGGGCCATTTGCGGTGTTTTCACCGCTGAGGTTGCCGAGACGAAAGTCGCAATGGTGAACAAGTACGCCAGGGAGAACGAGCATCCGTTGCTGTGTACGCTGGAAAGAGCCTGAATGCAGGCATGAAACTTGGGGGAGGTGCCTATGCTCAATCAAGAACTGGAACTCAGTTTAAACATGGCTTTCGCCAGAGCGCGCGAGCACCGACATGAGTTTATGACCGTCGAGCACTTGTTACTGGCGCTGCTCAGTAACCCATCTGCCCGCGAAGCGCTGGAAGCGTGTTCAGTGGACCTGGTGGCGCTGCGGCAGGAACTCGAAGCCTTCATCGAACAAACCACACCCGTTCTACCCATGAGCGAAGAAGAGCGCGACACACAGCCGACGCTCAGCTTCCAGCGTGTTCTTCAGCGCGCGGTGTTTCACGTTCAGTCATCCGGGCGCAGCGAAGTGTCCGGCGCGAACGTGCTGGTTGCCATTTTTAGCGAGCAGGAGTCGCAAGCGGCTTATCTGCTGCGCAAACATGAAGTAAGCCGCCTTGACGTGGTGAACTTTATCTCTCACGGCACGCGTAAAGACGAGCCAGGCCCATCATCTGACGCCACTGGCAGCAGCAGTAGCGGGCAGGTGAACAGCGAAGAGCAGGCAGGAGGGGAGGAACGTATGGAAAACTTCACCACCAACCTTAATCAGCTTGCTCGTGTGGGAGGAATCGACCCGCTGATTGGCCGTGGTAAAGAACTTGAACGTGCGATTCAGGTTCTGTGCCGCCGTCGTAAAAATAACCCGCTGCTGGTGGGTGAATCCGGCGTAGGTAAAACCGCCATCGCCGAAGGGCTGGCGTGGCGTATTGTGCAGGGCGACGTGCCAGAAGTGATGGCAGATTGCACAATTTACTCGCTGGATATCGGTTCACTGCTGGCCGGTACTAAATACCGTGGCGATTTCGAAAAACGTTTCAAGGCGCTGCTGAAACAACTTGAGCAGGACAATAACAGCATTCTGTTTATCGATGAGATCCATACCATCATCGGTGCAGGCGCTGCGTCTGGTGGGCAAGTGGATGCCGCAAACTTGATCAAGCCGCTGCTTTCCAGCGGTAAAATCCGCGTCATGGGTTCCACCACGTATCAGGAATTCAGCAATATCTTTGAAAAAGATCGTGCTCTGGCGCGTCGCTTCCAGAAAATTGATATCACTGAGCCGTCCGTCGAGGAAACGGTGCAGATTATCAATGGCCTGAAACCGAAATACGAAGCGCACCACGATGTGCGTTATACCGCGAAAGCGGTGCGTGCGGCGGTAGAGCTGGCGGTGAAATACATCAATGATCGCCATCTGCCGGATAAAGCGATTGATGTTATCGACGAAGCGGGCGCGCGCGCGCGTCTGATGCCGGTAAGCAAGCGTAAGAAAACCGTTAACGTGGCGGATATCGAATCGGTGGTGGCCCGTATCGCGCGTATTCCTGAGAAGAGTGTTTCTCAGAGCGATCGCGACACGCTGAAAAATCTTGGCGATCGTCTGAAAATGCTGGTGTTCGGTCAGGATAAAGCCATTGAGGCATTAACCGAGGCCATCAAAATGAGCCGTGCAGGGCTGGGTCAAGACCATAAACCGGTCGGTTCCTTCCTGTTTGCTGGCCCAACCGGCGTGGGTAAAACCGAGGTGACAGTGCAGTTGTCAAAAGCGCTGGGCATTGAGCTGCTGCGTTTTGATATGTCCGAGTATATGGAACGTCATACTGTCAGCCGTTTGATTGGTGCGCCTCCGGGCTATGTAGGTTTTGATCAGGGTGGTCTGTTGACCGACGCGGTGATCAAACATCCGCACGCGGTGCTGCTGCTTGATGAAATCGAAAAAGCGCATCCGGACGTCTTTAACTTGCTGTTGCAGGTGATGGACAACGGAACGCTGACTGATAACAACGGGCGCAAAGCTGATTTCCGCAACGTGGTGCTGGTGATGACCACCAACGCCGGGGTGCGTGAAACCGAGCGCAAATCCATTGGTCTTATCCACCAGGATAACAGCACCGATGCGATGGAAGAGATCAAAAAGATCTTTACGCCGGAGTTCCGCAACCGTCTGGACAACATTATCTGGTTCGATCACTTGTCGACTGAGGTGATCCATCAGGTGGTCGACAAGTTTATTGTCGAACTCCAGGTGCAGTTGGATCAGAAAGGCGTATCGCTGGAAGTCAGCCAGGAAGCTCGCGACTGGCTGGCGGAGAAAGGATACGACCGCGCAATGGGCGCTCGCCCGATGGCGCGTGTTATCCAGGACAACCTGAAAAAACCGCTGGCCAACGAACTGCTGTTCGGTTCGCTGGTTGATGGTGGCCAGGTCACGGTAACACTGAATAAAGAGAAAAATGAGCTGGAATACGGCTTCCAGAGTGCGCAGAAGCACAAACCGGAAGCAGCACATTAATCTCTGTACTTCACATCTAAAAACCGGGCGATATCAGCCCGGTTTTTTTATGCCTGCAAAAGCAGCTTCAAATAACGCTGGTTTCGATACGATTGCGCCCGTGGCTTTTAGCAACATAAAGCGCACGATCCGCTTTATCAATTAAACGCTTGTAATCCGGGTGGTAATCAAACCCGGCGACGCCAATGCTAACGGTGACCGAGAAGTGTTGTGCGGGTGTGACTTCAATCGTCAACGCGGCGATTTTCTGCCGCAGCGCTTCCAGAATGATCTTCGCCTGTAACAGGTCAGATTCGACCAGCAGCACCATAAACTCTTCACCGCCGTAGCGGAAAACGTAATCACTGCTGCGGAAGTGATCATAGATGGCAGCGGCTACCGTTTTGAGCGTGATATCGCCCGCGCTGTGCCCGAAGCTGTCGTTGATTCTCTTAAAGTGATCAATATCCAGCATCGCCAGAATAAAGGGTTTACGCACATTCAGTGCCAGCGAGATCTCCCGGCGCATAATGGTGGGAATAAAGCGGCGGTTAAGCAGTTGCGTCAGTGGATCTTTGCCATTTTCCAGCTCTACCAGCGCGTCGAACATCGCGACAAGCAGACGGTGGATTTGCCCGGTAAGCTGGCGTACTGTCTGCAACACCGCCATTCGTGGCTCCATCTCTGGCGATTGTTCTGCCGTAAGCGCCCGAGTAATGCGCTCGTCAGCCTGATTAATGAGTGCATCCATGTTAGCCAGCATCTTCTGATTGCCCAGCAGATGCTTACCTTTATGAGAAAACCACATGCCGAAATCCGATTCCGACAGGTAAATCAGATCCGCTGCGGGCAATCCGGTGGCGATATTGTAGATAAACTGGTTTTCCCAGCTGGTCAGGGCGCTAATCTGTCGCTCGCGCTCAACATTCACATCATCATAAATGGATAACAGGCGGTACTGTTCCTGTGCCTGCATTGAATTCTGATAACCTGGCGAATATGAAACGGTCATGGCTTCTATCGCGGTATCCATTGCCAGGCTGCTAAAGCAAAGGGTTTGGCTGAGTAATATGGGGGGAATCGTCGCTTTTGCTTGTAATAAATCATAAAGTTCATTTTCAGCTTACGCGCTCCCCGAGCGACAAGATCGATCGGTAAACCAATGCGCGCATGAACGATACCAATTTCCCGCTGTTTTTCCAGAAGTTGTTCGATGTCCTCTTTCGCACTACCCAACACGCTGCGCAGCCAGTGAAACATACTATGGCTAAGGCGTGTACTGACCTGTTCAGTGTTTAAAAACAGCTCACTTTCACTGTGCGAAAGCATGTAGTCATAAAAAACATTAACCAGATGGCGAATTTCCTCATCGGTCAGGGCAGACAGAATATCGTGTACTTGCGGTGGCGTTTGCTGCAGTAAGACCTGCCACTCTGTGAGAAGTAATGAGTGATGATTGTGTCCAACCTGTTCCATGCTTTCGCCAACCATTAATTTTGATGAAGTATGCGCAAGATAGTACGGCGGAAGGCAGGGGGCTGGTCAAGAAAAAACATCGCCCGGTAAGTTGTGCAAAAATTACGGGTGTGCCAGGCGTGGATCAAAAAAGAAAGGAAGCGCTTTTACGGTTTTTAACAGCTTATTAAAAGCGGGGTGATTCGGGTTCAGAATTGCATTATTCTCAAGCGGAACAACGCATGACGGCAGCACCAGCGCGACGGCGCTGTTGGCTTCCAGCCAGGCGGTACCTAAATCCATAGTCGAAAGCGGCGCCGGGTTTTCCTGCCAGTCCGGCGGTAGCCATTGCTTATCCAGATATTCAATCTCCTTGTCAGGGATCTCAATACTGAACAGTCCATACTGGTTCATAACCGCGTCACTGTGCATATGCACCAGCATTTCGAGTGCGGCAAGCGAAACGGATGAGGCGACGTAAACCGCCGGGTGACCTTTGTGATTCCAGCGACCGCCATAAAGATTTGCACCGCTGCCTGTCCAGGCTTCGCTGGCGTAGCGGCGCGTTACCAGTCGATAAAAGATCACGCAAACACTCCGTGTTCCAGCCTGCCGAGCAGGTCGGTCACTTCCAGCGCGCCACTTTCAGTGGCAATCAGCGAAATCGGCGCCACATTGCCAAGGCCGCGAACGGGGGTTTCCAGCCAGTCCCACGCCATCCTTTTGCTACCGAAAAACTGTACCGCAGCATCAACAACCCTTACTAAACGCGCAATACGCTCACTTTCTTCCGGTGTGAGTGTACGGCCGGCGCTTTTGCGACGCGCAATATTGCGTTCATTGATACCCGTGACGCGCAGGATGTCGGAGCGGGACATTTCTGTCCATTCATGAATATTGTCGAGAATGCTGACTGGCAAGCCTTCGTTCAACATCTGAACGAGTTTTAGTCCTCTGTTGGCGGGGAAACCGGCAAAGCGCCAGAGTGCATTTTCGGCTGGTTTTTGATCCGGGCTCCAGGTTCTCATCTTTCCTCCCATGTGATGACATTTGTCAGGGTTAAGTATAGACAATTGTCGTCATTGGTTAAACTCTAATCAGGAAGGATTGGCGTAAGAAAAACAAAAGGCCGGGAATTACCCGGCCTTTTTTAAAATTGATGCACTTAGCTGTGCTGATGGAAGATCTTAGCGGCTACGGAAGACAATGCGGCCTTTGCTCAGGTCGTACGGGGTCAGTTCCACAGTCACTTTATCGCCCGTCAGAATGCGGATGTAGTTTTTACGCATTTTACCGGAGATATGCGCAGTGACCACGTGACCGTTTTCCAGTTCTACGCGGAACATCGTATTAGGCAACGTTTCAAGAACGGTACCCTGCATTTCAATATTGTCTTCTTTGGCCATCTAATCCTCGGGGGTATCACTACCATAATTTTTGAACCGGCAAGATAATGCCGAAGTTCGTCTGTTAAGTAAAGATTTGCGCTGATAAAACGCAGCAAAACGACTTTTGCCAGTTACCCTCACGCCAACAGCCAGGACGCGCTAAAAGCGCAACCGTAAAGGGGAGCGGTGGAGTAAAGCGAAGGGCATCCCTGATACGAACAACTCCCGGGTGGGGCGGGGCAACAGGCAAAAGCTGCTCTGAGCGTCCATTATAACACCCTGATAAAAAATGTGCCGAAAACATTCGTCAGAGCGATGAAAACAGCGTTCGGGGCACCCAGAAGTGGGAAGGGAGCGGAAGTTTGCGCATTTTCTCGAGGTGTAAAAGATAATCCCGCCGCGGGATCTCAATGGCGCCGAGCGATGCAGTATGGCTATTCAGCACCTGGCAATCAATTAACTCGCCGCCCATGCGTACAAATTCGCCGCTAAAAACAAGCAATGCTGTTTTGGAGGCATTTACACGGCGACTAAACATTGATTCACCGCAGAACAGCGCACCTTGTGACACGCCATACATCCCACCCACCAACTCGTTACCTTCCCAGACTTCAATCGAGTGCGCATGCCCCAGCTCATGGAGGCGATGATAAGCCATCACCACGTCAGGCGTTATCCACGTGCCCTCATCGCGATCCTGCGAGCAGCCATCGATCACCTGACCAAAAGCATGATTCAGCGTTACGCGATAGGGAGAGGTTTTATGAAAACGCTTCATACTGCGGCTGACATGAAAGGTTTCCGGCCACAGCACGGCGCGCGGATCGGGCGACCACCACAGGATTGGGTCGCCAGGCGAGAACCAGGGGAAGATACCGCGCTGGTAGGCCATTAACAAACGCGCCGGACTGAGATCGCCGCCCAGCGCCAGCAGTCCATTGGGTTCACGCAACGCCGCTTCGGGCGAAGGAAAAGCGATAGAATGACGAGAGAGCTGCACCAGGCGCATGACTTCTGTGCTCCACAACGCGACAAGGGACCCTACTTACTATCGTCATTTTGGCCGTTCCACTTTAACGTTGCCGTTACAGAAACGGCAAAATGACGAATAGCCACTACAGACGCTGCTTAAACTGGTAGTACCGACCCTGTTTCGCCATTAACGCTGCGTGATTACCTTGCTCAATTATTTGCCCGTTGTCCATCACAATTATCCGATCGCAACGCGCCAGTCCACGCAGACGGTGTGTGACCATCAGCAGCGTTTTGCCTTTCATCACATCACCCAGTAATTCAAGGACTTGGCTCTCTGTTGCGGCATCCAGGCCTTCGGTCGGTTCGTCCAGAAGCACCAGCGGTGCATCATGCAATAATGCGCGAGCAATCGCCAGACGGCGTAGTTCACCGCCCGAGAGCTGGCGTCCGCCTTCACCAAGCCAGGCGTTGAGCCCATTATCCTCAAGCAGTTTTTCCAGCCCGACGCGAGTTAGCATCGCACTCAGGGTATCGTCACTGGCCTGCGGTGAGGCCAGCAATAAGTTATCACGCAGCGTTGCGCTAAACAGATGAACACGCTGTGGCACCATACTGATAAGTTTGCGTAAATCAGCTTCCGCAAAGCTTGCCAGCGGCTGGTCATTGAGACGAATCTCTCCTTGCTGCGGATCCCATGCGCGCGTCAGTAATTGCAATAACGTGGATTTGCCGCACCCGGTTCGGCCAAGGATCGCGACATGTTCTCCGGCGGCAATCGATAAAGAAATTGAGTCCAGCGCACGCTGTGGTTGGCCTGGGTAGTTAAATGTCAGGGCATCGAATTGCACGGCGACATCTGTTGGCGTGATGACACTATTTTGCGGGAACGTCACTTCCGGCTGGCATTCCGTTATCTGCGTGATGCGTATGGCGGACGCGATAACCTGCCCCAGGTGCTGGAATGCACCGGTGACCGGAGCCAGCGCTTCGAAAGCCGCAAGCGCACAGAATACAAACAGCGCAATCAACGCGCCGGGCTGCGTGTTACCACCAATATCGGCGGAAGCAAACCACAGCATAACCAACACTGCCGTGCCGCTGATGAGCAGCATCACGGCCTGCGAGACTGCACTTAGATCGGATTGACGGCGCTGGGCGTCATGCCAGCTAAGTTCGGTGTTTTCTAACTGCGCACGATATCGCTGGCTGGCACCAAAAATGGTTAATTCCGCCTGGCCTTGCAGCCAGTTGGTTAATTGCTGGCGATACTGCCCGCGCAGTGCGGTCAGGCTTTCGCCGGTCGGCTTGCCCGCGCGGTAAAATAACGGGGGCAGGATAATCAAGGTTGCCAGCATGATACCGCCCAATATCAGCGCCAGCGGTATGTCCAGTACGCTTAAACCCAGGGTGACAACAATGATCACCACCAGAGCACCAACCAGCGGGGAGATGACGCGCAGGTAAAGATGATCGAGCGTGTCGACATCGGCGACGACGCGGTTCAGTAGGTCGCCCTGGCGAAAACGCGCCAGTCCGGCAGGGGAGAGGGGGAGCAGTTTACTGAATGTCGAAACGCGCAAATGTTCCAGTACGCGAAACGTCGCATCATGGCTGACCAGCCGTTCAAAATAGCGCCCGGCCGTACGAATAATCGCTGCGCCACGCACACCGGCGGCGGGCAGCATATAGTTAAAACTGTAGATGCCCGCGACGCCAACCACGGCGCACGCAGAGAGGAACCAGCCGGAGAGCGTCAACAGGCTAATGCTGGCAAGCAAAGTGATAACGGCGAGGATAACCCCGAGCATCAACATCCACTTGTGGCGTTTATACAGTGCGAGATAAGGCAGTAAGGCGCGCATTTAAATCTCCTCCTGGCGATGGGCAAGGAGATCCGCAAAAATCCCCTGCGCAGCAACGAGTTCGGCGTAGCTGCCTTGTTCCATAATCTGGCCATCCTGCATTACCCAGATAGCATCCCAGTCAGCCAGGTTTTCTAACTGGTGCGTCACCATCAGAGTCGTTTGCTGGCGTGAGGCATCGGTAAGTGCCTGCATTACGCGTTGCTCACTGTGGGCATCAAGGCTGGCGGAAGGTTCATCCAGCAACAGTAGTTTGCAGGGAGAGAGCAGCGCACGGGCAACGGCCACACGCTGCGCCTGACCAACAGAGAGGCGTACCGCCTGATCGCCAGGCTGTGTCTCCAGTCCCTCTGGCAGCAGTGGCAGAAACTCGCTGACCCAGGCTTTATCCAGAACGGCTTGCAGCTCTGCATCACTGGCAGTGGGGCGTGACAGCAGCACATTTTCGCGCAACGTGGTGGCGGGAAGTTGCGGATTTTGCCCAACCCAACTTATCGCTTCGCGCCAGCTATCCGGATCTAACTCACTCAGTTCGATGCCGTTAACGCGCAATGAACCTTCATAAGGCAGAAAACCGGAAAGTACATTGATAAGCGAACTCTTGCCAGAGCCGCTTCTTCCTACCACGACGACGCGCTGACCAGCGGACAGGGAAAAATTGAGCGGTCCGGCGAGTACTGCGCCTTCGGGAGATTTCAGCAGCAAATCGCTCGCCGTCAGTGTTACCGGCTCATCGGTTTTCAGCGTGATATCACCTCGCTGCGGATGTGCGAGTGGCGCTTCCATAAAAGTTTTCAGGCTATCCGCTGCGCCAATCGCCTGGGCTTTAGCGTGATAAAAGGTACCGAGATCGCGCAGCGGCTGGAAGAACTCCGGTGCCAAAATTAACGCGAGAAAACCGGCGAACAGGGTTACGCCAGCCCCGTAGTGACCAAAATTCAGCTCGCCGAGATAGGAAAAACCGAAGTAGACCGCCACCAATGCAATCGATAACGAGGTGAAGAACTCCAGCACACCGGAAGATAAGAAGGCCATGCGCAGCACTTCCATGGTGCGGCTGCGAAAATCCTGCGAGGCATGACGAATATTTTCTGTTTCTGCAGCACCGCGGCCAAAAATGCGTAGCGTTTCCATTCCACGTAAGCGGTCAAGGAAGTGGCCGCTCAGGCGCGCCAGCGCTTTGAAGTTACGACGGTTTGCATCCGCCGCGCCCATTCCGACCATCGCCATAAAGAGCGGAATTAACGGAGCTGTACCCAGCAATATTAACGCCGCAGCCCAGTTAATCGGGAACAGGGTAATAACAATCAGCAGCGGAACGCTCGCCGCCAGCGCCATTTGCGGCAGGTAGCGGGCGTAGAAATCGTGCATATCATCGATTTGCTCAAGTATCAGCGTGGCCCAACTTCCTGCGGGTTTTCCCTGGATCCACGCCGGACCGGCCTGATGCAGTCGATCAAGAACCTGACGGCGAATTTCGAAGCGAATATGCGCACCTGCATGGAAACCGACACGTTCACGTAGCCAGACTACCCAACTGCGCAGGATAAAAATCAGAACCAGCAAGGTGAACGGCAGTAACAGGGCTTCGCGCGGGATATTCTCCATAATCATATGGTTCAGAATACGCGCCATAATCCAGGCTTGCGCGACGATCAGCACGCCGCTGACCACGCCGAGCAGGCGGGAGAGCGTCAGCCAGCGACGGGAAATAATACTTTGCTGTTTTAACCAGCGGGTCAGTTCTTGTTGACGGGTTTTATTCATTGCGCGCTTTGCAGGTGAAGTTATCGGATTTTGAGCTGGCGCAATGTTACATCGGAGCAAAAATAAAGGCGACTTATAGTCGCCTTTTTTACCTTTGTTACTGAGTTGTAAAGATTATTTACGTTCAGCCAGCCCGTCGAGATAACGTTCTGCATCCAGCGCTGCCATACAGCCTGTACCCGCAGAAGTGATCGCCTGACGGTAAATATGATCCATGACATCACCCGCAGCAAAGACGCCAGGAACGCTGGTTTGCGTGGCGTTACCATGAATACCGGACTGCACTTTGATGTAGCCGTTTTCCAGCGCCAGTTGACCTTCAAAGATAGCGGTGTTCGGGCTGTGGCCGATAGCCACAAACAGACCTGCAACTTCCAGCGATTCGACATTATCCGCATTCTGCGTATCGCGCAGACGCAGACCGCTAACGCCCATCTGATCGCCCGTCACCTCTTCCAGCGTACGGTGGGTGTGCAGCACAATATTGCCGCTTTCCACTTTATCCATCAGGCGTTTGATGAGGATTTTTTCCGCGCGGAAGGTGTCACGGCGATGGATCAGATGCACTTCAGAGGCAATATTTGCCAGATACAGCGCTTCTTCCACTGCGGTGTTACCGCCGCCAATCACCGCGACTTTCTGGTTGCGGTAGAAGAAACCGTCACACGTTGCGCAGGCGGAAACGCCACGGCCTTTGAATGCTTCTTCAGATGCCAGGCCCAAATAACGCGCAGACGCGCCAGTGGCAATAATCAATGCGTCGCAGGTGTACTCGCCGCTGTCGCCAGTCAGGCGGAACGGACGATTTTGCAAATCCACGCTGTTGATGTGATCGAAGATGATTTCGGTATCAAATTTGGTGGCATGTTCATGCATGCGTTCCATCAGCAGTGGCCCGGTCAGATCGTGCGGGTCACCCGGCCAGTTTTCCACTTCAGTGGTGGTGGTGAGCTGGCCGCCTTTTTCCATACCGGTAATCAGAACGGGTTGCAGGTTTGCGCGCGCAGCATAGACCGCAGCGGTATAACCGGCAGGGCCTGAACCAAGGATAAGCAGCTTACTGTGTTTGGCCGTACCCATGAGATCCTCATTGTTGTTTGGCAGACATTGGGCTGGATTGTAGGGAATTTACCGGCGTAAAAAAAGGGTGCAGCGATTTTGTTAACGATATGTGTAATAGAAAGGGCCGATGGCTGAGGGGCTGTTAACCGCCTAAATATAATAATTCCTACTGAAAAAGCGGCAGTTATAAGGTGATAAAATGATGATTAGGGAACGACCCTGATGAATATCTGGCATGTTGTACTAAAAAAAGATGTTTTGCTTTGACAATCCCCTGCGCATTTGCGAAAACATCAAAGGAAGAAAAAAAGCAGTGTTTCGCGCGTGACGCAAATTCATGCATGTAAATGCCATTTTTACCGGGCTAGCGAAATCTACGTATGGCGTGGACAGACGCCATTCGTGATATCGATAGCTGCCCCAGGCAACGGTCTTCTCAATACTGCCCCTGGGATTACGTGACGCGCTAACTTTCATTACGCGCCGCGTAGCGCGACGGGCAAAGACTCTGAACAGTGAAGTGCACAGGGTCAAGACAGGAGTAGGGAAGGAATACAGAGAGACAATAATAATGGTAGATAGCAAGAAGCGCCCTGGCAAAGATCTCGACCGCATCGATCGTAATATTCTGAACGAATTGCAAAAAGATGGGCGTATTTCCAACGTCGAGCTTTCTAAACGAGTGGGGCTTTCCCCAACGCCATGCCTTGAGCGTGTGCGCAGGCTGGAAAGACAAGGGTTTATTCAGGGCTATACAGCGCTGCTGAACCCGCATTATCTGGATGCATCACTTCTGGTATTTGTTGAGATTACTCTGAATCGTGGCGCGCCGGATGTGTTTGAACAATTCAATGCTGCCGTGCAAAAACTTGAAGAGATTCAAGAGTGTCATCTGGTTTCAGGCGATTTCGACTATCTGTTGAAGACGCGAGTACCGGATATGTCGGCTTACCGCAAACTGCTAGGGGAAACCCTGCTGCGTCTGCCGGGCGTTAACGACACCCGCACATATGTGGTAATGGAAGAAGTCAAACAGAGCAATCGTCTGGTAATTAAGACGCGCTAATACGGAACAGGTGCAAAATCGCTGTTTTTTGATTACACTCCTGTTAATCCATACAGCAACAGTGCCGGGGAGACCCGGCGCTGTTGTCCGTTTTAGCATCAAGGACCTGGAGAGCCTGTCTTGAGCCAGGAATACACCGAAGACAAAGAAGTCACACTGACCAAGTTAAGCAGCGGACGTCGACTCCTGGAGGCGTTGCTGATCCTCGTTTCACTTTCTGCCGTTTGGTTAATGGCAGCGCTTCTCAGCTTTAACCCGTCCGATCCGAGTTGGTCGCAAACGGCCTGGCATGAGCCTATCCATAATCTTGGCGGCGTGCCCGGCGCGTGGCTTGCCGATACGCTGTTTTTCATTTTTGGCATCATGGCTTATACCATCCCGGTGATTATTATCGGCGGCTGCTGGTTTGCTTATCGCCATCGGGCCAGTGAAGACTACATCGACTATTTTGCTGTATCGCTGCGCATGATTGGCGCGCTGGCGCTGATCCTTACTTCTTGTGGTCTTGCGGCGATTAATGCGGATGATATTTGGTATTTCGCCTCCGGCGGCGTCATTGGCAGCTTGCTAAGTACCACGCTACAGCCCCTGCTGCGTAGCAGTGGCGGTACGCTGGCACTGCTCTGTATCTGGGCCGCCGGTTTGACGCTGTTCACCGGGTGGTCATGGGTGACCATTGCCGAGAAAATTGGCAGTGTGATCCTCAACATTCTCACTTTTGCCAGTAATCGTACCCGTCGTGATGATACCTGGGTCGATGACGAAGAGTATGAAGAGGATGATGAAGATAAAGGTGATATCGACACTCCGCGTGAATCTCGCCGTACCCGTATTTTGCGTGGTGCACTGGCGCGGCGAAAACGGGTTGCCGAAAAGTTTGCGAATCCGATGGGGCGTAAAACTGATGAGGCGTTGTTCTCCGGTAAGCGGATGGATGACGATGAAGACGATATTGCTTATAGCGCTCGCGGTATACCTGCCGATGCTGACGACGTGTTGTTCTCCGGGCATCGCGCAACTGAATCTGAACAGGAATACGATCCGCTGCTCAATGGTCGCAGCATAACGGCCCCCGTAGCCACCGCTGCTGCCGCGACGACTGTCGCTGCGCAGGCTTATGCCGCGCCGGTTGATCCGGTGGTGCAGGCACCGCAGGAGATTGAATGGCCCTATGCGCAGCCGCCTGTACAGCAAGCTGCTGCGTATCAGCCAACGGCAGATGAGCATAACGCTCCTGCATCTTATCAGCCTGTATCAAACCCGTCGGTTTCACCGGAAGCGGCGCATCCGTCTGCACAATATGCAGAACCACACTGGCAGCAGCCTGTCGCGCAGGATAGCTGGACGCCAGAAGCTCCAGTGACGGCGCAGCCGCAAGAGGACGATATTTATACGCAGCCGGTACACGATCCGCTGCCATGGCAGGGTGAGGCGCAGCCGCAAATCTCCCCGGCACCAGAACTCGTAATCGAACCTGAACCTGTCGTTGAAGAAGTGAAACAGACTCGCCCACCGCTCTATTACTTCGAAGAAGTAGAGGAGAAACGTGCACGCGAGCGTGAGCAACTGGCGGCGTGGTATCAGCCGATTCCTGAGCCTGAGAATATTGAACCGGTTTCGAAGCCGGTTGTGCCGACTATGCCATCAATACCGCCTGGTGAAGCAACCGTTGCGCCAGTTGCAGCCGGAGTACAGCAGGCTGCCAGTAGCGTAGCCGCGGCAACCGCTGCGGCAGGTCCGGTGTTCAGCCTTGCGGCAGGTGGTACACCGCGTCCGCAGGTGAAAGAGGGCATTGGCCCGCAGCTTCCGCGCCCGAACCGGGTCCGTGTACCAACGCGCCGTGAACTGGCTTCTTATGGTATCAAGTTGCCGTCTCAGCGGATGGCCGAAGAGCGCGCGCGCGAAGAAGATGAAACGCGCCATCATCACGATCAATTTACTGAAGACGATGCTGATATGCAGCAGCAGGATGAACTGGCACGCCAGTTCGCCGCCACGCAGCACCATCGATATGGTGATGGATTCCAGCATGAGACGCCGCAATTCCAGTCGCAGCATGCTGTACCGAGTGAAGAAGACGCTGAAGAGGCAGAGCTCGCGCGTCAGTTCGCTGCGTCGCAGCAGCAGCGGTATGCGGGCGAACAACCTGCCGGGACTCAGGCGTTTACGCCGGAGGACTTTGCGTTCTCACCAATGAAGACGCTGGTAGATGATGGCCCAGGCGAACCGCTGTTTACACCAGGCGTGATGCCGGAGCAGGAGTCCCCTGCAGAGCAGCACCAACAACAACCGCAGCAACATTTTCAACAGCCAGCTTATCAAGCTGTTGCACAGCCGCAGCAATACCAGCAGCCGGTGCATCAACCTGTTGCGCAGCAGCAATACCAGCAGCCAGTGCATCAACATGTTGCACAGCAGCAATACCAGCAGC
The DNA here is from genome assembly GCF_039409795.1 of Kosakonia sp. PSU_27. Lineage (NCBI taxonomy): Bacteria > Pseudomonadati > Pseudomonadota > Gammaproteobacteria > Enterobacterales > Enterobacteriaceae > Kosakonia > Kosakonia sp. PSU_27. The sequence continues at coordinate 504,747 of NZ_JBCIVK010000004.1, read as the reverse complement.
CAGCTCACCAACCTGTTGCACAGCCGCAGCAGTATCAGCGGCCAGTGCAGCAATCTGTCGCACAGCCGCAGCAGTATCAGCAGCCGGCGCATCAACCTGTCGCGCAGCCGCAGCAGTATCAGCAGACAGTGCATCAACCTGTGGCGCAACCGCAACCGCAGCCGCAGCCGCAGCCGCAAGAAAGCCTGATTCATCCGTTGCTAATGCGTAATGGCGACAGCCGGCCGATGCAAAAACCGACAACACCGCTGCCGTCGCTGGATTTACTGACGCAGCCGCCAGCGGAAGTCGAACCGGTAGACACGTTTGCGCTGGAACAGATGGCGCGTCTGGTGGAAGCGCGACTGGCGGATTTCCGCATCAAAGCTGATGTGGTCAACTATTCTCCAGGCCCGGTTATCACACGTTTTGAGTTGAATCTTGCACCAGGTGTGAAAGCTGCGCGTATTTCGAACCTCTCCCGTGATCTGGCACGTTCGTTGTCGACCGTTGCAGTGCGTGTGGTGGAAGTTATTCCGGGGAAACCGTATGTGGGTCTGGAACTGCCGAACAAGAAACGCCAAACCGTTTACCTGCGTGAAGTACTGGACTGCGTGAAATTCCGCGAAAACCCGTCGCCGTTGACTGTGGTACTGGGGAAAGATATCGCGGGCGATCCGGTAATAGCCGACCTGGCGAAGATGCCGCATCTGTTGGTTGCCGGTACGACTGGTTCCGGTAAATCGGTGGGCGTGAATGCCATGATCCTCAGCATGCTGTATAAAGCGACGCCGGAAGAGGTGCGCTTTATCATGATCGACCCGAAAATGCTTGAGCTGTCAGTGTATGAGGGGATCCCGCACCTGCTTACCGAAGTCGTCACCGACATGAAAGACGCTGCTAATGCCTTGCGCTGGAGCGTCAACGAAATGGAGCGTCGCTACAAGCTGATGTCGGCGCTCGGAGTACGTAATCTGGCGGGCTACAACGAGAAGATCGCAGAAGCTGCGCGAATGGGCCGCCCGATCCCTGATCCTTACTGGAAACCGGGGGACAGCATGGATGTCGAGCATCCGGTACTGGAAAAACTACCGTATATCGTGGTGCTGGTGGATGAATTTGCCGATTTGATGATGACCGTCGGTAAGAAAGTGGAAGAGCTAATTGCACGTCTGGCGCAAAAAGCGCGTGCTGCGGGCATTCACCTGGTGCTGGCGACCCAGCGTCCGTCAGTGGATGTCATTACTGGTCTGATTAAAGCCAACATCCCGACACGTATCGCATTCACTGTTTCGAGCAAAATTGACTCGCGTACCATCCTCGATCAGGGCGGTGCGGAATCGCTGCTGGGAATGGGGGATATGCTCTATTCCGGCCCGAACTCGACCTCTGCACCTGTACGTGTTCATGGTGCATTCGTTCGCGACCAGGAAGTGCACGCCGTTGTGCAGGACTGGAAAGCGCGCGGGCGACCGCAATATGTCGATGGCATTACCTCGGATAGCGAAAGCGAAGGCGGTGCAGGTGGCGGTTTTGAGGGGGGAGAAGAGCTGGATCCGTTATTCGATCAGGCTGTTAATTTCGTAACTGAAAAACGCAAAGCCTCAATCTCCGGCGTACAGCGCCAGTTCCGTATCGGCTACAACCGCGCAGCGCGTATCATCGAGCAGATGGAAGCGCAGGGGATCGTCAGCGAACAAGGGCATAACGGAAACCGTGAAGTGCTGGCGCCGCCGCCGTTTGACTGATTGCAAGGATATGTAACGCAATAGAAATTCAGTCTTTTCTTCTGTTGCTGTCGGTTCACGGTGCTTAGAGTGACAGAAGTATTCTCCCACGTCGGGAGTGACGTATTTAAGGAACAGCAATGAAAAAAGTCGCTTTGGTTTGTGCATTAATGGGTAGTTTGTTGGTCAGCAATGTCTGGGCTGATGCTTCCAGCGACCTGAAAAGCCGTCTCGATAAAGTCAGCAGCTTTCACGCTACCTTCACTCAAAAAGTGACTGACGGCAGCGGCGCTGCGGTGCAGGAAGGTCAGGGCGACCTGTGGGTGAAACGTCCAAACTTGTTCAACTGGCACATGACCCAGCCGGATGAAAGTGTTCTGGTGTCAGATGGTAAAACGCTGTGGTTCTATAACCCATTTGTTGAGCAGGCAACAGTGACCTGGCTGAAAGACGCCACGGGTAACACGCCGTTTATGCTGATAGCCCGTAATCAGGCAAGCGACTGGCAACAGTACAATATTGAGCAAAAAGGTGACGATTTTGTGCTGACGCCGAAAGGCAACAACGGCAATCTGAAACAGTTCACCATCAACGTGGGGCGTGATGGCACGATCCATCAATTTAGCGCCATTGAGCAGGACGATCAGCGCAGCAGCTATCAGCTGAAATCACAGCAAAATGGCACCGTTGATGCGTCTAAATTTACCTTTACCCCGCCGAAGGGCGTAACGGTTGACGATCAACGCAAGTAAGAGGCGTGCATGAGTAACATGTCGCTCGACTTCTCCGATAATGCGTTTCAACCTCTGGCCGCGCGTATGCGGCCAGAAAATTTAGCGCAGTACATTGGTCAGCAACATTTGTTAGCGCCGGGTAAGCCGCTCCCGCGCGCGATAGAAGCCGGACACTTACACTCCATGATTTTGTGGGGACCGCCGGGAACGGGCAAAACCACGCTCGCAGAAGTGATCGCGCGTTATGCCAGTGCGGATGTAGAACGTATTTCTGCGGTGACCTCAGGCGTGAAAGAGATCCGCGAAGCCATTGAGCGTGCGCGTCAAAACCGTAATGCCGGGCGCCGTACCATTCTGTTTGTCGATGAGGTTCATCGCTTTAATAAAAGCCAGCAGGACGCTTTTCTGCCGCATATTGAAGATGGCACTATCACTTTTATTGGCGCGACGACGGAAAACCCCTCTTTTGAACTCAATTCTGCATTGCTGTCGCGTGCGCGCGTTTATTTGCTTAAATCGCTGACCACTGAGGATATCGAGCAGGTTTTAACGCAGGCGATGGAAGACAAAGTGCGCGGCTACGGCGGGCAGGATATTGTTCTGCCGGATGAAACCCGGCGGGCGATTGCCGAGCTGGTTGGCGGTGATGCGCGCCGGGCGCTAAATACGCTTGAGATGATGGCGGATATGGCGGAACTCGACAGTTCCGGCAAGCGTGTATTAAATCCAGAACTGCTCAAGGAAATTGCCGGTGAACGCAGCGCCCGTTTCGACAACAAAGGCGATCGGTTTTACGATTTGATCTCCGCGTTGCACAAATCGGTCCGCGGCAGTGCGCCGGATGCTGCGCTTTATTGGTATGCGCGAATTATCACCGCCGGTGGCGATCCCTTATATGTCGCGCGTCGCTGCCTGGCGATTGCCTCTGAAGATGTCGGTAACGCCGATCCGCGTGCGATGCAGGTCGCGATTGCCGCCTGGGATTGTTTTACACGCGTTGGTCCTGCAGAAGGCGAACGTGCTATTGCGCAGGCGATTGTCTACCTTGCCTGTGCGCCGAAAAGTAATGCGGTTTATACCGCCTTCAAAGCGGCACTGGCGGACGCGCGCGATCGCCCCGATTATGACGTGCCGGTTCATCTGCGTAATGCGCCAACCAAACTGATGAAAGAGATGGGCTACGGCCAGGAGTATCGTTACGCGCATGACGAACCCAATGCCTATGCCGCCGGTGAGGAATATTTCCCGCAAGAACTGGCACAGACGCGCTATTATCACCCCTCGACAAGAGGCCTTGAAGGTAAGATTGGCGAAAAGCTCGCCTGGCTTACCGAACAGGATCATAAAAGCCCTATAAAACGCTATCGCTAGTGCGGGCGTTGCGGTAAGGTTACGACTTACACCATCGACCGCAGGCAGCGGTCGTATTATTTTATTTCAATTCGATAAGCACAGGAAAAGCATGCTCGATCCCAATCTGCTGCGTACCGAGCCAGACGCAGTCGCTGAAAAACTGGCACGCCGGGGCTTTAAGCTGGATGTAGATAAATTACGTGCGCTCGAAGAGCGTCGTAAAGTCTTGCAAGTTAACACTGAAAACTTGCAGGCGGAACGCAACTCGCGATCGAAATCCATTGGCCAGGCGAAAGCACGCGGGGAAGATATCGAGCCTTTACGCCTGGAAGTGAACAAGCTGGGTGAAGAGCTGGACGCGGCTAAAGCGGAGCTGGAAACCCTGTTGGCAGAGATCCGCGACATCGCGCTGACCATCCCTAACCTGCCGGACGATTGTGTTCCAGTCGGCCGCGACGAAAACGACAACGTTGAGGTTAGCCGCTGGGGTACGCCACGCAAATTTGATTTCGACATTCGCGATCACGTAACGCTGGGTGAAATGCACAGCGGGCTGGATTTCGCCGCAGCGGTGAAACTTACTGGTTCTCGCTTTGTGGTGATGAAAGGGCAGATTGCGCGTATGCATCGTGCGCTCGCACAGTTCATGCTGGATTTGCACACCGAACAGCACGGCTACGCAGAGAACTATGTTCCGTATCTGGTCAACCAGGATACGCTTTACGGCACCGGGCAGTTACCGAAATTCGCGGGTGATTTGTTCCACACCCGTCCGCTGGAAGAAGAAGCAGACAGCAGTAATTACGCGTTGATCCCGACAGCAGAAGTTCCGCTGACGAACCTGGTGCGTGATGAGATCATTGATGAAGACGATCTGCCGATCAAAATGACTGCGCATACGCCTTGTTTCCGCTCAGAAGCGGGATCTTATGGGCGTGATACGCGCGGTCTGATCCGTATGCACCAGTTCGATAAAGTTGAAATGGTGCAGATTGTTCGTCCGGAAGACTCCATGGCGGCGCTGGAAGAGATGACTGGCCACGCTGAGAAAGTGTTGCAGTTGCTGGGGCTTCCTTATCGTAAAGTGCTGCTGTGCTCGGGTGATATGGGCTTCGGCGCGTGCAAAACTTACGATCTGGAAGTGTGGGTGCCGGCGCAGGACACCTACCGCGAAATCTCTTCCTGCTCTAACGTGTGGGATTTCCAGGCTCGTCGTATGCAGGCGCGCTGCCGTAGCAAGTCCGACAAGAAAACCCGTCTGGTTCATACCCTGAATGGTTCCGGTCTGGCAGTTGGCCGCACGCTGGTGGCGGTAATGGAAAACTATCAGCAGGCTGATGGGCGAATTGAAGTGCCGGAAGTACTGCGTCCGTACATGAACGGCCTTGAGTTCATCGGCTAACCATCTGCCTGTAGTGAATGTTAATTCTGAAAGCGCCTGCGGGCGCTTTTTTATTGATTAGTTAAAACTTCGCTCCGTGTGGCGCCAGCACCAGGTTCGTATTTAACTTGCACAGAACTGGCCGAAGCTCTTTTTCAGTTTTTTGGCATGTCCTTCCTGGATGAGAACAATGCAGCCGCTATGGTGGGCAATAATTTTTACTGTGCGTTTTGCAGCGCCTGTTTCAGTCTTTTTAGTCCGGCATTCATCATGAATTTTTTCGACCGACAATTCTGTCTGTTTGCAAAAGTATTCTTTTGTTTTCAATAGAGTGAGTTGTATCGTCTTTTGTTAAGCCCAGTGCTGGATAAGTTTTACGAATCGTCGTGGTGCAAAAGGTGTCAGCGTCAAAAATCCGTGGATTGACAATGTCCTTACCGGTGGCATGATGCGCACGCAAACTGAACTTCCTCACGGTTTTTATCCATGTCCATCTATACCCGGCCAGTGCTGCTATTGCTCTGTGGCTTAATGCTGTTGACGCTGGCGATCGCGACGTTAAATACGCTCGTGCCGCTCTGGCTCGCCCACGAAAACTTACCGACCTGGCAGGTTGGTATGGTGGGTTCTTCCTACTTCACTGGCAATTTGCTGGGTACGTTACTGACCGGGCGATTAATTCGCCGTCTGGGTTTTAACCGCAGTTATTATCTTGCTTCGTTGATTTTTGCCGCAGGCTGTGTTGGCCTGGGGCTAATGATTGGTTTCTGGAGCTGGATGGTTTGGCGCTTTGTCGCTGGTGTGGGCTGCGCGATGATTTGGGTGGTCGTGGAAAGCGCCCTGATGTGCAGCGGTACATCGCGCAATCGTGGGCGCCTGTTGGCAGCTTATATGATGGTTTACTACGTCGGCACAGTGCTTGGCCAGGTGATGGTCAGTAAGCTGCCGACAGATCTGATGAGCGTACTACCGTGGACGACTGCGCTGGTGTTAACGGCGATCCTGCCGCTGCTGTTTACCCGCATTGTCAACCAGCAGAGTGAAGAGCAGGCTCCGACCTCGGTATGGCCGATGCTGCGCCTGCGCCATGCTCGCCTGGGCGTGAATGGCTGTATTATCTCCGGGATCATCCTTGGTTCACTGTACGGCTTGATGCCGCTTTATCTTTCGCACCAGGGGATCAGCGATTCGGGGATTGGTTTCTGGATGGCGCTGATGGTCAGCGCCGGTATTGTAGGGCAGTGGCCGATTGGTCGGCTGGCAGATCGTTTTGGCCGCCTGCTGGTGCTGCGTGTGCAGGTGTTTGTCGTGATCGTGGGATGTTTTGCGATGTTGAGCAATGCCGCTATGGCTCCCGCGCTTTTTGTGCTCGGGACCGCAGGCTTTACCCTGTACCCGGTGGCGATGGCATGGGCCTGTGAGAAAGTGGAACATCACCAGCTGGTGGCAATGAACCAGGCGCTGCTGCTGAGTTACACCATTGGCAGCCTGCTTGGTCCGACGCTGACCGCAATGCTGATGCAAAGCTACTCAGATAGCTTGCTGTTTATCATGATTGCGGGTGTGTCGTTTATCTATCTGGTGATGCTGATGCGCAAAGCAGGACATCACCCAACGCCGGTGGCGCACGCCTGATATACGACTCTTGATAAATAAAAAAGCCACAACTGTGTGTTGTGGCTTTTTTGTCTCAGGAATGGCTCAGTACATCACTTTGTGACCGTACTGCTCCAGGATGCCTTTAACGCGCTCCATGGTCTCTTTCTTCGGCGGGTGAATGCCATCCAGCTTATACTCTTCGCCCATCGCCACCCATTTATGCTTGCCCAGCTCGTGATAGGGCAGGAGTTCGATTTTCTCGACGTTGCCCATGTCGCGGGTAAATTCACCAAGTCGATGTGCGGAATCGTCATCGTCAGACCAGCCGGGTACCACGACGTAACGGATCCAGACGTTGATATTTTTCTTCGATAAATACTGGGCGAATTCAAGGGTCCGGTGATTGGATACGCCGACCAGATTCTGGTGGATCTCATCGTTCATTTGCTTGAGATCGAGCATAACCAAATCAGTAACTTCCAGCAATTCATCAATCACCGGATCGTAACGGCGCACAAAGCCGTTAGTATCGAGGCAGGTGTGGATGCCCTCTTTTTTACAGGCACGAAACCAGTCGCGAACGAATTCTGCCTGCAAGATTGCTTCTCCACCTGATGCCGTGACGCCACCGCCGGAGGCGTTCATAAAGTGCCGATAGGTAACGACGTCTTTCATTAGTTCTTCAACGGTGATCTCTTTGCCACCGTGTGTATCCCAGGTATCGCGGTTATGGCAATACAGGCAGCGCATCAGGCAGCCCTGGAAGAAGGTGATAAAACGGATGCCCGGGCCGTCGACCGTGCCGCAGGATTCAAAGGAGTGGATGCGACCAATAACTGACATTGCGGTGTTTTCTCCAGATGTGGCCCATCCGGGGCCTGTGTCTGCGCAGTTTAATTCCTTCTGCGCTAAGTCTGTTTTGGCAGACATCCAGCAAGTATAGATGGCTGACAAAGCACACTTCAGGTGTTAAAAAGGCCCCACAGTCGTGGAGCCTTTATTATACGCTTTTTACTGCGTAGTTTCAGTCAATACCATTACATGGTCTGAGTGAAAGTACGAGTAATAACGTCCTGCTGCTGTTCTTTAGTCAGGGAGTTAAAGCGTACGGCATAACCAGAAACACGGATGGTCAGCTGCGGATATTTTTCCGGGTTTTCCATCGCGTCGAGCAGCATTTCGCGGTTCATGACGTTCACGTTCAGGTGCTGACCACCTTCAATGGACGCTTCGTGATGGAAGTAACCATCCATCAGACCAGCCAGGTTGGTTTTACGGACTTCATCGTCTTTACCCAGCGCGTTCGGCACGATAGAGAAGGTGTAAGAGATACCATCTTTAGCGTAAGCAAACGGCAGTTTAGCAACGGAAGTCAGAGAGGCAACAGCACCTTTCTGGTCACGGCCGTGCATCGGGTTAGCACCCGGTCCGAACGGCGCACCAGCGCGACGGCCATCCGGGGTGTTACCTGTTTTCTTACCGTACACAACGTTAGAAGTGATGGTCAGAACAGACTGAGTCGGGATAGCGTTGCGGTAAGTTGTCAGTTTCTGAATTTTCTTCATGAAACGTTCAACCAGGTCAACCGCCATATCATCAACGCGAGCGTCGTTGTTACCAAACTGCGGATATTCGCCTTCGATTTCGAAGTCGATAGCCAGACCGTCTTCGTCACGAATCGGTTTAACTTTCGCGTATTTGATAGCAGACAGGGAGTCAGCCGCTACGGACAGACCAGCGATACCGCAAGCCATGGTACGGATAACGTCACGATCGTGCAGCGCCATCAGTGAAGCTTCGTAGCTGTATTTGTCGTGCATGTAGTGGATGATGTTCAGCGCGGTGACGTACTGTTTAGCCAGCCAATCCATGAAGTGATCCATACGATCCATCACTTCGTCGAATTTCAGCACGTCGCCTTTGATCGGTTCAGATTTCGGACCAACCTGCATTTTCAGTTTTTCATCAACGCCGCCGTTGATGGCGTACAGCATGGTTTTCGCCAGGTTAGCACGCGCACCGAAGAACTGCATTTGTTTACCCACAACCATCGGGCTTACACAGCAAGCAATTGCGTAGTCATCGTTGTTGAAGTCCGGACGCATCAGATCATCGTTCTCATACTGCAGAGAAGAGGTATCGATGGAGACTTTCGCAGCGAATTTTTTGAAGTTCAGCGGCAGTTTTTCAGACCACAGAACAGTGATGTTCGGTTCCGGAGACGGGCCCATGGTGTACAGGGTGTTCAGGAAACGGAAGCTGTTTTTGGAAACCAGCGTACGGCCATCAACGCCCATACCACCGATAGATTCAGTTGCCCAAATCGGGTCGCCAGAGAACAGTTCATCATATTCAGGAGTACGCAGGAAGCGAACCATACGCAATTTCATGACCAGGTGGTCAATCATTTCCTGAGCGTCTTGCTCAGTGATTTTGCCTGCTTTCAGGTCACGTTCGATGTACACGTCCAGGAAGGTGGATACGCGGCCGAAGGACATTGCAGCGCCGTTTTGAGACTTAACAGCGGCCAGGTAACCGAAGTAGGTCCACTGGATTGCTTCCTGAGCGTTGGTAGCCGGACCAGAGATATCGCAACCGTATTTCGCTGCCATCTCTTTGATCTGACCCAGTGCGCGATGCTGTTCAGCAATTTCTTCGCGCAGACGGATAGTCGCTTCCAGGTTTACGCCATTTTCCAGATCAGACTGCAGAGACTGGAACTGAGCGTATTTGTCTTTCATCAGGAAGTCGATGCCGTACAGCGCAACGCGACGGTAGTCACCAATGATACGACCGCGGCCGTAAGCATCCGGCAGACCGGTCAGAACACCGGATTTACGGCAGTTCAGAATGTCTTTGGTGTAAACATCGAATACACCCTGGTTATGGGTTTTACGGTATTCGGTGAAGATTTTTTTAAGTTGCGGATCCAGTTCGCGGTTGTACGCTTTGCAGGAACCTTCAACCATTTTGATGCCGCCGAACGGAATGATTGCGCGTTTCAGCGGAGCTTCAGTTTGCAGGCCAACGATTTTCTCTAACGATTTGTTGATGTAACCAGCGTCGTGAGAAGTGATGGTTGATGCAATGGAGGTGTCAAAATCAACTGGCGCGTGGGTGCGGTTTTCCAGTTTAACGCCTTCCATGACCTTGTCCCACAGTTTGGTGGTCGCTTCAGTAGCGCCAGCCAGGAAGGACTCATCGCCTTCGTACGGGGTGTAGTTTTTCTGGATAAAGTCACGTACGTTGACTTCTTTCTGCCAGTCACCTTTCGCAAAACCTTCCCAGGCTGTGGCTAATTTTTCATTAAGCTCGGACATGTAACACCTACCTTCTTAAGTGGATTTTTTATTTACTGCCTGGAACAACCATTAATGATGATCGTTGCCACGCAGGTAAATGACCCAGTATGTCAACCCGACTAATAATCCTCCACCGATGATATTCCCGATTGTTACGGGGATCAGGTTATCAGTGATGAAATTCATAATGGTCAGGTGTGAGAAATTTTCCGGGCTGGAACCTACAGCGGTCCAGAACTCCGGGCTTGCAAAGTTGCGAATTACAATACCCATCGGGATCATAAACATATTCGCAATACTGTGTTCAAAACCGCTGGCAACAAACATCGCCACCGGCAGAACCATAATCATGGCTTTATCCATCAGGCTGCGACCGGAATAACTCATCCACACGGCCATACAAACCATCAGGTTAGCCAGAATGCCCAGCGCCACGGCTTCAATAAATGTGTGGTGTACTTTATGGTCTGCGGTTTGTAGCACGTTTAAGCCCCAGCCGCCGTTGGCGACCATGTACTCGCCAGACAACCACATTAACAACACAAACAGCAGCGCACCCACCAGGTTGCCGACATAGACGTTAATCCAGTTGCGGGCCAGTTGCCCCCAGGTAATACGTCCACTGGCTTTAGCCACGACAATCAGTACGGTTGAAGTAAAGAGATCTGCACCGCAAATGATGCAAAGAATCAGCCCCAGGGAGAAGCAGACACCACCGATCAGTTTAGCAATACCGTACGGCATTGCACCGGAACCTGTGGTGGCGGTGATGTAGAAAACGAAAGCAATGGAGATAAACACACCTGCGGTAATCGCAAGATAGAAAGTCTTAAGCGGATGTTTAGTCGCTTTATAGACACCAGCTTCTTCGGCAACTTTGGCCATCTCGGCTGGAAGAATAAGATCAAAAGGGTTGTCAGCTTTCACACTAACTCTCTCTTTATTAAGTCGGCGACGAGATACTAACAAAGCATTATAGAAGAGAATTTGATATGGATCATATCTCGCCTGGCTTATAGGACCGCAAAGAGCGTGGTTTTTCTACGAATGCGGAGTAAATTGTTGATTATCAAAATAAAAATAAAGTTTAAAAATTGCAAAATGAGTTGAATTTTTTTATGTGACCTCCCAAAAAACAGTTAATTAAAATGGAGTAATTGCCATAAGAAGTAACAATATTAGTTGGAGTGGATAATTATATTTACCCATATTTAACTTTAATATTACATATGGCAGTCATTGCCAAAAAATAAATAAAACGGGGCAATGAAATTGCCCCGTAATATAGCGTAGACCACTCATTAAGCCTACATATTGTCGTGCTACTTGTCGTTATTTCGACCAGAATGCCCGTTTGGCTCGTTGTAATTTTTCGTAAGCCGCTAACAGCGACTGATGCGCCGGGAATGCCTGCAGGGAACCGTCTGCCGGTTGCAGGTCGTAGAACGGCGCTTCACCGCTTAATGCGGCGCTGGCGGCTTCAACCGCTTGCGCACCATACATACGTACGAATGCATTCAGGTATTGCAGCGGCTCGCGCTCCTCTTCCTGCGCCAGTAATAATAATGTCTGCAGGCAGCGGTAGTAGTTGGCCCGTTCGGCGCTAAAGATCGAGGCATTGAATTCCATCGTCCATTCAGTCCAGGCTAATGCCTGATCCAAATCGCCGCCTGCCAGCGCCAGCATCGCTTTTAGTTCACCAATGCGCAGCGTGTACCAGCCATTGTCTTTACCGGTCGCCAGACCCAACAGCTCGCGAACGCGGGTGAAATCATCATGACCTTCGTCATCAAGCTGCGCGATAAGGTTGAGGTACTCCTCTTTTTCCCATTCACTGCCAGGCAAAGAGAGAATTGTTTCGCGCAAATGGCTGCCCATGGTGTTGTTCGCCAGCCACAGATCTTCGGCCGGATAAATATCGGACATGCCAGGCACCAGAATACGGCAGGCGTAAACACCCAGATGCTCATAATCGGCAATATAGACTTCTTTATCTTCTGCCTTAAAGATAGCCATGAGTGTGGCGAACTCTTCTTCCGTCGTGCCTGCGAAGCTCCAGTCAACAAACGGATAATCCGCATCCTGCTTGAACAGATCCCAGGAGATCAAACCGCTGGAGTCGATAAAATGCGTTTCGAGGTTGGCATGCTCAGCCACTTCTTCATCATCAAAGGTTGGCGGTGTGAAGACATCCAGATCTTTCAACCCGCGGCCTTGCAGCAGCTCGGTAACAGTACGCTCAAGTGCCACGCCGAAATCAGGATGTGCGCCAAAAGAGGCAAAACAGGTGCCATTGGCCGGGTTGAACAGGACAACGCAGATAACCGGGTATTTACCGCCCAGGGAACCGTCGTAAGCGAAGATCGGGAAACCTTCCGCTTCCAGTTTGGCAATCGCTTCGACAACGCCCGGGTAGCGCGCCAGCACATCCTGCGGAATTTCTGGCAGGCTGATGCTCTCGGCAATAATGCGATTTTTAATATGGCGTTCGAACACTTCGGACAGCCCCTGCACGCGGGCTTCATTGCGCGTGTTCCCGGCGGACATGCCGTTAGAAACATATAAGTTGCCGACGATATTCATCGGGATATAAACCGTCTGCTCATCAGACTGGCGGGTAAACGGCAGAGCACAGATACCGCGCTCATCATTGCCGGATTGCAGATCAACGAGCATCCCGGCAGCCAGTTCGTTCTGCGGATCGTAGTAGGCGCGCAGACGCGCATCCAGAATGCCTTCCGGCAGAGAATCATCTTCCGGCAGCGGGAACCATTTCTCATTCGGATAATGAACGAACGGGCTCTGAGCGATAGCATCACCCAGCCAGAAATCAGCGAAGAAGTAGTTGGTGGACAGACGCTCGAAATACTCGCCCAGCGCAGAGGCCAGCGCGGCTTTTTTGGTCGCACCTTTACCGTTGGTGAAGCACAGCGCGCACTCTTTATCGCGAATATGCACTGACCAGACGTTTGGCACCGGATTCAGCCATGAGGCCTCTTCGATGTTAAAACCGAGATCGGTGAGCTTTTGCTGGAAGCGAGCGATGGAATCTTCCAGCGCGGCGTCTTTGCCGGGAATAAATGTTTGAGTCATGGCGGTCACTTTTTTCGTACGTAAAGCGCGCAATGATACGGGTTTTGCATGACTGACGCTATCTTCCACGTCTGACCGACGAAAATAAAACTTATGGCTATGATTAAGAAAAGTAACGACTGTTCAGGCATAAAAAATGAAAGCGTTTGATCTGCACCGCATGGCGCTCGACAAGGTCCCTCTTGAGTTTCTCGGGGAAGTCGCACTGCGTAGTGTCTATACCTTTGTTTTGGTCTTTTTATTTCTCAAAATCACCGGACGACGCGGCGTACGCCAGATGTCCCTGTTTGAGGTGCTGATAATCCTGACTCTGGGATCGGCGGCCGGGGATGTCGCTTTTTACGACGATGTTCCCATGCTGCCGGTGCTGGTGGTTTTTATCACTTTAGCGTTGCTCTACCGGTTTGTGATGTGGCTGATGTCGCACAGCGAAAAGCTGGAAGATTTGCTGGAAGGCAAACCGGTTGTCATTGTTGAGAATGGCGAACTGGCCTGGGAAAAGGTGCATGCGGCGAACATGACCGAGTTCGAGTTCTTTATGGAGCTACGTTTAAATGGCGTGGAACAACTCGGACAGATTCGTCTGGCAATAATGGAAACCAACGGTCAAATCAGCGTTTACTACTTCCCAGACGATGAGGTGAAACCCGGGTTATGTATTTTGCCTGAAGGTTGCAGTGAGCGTTTCACAACGGTTCCCGAAGCGGGGGATTATGTTTGTGTCCGCTGCAGTAAAATTGTCGCCATGCATAAAGGGGAAAAGCAATCTTGCCCGCGTTGTGCAAATCCGGAATGGTCGAAGGCAAGCCGGGCTGTTCGCGTGACATAACAGCGTTTTTATCGGGTCTGGGGTGAGCAAACAAAACTTTCTGCTATGTGAGTTAGCGCACATCTTGCCGCTGGCACCCATTACCCGTTGCGGCGCGTAGCGCTGAATGATAAAACCGATGTCACAGGAATAACTTATTGCTTTATAGCGTGGTGAGGGGAAATGACTCAGGTCTTTAATTTTAGTTCTGGCCCGGCAGTATTACCGGCGGATGTGCTCAAACAAGCGCAACAAGAGCTGTGCGACTGGCAAGGTCTTGGAACGTCGGTGATGGAAATTAGCCATCGTGGTAAAGAGTTTATCCACGTGGCGGAAGAAGCAGAAAAGGATTTTCGCGACCTGCTGAATATTCCCTCTAACTATAAGGTTCTGTTCTGTCACGGCGGCGGTCGCGGCCAGTTCGCGGCTGTTCCGCTGAACTTGCTGGGCGATAAAACCACCGCTGACTACGTTGATGCGGGCTACTGGGCGGCGAGCGCGGTAAAAGAAGCGAAAAAATACTGCTCACCGAACGTTATTGACGCCAAAATCACTGTTGATGGTCTGCGCGCGGTGAAACCGATGCGCGACTGGCAACTGAGCGATAATGCGGCCTATCTGCACTACTGTCCGAACGAAACGATCGACGGTATTGCGATCGATGAAACACCGGACTTCGGTGATGTGGTTGTCGCCGCTGACTTCTCCTCGACTATTCTCTCTCGTCAGATTGACGTAAGCCGTTTTGGCGTGATCTACGCAGGCGCGCAGAAAAATATCGGCCCGGCGGGTTTGACGCTGGTGATTGTGCGCGAAGATCTGCTGGGTAAAGCGCATCAGGCTTGCCCATCGATCCTGGATTACACCGTGCTGAACGAAAACGACTCGATGTTTAACACGCCCCCGACTTTTGCCTGGTATCTCTCTGGGCTGGTGTTTAAGTGGCTGAAAAAACAGGGCGGTGTGGCAGCAATGGACAAAATCAACCAGCAAAAAGCCGATCTGTTGTACGGCGTGATCGACAGCAGCGATTTCTACCGCAACGATGTGGCGAAAGCGAACCGCTCGCGCATGAATGTGCCGTTCCAGCTGGCAGATAGCGCGCTCGATAAAGTCTTCCTGGAGGAGTCGTTCGCTGCGGGTCTGCACGCGCTGAAAGGTCACCGTGTTGTCGGCGGGATGCGCGCCTCTATCTATAATGCGATGCCGTTAGCTGGTGTACAGGCGCTCACTGATTTCATGGTCGATTTCGAACGCCGCCACGGTTAATCGCACTGTTTTGACGTACCCCCGTAGTTTCACTGCGGGGGTTTTATTCTGTTAGTTGAGAGTGAAGTTTCATGGAATCCCTGACGTTACAACCCATCGCGCGAGTAGATGGCACCATCAATCTGCCTGGTTCAAAGAGTGTCTCCAACCGCGCCTTGTTGCTGGCCGCATTCGCTCGTGGCACGACTGTTCTGACTAACTTGCTGGACAGTGATGATGTGCGCCACATGCTCAATGCCCTCAGTGCGCTGGGAGTTCATTACACGTTGTCTGCCGATCGTACCCGTTGTGAAGTGACGGGGGTTGGTGGCCCGCTGCATTCAGCAGAAAAACTGGAGCTGTTTCTGGGCAACGCAGGAACTGCCATGCGTCCGCTGGCCGCCGCGCTGTGTCTTGGCGAGAACAATATTGTGCTGACTGGCGAGCCGCGCATGAAAGAGCGTCCGATTGGTCATCTGGTTGATGCGCTTCGTCAGGGCGGGGCAAAGGTTGATTATCTTGAGCAGGAAAATTATCCGCCACTGCATTTGCGCGGTGGCTTTACTGGCGGTGAAGTGAGTGTCGATGGCAGCGTTTCCAGCCAGTTCTTAACCGCATTGCTAATGGCAGCCCCGTTGGCACCCAACGACACGGTTATCACTATCAAAGGTGACCTGGTATCCAAACCGTATATTGATATCACACTGCATCTGATGAAGACCTTTGGCGTTGAGGTTGAAAACCAGCAATATCAACGCTTTGTTGTGCGCGGTGCGCAGCAATACCGGTCTCCGGGCCATTATCTGATCGAGGGTGATGCGTCTTCTGCTTCTTATTTCCTCGCGGCCGGTGCAATCAAAGGCGGTACGGTGAAAGTGACCGGTATAAGCCGTAACAGCGTGCAGGGCGATATTCGCTTTGCTGATGTGCTGGAAAAAATGGGCGCGACCGTGGTCTGGGGCGATGATTATATTGCCTGCACCCGTGGGGAGTTGAACGCCATTGATATGGATATGAATCACATTCCCGATGCGGCAATGACCATCGCGACGGCAGCGCTGTTTGCCAAAGGCACGACCACTCTGCGTAATATCTTTAACTGGCGCGTAAAAGAGACCGATCGCTTGTTCGCGATGGCGACAGAGTTGCGTAAAGTCGGGGCCGAAGTGGAAGAGGGCGAAGACTATATTCGCGTGACGCCACCTGCCAGGTTGCAGTTTGCGGAAATCGCGACTTATAACGATCACCGTATGGCGATGTGTTTCTCGCTGGTGGCGCTGTCTGATACGCCGGTTACCATTCTTGATCCGAAATGTACAGCGAAGACCTTCCCGGACTATTTCGAGCAATTAGCCCATATTAGTACGCTGGCATAACTTCCCTTCTGCGGGCTGGTGTAAATCAGCCCGCTTCCCGCGCAATTATTCTACACTCAGCTGCATCCTCTTCGGTTATTCGCACGCAACAGTAACGGTTGTGGACATTGGCGCGTATAATGCGCGCGGTTATGTAACGATATGCCTTGATTAAGGAGAGAAAGATGACGGCAATTGCCCCGGTAATTACCATTGATGGGCCAAGCGGCGCGGGTAAAGGCACGCTTTGCAAGGCAATGGCGGAAGCGTTGCAATGGCATCTGTTGGATTCAGGCGCAATTTATCGTGTTCTGGCGCTCGCTGCGCTGCATCACCATGTCGATGTTTCTTCCGAAGATGTTTTGGTTCCGCTGGCAGCGCACCTGGATGTGCGTTTTGTGTCAACAAATGGCCATCTGGAAGTCATTCTGGAAGGCGAAGATGTCAGCAGCGAAATCCGTACTCAGGACGTGGCAAATGCAGCCTCGCAGATTGCGGCGTTTCCGCGAGTGCGTGAAGCGTTATTGCGTCGCCAGCGCGCATTCCGTGACGCGCCGGGACTTATCGCCGATGGGCGTGATATGGGGACTGTTGTTTTTCCTGATGCGCCGGTAAAAATTTTTCTTGACGCTTCTTCTGAAGAGCGTGCGCATCGGCGCATGCTACAGTTGCAGGAGAAGGGCTTTAGTGTTAACTTTGAACGCCTTTTGGCCGAGATAAAGGAACGTGACGATCGCGATCGAAACCGTCCTGTTGCACCGCTGGTTCCCGCTGCCGATGCTTTAGTACTGGATTCAACCAGTTTAAGTATTGAGCAAGTGATTGAGAAAGCGCTACAATATGCTCGCCAAAAATTGGCTCTCGCATAAGCGACCGAATTCGTAGTACCTGCTGCAATGGAATGTGAGCAGGCATGTGAAACAACCCCATCCGGCATGAAGCCAGGTGGACGTTAAATTGAAGAATCCTGAAGATTATCAATATGACTGAATCTTTTGCTCAACTCTTTGAAGAGTCCCTGAAAGAAATCGAAACCCGCCCGGGTTCTATCGTTCGTGGTGTTGTTGTTGCTATCGACAAAGACGTAGTTCTGGTTGACGCCGGTCTGAAATCTGAGTCCGCCATTCCGGCAGAGCAGTTCAAAAACGCCCAGGGCGAGCTGGAAATCCAGGTTGGTGACGAAGTTGACGTTGCCCTGGATGCAGTAGAAGACGGCTTCGGTGAAACCCTGCTGTCCCGTGAAAAAGCTAAACGTCACGAAGCTTGGATCACGCTGGAAAAAGCTTACGAAGACGCTGAAACTGTTACCGGTGTTATCAACGGCAAAGTCAAGGGCGGCTTCACTGTTGAGCTGAACGGTATTCGCGCGTTCCTGCCGGGTTCCCTGGTAGACGTTCGTCCGGTCCGTGACACTCTGCACCTGGAAGGCAAAGAGCTTGAATTCAAAGTAATCAAGCTGGACCAGAAACGTAACAACGTTGTTGTTTCACGTCGTGCGGTTATCGAATCCGAAAACAGCGCAGAGCGCGATCAGCTGCTGGAAAACCTGCAGGAAGGCATGGAAGTTAAAGGTATCGTTAAGAACCTCACTGACTACGGTGCATTCGTTGATCTGGGTGGCGTTGACGGCCTGCTGCACATCACCGATATGGCATGGAAACGCGTTAAGCATCCGAGCGAAATCGTAAACGTTGGCGATGAAATCACTGTTAAAGTGCTGAAATTCGACCGCGAACGTACTCGTGTTTCCCTGGGCCTGAAACAGCTGGGCGAAGATCCGTGGGTAGCTATCGCTAAACGTTACCCGGAAGGCACCAAGCTGACTGGTCGCGTGACCAACCTGACCGACTACGGCTGCTTCGTTGAAATCGAAGAAGGCGTTGAAGGCCTGGTTCACGTTTCCGAAATGGATTGGACCAACAAAAACATCCACCCGTCCAAAGTTGTTAACGTTGGCGACGTAGTGGAAGTTATGGTTCTGGATATCGACGAAGAACGTCGTCGTATCTCCCTGGGCCTGAAACAGTGCAAATCCAACCCGTGGCAGCAGTTCGCAGAAACCCACAACAAGGGCGACCGCGTTGAAGGTAAAATCAAGTCTATCACTGACTTTGGTATCTTCATCGGCCTGGACGGCGGTATCGATGGCCTGGTTCACCTGTCTGACATCTCCTGGAACGTTGCAGGCGAAGAAGCAGTTCGTGAATACAAAAAAGGCGACGAAATCGCAGCCGTTGTTCTGCAGGTTGACGCAGAGCGTGAGCGTATCTCTCTGGGCGTTAAACAGCTCGCCGAAGATCCGTTCAACAACTACGTTGCACTGAATAAGAAAGGCGCAATCGTAAACGGTAAAGTTACTGCTGTTGACGCTAAAGGCGCGACCGTAGAACTGGCTGACGGCGTTGAAGGTTACCTGCGCGCTTCTGAAGCTTCCCGTGACCGCGTTGAAGACGCAACTCTGGTTCTGAATGTTGGCGACGATGTTGAAGCTAAATTCACCGGTGTTGATCGTAAAAACCGCGTAGTTAGCCTGTCTGTTCGTGCGAAAGACGAAGCTGACGAGAAAGATGCAATCGCTTCTGTTAACAACAAACAGGAAGAAGGCAACTTCTCTAACGCTATGGCTGAAGCTTTCAAAGCAGCTAAAGGCGAGTAATATCAAGCGCTCTGAATTCTTTACGCTGTACCAGGACGTAAGTCACACGGCTGCAGCGTGAACGATGATGAGTTACTTGACAGATCACAGGATTCGTCCTGTAATCAATGACAAAGGGCGGCTACGGCCGCCCTTGTTAAAGCTAGTAAAGCTAATTTTGCGTTGAAGGAAACCGGAGGAATCATGACCAAGTCAGAATTGATTGAAAGACTTGCAAGCCAGCAGTCGCATATTCCGGCTAAAGCTGTGGAAGATGCTGTAAAAGAGATGCTGGAGCATATGGCCTCTACTCTTGCCCAGGGCGAGCGCATTGAGATCCGCGGTTTCGGCAGTTTTTCTCTGCACTATCGTGCACCTCGCACCGGGCGTAACCCGAAAACAGGCGATAAAGTGGATCTGGAAGGAAAATACGTTCCGCACTTTAAACCGGGTAAAGAATTACGCGACCGCGCCAATATTTATGAGTAATTTTTAGCTACACGCTGAAATTCACTTCGACGAAGAAAGCACCTGTGGGTGCTTTTTTTGTTGTTACCCTTAAACCACCTCCTGGGGAGGTGGTGATTGATCCTGTAAGGCTATAGCCTGAAGAATGCCCATGCCGGAATATCTCCGCTTACTCACCACAAGTAAAAGGAGACAAACCGACATGGGGCTTTACAGGAGTTCATCACATGTATATTGGCGTTGCAAATATCACATAGTCTGGACGCCAAAGTACCGTTTCATGATCCTGAAAGATAAGTTGGGCAAGGAACTTTACAGGACAATCTACATTCTCTGCGGAATAAAGGATTGTGAGGTTCTGGAGCTAAATGTTCAGCCAGATCATGTACATCTGGTCGTAATAGTCCCGCCGAAAATCTCGATATCAACTCTGATGGGGCATCTGAAAGGCCGCAGCGCAATCAGACTCTACAATCGTTTCCCACATATACGAAAAAAGCTATGGGGTAACCACTTTTGGTCACGTGGCTACTTTGTAGATACTGTCGGTGTGAACGAGGAAATTATCAGACGATATGTGAGGCATCAGGAGAAAACGGAACAAATACATGAACAGCAAATGGAATTGCTAGAGTAGTAAGCGGAAAGTGACAATAGCCTCCCCTTACAGGGGGCATTCTCAAAAGCCACCTTCTAAGAAGGTGGTCTTTTACTTCTCTGACCTCTTTATTTCTGAAGCTACTTCGCACAATTTTGCAGATGCCCTGTAAGAGCGTCGAAAGCCACCAGCCTGTACCGCAAAACAGCTATTCCAAACAGAAAGTCCTGGCGACAGCGGGCATACTCTCCACGCAACAAGGAGGTATGCATGACGTTACCGGCATTAGCTATATGCCTGATAATTGGCATTTTGCCATTACAGTGGATGCCTTCACTACCAACCCCAGGGTATGTGTGGTTTCTGATTGCCATCGGATGTCTGTTTGCGTGTTTTCGTTCCCGCCTGTTTCGTTATTGTGCAGTCACATTACTTGCATTCGCATGGGGAGTGCTGTCAGCAATGCAGGCAGTCTGGCCTGGCGAGCATCTACCTGGAGCGAATCACCAGGCAGAAGTGGTAATTACCGATACGGATCATATGACCCGGCACTGGGGCAAAATCACTCGTCTGGACGGTAAACGCCTGTTTCCGTCAGCAGGAATAAGCTTCTATGGCCAGTATTTGCCGGAGCCAGTTTGTACTGGCCAGCGATGGATAATGACGATTAGAGCACGTGCCGTCCACGGGCAACTGAATGATGGGGGCTTCGACTCGCAGCGTTATGCAATAACTTCCCATCAGCCGCTGAGTGGCCGTTTTATGGATGCCCGTCTGAGCGACCCCCAGTGCACATGGCACGCGCGCTACCTGCAATCACTAACCGAAACGCTGAATACATACCCCTGGCAGCAGGTGATACTGGCGTTAGGGATGGGCGAGCGCACAACGCTGGATGCCAGTGTTAAAGAGATCATGCGGCAAACTGGTACGGCGCATTTAATGGCGATATCAGGGCTACATATTGCTCTGGCGGCAATGTTGGGCTGGCTGGTTGTTCGTAGTGTGCAATTTTTCTTTCCCGGCGGCTGGATTGGCTGGCGTTTACCCTTGCTTACTGGCGTAGGGTTTGCAATAAGCTACGCCTGTCTGACTGGTCTACAGCCTCCTGCATTGCGTACCGCTATTTCTCTTAGCGTCTGGGCCGCGTTACGGCTATCCGGGCGATTGTGGTCGCCCTGGCAGGTATGGCTTTGTTGCATTGCCGCTATCTTATTCACCGATCCCCTCGCCGTGCTATCAACCAGTCTGTGGCTGTCCGCTTTCGCAGTAGCCGCGCTGCTGTTTTGGTATCAATGGCTACCAGCCTCAATAAAACAACATACTAAGCTGGTCCAGGACAGTATCAATTTGCTTCATCTACAAGTAGGGATGACGTTATTGCTGCTTCCTGTGCAGTTATCAATTTTCCACGGCATAAGTCTGAGTTCACTAGCTGCAAATTTATTGGCTATTCCGTTGGTAACGTTTATTACCGTACCGCTCATTTTACTGGGAATGTTGCTGCACTTGATTGGTCCTGTGACGGGGGAATTGGCTTGCTGGTACCTTGCAGATAAGACACTGGATTTCCTGTTTGCTTTTCTGCACTGGCTACCTGCCGGTTGGCTTAATGTGGATATGCGCTGGCAGTGGCTGGCCTGGTTGCCGTGGCTGGCGCTGATCGTTTGGCGTTTGCATTTATGGCGGAACGTACCGGCGCTGTGTCTGGTATGCCTGACATTGCTTACTCTGCCATTCTGGCGCACTGAACGGCAAGGAGTTTGGGCAGTGCATATGCTGGACGTTGGGCAGGGCCTGGCAATGGTGATTGAACGTAATGGCAAAGCGATACTTTATGACACTGGCGTCGCGTGGCCGGGCGGCGATAGTGGACAACAGTTGATTATTCCATGGCTGCGTTGGCATGCTTTGCAGCCCGAAGGCGTTATTTTGAGTCATGAACATCTGGATCATCGCGGTGGCCTGGACTCCTTGCTGGAAACCTGGCCGGCATTATGGATCCGTAGCCCGCTGGGTTGGGCTGCACATCAACCATGCTTTCGTGGTCAGCAATGGCAATGGCAGGGATTAACATTTACCGTTCATTGGCCGCTAAGCGGTACCGGGACGAAAGGAAACAACCGTTCTTGCGTAGTCAGAGTCGATGACGGTCAACACAGCTTCCTGCTCACAGGCGATATTGAAGCGGCAGGTGAGATGGCGATGCTGAGCCACTACTGGACGCATTTGCAGTCTACACTAGTGCAAGTGCCTCATCATGGAAGCAATAGTTCATCATCGCTGCCGTTTGTGCAGCGAATTGGCGGCGAAGCAGCACTGGCGTCGGCGTCGCGTTACAACGCCTGGCGATTTCCCTCAATAAAGGTGATCGACCGCTACCGTGAACAAGGGTATCGCTGGTACGACACACCGCATCAAGGGCAGTTAACGGTATCGTTTACGCCACAGGGCTGGGAAATCCATAGCTTACGAGATCAACTTTTACCGCGTTGGTATCATCAGTGGTTTGGCGTCCCCAGTGATAACGGGTAGAATATGCGGCTATTTCAACAAGTGCTGGTTTTTTGAATGCATAACGACAAAGATCTCTCCACGTGGCAGACATTCCGCCGATTATGGCCAACTATTGCGCCTTTCAAAGCGGGTCTGATCGTGTCGGGGATAGCGTTAATCCTCAACGCAGCCAGCGATACCTTTATGTTATCGCTGCTCAAACCGTTACTGGATGATGGTTTTGGTAAAACCGACCGCTCTGTGCTGCTGTGGATGCCGCTGGTGGTTATTGGGCTGATGATCCTGCGAGGCATCACCAGCTACATCTCTAGTTACTGCATTTCCTGGGTTTCCGGAAAGGTGGTGATGACCATGCGCCGTCGCCTGTTCAGCCATATGATGGGCATGCCGGTCTCATTTTTTGATAAGCAATCTACAGGCACTTTACTTTCACGTATTACCTATGATTCTGAACAGGTCGCTTCCTCGTCCTCCAGCGCATTGATTACTGTTGTGCGTGAGGGGGCATCGATCATCGGCTTGTTTATCATGATGTTCTGGTACAGTTGGCAGCTCTCGTTGATTCTCATTGTGCTGGCGCCGATCGTTTCGATAGCGATTCGCGTGGTTTCCAAACGCTTTCGTAACATCAGTAAAAATATGCAAAACACGATGGGGCAGGTGACCACCAGTGCGGAGCAGATGCTGAAAGGGCATAAAGAAGTGCTGATGTTTGGCGGCCAGGAAGTAGAAACCAGCCGTTTTGATAAAGTCAGCAACAAGATGCGCTTGCAGGGCATGAAAATGGTCTCGGCATCGTCTATTTCCGATCCTGTTATCCAGCTTATTGCGTCACTGGCGCTGGCGTTTGTGCTGTATGCCGCCAGCTTTCCAAGCGTAATGTCCACCTTGAGTGCGGGTACTATCACCGTTGTCTTTTCTTCGATGATCGCGCTTATGCGCCCGTTGAAATCCCTGACCAACGTCAATGCTCAGTTCCAGCGTGGTATGGCGGCATGCCAGACACTGTTTGCGATTCTGGATAGCGAGCAAGAAAAAGACGAAGGCACGCGGGTGATTGAACGTGCGCGCGGTGATATTGAGTTTCGCAACGTGACCTTCACCTATCCGGGGCGTGAAACGCCAGCCTTGCGCAATATCAACCTGACGATTCCGGCGGGCAAAACCGTCGCACTGGTAGGGCGTTCTGGCTCGGGTAAATCGACGCTGGCAAGCCTGATCACGCGTTTTTATGACGTTGACGAAGGCCAGATCCTGATGGATGGTCACGACTTACGTGAATATAAGCTCACGTCGTTGCGTGACCAGGTTGCGCTGGTGTCGCAAAACGTACATCTGTTTAATGATACGGTTGCCAATAACATCGCTTACGCACGTACCGAACAGTACAGCCGCGAAGAGATTGAGCAAGCAGCGAAAATGGCCTATGCCTACGACTTTATCAATAAGATGGATGAAGGGCTGGATACGGTGATTGGGGAAAACGGCGTGCTGCTTTCAGGCGGTCAGCGCCAGCGCATTGCGATTGCCCGCGCGCTGCTGCGCGACAGCCCGATCCTCATTCTTGATGAAGCGACCTCGGCGCTCGATACCGAATCTGAACGAGCCATTCAGGCCGCACTGAACGAGCTGCAAAAGAACCGTACCTCAATGGTGATTGCTCACCGTTTGTCGACCATCGAACAGGCCGACGAAATTGTGGTGGTGGAAGATGGCCGTATCGTTGAACGTGGCACCCATGCGGATCTGCTGGAACAACGTGGGGTCTATGCTCAGCTTCACAAAATGCAGTTTGGCGAATGATTGCACGCATCTGGTCCGGTGAATCCCCGCTGTGGCTACTGTTGCTACCGCTCTCCTGGCTTTACGGCCTGGTGAGTGGTGCCATTCGTCTCGCCTATCGCATTGGTTTAAAAAAATCCTGGCGTGCACCGGTTCCTGTTGTGGTCGTTGGCAATCTGACGGCAGGCGGCAACGGTAAAACGCCTGTTGTCATCTGGTTGGTGGAGCAACTACAGCAGCGTGGCATATGTGTTGGCGTGGTGTCGCGTGGCTACGGTGGTAAAGCAGATCGTTATCCGCTCGTGCTGACACCCGAAACCACTACAGCTCAGGCCGGGGATGAACCGGTACTGATTTATCAACGCACTGGCGCGCCGGTTGCGGTTTCTCCCGTCAGAAGCGACGCCGTCAGTGCGATTCTTGCGCAATACCCGGTACAACTGATCATTACGGATGACGGTTTGCAACATTATAAGCTGGCGCGTGATAAGGAAATTGTCGTTGTTGATGGCGTCAGGCGTTTTGGCAATGGCTGGTGGTTGCCCGCAGGGCCGATGCGTGAGCGGGCGTCGCGTTTAAAAAGTGTGGATGCCATCATTACCAACGGCGGTGTAGCCAGAGCGGAAGAGATCCCGATGCGTTTGCGCCCTGGACTGGCTGTTAATCTGCGTACCGGCGAACGCCGTGACGTTCACACACTGACCAATATCGTTGCGATGGCAGGAATCGGCCATCCGCTGCGTTTCTTTGCTACTCTCACCGAGTGTGGTGCAACGCTGCAAAAAACGGTAGCGCTTGCCGATCATCAGGCGTTATCGCTGCATGAGGTAAAGCCACTGGTGAAACCGGGGCAGACACTGGTGATGACCGAAAAAGACGCGGTAAAGTGTCGGTCATTTGCTGAGGATAACTGGTGGTATTTGCCTGTAGACGCACAGCTCGAGGGTGAGCTGGCGCAAAAATTACTACAGGAATTGTTCACTCTGGCGCGCTGACGGTTGTTGCATCGGCTGCGCCCTGTTAGATAAACAGGAACCTCCATGTCCGTGCCACAACTTTCGTTGACTGCTGCCCGTCATCTGCATCTCGCAGCCCAGGGGCTATTACATAAACCTTCCCGTCGGGCAAAACCGGGCGATATTCTCTCCACTATTCAGCGCATGTCGCTGTTGCAAATTGACACCATCAATATTGTTGCCCGCAGCCCTTATCTGGTGCTTTTTAGCCGCCTTGGGCACTACCCACAGCACTGGCTTGATGACGCGCTACGCAACGGTGACCTGATGGAGTACTGGGCGCATGAAGCCTGTTTTCTGCCGCGTGAAGATTTTGCGCTGGTGCGCCATCGCATGCTGGCGCCAGATAAAATGGGCTGGAAGTATCGCGAAGCGTGGATGCAGGAACATGTGGCGGAAATAGAGCAGCTCATTGCACATATTGCGCAAAATGGTCCGGTGCGTTCAGCAGATTTTGAACATCCACGTAAAGGTGCCAGCGGCTGGTGGGAGTGGAAGCCGCATAAGCGGCATCTGGAAGGGCTATTTACGGCCGGAAAAGTGATGGTGGTGGAACGTCGCAATTTTCAGCGTGTTTATGATTTAACGCAGCGTGTTGTGCCGCACTGGGATGATGCTCGCGATCTGCTCTCACAGGATGCTGCGGAGTACCAGATGCTGGAAAACAGCGCTCGCAGTTTAGGACTGTTTCGCGCCCAGTGGCTGGCGGATTACTACCGCTTGCGGAACGTAGCATTACCGTTAGTGCTGGAGAAGATGCAGGAGGCGGGAACCATTTATCCCGTCAATGTAGAAAAGATAGGTCCGGCCTGGCTGCATGCCTCCTTATTGCCGCTGCTTGAACAGGCGCAGGCTGGCAAACTTGTCGCTACTCACAGCGCGGTGCTTTCACCGTTTGATCCCGTAGTCTGGGATCGTAAACGGGCCGAACAACTGTTCGATTTTAGCTACCGTCTGGAGTGCTATACCCCGGCCCCGAAACGACAATTTGGCTATTTTGTGTTGCCATTGTTGCATCGTGGGCGACTGGTGGGGCGTATGGATGCAAAAATGCACCGTAAAGCGGGCATACTGGAGATTATTGCCCTGTATCTGGAAGATGGCGTTAAACCCGGGCATTCGCTGGAAAAGGGGTTGCTAGGCGCGATTACCGACTTTGCCCGCTGGCAGGGGGCGTCGCGGGTCACTTTCTCGCGACTGCCTGCGGGGTTATTTGCCGCATGCCGCGCCGGGCTGGAAATAGACGCGGCGTAAGAAATGAATATGATAAGCTTAAACCGTTAATTATCGGTGTATCAGGAGGAAAGATGGATCACCGTTTACTTGAAATTATTGCCTGCCCGGTGTGTAACGGCAAACTGAATTACACCCAGGATAAACAAGAACTAATCTGCAAAATCGACAGCCTCGCCTATCCGGTGCGGGACGGTATTCCGGTATTACTGGAAACCGAAGCTCGTTCATTAACTGCCGAAGAGAGCCGGCCATGAGTTTCGTTGTTATCATTCCCGCGCGTTATGCTTCCACTCGCTTGCCCGGCAAACCTTTAGTCGACATTAACGGTAAGCCCATGGTGGTGCATGTGCTGGAGCGCGCCCGTGAATCCGGCGCTGAGCGTATTATCGTGGCGACGGACAACGAAGAGGTGATGCATGCGGTCCAGGCGGTTGGCGGTGAAGTCTGTATGACTCGCGCCGATCATCAGTCCGGCACTGAACGCCTTGCCGAAGTCGTGGAAAAATGCGGTTTTAGCGACGATACCGTCATCGTCAATGTGCAGGGTGATGAACCCATGATCCCGCCGGCGATTATTCGCCAGGTGGCAGAAAATCTTGCCGCGCGTGATGTTGGAATGGCAACGCTGGCGGTACCGATTCACAGCGCAGAAGAGGCGTTCAACCCGAACGCGGTGAAAGTGGTGATGGACGCCGAGGGTTACGCGCTCTACTTCTCCCGCGCCACGATCCCCTGGGATCGCGACCGTTTCGCACAATCTCGCGAGACGATTGGCGATACCTTCCTGCGCCATATCGGCATTTATGGCTATCGCGCCGGTTTTATCCGCCGTTATGTCAGCTGGCAAACCAGCCCGCTTGAACAGATAGAGATGCTGGAGCAACTGCGTGTGCTCTGGTACGGCGAGAAAATCCACGTTGCCGTTGCCAGTGTGGTGCCGGGAACCGGTGTAGATACCCCGGAAGATCTGGCGCGCGTCCGCCAGGAGCTGCGTTAATCCCTCCATCCCCTCCAGCCGGAGGGGATTTGCCGCTGGCCGGCGAAATTCTTATGCTGTTTTGATCTCATCAGGATGACATCTATGCTATCGGCGCTCATTATAAAAGCAGTCATCTTTGTGAGGGCAATCTGCTATGGAACAACTGCGCGCTGAACTGAGTCATCTGTTGGGTGAAAAACTGAGCCGCATGGAGTGCGTCAGCGAAAAGCCGGATTCCGCACTCTGGGCGCTGTATGACAGCCAGGGGAATCCGATGCCGCTGCTGGCACGAAGCTTCTCAACGCCTGGCATTGCGCGACAGTTAGCCTGGAAGATATCAATGCTGGCGCGCGGCGGGGCTGTTCGCATGCCAGTTGTTTATGGTGTCATGACGCATGAAGAGCATCCGGGGCCGGATGTGCTGCTCATCGAACGCCTGCGCGGCGTACCGGTTGAAGCGCCAGCGCGTACGCCTGAGCGCTGGGAGCAGCTCAAAGATCAAATCGTTGATGCATTACTTTTCTGGCACCGCCAGGATAGCCACGGTTGCGTTGGCACCGTTGACAGTACCCAGGAAAATATCTGGCCTTCCTGGTATCGCCAGCGCGTGGAAGTGCTGTGGACCACGCTCAACCAGTATCACAATACCGGGTTGACGATGCAGGATAAGCGCGTGCTGTTTCGTACTCGCGAGTGCCTGCCCGCGCTGTTTGATGGTTTTAACGATAACTGTGTGCTGGTGCATGGCAGCTTTAACTTGCGCAGTATGTTGAAGGATGCCCGCAGCGACCAGTTACTGGCAATGGTTGGGCCTGGCATTATGCTCTGGGCGCCGCGCGAATATGAACTGTTCCGGCTGGTGGAAGGTGCGCAGGCAGAAGGATTGCTCTGGCATTATCTCCAGCGCGCGCCGGTTGCGGAATCCTTCCTGTGGCGGCGCTGGCTCTACCTGTTATGGGATGAAGTGGCGCAGTTGGTGAATACCGGACGGTTTAACCGCGCTAACTTCGATCTTGCCTCGAAATCCCTACTCCCCTGGCTGGTCTGAGCTGCCTTTCAGCCACTGCCAGAGACGCCCTAACGTTTCATAACCCACCCGGTCGCTGTGCATCAGCCACACCGGGGATGGGATAATGCGTTCCCACGGATTAAGCGGTGAGGCAATTGCCAGCTGGTTTGCCGGCGCGGGCAATGGATGCAGGCCAGCATGCTGGAAGAAAATCATTGCGCGTGGCAGATGAGACGCTGAAGTCACCAGCAGGAAAGGCGCATCGCCAATCGCCTGTTTCACCGCGAGCGCTTCCCGCTCGGTATCTCTCGGTTGATCCAGCGTTATGATGGCGCTACGCGGCACGCCCAGGCTTTCAGCGACGCGTGCGCCAGCTTCCGCGGTGCTGACCGGGTTGGTTTGCGCCGCCGCACCGGTAAAGATCATTTTCGAACCAGGGTTGGCCTGCCACAGACGAATGCCCTCCGTCAGACGCGGCAGGCTGTTATTAATCAGGTTTGAACTCGGTGCCCACGCATCGTTCCAGGTATAACCACCACCGAGAATCACGATGTATTTTACCGGCTGCGTACCGCGCCAGGTGGGATAGGTGTCTTCAATCGGTTGTAAAAAGCGATCGGCAACGGGCTGCATACTTAACAGCAATAAAACCAGCCACCCGACGCTGATAAGGACTTTGCCGGTTTTCTGCCAGCGGCTAAACCAGATCAGCGCAATGCCCAGCCCGATCAGCAAAAGCAAAAAAGGCAGAGGCAGCATCAGGCCGCCGATGTATTTTTTGAGAGTAAAAAGCACCGTATCCGTCTCCTTTTTGACCATATAGCAGGCCTTTTGCGCCGATCTTACACCAGATGGGTTCATTATCGGCACGGCTGTGACAAAATAGCGGTTTTGCCAGGAGCGTGGAGCACCCATGAAGGATCGCAATTTCGACGATATTGCCGAGAAGTTCTCGCGCAACATCTACGGCACGACTAAAGGTCAGCTACGTCAGGCGATTCTGTGGCAGGATCTTGATGCACTGTTGGCCCGGATGGGCAACCAGCCATTGCGTGTGCTGGATGCTGGCGGTGGGGAAGGCCAGACGGCGATTCGCATGGCGCAGTTGGGTCATCACGTCACGCTCTGTGATGTGTCGAAAGCGATGATCACACGTGCCCAGGCGGCGGCAGAAGAGAAAGGTGTGAGCGGTAACATGCATTTTATACAATGCGCCGTTCAGGACGTTGCTCAGCATTTGGAATCGCCAGTTGATCTGATATTGTTCCATGCTGTGCTGGAATGGGTCGCAGAACCGGTTCCTGTATTGCAAATATTGTGGTCGGTGTTGCGTCCCGGCGGCGCGTTGTCATTGATGTTTTACAATGCCGACGGCTTGCTGATGCACAATATGGTGGCAGGAAATTTTGACTATGTGAAAGTCGGCATGCCGAAGCGCAAAAAACGTACCCTTTCCCCGGATTTTCCGCGTGCTCCTGCGGATGTTTATGGCTGGCTCGAACAGATTGGCTGGCAGATAACGGGCAAAACGGGTGTGCGCGTGTTTCACGATTATTTGCGCGAAAAACACCAGCAGCATGACTGCTTTGACGCGTTACTTGAACTGGAAACACGCTATTGCCGCCAGGAACCCTATATTAGCCTTGGCCGCTATATTCACGTGACCGCGCTTAAGCCGCAAATCGATGAAAGGACAAACGATGAGTGAATTTTCCCAGACAGTCCCCGAACTGGTTGCCTGGGCCAGGAAAAATGATTTCTCCATCTCGCTGCCGGTCGACAGGCTCTCTTTTTTGCTGGCCATCGCCACGCTCAATGGTGAGCGTCTGGATGGGGAAATGAACGAAGGTGAACTGGTCGATGCCTTTCGCCACGTGAGCGATGCGTTCGAGCAAACCAGTGAAACCATTACTCAGCGCGCGAATAACGCCATAAACGACCTGGTGCGCCAGCGGTTGTTAAATCGCTTTACCAGTGAGCTGGTGGAGGGCAATGCCATCTACCGTCTGACGCCGCTGGGCATTGGCATTACTGATTACTACATTCGCCAGCGCGAGTTCTCCACGCTGCGTCTTTCTATGCAGCTTTCCATTGTGGCCAGCGAGTTAAAACGCGCCGCAGATGCGGCACAGGAAGGCGGGGACGAATTTCACTGGCATCGCAATGTTTACGCGCCGCTGAAATACTCGGTCGCGGAGATTTTTGACAGCATCGATCTGACTCAGCGCCTGATGGATGAACAGCAGCAACAGGTCAAAGATGATATTGCACAACTGCTGAATAAAGACTGGCGCGCGGCCATCTCCAGTTGTGAATTGCTGCTGTCTGAAACCTCCGGTACGTTACGCGAACTGCAGGATACGCTCGATGCCGCCGGGGATAAATTGCAGACCAACCTGTTGAGCATTCAGGATGCGACCCTTGGGCGCGATGATCTCGAGTTCCTCGATCAACTGGTCTTCAACCTGCAAAGTAAGCTGGATCGTATTGTGAGCTGGGGCCAGCAGGCCATCGATCTGTGGATTGGTTACGATCGCCACGTACACAAATTTATCCGTACCGCTATCGATATGGATAAGAACCGCGTCTTTGCCCAGCGTTTGCGTCAGTCGGTACAATCCTATTTCGATGCGCCGTGGGCGTTAACCTACGCCAGCGCCGACAGGCTGCTGGACATGCGCGATGAAGAGATGGCGCTGCGTGATGAAGAAGTCACAGGTGAGTTGCCGCCGGATCTGGAGTACGAAGAGTTTAACGAAATTCGCGAACAGCTGGCGGCGCTTATTGAGCAGCAACTGGCAATTTATAAGACCAAAGGCGTGCCGCTGGATCTCGGCCTGGTAGCGCGCGAGTATCTGGCGCAATATCCGCGTGTTCGTCATTTCGACATCGCGCGCATCGTGGTTGATCAGGCGGTACGTCTTGGCGTAGCGCAAGCAGATTTCACCGGACTGCCGCCGAAGTGGCAGCCGATTAATGATTACGGAGCCAAGGTACAGGCGCATGTCATCGACAAATATTGAACAAGTGATGCCGGTTAAACTGGCACAGGCGTTGGCTAACTCTCTGTTTCCGGCACTGGACAGCGCATTGCGCTCAGGGCGACATATCGGCCTCGACGAGCTGGACAATCACGCTTTTTTAATGGATTTCCAGGAGTATCTGGAAGAGTTTTACGCGCGCTACAACGTTGAGCTGATCCGCGCACCGGAAGGTTTTTTCTATCTGCGCCCGCGCTCCACCACGCTTATCCCGCGCTCGGTGCTTTCCGAGCTGGATATGATGGTGGGTAAAATTCTTTGCTATCTCTATCTCAGCCCGGAGCGTCTGGCAAATGAAGGGATCTTCACCCAGCAGGAGCTTTACGACGAGCTGTTGTCGCTGGCGGATGAAGCGAAGCTGCTGAAGCTGGTGAATAACCGTTCTACCGGTTCCGATCTTGACCGACAAAAGCTGCAGGAAAAGGTACGCTCTTCGCTGAACCGCCTGCGCCGTCTCGGCATGATCTGGTTTATGGGTAACGACAGCAGCAAGTTCCGTATCACGGAGTCCGTGTTCCGCTTTGGCGCCGATGTGCGCTCGGGCGATGATGCGCGTGAAGCGCAGCTGCGCATGATCCGCGACGGTGAAGCGATGCCTGTCGAAAACCATCTGCAGCTCAATGATGAGCCTGAAGATAATCAGCCGGATAGCTCGGAGGAAGAGTAATGATTGATCGCGGTAAATTTCGTTCGCTGACGCTGATTAACTGGAACGGCTTTTTTGCCCGTACGTTTGACCTGGATGAGCTGGTGACAACACTCTCCGGGGGCAACGGTGCCGGCAAATCGACCACAATGGCCGCTTTTGTTACGGCATTGATTCCGGATTTGACGCTGCTGCACTTCCGTAACACCACCGAAGCGGGTGCGACCTCGGGTTCGCGTGATAAAGGCTTGCACGGTAAATTGAAAGCCGGTGTCTGTTACTCGGTGCTGGATGTGATCAACTCCCGCCATCAGCGCGTGCTGGTGGGGGTGCGTTTGCAACAGGTCGCCGGTCGCGACCGCAAAGTGGATATCAAACCGTTTGCGATTCAGGGCTTGCCTACCTCGATGCTGCCAACGCAGCTGTTGACGGAAACGCTGAATGAGCGTCAGGCGCGCGTGCTTTCTCTGCAGGAAGTGAAAGACAAGCTGGATACGATGGAAGGGGTGCAGTTCAAGCAGTTCAACTCCATCACCGATTATCATGCGCTGATGTTTGACTTAGGGATTGTCGCGCGTCGTTTACGTTCGGCCTCGGATCGTAGCAAGTTCTATCGTCTGATTGAGGCTTCGCTGTACGGCGGGATCTCCAGCGCCATTACCCGTTCGCTGCGCGACTATTTGCTGCCGGAAAACAGCGGCGTGCGCAAAGCGTTCCAGGATATGGAAGCGGCACTGCGTGAAAACCGCATGACGCTGGAAGCGATTCGCGTGACTCAGTCGGATCGCGATCTGTTTAAGCATCTCATCAGCGAAGCCACCAACTATGTGGCGGCGGACTATATGCGCCACGCCAACGAACGGCGGGTGCATCTGGACAAAGCGCTCGAGTTTCGTCGCGATCTGTTTACCTCGCGCCAGCAACTGGCGGCAGAGCAGTATAAGCATGTCGATATGGCGCGCGAACTCTCCGAGCATAGCGGTGCGGAAGGGGATCTGGAGGCCGACTATCAGGCCGCCAGCGATCACCTGAATCTGGTGCAAACCGCGCTGCGCCAGCAGGAAAAAATCGAGCGCTACGAAGCGGATCTCGACGAATTGCAAGTTCGTCTTGAAGAGCAGCATGAAGTGGTGGCCGAAGCCGCCGAGCGTCAGGAAGAGAACGAAGCCCGCGCGGAAGCCGCCGAGCTTGAAGTGGATGAGCTGAAAAGCCAGCTTGCCGATTACCAGCAAGCGCTGGATGTCCAGCAAACTCGCGCCATTCAGTACAACCAGGCGCTGCAAGCGTTACAGCGAGCAAGAGAGTTATGCAACCTGCCGGATTTGACGCCTGAAAGCGCCGACGAATGGCTGGAAACTTTCCAGGCGAAAGAGCAGGAAGCGACGGAAAAACTGCTGTCGCTGGATCAGAAATTAAGCGTGGCGCAAACCGCGCACAGCCAGTTCGAGCAGGCGTACCAACTGGTAGCAGCGATTAACGGCCCGCTGGCGCGTAACGAAGCCTGGGATGTGGCGCGTGAGCTGCTGCGGGATGGCGTTAACCAGCGCCATCTGGCCGAGCAGTTACAGCCGCTGCGTATGCGTCTGAATGAGCTGGAACAGCGTCTGCGTGAGCAGCAGGATGCCGAGCGTTTGCTGGCTGAGTTCTGCAAGCGCCAGGGCAAACAGTATGACGCAGACGATCTTGAAGCGCTGCATCAGGAACTGGAAGCGCAAATCGCCGCACTCTCTGACAACGTTTCCGCCGCTGGTGAGCAGCGCATGGCGATGCGTCAGGAACTGGAACAATTACAGTCTCGTATTCAATCGCTGACCAAACGTGCGCCGATATGGCTGGCGGCGCAGAGCAATCTGACGCAACTGTGCGAGCAAAGCGGTGAGCAGTTCGAGTCCGGGCAGGACGTGACAGAGTATCTGCAACAACTGCTTGAGCGTGAGCGCGAAGCCATCGTTGAGCGCGATGAAGTGGGCGCGCGTAAACGCGCTGTCGATGATGAAATCGAACGTTTAAGCCAGCCTGGCGGTGCAGAAGATGGCCGTCTCAATGCGCTGGCGGAGCGTTTTGGCGGTGTACTGCTGTCGGAAATCTATGACGATGTCAGCATTGACGATGCGCCGTATTACTCTGCGCTATACGGGCCATCGCGTCATGCGATTGTGGTGCCGGATCTGTCGCAGGTCGCCGAAATGCTGGAAGGTCTGGAAGACTGCCCGGAAGATCTCTATCTGATCGAAGGGGACCCGCAATCCTTCGATGACAGCGTGTTTAGCGTTGATGAGCTGGAAAAAGCGGTGGTGGTGAAAATCGCCGATCGCCAGTGGCGTTATTCACGCTTCCCGACGCTGCCGCTGTTTGGCCGCGCGGCGCGCGAGAGCCGTATCGAAAGCCTGCATGCAGAGCGTGAAGCGCTGGCAGAGCGTTTTGCCACCCTCTCTTTTGATGTACAGAAAACGCAGCGCCTGCATCAGGCATTCAGCCGCTTTATCGGTAGCCACCTGGCGGTAGCCTTTGAGGACGATCCGGAAGCGGAAATTCGCACCCTCAGCAGCCGCCGTGGCGAGCTGGAGCGCGCAATCAGTAACCATGAAAATGACAACCAGCAAAACCGCGTGCAGTTCGAACAGGCGAAAGAGGG
The DNA here is from genome assembly GCF_039409795.1 of Kosakonia sp. PSU_27. Lineage (NCBI taxonomy): Bacteria > Pseudomonadati > Pseudomonadota > Gammaproteobacteria > Enterobacterales > Enterobacteriaceae > Kosakonia > Kosakonia sp. PSU_27. The sequence continues at coordinate 469,606 of NZ_JBCIVK010000004.1, read as the reverse complement.
CGTTGCCCAGCTTAACCGCTTGCTGCCGCGTATTAATCTGCTGGCTGACGATACCCTTGCCGATCGCGTGGATGAAATTCAGGAACGCCTGGACGAAGCGCAGGAAGCGGCGCGGTTCATTCAGCAGTTTGGCAATCAACTGGCGAAACTCGAACCGGTTGTTTCCGTACTGCAAAGCGATCCGGAACAGTTTGAGCAGTTAAAGGCAGATTATGCCACCTCGCAGCAGGTGCAGCGTGATGCCCGCCAACAAGCGTTCGCCCTGGCGGAAGTGGTACAGCGCCGTGCGCACTTCAGCTACTCCGATGCCGCTGAAATGTTTAACGGTAATAACGATCTCAACGAAAAACTGCGCCAGCGCCTGGAACAGGCAGAAGCGGAGCGTACCAAAGCGCGTGAAGCGATGCGTAGCCATGCCGCGCAATACAGCCAGTACAACCAGGTACTGGCTTCGCTGAAGAGTTCGTTCGATACCAAAAAAGAGCTGCTCAACGATCTGCAAAAAGAGTTACAGGATATTGGCGTTCGCGCCGACAGCGGAGCAGAAGAACGGGCGCGTATCCGTCGGGACGAGCTTCATGCACAGCTCTCCGGTAACCGCGCACGCCGTAACCAGCTGGAAAAAGCCATCACCTTCTGCGAAGCGGAGATGGATAACCTGACGCGTAAATTGCGGCGTCTGGAACGCGATTACCATGAAATGCGTGAACAGGTGGTTACCGCGAAAGCAGGATGGTGCGCGGTGATGCGCATGGTGAAAGACAGCGGTGTTGAACGCCGTCTGCACCGCCGCGAGCTGGCCTACCTTTCTGCCGATGAATTACGCTCAATGTCGGATAAGGCGCTCGGTGCTCTGCGTCCGGCAGTTGCGGATAACGAACATTTACGCGATGTGCTGCGTCTTTCCGAGGATCCGAAACGACCGGAGCGTAAGATCCAGTTTTTTGTCGCGGTGTACCAGCATCTGCGTGAGCGTATCCGCCAGGATATTATTCGTACCGATGATCCGGTTGAAGCCATCGAACAGATGGAGATCGAGCTTAGCCGCCTGACGGAAGAGCTGACGTCCCGTGAACAGAAGCTGGCGATCAGCTCGCGCAGCGTGGCGAACATTATCCGCAAAACCATTCAGCGCGAGCAGAACCGTATTCGTATGCTGAACCAGGGGCTGCAAAGTGTCTCCTTCGGCCAGGTGAATAGCGTGCGTCTGAATGTGAATGTGCGGGAAACCCATGCCACATTGTTGACGGTGCTTTCTGAGCAGCACGAGCAGCATCAGGATCTGTTTAACAGCAGCCGCCTGACCTTCTCGGAAGCACTGGCGAAACTTTATCAGCGTCTGAATCCGCAAATCGATATGGGTCAGCGTACGCCGCAAACCATCGGCGAAGAGTTGCTGGACTACCGCAACTATCTTGAGATGGAAGTAGAAGTTAACCGTGGTTCCGACGGCTGGCTGCGCGCGGAATCTGGTGCGTTGTCGACCGGTGAAGCGATTGGTACCGGGATGTCGATTCTGGTAATGGTGGTGCAGAGTTGGGAAGATGAAGCGCGTCGCCTGCGCGGTAAAGACATCTCTCCGTGCCGCTTGCTGTTCCTTGATGAAGCCGCACGTCTGGACGCCCGCTCTATCGCAACACTGTTTGAGCTGTGCGAACGTCTGGAAATGCAGCTCATTATCGCGGCACCGGAAAATATCAGCCCGGAAAAAGGCACCACCTACAAACTGGTGCGTAAAGTCGTGCAAAATCATGAGCATGTGCACGTTGTCGGTCTGCGCGGTTTTGCCGCTCAGCTTCCGGAAACGCTTCCTGGCACGGCGAATGCGTCGTAAGAAAGTAGCATGCGAAAGGGCGACAGTAATGTCGCCCTTTTTGTTTGCCGAAAGCTATTGCCAGCCCGCGTTTAATCTTTAAACTTCTTTACATTAGGGAAGGCAAATGCTTTTTTGTCTTTATATACTGAGAGAAAGGTGACGAATTTGTCACGAGCAATGTAAGAGAAACAGGGGGCAAGGGATGTTGCTTAAGAAGTCGTATGGTCGTCGAATGTCGGCGCTGAGTTTATGCCTGGCATTCGCATTCGCTCCACTGTTTACTGTGCAGGCCGATGAGCCTGAAATCGTGCCGGTGGATAGCTCGGCGACGCCAGGTGAGCAGCCAACCGTGCTGCCGCAGCCGCAGGAACAATCGCCTGCGACGGCGATGTTGATCGGCGTGAAACCTTTCCCGTCTGGCGTTTCCGTTGCTGATGTGCGCGCACAGCTTCAGTCGCAATTGCCAGCCAACTGGACGCCGGTCTATATGGATCAGCTCGCTGCGTTATACGCCGCGCGCGGGCAAAAACCGATGTGGGATAACCGCGAGGCGGTGCAGGCGTTTCAGCAGCAACTGGCAGAAGTAGCGATTGCAGGGTTTCAGCCACAATTTACTACCTGGGTTGAATTACTCACCGATCCCGCGGTTTCCGGCATGGCGCGCGATGTTGTGCTGTCTGATGCGATGCTGGGATATTTGCACTTTGTCTCGGGTATCCAGTCGAAGGGCCAGCGTTGGCTCTATAGCGACAAACCTTATGCACTCACAACGCCTGCCATTTCGGTCATTAACCAGTGGCAACTGGCGCTGGACAATGGATCTCTGCCTGGTTTTATCGATCATCTTGCACCACATCACCCGCAGTATGCTGCTATGCACCAGTCACTATTGGCGCTGGTGGGCGATGCTCGTCCGTGGCCGCAAATCACCAGCACGGTGACGTTGCGTCCGGGGCAGTGGAGCAATGATATTCCGGCACTGCGTGAGATCCTGCAGCGCACCGGTATGCTGGAGGGGGGATCAAATATCGCCTTACCGGGTGATAACGTCGCCGTTAGCCCTTCGGCTCAGCACGTGAAAAAAGCGCAGCCGACGCGCGCGGCATATGACCGCCAACTGGTGGAAGCGGTCAAACGTTTCCAGGCGTGGCAAGGGTTGCATGCGGATGGCGTGATTGGCCAGGGGACGCGCGACTGGCTGAACGTAAGTCCGTCGCAGCGCGCCGGGTTACTGGCGCTGAATATCCAGCGCTTGCGTTTGCTGCCGGGTACGCTTTCGACCGGCATCATGGTCAACATTCCTGAATATTCGCTGGTTTATTACCTCAACGGTAACCAGGTGCTGGCATCACGGGTGATCGTGGGCCGTCCGGACCGCAAAACGCCGATGATGAGCAGCGCGCTGAACAACGTGGTGGTTAACCCGCCGTGGAACGTGCCGCCAACGCTGGCGCGTAAGGATATTCTACCGAAGGTATGGAACGATCCGGCTTATCTTGAGCGCCACGGTTACACCGTATTGCGAGGATGGAACAGCAAGGAAGCGATCGACCCGTCCATGGTTGACTGGGCGACCATCACGCCTGCGAACTTACCATTCCGTTTCCAGCAGGCCCCTGGTGCGCAAAATTCGCTGGGACGCTATAAGTTCAATATGCCGAGCTCGGACGCTATCTATTTGCATGATACGCCGAACCATAATCTGTTCCAGAAAGAGGCGCGGGCATTGAGCTCTGGCTGCGTGCGTGTCAATAAAGCCTCTGAGCTCGCTAATATGCTGTTGCAGGATGCGGGATGGAACGATACGCGGATTTCTGATGCGCTAAAAGAGGGAGATACGCGTTATGTCAATATTCGTCATGATATCCCGGTCAATCTCTATTACCTGACCGCCTTTGTCGGGGCTGACGGGCGGACGCAGTATCGTACAGATATTTACAATTATGATCTGACGGCGCGATCGGGTGCACAAATCTTGTCGAAAGCTGAACAATTAATCAGATAAATGAAGCAGTTTCAGTCAGCGTGTTGTCGTAATAACTGGTAGAAAATGGGCTCTGGAGGCTACAGAGCCCGTATTTACTGGGATGAGGCAGCCTTGACGTGGCGTTTGTTGCCCGGTAAGGTGCCTCTCGTGCGCTATACGAGTGCATAAATTTTGTTCAACATTGCTTATCTGTAGAATTTATTATCATGGATAAATTTGACGCTAATCGCCGCAAACTGCTGGCGTTGGGTGGGGTCGCACTCGGTGCTGCCATCTTACCAACACCGGCTTTTGCCACCCTTTCCACGCCGCGCCCGCGTATTTTGACGCTGAATAATCTGAATACCGGTGAATCTATTAAAGCTGAGTTTTTCGATGGCAGGGGCTATATTCAGGATGAATTAGCAAAACTTAATCATTTTTTCCGTGATTACCGCGCGAATAAAATCAAAACCATCGACCCTCGTTTGTTCGACCATCTTTTCCGTTTGCAAGGGCTGCTGGGAACACGCAAGCCAGTGCAACTGATCTCCGGTTACCGTTCTGTTGATACCAACAATGAACTACGCGCACACAGCCGCGGTGTGGCGAAACAGAGCTATCACACCAAAGGTCAGGCCATGGATTTCCATATTGAAGGGATTTCGCTGAGTAATATTCGCAAAGCCGCGTTATCTCTGCGCGCGGGTGGTGTAGGATACTACCCCAGCAGCAACTTTGTGCATATTGATACCGGGCCGGTAAGGCACTGGTAAAACTCAGGCTGAGCTACAGGAGCAGTATGAACTATCGTATTATTCCGGTTACCGCGTTCTCCCAGAATTGTTCGCTTATCTGGTGTGAGCAGACCCAACTTGCCGCCGTGGTCGATCCCGGCGGTGACGCCGAACGGATCATTCAGGAAGTGGACGCTTCAGGCGTGACACTGACGCAGATCCTGCTTACGCATGGTCACCTTGATCATGTTGGTGCCGCAGCTGAACTGGCGCAGCATTATGGTGTGCCAATTATCGGCCCGGAAAAAGAAGATGAGTTCTGGCTGCAAGGCCTGCCGGCACAAAGCCGGATGTTTGGCCTGGAGGAGTGCCAGCCGCTGACGCCCGATCGTTGGTTAAATGAAGGCGACAGCGTCACGGTGGGGAAAATAACGCTGCAGGTATTGCACTGTCCTGGTCATACGCCGGGGCACATTGTGTTCTTTGATGCACAATCTCGTTTGCTGATTTCCGGCGATGTGATTTTTAAAGGTGGCGTAGGGCGCAGCGATTTCCCGAAGGGCAACCATGGGCAATTGATTGATTCCATCAAGCGCAAATTGTTGCCGCTCGGTGATGATGTTACTTTCCTTCCCGGACATGGTCCGATGTCTACGCTGGGAAATGAGCGGTTGCACAATCCGTTCCTGCAAGATGAATTACCGGTCTGGTAAATAAAAAAAGGGTCGCTTCGGCGACCCTTTTTGTTGCTGCTGTAACTTACAGTACGGCAACGATAGCTTCGCACAGCGGCGACATATTATCCGGCGTCATGCCTGCGACGTTAATGCGCCCTGAAGCAACCGCGTAGATACCAAACTCTTCACGCAAGCGCAGCACCTGCTCTTTGCTCAGGCCGCTGAACGAGAACATACCGTTCTGTCTGGTGATAAAGCTGAAATCGCGGTTAGCCCCTTTCTCCTGCAAGGTATTAACAAACAGCAGGCGCATACGCTGAATGCGCTGGCGCATGTCTGTTAACTCTTGTTCCCAAATGGTACGCAGAGCCTCGTTACTGAGAATGGTTGCAACCACGGAAGCGCCGTGTGCTGGCGGGTTAGAGTAGTTAGCACGGATAACGGCTTTCATCTGGCTGAATGCGCGATCGGCGCTTTCCGCGTCTGCGCTCACCAATGTGCAGGCACCGACGCGTTCATTGTACAGACCAAAGTTTTTTGAAAACGAACTGGCAACCAGCAGCTCTTTATGCAGCGCAGCAAACGCGCGTAATCCTTCAGCATCTTCTTCGAGGCCGCGAGCAAAGCCCTGATAAGCGAAGTCGAACAGCGGCAGCCAGCCTTTTTCAACGGACAGCTTCGCCAGTGTTTCCCACTGTTCCAGCGTTGGATCGATACCGGTCGGGTTATGGCAGCAACCGTGGAACAGCACCACATCGCCTGCCTGGGCATTGTTCAGGCTTGCCAGCAAACCGTCGAAGTCCAGCGCATGATTTTGCGCGTCGTAATAAGCGTATTCACACACTTCCAGCCCGGCGGAGTTAAATACGCCTTTGTGGTTCGGCCAGCTCGGGTTGCTCACCCAGACACGTTTTGCGGAGGTGTTTTTGGCGAGAAAATCTGCCGCCACACGCAGGCCACCTGTACCGCCAGGCGTTTGCGCGGTGCGCGCACGTTTGTCATTGATAATCGCGCTGCCTTTGCCGAACAGCAGTTCCTGAGTGCAACGGCCAAACTCAGGAATACCGTCGATACCGAGGTAGTTCTTGGTGGTTTCATTTTCCAGCAGATAAAGCTCGGCTTTTTTAACGCTGGTCAACACCGGGGTCTTGCCGGTTTCATCTTTATAGACACCGATGCCTAAGTTGATTTTATTGGGGCGTTCATCGGCGCGAAACAGATCGGCCAGACCCAGAATAGGGTCGGCAGGTGCGGCGGTTATATTCTCAAACATGACGAGGTTCCATTTTGATGACAGAAGGGAGATCCGCTATCAGGTTAACGGCTGACACAGGAATTGCCAACCGTTTGCGATAAAAAGCGCGATGCTTTTCAAAACTCATTGTAATTTATCTTACAGGCATAAAAAAACAGGGCCAAAGGCCCTGTTTGATATGCATATAACAGTCGAGGGTGACTGATTAGAACTGGTAGGTCAGACCAACAGCTGCCTGGTCATCGGTACCGATGCCGTAGGTTTTAGCGCTGTAATCGTTGCTATCCAGCAGATTGAAACGGTAGTCAAAGAACACGTTCATGTTTTTGTTGAAGTAGTAAGTCACGCCCGCTTGGATATATTTGGCAAGATCCGCAGAGCTCTGAGCACCGTTCAGATTTTTACCCTTGCTCTGGACATAAGAGATTGCCGGACGCAGACCGAAATCGAATTGGTATTGAGCAACAACTTCAAAGTTCTGAGTCTTATTAGCCGCTTCCCAGTAATCATCAGCAGTCTGTCCAGCCGGGGTTGCATCGTCGATAGCAGTCTGGCCTGCAGCACTGGTAACGACAGTCATGTTACGTGTTTCAGCGTAAACAGTGGCGAGGTAGATGTTGTTCGCATCATATTTTGCACCAACAGCCCATGCTTCAGCTCGATCACCATTGCCATCTGCTTCCTGTGCGATAGTGCGTTTGGAGTTACTGTATGCTCCAGATACGCCGAAACCACCACCAAAATCATAGGCTACTGAGTAACCGACACCATCACCATTCTGTGCTTTTAGGCTATGGCTGGATTCGTTTTTACCTTGATACTGTACCGCGAACGCCAAACCATCAACCAGACCGAAGAAATCAGAATTGCGGTAAGTCAGAACGCCACCAGCGCGGTTGGCTAAGTAGTTATCAGTGCTACCACCCCAAGTTTCGCCGGAGAAGTACGGTGCCATATCTGTATAGGATTCAACGTCATATACAACACCATAGTTACGTCCGTAATCCAGCGAGCCAGCATTTGCAACTTTCAGACCGGCGAACGCCAGACGGGTATTGCCCGCGTCTTGTTCACCTTCTGCTTTGCTTGCATTAGTACGATATTCCCACTGACCATAACCAGTCAGATCGCTATTGATCTGAGTTTCGCCTTTGAAACCAATCTGACCGTAAGTTGCATCGCTGTTAGAGCTGCCTTCGCCAGTGGTCGTCCAAACATGACGGCCAACAGCTTTACCATACAGGTCTACTTTGTTGCCGTCTTTGTTGTAGATTTCTGCAGCGTTAGCTGCACCGGCTGCCAGCAGAGCAGGGATAACCACTGCCAGAATATTGCGCTTCATCATTATTTATTACCCTCATTGGTTTTTTTGAACACCTGCCACTGCCGCCAATAAATTCCGTCAAAAAAAATTTACGGAACTATTGATGAGAGTTTGGTGTCTTTCTGTGTCTGAAAGGCATCTTTCCAAACATAACAACGTTTCGCTACCCTGAAAGTGCTACAAATGTCTTAAAGAAGTAACAAAAAGAAATATTGTGTAATATTTTGTGTATTTTCGGGAACTTTGTGAACCATCTCAAAGTTCAGCACCGGGTGCTGATTTAATGAGCGATATCATTGCTATTTATATGAATTACTTATATTTAATTAAGCTAAAGGCTTTTCTTATCCGCGAAACGCGCGTGTCGTGTTTTTTCTTATAACGGCATTTAGCCATCCAGATTGCTGTGCTTATTTTAACCAAAAGTGCTAATTAACAGGCTGACATATTCCGCAATAAACGGTTTGGGGGATTTATGTACAGAAGTTTTTCAGGTGTAAAAAAGCGCAAATAAGGGTAAAAAACGCGGCGGGGATTGGTGGGTACACTCGTGAACTGTTAATAAAAGTTGACGGGCGTCACATAAATGAACAAGGCCAGCGATAACGCTGGCCTTGAGAACATCAGAATGTTGCGGAGCGCGGAGTTCGCGGGAAAGGGATCACATCACGCACGTTCTGTACGCCGGTTACATAAGCAATCAGGCGTTCAAAACCCAGACCGAAGCCGGAGTGCGGTACAGTGCCGTAACGGCGCAGATCGCGATACCACCAGTAATCTTCTTTATTCAGCCCCATTTCTGCCATACGAGCATCCAGGACATCAAGACGCTCTTCACGCTGCGAACCGCCGATGATTTCACCGATACCCGGTGCCAGCACATCCATCGCCGCCACGGTTTTACCATCTTCGTTAAGACGCATATAGAACGCTTTAATATCTTTCGGGTAGTTTTTCACCACCACCGGTGCTTTGAAGTGTTTCTCGGCCAGGTAACGTTCATGTTCAGAAGCCAGGTCAACGCCCCAGTACACCGGGTTCTCGAACTTCTCACCACATTTTTCGAGAATAGCGACCGCATCGGTGTAATCAACCTGAGCGAAATCTGCCGCGATGAAACGCTCCAGACGGCCAATCGCGTCTTTGTCCACGCGCTCTTCAAAGAACTTCAGGTCGTCCAGACGCTCTTCCAGCACCGCTTTAAAGGCGTATTTCAGCATCGCTTCAGCCAGACGGGCGTTATCGTCGAGATCGGCGAAAGCGATTTCTGGTTCCAGCATCCAGAATTCAGCCAGGTGGCGGCTGGTGTTGGAGTTCTCCGCGCGGAACGTTGGGCCGAAGGTATAAACCTTGGACAGGGCGCAGGCATAGGTTTCAGCGTTCAACTGGCCGGAAACGGTCAGGAAAGCTTCTTTGCCAAAGAAATCTTTATCAAAATCGACTTTGCCTTCCGCGGTACGCGGCAGGTTTTCCATATCCAGCGTGGAGACGCGGAACATTTCGCCTGCGCCTTCGGTATCCGACGCGGTAATAAGCGGCGCAGATACCCAGAAGAAACCTTGCTCGTCGAAGAAACGATGCAGCGCCTGCGCCAGCGTGTGGCGAACGCGCGCAACCGCGCCAATCAGGTTAGTGCGCGGGCGCAGGTGAGCAACTTCACGCAGATATTCGATACTGTGGCGCTTTGCCGCCATCGGGTAGGTATCCGGATCTTCAACCCAGCCGGTGACGTCGACAGAGGTCGCCTGAATTTCCAGACTCTGGCCTTCGCCCGGTGACGCCACGACTTTGCCGGTGACGATAACGGAGCAACCAGTGGTCAGACGCAGCACTTCGTCATGGTAATTGGGCAGAGAATTATTAATAACGGCCTGTACAGGATTAAAGCAGGAGCCGTCATAAACGGCGAGGAAGGAGATACCAGCTTTAGAATCTCGGCGGGTGCGTACCCATCCGCGTACGGTGACTTCACTGTCAACGGCCACGCGGCTATGGAATACGTCGGCTACAGGCACAACGCTCATAATATTCTCTCTGTTAATAGTCGGAAAAAATAAACACTTGTCCGCCCGATTAGGGGGGATATCTATGTTACCTGGCGTACGCCATCAGACAAGCAGAATTCGCAGGAACAATTAATAAATTATTGGCAAAAAAGAAGGGAGCGCCCAGGCTCCCTGCTATTAACTGGCTTTTTTGACCTGCGGCAGGTCAAACGCTTCGCGTAAGGCGCGAACAAACGCCTTGTCATGGCAGATAGTTTTCCCGGGGCTGTCGGATAATTTTGCTACCGGTTTTCCGTTGCACTCAACGAGCTTAATAACAATATTCAGCGGTTTTACGCCGGGAATATCACACGTCAGGCGTGTCCCGATACCAAAGCCCAGCTTGACGCGATCGGCAAAGTGGCAATAGAGATCCAGCGCTTTGTTCAGATCGAGATTATCCGAAAATATTAGCGTCTTCGACAGAGGATCGATGCCGAGTTTCTCATAGTGGGCAATCGCTTTTTCGCCCCATTCCACCGGATCGCCAGAATCATGGCGCAGACCCTGGTAACGGGTTGCGAATTCCGGGCCGAAGTCACGTAAAAACGCATCCATCGTAATGCAGTCTGTTAACGCAATTCCCAGTTGGTTTGGATACTCCTCAAGCCAGGCCGCGAGTGCCGCGCGCTGGCTGGTGGCCAAATCGGGGCTGATCTGTTGGTGGGCCTGGAACCACTCATGCGCCTGGGTGCCCATGGGGGTCAGCGACAGCCGGCGGGCCAGGTCATAATTACTGGTGCCAATAAACCAGGGTTCTTGTTGCAACCGTTCGACTATCGCTTGTTGCACATCGCGGGAGAAACGGCGGCGCGTACCGAAATCCATCAGACGGAAACCGGACATATCTACCTGCGCGGTGCGCGCAGCGAAATCCGCCAGTTTCTCTTCCAGATGCAGCAGAGCCTGCTGCACGCCAGTCTGTGGCGAACGGCAGCGGTGAACCACTTCACTGATCACTGCCAGCAGCGGCACTTCCCACATGATCACTTCGCGCCACGGGCCGGAAAGGCTGATATGCAGCTTGCCGTTGTCGTTAGTAATCGTGACCTGGCGCGGGTCATAACGAAAATGACGGAGCCAGTTAAGGTAGTCAGGCTGAAAGAAGGGGAGGCCGGACAGCCACAGATACTCGTCATCTTGCAGACGCAACGATTGCATCGCGTCGACCTGTTCGCGAATCGCATCTGCGTAGATACCGAGCAGGTCATCGCCGCGACAGCGGAATTCAGCCGACACATGCACGTCATAATAGTGGTGAAACACCGCTTGCTGCATGTGCAGCTTGTAAGCGTCGGTATCCAGCAGCGTTTGCAGACCTGAGAAAGCGAGTTGAGTCATGGTGCGCAGTAGCATCCTCTTACAGGAGCGTTTAGTACAATAAACAAAGCAGAATGTCGCTGGAGTATACCTTGTTTACCTGGTTATTGAACCCTGATCACACCATAAGGCGTTGAATGGGTCGATGGCATTTCGTGCCGACTGTTATAAAAATGTAGCAGACAGAGCTTTTCCCTCTGAAAAGATGAAGATTCTGCGTGGCGCGTTTGCGGCAACCGGAATAGACTGGAGTCGTAACCAACAGAAGATGCTAAAGGTTTTTTATGACACAACAGCCACAAGCCAAATACCGTCACGACTACCGTGCGCCGGACTACCTGATTAGCGATATTGACTTGACCTTTGACCTTGACGCCGCCAAAACCGTCGTCACTGCGCTGAGCAAAGTGTCACGCCATAGCGCCTCTGCTGTGCCGCTGCGCCTGGATGGCGGCGAGCTGACCCTGATTTCCATTCACGTAAATGATGAGCCCTGGACCAACTATAAAGAAGAAGGCTCCCAACTGGTGATCGATGGTTTGCCAGAGCGTTTTACCTTGCGCATTGTGAATGAAATAAGCCCGGCCGCGAACACCGCGCTCGAAGGGCTGTACCAGTCCGGTGAAGCGCTGTGTACGCAGTGTGAAGCGGAAGGCTTCCGCCATATTACCTGGTACCTGGACCGCCCGGATGTGCTGGCGCGTTTTACCACCAAGCTGATTGCCGATAAAACCCGCTATCCGTTCCTGCTCTCTAACGGCAACCGTGTTGATCAGGGCGAACTGGAGAATGGTCGTCACTGGGTACAGTGGCAGGATCCGTTCCCGAAACCCTGCTATCTGTTTGCGCTGGTCGCTGGGGATTTCGACGTGCTGCGCGATACGTTCACCACCCGTTCCGGGCGTGAAGTGGCGCTGGAGCTATATGTCGATCGCGGCAACCTCGATCGTGCACCGTGGGCGATGACCTCGCTGAAAAATTCCATGAAGTGGGACGAACAGCGTTTCGGCCTCGAATACGATCTCGACATCTATATGATTGTCGCTGTCGACTTCTTCAATATGGGTGCCATGGAAAACAAAGGGTTGAACATCTTCAACTCGAAATACGTGCTTGCCCGCACCGATACCGCTACCGATAAAGATTACCTTGATATCGAGCGCGTCATTGGTCACGAATACTTCCATAACTGGACCGGTAACCGCGTAACTTGCCGTGACTGGTTCCAGCTCAGCCTGAAAGAGGGCCTGACGGTATTCCGCGATCAGGAGTTCAGCTCTGACCTGGGCTCCCGTGCGGTAAACCGCATTAATAATGTGCGCACCATGCGTGGTCTGCAGTTCGCCGAAGACGCCAGCCCGATGGCGCACCCGATCCGCCCGGATAAAGTTATTGAAATGAATAACTTCTACACCCTGACGGTGTATGAAAAGGGCGCGGAAGTGATTCGCATGATGCATACGCTGCTTGGCGAAGAGAATTTCCAGAAAGGGATGCAGCTCTATTTTGAGCGTCATGACGGTAGCGCGGCGACCTGCGACGATTTCGTGCAGGCCATGGAGGATGCGTCAAACATCGATCTGTCGCATTTCCGCCGCTGGTACAGCCAGGCCGGTACGCCAGTGGTGACGGTGCACGATGATTACAACCCGAACACCGAGCAATACACGCTGACCATCAGCCAGCGCACACCGCCGACCGCCGAACAGCAAGACAAGCTGCCGCTGCATATCCCGTTCGATATCGAACTTTACGATAACGAAGGTAAAGTGATCCCGTTGCAGAAAGACGGGCACCCGGTACATAACGTCCTGAACGTCACTCAGGCGGAACAGACCTTTATCTTTGATAATGTCTATTTCCAGCCGGTGCCGTCGCTGCTGCGTGAATTCTCTGCGCCGGTGAAGCTGGAATATAAATGGAGCGATCAGCAGCTGACCTTCCTGATGCGCCACGCCAGTAACGATTTCTCCCGCTGGGACGCGGCGCAAAGCCTGCTGGCTACGCACATTAAACTGAACGTTGCGCGCCATCAGCAGGGCCAGGCGCTGTCGCTGCCACTGCATGTCGCGGATGCGTTTCGCGCGATCCTGCTGGACGAGACGATTGATCCTGCGCTTGCCGCAGAGATCCTGACGCTGCCGTCGGCAAATGAGATCGCCGAACTGTTTGAAACCATCGATCCTGTGGCCATCGCGGCGGTACGCGAAGCGCTGACGCGCACGCTTGCCACCGAACTTGCGGATGAGTGTCTGGCGGTGTACAACGCGCACAAACTCGATAGCTACCGCGTTGAACATGGGGATATCGGCAAACGCTCTTTGCGTAACACGTGCTTACGTTACCTGGCGTTTGGCGATGCGCAACTGGCAGACAAACTGGTGAGCCAGCAGTATCACGACGCAGATAATATGACGGATGCGCTGGCGGCGCTTTCGGCGGCGGTTGCCGCGCAACTGCCGTGCCGCGATGCGCTGATGCAGGAGTACGATGACAAATGGCATCACGACGGTCTGGTGATGGATAAATGGTTTATTCTGCAGGCCACCAGCCCGGCGAAAGATGTGCTGCAAACGGTGCGCAGCCTGTTGAAACACCGCTCGTTCACCCTCAGCAACCCGAACCGCATCCGCTCGCTGATTGGTGCTTTCGCCAGCAGCAACCCGGCAGCGTTCCATGCGCTGGATGGGAGCGGCTATCAGTTCCTGGCGGAAATGCTAACCGAGCTGAACAGCCGTAACCCGCAAGTGGCATCGCGTCTGATTGAGCCGCTGATCCGCCTGAAACGCTATGATGCTAAACGTCAGGCGATGATGCGTGCGGCGCTGGAGCAGTTAAAAGCGTTGCCGAACCTTTCCGGCGATCTGTACGAGAAAGTCAGCAAAGCGCTGGCGTAACAAAAATGCCGCCTTCACCGAAGGCGGCACTGTTTTCCCCGCAAAGGGCGCGCCGAAACCGTTATAAAGCCGCGTATACCTGTCCGTGATTTACCCCCGCCCACCTGGCTGAATTCAAACCGGTTGACGACTGCGCCGACAGAGCGTGGTTTTCAGTAAGCAATAAACCTTAACGGGCGCGACCTGTGCTGGTTACTACAGAACATTAAGCGTGACGCGTTTTTGGTAACGGAACGGTTTCCGACTCGCTGCGTTTCATCACCCGATTCAACACTTCCGCTTCCAGTTCTGCCAGTCTCACCGAACCCAGGCGGCGCGGATGCGGCAGATCGATGGCCAGGTCCAGCCCGATTTTTCCCTCTTCTATTAACAGGACGCGATCCGCCATCGCTACCGCTTCACTGACATCATGCGTCACCAGTACCACCGTGAAACCGTGTGTCTGCCACAGCTCCATAATCAGTGCCTGCATCTCCAGACGGGTTAACGCATCCAGCGCACCCAGGGGTTCGTCGAGCAGCAGCAACCCCGGTTGATGTACCAGCGCCCGTGCCAGCGCGACCCGCTGTTTCTGCCCCCCGGACAACGCTGCTGGCCACTCGCTGGCTCGCTGTTCCAGCCCGACCGCGCGTAACGCATCCTGTGCGGCTTCCCGCCAGCGGCCTTTCAACCCTAAACCAACATTATCTATCACAGACTTCCATGGCAGCAGCCGGGCATCCTGAAACATCATCCGCGTGTCGTTTTGAATATTCGCCAGCGGTGTATTGCCCGCTAACAGCTCTCCGGCATTGGCGGTTTCCAGCCCGGCCAGCAGGCGCAGCAATGTGCTTTTGCCTCCGCCGCTGCGGCCTACCACGGCGACAAACTGCCCGGCGGCAATATGCAGATCCAGGCCGCTGAGCACGGTGTTATCGCCGTAACGTTTACTCACGCCGTTTAATAACAACGGGATACCCTGAGTGAGTCGCGCCGTATTCATGCTGTTGCCTCCTTCACGTGGTAAGCGGGATGCCAGCGCAGCCACAGGCGCTCCAGCAATTGCGCACTCACATCGGCCAGTTTGCCGAGCAGGGCATAGAGAATAATGGCTACCACCACAACATCCGTTTGCAGAAACTCTCTGGCGTTCATCGCCAGGTAGCCAATTCCAGCGTTGGCGGAAATTGTCTCGGCAACAATCAGCGTCAGCCACATCAGGCCGAGCGCAAAGCGTACCCCGACCATAATCGACGGCAGCGCGCCGGGCAGGATCACATGAACAAAGAGCGCAAAACCGGACAAACCGTAGCTGCGCGCCATCTCCAGCAATCCCCGGTCGATATTACGAATGCCGTGCCAGGTATTGATATAAATGGGGAACAACGTGCCGAGCGCGACAAGAAAAATTTTCGCGCTCTCATCGATACCAAACCACAAGATAACCAGTGGGATCAGCGCCAGATGCGGCACATTGCGCAACATCTGGATGGAGGTATCCAGCAGACGTTCTCCCCAACGCGACAACCCGCTAATCAACCCCAGTGTGAGACCGATAGTGCCGCCAATCGAGAAACCAATTACCGCGCGCCAGGAGCTGATCGCCAGGTGTTGCCACAATTCACCGCTCACGCTTAATGTCCAGAATGCTTCCAGCACGCCTTCCGGTGAGGGAAGGATGCGCGTGGAGAGCAAGCCGGTGGAGGAAGCGATTTGCCACACCACCACAATCCCCGCCGGCAGCAGCCAGGGGGCAATGTGCAGGAGCCATTTCTTTTCTGCCGCCATAATTGCCTCAGCTTTGCGCCACTTTTCGGGGAATAAACTCGTTCGCCACTGTTTCGCCCTGCAACTGCAACGGTTGTGGCTGCGGAATTTGCGGCACCGCGACATCCAGGTGCGGGAACAGCAGTTCGCCGACGCGATATGCCTCTTCCAGGTGCGGATAGCCGGAAAGAATAAAGCTGTCGATACCAAGCTCAGCGTATTCATTGATTCTTGCCGCGACAGTCGGGCCATCGCCCACCAGCGCGGTTCCCGCGCCGCCGCGTACCAGCCCAACGCCAGCCCACAGGTTGGGGCTGATCTCCAGTTGATCGCGCTTGCCGCCATGAAGCGCCGCCATCCGCTGTTGACCTACGGAATCCTGGCGAGAGAAGGCGGCCTGCGCTTTAGCAATCGTGGCATCATCCAGATGGGCGATCAGGTTATTCGCTGCCTGCCAGGCTTCGGCATTCGTTTCCCGGACAATCACATGCAGCCGAATACCGAAGCGCATTTTACGCCCGTGGGCTGCGGCTTTGGCGCGCACCTGTTCAATTTTTTCTTTTACCTGCGCAGGCGGCTCGCCCCATGTCAGATAGAGGTCAACCTGCTCAGCGGCCAGATCCTGCGCCACATCGGACGATCCACCAAAATAGAGCGGCGGTCGCGGTTGCTGCACCGGCGGGAAAAAGAGTTTCGCGCCGCGTACATGGATATGTTTGCCCTCGAAGTCTACGGTATCGCCTTCCAGCAGACGACGCCAGACGTGAGTAAACTCCGCGGAGGCTTCATAACGCTGCGTATGATCGAGAAATACGCCGTCTCCGGCCAGTTCCTGCGGATCGCTGCCGGTTACCAGGTTAAACAGCGCACGTCCATTTGATAGCCTGTCCAGCGTCGCCGCCTGGCGTGCAGCAACGGTCGGCGACGTGACGCTGGGACGCAGGGCGACAAGAAACTTCAACCGCTGCGTTACCGGGATCAGTGAGGCGGCGACCAGCCACGCATCTTCACAGGAGCGTCCGGTCGGGATCAGCACCCCGCTGAACCCTAAACGATCCGCCGCCTGAGCGACTTGTTGTAAATAAGCATGATCTACCGGGCGCGAGCCGTGGTCCGTCCCTAAGTAGTGACCATCGCCGTGGGTGGGTAAAAACCAGAACAGATTTAAGCTCATGATTTGGCTCCTTGTTTGGCCGGTTGCCAGATACGGGTGCGAATATCGACTTTTTTCGGTAGCAACCGGTTCTCATAAAAGAGATCGGCCGTTTGCTGTTGCAGTGCGGCGGTGGTGTCATCGACCGGTGAGATTTTGGTCGGTGGACGGTGATCGAAATAGCTGGCAATCACCGGCTGGGGCAGCCCCAGCGTTTTGGCAAACAGTGCGATGCTTTCGTCACGCTGGCTAATGGTTAACGCATCGGCTTCGCTAAAGGTGTTCAGAACTCCCTGAATAAATGCACCGTTTTTTTCCGCATAGGGACGCGAAGCTAAATAGAAGGAGCCAGTCTGTTTCAGCGTGGTGCCGTCTTTCAGTACCCGCACGCCACCCTGCAGCAGCGCCGCCGAGTAGTAAGGATCCCAGATGGCCCATGCATCAACGTTACCTTGCTGGAACGCGGCGCGCGCATCCGCAGGTGTCAGAAACACTGGCTGAATATCGCTGAATTTCAGCCCGGCCTGTTGCAGTGCGCGCAGCAGTAAATTGTGTGAACTGGAACCTTTCTGGAAAGCGACTTTATGCCCTTTCAAATCGGCAACCGTTTTAATTGGACTGTTTTGTGCAACAAGGATCACTTCTGCTTTCGGCTTTGGTGGCTCAACGCCGACATACAGAAGATCCGCCCCCGCGGCTTGCGCAAAAATTGGCGGAATGTCGCCCGTGCTGCCGAGATCGATACTGCCAATATTCAGTGCTTCCAGCATTTGCGGGCCTGCCGGGAATTCCGTCCAGGTGATTTTGGTGTTCGGGTAGCGTTTTTCCAGCAGTTCATGGCTTTTTGCCAGCACCATGCTGACGCTGCCTTTCTGGTAACCAATACGCAAACTTTCCGGTGCCGGTTCGGCGGCCTGCGTCCAGGCGGAAAGCGTCAGTAAACCGCTTAACGCCAGCCATTGCGCGCGATTTTTAAACAGGTTAAACATGCGCGACTCCTTGCGGCAGGTGGAAATCCGGCGCCTGGATATCCCGGCGGTGCAGCGCTTGCCAGAAAGTTTCCAGCGCCTTATCCAGTCGGGTTTGCAGATTGGGTGTCAGGCTGGGCTTATGCTGGTAATCCAGCACCTGGCTATCATCGGCGAAGACGCCATGCAGGATCTCTTGCGCTTTCAGTGCGCTGAGCACCGGGTTCAGGGCGTAATCCACCGCCAGCATATGCGCCACGGTGCCGCCAGTGGCCAGCGGTAACACCACTTTGCCTTCCAGCGCCCGCTCGGGCAGCAGATCGAGCAGCGTTTTCAGGGCGCCGGAGTAAGCCGCTTTATAAATAGGTGTCGCGACGATTAACCCGTCGGCCTCGCTGAGTTGCCCAATAAATGTTTGCAACGCGGGGCTATCAAAGCGGGCATAGAGGAGATCCTCCGGCGCGAAATTTTGCAAATGCCAGTGACACACTTCGATATCCTGCGCATTCAGGCGCTCGCGGGCATACTCCAGCAACGCGCTGGAGCGGGAGGGAAAGCGCGGGCTTCCGGCCAGGGTGACAACTCTCATAATCGCTCCTTATAACCAATTGTTTGCTTTTAGATAACATTCATAACAATTAAGGGCAGTGTGGCAGAGTCGATTTATTCCACTAAATGATTTATTCGATGAAAATATGCTGAAATTTGCATAAAGGAGAGAGGTAAGAGAAAACGATTGCGTCGATTCGCCTTTTTTTGCCGCAGGTCAATTCCCTTTCGTCGGGTAATCACTGATAATACGCCCCCGGTTTGCAACCGGGAATCCAGGAGAGTTCATGTACTACCCCTTCGTTCGTAAAGCCCTTTTCCAGCTCGATCCAGAGCGCGCTCATGAATTAACGTTCCAGCAATTACGCCGTATTACCGGCACACCTTTCGAAGCCCTTGTACGTCAGCGTGTACCGGAGAAGCCGGTCAAATGCATGGGTCTGACCTTTAAGAACCCGTTGGGGTTAGCGGCCGGGCTGGATAAAAATGGTGAGTGCATTGATGCGCTGGGCGCGATGGGGTTTGGCGCCATCGAAATCGGTACCGTGACGCCACGCCCGCAGCCGGGTAATGACAAGCCGAGGATCTTCCGTCTGGTGGACGCCGAAGGGCTGATCAACCGTATGGGCTTTAATAATCTTGGCGTGGATAACCTGGTTGAGAACGTAAAGAAATCACACTTCGACGGTGTGTTGGGCATTAATATTGGTAAGAATAAAGACACGCCAGTCGAGCAGGGTAAAGATGACTATCTGATTTGTATGGAAAAAATCTATGCCTACGCCGGTTATATCGCCATTAATATTTCTTCGCCAAATACGCCCGGTTTGCGCACGCTACAATATGGCGAAGCGCTGGACGATCTGCTTACCGCAATTAAGAATAAGCAAAACGATCTGCAAAATGTGCATCATAAATATGTTCCGGTAGCCGTAAAGATCGCACCAGATCTTTCTGAAGAAGAATTGATCCAAGTGGCCGATAGTTTAGTTCGCCACAATATTGATGGTGTTATTGCCACTAATACTACGCTTGAAAGATCGCTGGTACAGGGAATGAAACATTGTGACGAAACGGGTGGGTTAAGTGGTCGTCCGTTGCAATTAAAAAGCACGGAAATTATTCGGCGGTTGTCGCAAGAATTAAACGGACGCTTGCCGATTATTGGCGTAGGTGGCATCGACTCGGTGATAGCGGCTCGCGAGAAAATCGCCGCCGGTGCGTCACTGGTGCAAATTTATTCGGGCTTTATTTTTAAAGGTCCACCGCTGATTAAAGAAATCGTTACCCATATCTAATCTTTTATCCCTTCCTGCACAACCAGGGCTTTATTTCCCGTCCTGGTTGTTTTATATTCCACCACTGTTGCTAATTTAAACATTTTAGTCTTTTATTATTTAGGTAATAAACGAGGCGGCAAACAGGATGAAAAAGCGACAGGATGTTTAGGGGAAGGGGAGAGGAAAATGCGAATTAAACCTGACGATAATTGGCGCTGGTATTTTGATGATGAGCATGATCGCATGATGCTCGATTTAGCCAATGGCATGTTATTTCGCTCTCGTTTTGCCCGTAAGATGCTGACGCCAGACGCTTTCTCACCGTCTGGTTTTTGCGTTGATGATGCTGCGCTCTATTTCTCCTTTGATGAAAAATGCCGCGATTTGCCGTTATCCCATGAGCAACGCGCTGAACTGGTGCTTAACGCGCTGGTAGCGATTCGCTTCCTCAAGCCGCAAATGCCGAAAAGCTGGCACTTCATGACGCATGATTCCCTGTGGACGCCTGTTACGGGCGAAGGCGCTTGCGTCTGGCTGAGCGATACGCAGGAGTGTGTGAATCTGCTGGTGGTTGAACCGGGTGACAATGCTGCGCTGTGTCTGCTGGCGCAACCCGGCGTGGTAATTGCCGGGCGCACTATGCAACTGGGCGACGCGATTAAAATTATGAACGATCGCCTCAAACCACAGTTACATACCAACGCAATTCAGTTCGAACAGGCGGTTTAAGCCTCCAGTCGCAGCGATGTTTTCGGCACACAGCTACAGCAGAGAATTGAACCATCCGGCGCAACCGCTGATTTCTTCAGCGCACTGACTTCACCTTCCACT
This sequence comes from Kosakonia sp. PSU_27, assembly GCF_039409795.1. Lineage (NCBI taxonomy): Bacteria > Pseudomonadati > Pseudomonadota > Gammaproteobacteria > Enterobacterales > Enterobacteriaceae > Kosakonia > Kosakonia sp. PSU_27. Next base: position 449,042 of record NZ_JBCIVK010000004.1, on the reverse strand, counting down.
ACGCGGATCCGGCAGCAACCGCAAATCCCGGCGCGGCACGAGTAGGGCACGCGAATCCCCTGATGTTCAAGCTGTTCAAGCAACACTTGTTGGTTATTGCCGCGAAATGTTTGACCTTGCCAGTTGATTTCTACCGTGCCTGCGGGTTGTGCATCCTGTTCAACAGCCTCTTCGGCTTCGCCTGCGCTGTATATTTTCGCGGGCGCCGTTGCCAGCACGGCTACTTCATCGCCAACGCGGATCACACCGCTATTACGGGCAATCAGGTTTTGGCCGAAATCGACGGTACCGTTGTCCTGCGCGGTGCGAAAACGCTGTAAGGTCGCGAGAGGCTCACCGGAGGGGTGTTTTTGCCCGCGCTCCGGGCTGACGGTGGTGAACACACACCGGCTGCACGGTTTCACGACATCGAAAACCACCTCGCCAATACGCACCACTTTCCAGCTGTCCTCTTCCCACGGCTGCGCGCCCGTCACTACCAGGTTGGGGCGAAACTGCTCCATTTTCACGCTGGCCGGGCAACGGTTTTGTACATCACGCAGCGAGGCTTCGTTAGCCAGCAGATAGGGAAAACCATCGGCGAAAGATAACGGTACGTCGTCGTGGTGTTTAACGCGGCGGGTTAATTCAGGTCCAACCCAGCGCAACTGCACCTCGCGCGAAAAAAAGCCGCTCAGCCAGCGATTAATCTCGTCGGGCGCGATTAGGGCAGTAAAGTGGTTTCCCCATACTTCCGTGGGCGCGGCGTCGGGCGCAAAATCGGCAAAGCGAATCACCGCGCTGCTGCCATCCGGTGCGGTCAGGTGCAAACCATCGGTTAACGGTGAGGGCGTAAAGCGCACCATCTGCGGATACTGTCGTGCGGTAATAAAAGTGCCATCGGGTTGCGTGACCATAAAAACACGGTCAAAAGCGAGGCCGCTGATATCGGCAAGTGCATGCGTCAGGCCAATACCACGCATGGATTTTACCGGATGAATAAAAAGACGTGAAAGCGTTGGCACGTCTTCCCCCTGTCTGATGAAAATTAGCCCTCAACTTTATGACATGAACGCCAGATTAGCTATAATGCGCAACAATTTTCGTTGAGTGTAAGTGACATTATGATTTCTCTGTTTGCCAGTACGGCCCGCGGGCTGGAAGAGCTGTTAAAAACTGAACTGGAAAAACTCGGTGCCGTTGAGTGCCGGGTTGTTCAGGGTGGTGTCCATTTTGAAGGGGACACGCGGCTCCTGTACCAGAGCCTGATGTGGAGTCGTCTGGCTTCGCGCATTATGCTGCCGCTCGGGGAGTGCAAGGTTTACAGCGATCTTGATCTCTACCTCGGCGTGCAGGCGATCAACTGGACAGAGATGTTTAATCCGGGCGCAACCTTCGCCGTCCATTTTAGCGGCCTGAATGATGAAATTCGTAACAGCCAGTACGGCGCGCTGAAAGTCAAAGATGCGATCGTCGACAGCTTTACCCGCAAAAACCTGCCGCGTCCGAATGTGGAACGTGAGATGCCGGATCTGCGTATTAACGTCTGGCTGAACCAGGATACGGCAAATATCTCCCTTGATCTGAGCGGTGAAGGTTTGCACCTGCGCGGCTACCGCGATCGCACCGGGATGGCGCCGATCAAAGAAAACCTGGCCGCCGCGATCGTGATGCGTTCTGGCTGGCAGCCAGGCACGCCGCTGCTCGATCCAATGTGCGGCTCCGGGACGCTGCTGATTGAAGCTGCGATGGCGGCGACCGATCGCGCGCCGGGTCTGCACCGCGGCCACTGGGGTTTTGGTGGCTGGGCACAGCACGATGAAGCGCTGTGGCAAGAGGTGAAAGCCGAGGCGCAAACGCGCGCGCGCGCGGGGCTGGCGAATTACGCCTCCCATTTTTATGGGTCAGACAGCGACGCGCGCGTTATCGATATCGCCCGTAAAAACGCCCGACGCGCCGGGATTGGCGAGCTGGTGACTTTTGAGGTCAAAGATGTTGCCGAGCTGAGCAACCCGCTGCCAAAAGGCCCGTACGGTACGGTGATCAGTAACCCGCCGTATGGTGAGCGTCTGGAGAGTGAACCGGCGCTGATCGCGCTGCACAGCCTGTTGGGCCGTCTGCTGAAAGCACAATTTGGCGGCTGGAATCTGTCACTGTTTAGCGCCTCGGTTGATCTGCTGAACTGCCTGCAACTGCGCGCTGAGCGCCAGTTCAAAGCGAAAAACGGCCCGCTGGATTGCGTGCAGAAAAATTACCATCTGGCGGAAAATACCGGCGAAGCGAAAGCGCCGGCAATGGCGGAAGATTACGCGAATCGCCTGCGCAAGAACGTTAAAAAGCTGGAAAAATGGGCGCGTCAGGAAGGTATCGAATGTTATCGCCTGTACGATGCCGATCTGCCGGATTACAACGTCGCGGTCGATCGCTATGCCGATTGGGTGGTGGTGCAGGAGTATGCCGCACCGAAAACGATTGATGCGCAAAAAGCGCGTCAGCGTCTGTTTGATATCATTGCGGCCACCATTCATGTGTTGGGGATTGCGCCAAACAAGCTGGTGTTGAAAACCCGTGAACGGCAGAAGGGCAACAATCAGTATCAGAAAATGAATGAAAAGGGTGATTTCATGGAAGTGAGCGAATATAACGCTCGCCTGTGGGTCAACCTGACCGATTATCTTGATACCGGTTTGTTCCTCGATCACCGTATCGCGCGCCGTATGCTCGGCCAAATGAGTAAAGGCAAAGATTTCCTCAATCTTTTCTCTTATACCGGCAGCGCCAGTGTGCATGCGGGGCTGGGCGGCGCGCGTTCGACGACAACGGTGGATATGTCACGTACCTATCTGGAGTGGGCCGAGCGCAACCTGCGTCTTAATGGCCTGAGCGGTCGTGCGCATCGCCTGATCCAGGCCGACTGCCTTGCGTGGCTGCGCGATACTGATGAGCAGTTCGACCTGATCTTTATCGATCCGCCGACCTTCTCCAACTCCAAACGTATGGAAGAGTCTTTTGATGTACAGCGCGACCATATGGCGCTGATGCAGGATCTCAAACGCCTGTTGCGTAAGGGCGGCACGATCATGTTTTCCAATAACAAACGCGGTTTCCGTATGGATCTCGACGGGCTGGCGAAACTGGGTCTTAAAGCACAAGAAATCACCCAAAAAACGCAGTCGCAGGATTTTGCCCGCAACCGTCAGATCCACAACTGCTGGCTGATTACCGCAGCCTGAAAGGATAAATAAATGTCATTGATCAGTATGCATGGCGCGTGGCTGTCATTCAGCGATGCGCCGCTTCTCGATAATGCTGAGCTGCATATCGAAGAAAACGAACGCGTGTGCCTTGTTGGGCGTAACGGCGCGGGGAAATCAACGCTGATGAAGATCCTCAACCGGGAAGTTAACCTGGATGATGGTCGCATTGTGTATGAGCAAGATTTGGTGGTGGCACGCCTGCAACAGGATCCGCCGCGTAATGTTACCGGCAGCGTCTACGATTTTGTCGCTGAAGGGATTGAAGAGCAGGCCGAGTATCTCAAGCGCTACCATGAGGTTTCCCACCTGGTGATGAGCGATCCGAGCGATAAAAACCTCGCCGAGTTAGCGCGTGTGCAGGAGATGCTGGATCACCACGGTTTGTGGCAACTGGAAAACCGTATCAATGAAGTGCTGGCGCAGCTTGGGCTGACGGCGGATATGTCGCTCTCCGCCCTTTCCGGCGGCTGGTTGCGTAAGGCAGCGCTGGGGCGCGCGCTGGTGAGCGGTCCGCGTGTGCTGCTGCTCGACGAACCAACCAACCACCTGGACATTGAAACTATCGACTGGCTGGAAGGGTTCCTGAAATCTTTCGGCGGCACCATCATCTTTATCTCTCATGATCGTTCGTTTATTCGCAATATGGCGACACGTATCGTCGACCTCGATCGCGGCAAGCTGGTTTCCTATCCGGGCAATTACGATCAGTATCTGCTGGAGAAAGAAGAAGCCCTGCGCGTGGAAGAGCTGCAAAATGCGGAATTTGATCGCAAGCTGGCGCAGGAAGAGGTGTGGATCCGCCAGGGCATCAAGGCGCGTCGTACTCGTAACGAAGGCCGCGTCCGCGCGTTAAAAGCCATGCGCCGCGAGCGCAGTGAACGCCGTGAAGTGATGGGCAGCGCGAAGATGCAGGTGGAAGAAGCCTCCCGCTCCGGCAAGATTGTTTTCGAGATGGAAGACGTCAATTACGGCATCGATGGCAAAGTGCTGGTGCGCGATTTCTCCACGCAGGTGCAGCGCGGCGACAAAATCGCGCTGATCGGCCCGAACGGCTGCGGTAAGACTACGCTGCTCAAATTGATGCTGGATCAACTCAAAGCCGATAGCGGGCGTGTCCATGTCGGTACCAAACTGGAAGTGGCCTATTTCGATCAGCACCGCGCCGAACTGGATCCGGATAAAACGGTGATGGACAACCTTGCTGAAGGTAAGCAAGAAGTGCTGGTGAACGGCAAGCCGCGCCACATTCTGGGCTACTTGCAGGACTTTCTGTTCCATCCGAAACGGGCGATGACGCCGGTACGTGCGCTCTCTGGCGGGGAACGTAACCGACTGTTGCTGGCGCGTCTGTTCCTGAAACCCAGCAACCTGTTAATTCTCGATGAACCAACCAACGATCTGGATGTTGAAACGCTGGAACTGCTGGAAGAGCTTATCGATGCCTATCAGGGTACGGTTCTGCTGGTGAGCCACGATCGTCAGTTCGTTGATAATACCGTGACCGAATGCTGGATCTTCGAAGGCGACGGCCAGATTGGTCAGTATGTTGGTGGCTATCACGATGCCCGTGGTCAGCAGGCGGCGTCGCAGATGCAAAAACAGGACGCCGCGAAAAAAAGTATGGAAGCGCCGGTAGCCAAAGCAGAAACTGTCAAACGCAACAGTAACAAACTAAGCTATAACCTGCAGCGTGAACTGGAACAATTACCGCAAAAGCTGGAACAACTGGAAGCACAACTTGGGGATTTGCAAGCGCAGGTCGCCGATGCAAGTTTCTTTAGCCAGCCGCACGACCATACGCAGAAAGTCTTAGCCGATATGGCTTCGGCGGAGCAAGCGCTTGAGGAAGCGTTTGAACGCTGGGAGTATCTGGAGGCTCTGAAAAACGGCGCATAAAGGGAGCCTGTATGTGTGAACACCACCACACCACTCGCCACATTCTCTGTTCGCAATGTGACATGCTGGTGGCGTTACCGCCGCTGCAACATGGACAAAAAGCGGCGTGCCCGCGTTGTGGGACAACGCTTGCGACCGAGTGGGACGCGCCGCGGCAGCGTCCCACTGCTTATGCTATCGTCGCGCTGTTTATGCTATTGCTCTCCAACCTTTTTCCCTTCGTAAACATGAAAGTAGCAGGCGTTGCCAGTGAGGTGACGCTGCTGGAAATTCCTGGCGTGATGTTCTCGGAAGATTACGCCAGCCTCGGCACTTTCTTTCTGTTGTTCGTGCAGTTTGTGCCGGCGTTTTGCCTGGTGACGATCCTGCTGTTGGTTAACCGCGTGCGGATGGATTTTCGCCTGAAAATTGGCCTTGCCCGCGTGTTATTCCAGCTTAAAAGTTGGGGAATGGCGGAAATTTTCCTCGCCGGGGTGTTGGTCAGTTTCGTCAAACTGATGGCTTATGGTGATATTGGCATCGGCAGCAGTTTCATTCCCTGGTGCCTGTTCTGTCTGTTGCAACTGCGGGCGTTTCAGTGCGTAGACCGCCACTGGCTGTGGGACGACATTGCGCCAGCGCCAGCTGTTGCGCAGCCGCTGCATGTCGGTGTACCTGGTATCCGCCAGGGGCTGCGATCCTGCCCATGTTGCACGGCGATAGTGGCGATTGACGAGCCGGTTTGCCCACGTTGCCATACTCATGGCCATGCGCGTCGGCGCAACAGTATTCAGTGGACGCTGGCGCTGCTGATGACCGCCATCATGCTCTATTTACCCGCCAATATTTTGCCCATCATGGTGACCGACCTGTTGGGCGACCGCATGCCGTCGACCATTCTGGCCGGGGTGATTTTGCTGTGGAGCGAGGGTTCGTATCCGGTTGCGTTAGTGATTTTTATCGCCAGCATTATGGTGCCGACGCTGAAAATGATTGGCATCGCCTGGCTGTGTATTGATGCGAAAGGGCACGGAAAGCGCGATTGCGAACGCATGCATTTTATTTATGAAATAGTGGAATTCGTTGGGCGCTGGTCAATGATCGACGTGTTTGTTATTGCCGTACTGTCTGCGCTGGTGCGGATGGGGGGGCTGATGAATATTTATCCTGCGATGGGTGCGCTGATGTTTGCGCTGGTCGTTATTATCACGATGTTTGCGGCAATGACTTTCGACCCGCGTCTGAGCTGGGATCGCGAGCCACAAACGCACCATGAGGAGTCGTTAAAGCATGGAGAATAAGAGTGGGGAAGCCAGGGTGCAAAAGGTGAGAAACTGGTCACCGGTGTGGATTTTCCCGATTGTGACGGCACTGATTGGGGCCTGGATCCTTTTCTATCATTACAGCCATCAAGGCCCGGAAGTCACCCTGATCACCAATAACGCCGAAGGAATTGTCGGCGGTAAAACGACGATCAAAAGCCGCAGCGTGGACGTTGGCGTAGTGGAGAGTACGACGCTGACCGATGATCTTACCCATGTTGAAATCAAAGCGCGGCTCAATTCCGGCATGGAAAAGCTCCTGCATAATGATTCGGTATTCTGGGTGGTGAAACCGCAGGTGGGTCGCGAAGGTATCAGCGGGCTTGGTACGCTGCTTTCTGGTGCCTATATCGAACTTCAGCCCGGTGTAAAAGGCAATGCACCGGAGCGCTACAACTTGCTCGATTCGCCGCCGCTGGCACCGCCGGATGCGAAAGGTATCCGGGTGATCCTTGACAGTAATAAAGCGGGGCAATTAACGGCAGGCGATCCGGTGTTGTTCCGTGGCTATCGCGTGGGTTCAGTGGAAACCAGCACCTTTGATACGCAAAAACGGACCATGAGCTATCAGCTCTTTATTAATGCGCCGAACGATCGGCTGGTGACCAGCAATGTGCGTTTCTGGAAAGACAGCGGGATTGCCGTCGATCTCACCTCCGCCGGGATGCGCGTCGAGATGGGGTCGCTGACGACGCTGTTCGGTGGCGGTGTCAGCTTTGATGTGCCGGAAGGCCTGGATTTGGGGCAGCCGGTGGCGGAAAACAGCGCTTTTAAGTTGTATGACGATCAGCGCAGCATTCAGGATTCGCTATACACCGAACATGTTGATTATCTGATGTTCTTTAAAGATTCGATCCGTGGCTTGCAACCCGGCGCGCCGGTTGAGTTCCGCGGCATCCGCCTTGGTACGGTGAGCAAGGTGCCGTTCTTTACGGAAGGTATGCGCCAGGCGCTGAATGATGATTATCGTATTCCGGTTCTGATCCGTATTGAGCCGGAACGTCTGGCGAACCAACTGGGTGAAGATCCGGATATGAGCGCACATCTGAATGAGCTACTGAAGCGCGGTCTGCGAGGCTCGTTGAAGACCGGTAATATTGTTACCGGCGCGCTGTATGTTGATCTCGATTTTTACAATAATGCCCCGGCGATCAATGGCATGCACGAGTTCGCTGGCTATCCCATCATCCCGACCGTGAGTGGTGGACTGGCGCAGATCCAGCAACGGCTAATGGATACGCTGGATAAAATCAACAACTTACCGTTGAATCCGATGATCCAGCAGGCGACGAGCACGTTATCTGAAAGCCAGCAAACGCTCAAACGTCTGCAAACGACGCTGGATAACCTCAACAAATTGACCGCCAGCCAGTCGATGCAGCAACTGCCTGCAGATATGCAGAGCACACTACGCGAGCTTAACCGCAGTATGCAGGGCTTCCAGCCGGGTTCCGCCGCTTACAATAAAATGGTGGCGGATATGCAGCGCCTCGATCAGGTATTGCGTGAACTGCAACCGGTGCTGAAAACGCTCAACGATAAGAGCAACGCGCTGGTATTTGAAGCGAAAGGGAAACCCGATCCGCAGCCGAAGAGGGCAAAAGAATGAAAAAGAGCGTATTAGCGATACTGGCGCTGTTGCTGACAGCCTGCAGTAGCGGCGGTGATAACAAAAGCTACTATCAGCTGCCTTCGCCGTCGCAAGTAAAGGCGCAGGCGATGGCCGGGCAAAACCAGGGGAATCGTCAGTTATGGGTAGAGCAGGTTTCGGTACCTGATTTTCTCGCGGGGAATGGCGTGGTGTACCAGACCAGCGATGTGCAATACGTCATTGCTACGAACAATTTGTGGGCCAGCCCGCTTGATCAGCAACTGCGTAACACGCTGGTATCCAATCTGAGCAATCAACTGCCTGGCTGGGTGGTCGCATCGCAGCCGTTAGGCAGTGAGCAAGATACGCTAAACGTAACAGTGACCGGTTTTCATGGTCGCTATGATGGGCGAGTGATTGTAAGCGGCGAATGGTTACTTAAACACCAGGGACAACTGATTAAGCGCCCCTTCCATATTGAGCTGAAACAGCAGCAGGATGGCTATGATGAAATGGTGAAAATGCTGGCTCAGGGCTGGCAGCAAGAGGCTGTCAGTATTGCGAATGCGCTAAATCGTCTGCCATAAGTAAATCTAAAGTCTGTAAAAACCGCCATAGATAAAATCTATGGCGGTTTTTTTATGTTTCAGTACAAACCATTAGTTGTGCTGGCTCACATTTTTTGTACAAATGAACTTTTGTGTAGCTCACATTTATGACACTGGCGTGAATTTTGCGCATTGACGACGAAGTCTATTCAAGGTATTTGTGACCTGTGGTTGCGCATTAAGTGACCACTGTTTTCTTTTCCACCAGATCAAATAATGAGGGAAACGAGGCATGAAGAGACAAAAACGCGATCGCCTGGAACGGGCACATCAACGTGGTTATCAGGCTGGTATTACCGGGCGTCCGAAGGAAATGTGTCCCTACCAAACCCTGAATCAAAGGTCCGAGTGGCTGGGAGGCTGGCGGGAGGCCATGGAGGACAGGGCAGTCATTGCCTGATTCTGTCTCTTTAAAAAAGAAACCTCCGCATTGCGGAGGTTTCGCCTTTACCGGGGTAGGTAACCCGGTATCAGAAATTAGACGTATCCTGGAACAGACCTACTTTCAGATCCGCGGCGGTATAGATAACGCGGCCATCAACCAGCACTTCGCCATCTGCCAGACCCATGATCAAACGACGGTTTACAACGCGTTTAAAGTGAATACGGTAAGTCACGGTTTTCGCCGTTGGCAGCACCTGGCCGGTGAATTTCACTTCGCCTACGCCCAGCGCGCGGCCTTTGCCTTCGCCGCCGAGCCAGCCCAGGTAGAAACCAACCAGTTGCCACATTGCATCGAGGCCGAGGCAGCCAGGCATCACCGGATCACCAATGAAATGGCAGCCAAAGAACCACAGATCCGGGTTGATATCCAGCTCAGCTTCAACATAGCCTTTATCGAAGTTACCGCCGGTTTCAGTCATTTTGACCACACGGTCCATCATCAGCATGTTCGGTGCCGGCAATTGCGGGCCTTTTGCGCCAAACAATTCGCCACGACCAGAGGCAAGAAGATCTTCTTTTGTATAGGATTCGCGTTTATCTACCATGTTCTCAGTAAGCCTTATTTGTAGTTTCGGACGCAGGATAGCTAACACGTGTACGCTGAACAAGTCCGATCAGTTTCGGATAAACCAGTTCAACCAGCGAAGCGGCCACGGGAAGCGGTGGCGCGCATCCTGTTGTGTCGCCTGCGCGATACGTTCCTGGATGAGTTGCTTAAGGTTGTTTTGCCCTTCGGCATCCCACGGCAAACCCGTTAATAAGGGTAGCGCATCCATCATGTCATCTACTGCCCAGATGAAAAATTGCTGCGCCTGGATAGCATCCAGAAGTTCCTGCTGCAGGCAGAGATGGCGTACATTTGCCGAGGGAATAATCACCCCTTGCTTGCCAGTGAGCTGGCGCTGCTGACAAATAGTGAAGAAGCCTTCGATTTTTTCATTCAGCCCGCCGACCGGCTGGGAGCGACCAAATTGATCCACCGAGCCTGTGATCGCAATGCTCTGATTAAGCGGAACTTCAGATAGCGCGCTGATTAATGCGCACAGTTCAGCCATTGATGCGCTGTCACCGTCGACTTCGCTGTATGATTGTTCAAAAGTCAGTGAGGCGGAAAAGGGGATCTGTTGTTCCAGTTCCAGTTCCGCCATCAGGAACGCTTGCATGATCATCATGCCTTTGGCGTGGATATTACCGCCCAGCTCAGCTTTGCGTTCAATATCGTTAAACTCGCCATCGCCAACATGCACCACACAACTGATTCGCGAGGGTTCACCAAAGGCACGTGGATGTCCCGGAAACTCGATAACGGACAGTGCATTGATCTGACCTATGCGTTCTCCTTCGGTTTCGATCAGGATTTGCTCAAGCAGGATCTCATCCTGCATGCGCTCCGCCAGGAAGCCTTCACGCCACTCTCGCTGCGCAAGCATTGTCTGGAACTCTTCCCCACTAAAGGTTTCATCAGTGGACATCGCTGCCACTTCTCGCAGTTGCCGAGACAACCACATTGGGCAAAGAGGTAACGTTTCCTGATCGCCGGTGTAGCGGACGGCTTCGCGAATGAGTGTTGTCCATGCATCAGCCGCAGGGGCGGGCAAGTGCGCATCGCGAGCGGTTTGCTCGACCCATTGACGCCATATGGACATGGTTTCGGCATCAGCAATTTGCAGCGTTTCTTCGTATTCGCTGTAAATGGCCTGCGATGCGAGTTCCGGCTCCATTTCCTGGAAATCCGCGAGTGATTCACGTTCACCTACGAGGATGACTTTCAGATCCATTGGCATGGACGGCACAGTGACCGGCAGAGGGCGCGACTCATCAAAGGAAACCCAGTCAAAACGGCGCTGCGTTACCATCGTTTTCAGGCGCATCCATAGCAGTGGCTGTGCAAGCAGCGTACGTAAGGAAATAACCAGCACCCCACCGTTTGCCTGGTGGACGAGGCCGGGTTGCAACGTGATCTCCTGATTAAACTGGCGAAGGCAGCCGAAAAGTTGTTCTGCTTCTACCCAATCGGCGATCGCGGTGGGTTTGTTGCCGATAAAATTTGCCTGTGCATCAGCCGAAGGTTCAAAGCGAATTGCCGAACCATTGACATGATATTGGCCGCCAGAAAATGGGCGGGCTTCAGGGATGAGCATTTCGGTGGCGCTGGCGATAAGCGCAAGATATTCGGCTTCTTCTGGCGCTTTAGCCAGCAAAAAGCGTGACGTCGCCTGCGGATAGAGCAATTGCTCCAGCGCGTACTGTAATCGGGGTTGCGTATCGGCCAGGGAGAAGCCCGTTTCGCGGGCTAATTCGGACGATTCAAACACTTCCTGATAGCTGCTGGTATCAGGAACCAGGTCGTTCCATTCGAGTTTTGTAATGGTCAAAGTCGTTTTTTTAGTCTGATGTCAAAGGCGCGATTATACCGTAAACGCTCCAACAGCACACATTCATTACAAGCTTTCGCGACGCGAACACTATTGGCTTAAACGAGGCCGTGATTTCTTTTCAGCAGAGTTGGAAAAAACTGATATTCTGAACTGAGTTACACGGTCACGTTGAGAGCGCAATGAAATATCAACAACTTGAAAATCTCGAAAGCGGCTGGAAATGGAAGTATCTGGTAAAAAAGCATCGTGAAGGGGAATTAATCACGCGCTACATAGAAGCCAGTGCCGCTAAAGAGGCGGTCGATTTATTGTTGACACTCGAAAATGAACCCGTACAGGTCAACGACTGGATTGTGCAGCATATCAATCCGTCATTGATTAACCGGATGAAGCAAACTATTCGCGCCCGCCGCAAGCGGCATTTTAATGCCGAACATCAGCATACGCGTAAAAAATCGATCGACCTGGAATTTGTAGTCTGGCAGCGTCTGGCTGGGTTAGCGCAGCGCAGGGGGAAAACGCTTTCTGAAACGATTGTGCAGTTGATCGAAGATGCCGAGCACAAGGAAAAGTATGCATCACAGATGTCTACGCTGAAACATGACCTGCAGGCATTACTTGGGAAAGAATAGGTGCGAATTATTCCTGCCTGTTATTTCAGGCAATAAAAAACCCCGCTAATGAGCGGGGTTTTTTTAGACGGGAACTTAAGCCTGCGGCTGAGTTACAACGTCTTTGCTACCTTTAACTTCGATCTCTACGCGACGATCCGGTGCCAGGCAGTCGATCAGCGCTGCACGCGGTTTCACGTTGTCACAGGTGCTGCCGGTAACCGGGTTGGATTTACCCATGCCACGTGCGGAGATTTTGTTAGCCGGGATACCTTTAGAAACCAGGTAATCAACTACGGACTGTGCACGTTTCTCAGACAGGCTCTGGTTGTAAGCGTCAGAACCGATACGGTCAGTGAAGCCCAGAACCACTACGGAACCGTCTTTTGGATCCAGATTGCTCAGCTGACCATACAGCTGATCCAGCGCCTGCTGACCTTCCGGTTTCAGCGTCGCTTTGTTGAAGTTGAACAGAACGTCAGACTTCAGAGTGAAGTGTTTGGTCTGCACTTCCGGAGCCGGAGCCGGAGCCGGAGCAGCTACTACCGGAGCAGCGTCTTCCTGCTGGCCGAAGCGGTAGGAAACACCTACGCTCAGCATACCGTTGTCCGGACGAGCACCAACGGTGTTTGCATCACCGATGTTGTTAACCCACTGGTATTCCAGGCGGGTAGCGATGTCACGAGTAACTGCCCACTCAACACCACCAGCGAAGACCGGGGAAACACCGGTATCGTGATCTTTGAAGCCCTGGTTGTTCTGAGCGTCTGCACGCCAAACCATACCACCCAGACGAGTGTACAGGTCCAGATCGTCAGTTACCGGGTAACCCAGTTTAGCAGTCAGTTGAACGCCCTGAGCTTTGAACGCGCCGTTAACGGTGTCGCCTTTGTACGGCATACGACCCAGCCAGTCATAGCCCAGTTCGAAACCTACGTACGGGTTAACCTGGTAGCCACCGAACGCACCAGCACCCAGTTGGCTTTCGTGGGTCGGGCCATCGTTCTGCCATACCGCACCTTTGTCATGATACTGGGACCAACCCAGTTTACCACCTGTATACCAGGTGTTATCTTTCGGAGCGGCCTGCGCTACGGTAGCGAAACCAGCCAGTGCCACTGCAATCGCGATAGCTGTCTTTTTCATTTTTGCGCCTCGTTATCATCCAAAAATCGCCATGGGAATCTCTTTAGAGAAGCCACGGTTAAATCCTTCACCGGGGGCATTGCTCACTGACAACTCTGCAGACATCTTTACCGATATCTTTGGCTTATGCCGAGCACCCCTGGCGATGTAAAGTCTACAACGTAGTTGGAAACTTACAAGTGTGAACTCCGTCAGGCATATGAAAAAAAAGGCTTTGTATACACAATATTTAACACTTCTGATGAATCTTTCACCACGGCTATTTCCGTACAAAGCGCGCGAGACAGGCTTTCGCGCTGTATTTGGACGATAAATTTGAAGCGCTGCTCTCAGGCAAAAAACATCCTAGGAAAACTCCTAAATTTACTCAATGATACAAATTTGAGTGAATTTTTATCCCGGAAAGCTGTCTCGCAGCCAGAGGATCGTGGCGTACAGGTCGCATAACGAAGCCTATCGCATTGCCTTCTTCTGCCGCCATAGCTAATTGGCGATGTTCCTCTGCAGTCAGCTCTTCAGAATGCCAGCCAATAACGACGCTATAGTTACCTGTGCGCAATGCACGAATCATTGAGTCCAGTGTTACGCTTGGAGAAAGCTGGTTCACCTGCATCACCTTGGTGAGGGGTAACCCAGCGGATTGCACCCACTCACGGCTGAGTTTTTGTTGAGGTGTCAACCACAGCTGCCAACGGGATTGTTGCCCGAGTTGCTGCAGTAAAGGCAGTAAAAGAAGCTGCGTCATCCAGGGCTGGTCCTCACGATAGACCATTTCGCTAATCAGCCCGGTAGTGATGCTGGAAGGCTCAACGTGATTCAATTTGTTGAGTGTTGAAGCGAGTGTTGTCGAACGATTCGCATAGCCTGAAGTGTACATAATCAATCCAGCCCTGTGGGTTACTGTATGTTTATACAGTAACCGTTGCATGCTCAGAGATCAACCTCATTTTCGGAAACTATCTCGCATTTTTGTTTTGTCCCTGCCGCGTAATGAAAAATTTGCTTGCCGTCTTGCTCACAGTTGCCTATGTTCCTGCGTAGTGGTTTCAGTAATTTAAATCTGGCTTTTACTATGTGATTTATAAGGCAAAAATCATGGAAGACCTATCGTATCAACGGATATATCAGTCACGCGAATACCTCATGCCTCTCGGCACAATTTGTCACCGCGCTCATTTTGGTGGTTACAGCTTGTCAGTGGATAAAACTGTTTTCGCGATGGTTGCAGAGGGAGAACTCTACCTTCGCGCTTGCGACGAGAGTGCGCAATATACGGTTACGCAAGATGCCCCTTTACTGGTATTCAACAAACGTGGGCGTCAGGTTTCGTTAAATTACTACTTCGTTAGCGAGAGTGTGTGGCGCGATCGTTCGTTACTTCTGCAACTTTCGGCTCTGTCACTTGATGCTGCGCGGCGTGATAAAGATCGGCGCAGTGCCAGAAAACGATTACGCGATCTGCCTAACCTTACTTTTCAACTTGAAGCTCAACTTCATGAAGCGGGCGTATTGGATGCGCATACACTGCGAATGCTCGGGGCAAAAGTTTGTTGGCTTAGATTGAGAAAATCAAACAAGCATCTGAGCGCGAAAGTGCTTCTTGCACTCGAGGGCGCAATTGTTGGGCTTCACGAAGCGGCGTTACCGGCGCCGCGACGCCGGGAACTGATGGAGTGGTTTAACGGCGTAATCAAGAAAGGAGCGAGTCCTTACTGAGTAATTTGGCTTTTCAGACGGCACACTTCAGGCAATAAAGCGATCAGCAGGCCAATCTGTTGCAGTACCAGTGGCTCTTTGCTATCCGGGCGCGGCTCCAGGTGTTTAATGCGTTGGGATAGATCGGCAAGGGTATCCTGAACACGTTTTTGGTCTGCTGGTAGGTGATGTAGAGCATCGTCAACATAGCAGACTGCATCATCAAGTAAACGTAGGATATCCGGCTGGGTGAGCTGCTCACGATGTGCGCCAAGCGCGGAAATATAACTGGTAAAGGTATGATTTAAACATAACAAACGGAACGCGGCATCGCGAAGTTCAGGTGAGGTTCCGGGTTCGGAAGACATATTTGAAACGACCGATGCCAGTTCCGCGTCACGGTTATAAGCGTTACGTCTGGCGATGCGGTAAGCAAGCCGGTTATCGCGTCCCTGATGGTACTGTTCAAGAATGGCATCAAGGTAGCGGCAGTTAGCATCAAAGGCTTGTTCAGTAACGCGGGGCAGGTGTCGAAAACGCCAGTCCGGCCAGATAAAACTCACTGCCGCCCAGGCGATAGCACAACCTATAAGCGTATCAATAATACGGGGAAGCGCGACTTCAAATCCTTCGCCCAATAAGTTAAAGCACAGTAACACCAGTAAGGTGATGAACATCGTGGCATGCGCGTATTGCACTGTTCGAAATGCGAAAAACAGTACGCCGGTGATGACGATGAGTATCAGTTGCCCTTCGTGTGAGGGAACGAAGTAAAGTACCGGCAATCCGATCGCAACGCCAATCAGCGTTCCGATTACGCGTAGCGTCAGCCTGTGGCGAGTGGCGTTATAGTTCGGCTGGCAGACAAAGAGACTGGTCAGTAAGATCCAATAACCATGCTGTAGCCCCGTTATTTGGATAAACGCATAACCGATACATAACACCACCGACATGCGTACTGCGTGGCGAAAAAGTGCGGATTCTGGCGTCAAATTATTACGTAACCGCTGCCGCATGTCATTGAAACCACTCAGACTATCATCCGAAAGCTGATTTTCAGTGTCATTTGACAATGAAGGCTGTGGTTGACCAGATTCAATAGTTGCTAACTGAGCGTCAATAGCCCTCAGGTTATCGAGCAGAAAACCAAGTGCTTTCATATGCTCCTGAGGCGTGATGCCATTAGCGCGAAGACGATCAAGCGCCGCATCAAGGTGGATAAATGCCCGTTCGAAGCGAGAATCGTGTTGATACGGAGTGCGAAGCAAAATGGCGCGTGATAGCTGAGCGCACGCATGTGACTGCATGGAAAGTAAGCGCTGAAAGCGGAACATCACGTCGCTATAACGAAAGTGTTCGCGCAGTGTTTGATATTGGATATGTGAAGAACTGGCTCGTTCGTGAATATCTTGCGCCGCAAAATAGTAATGTAATGTTTGACGTGTGCCACGTTGCCCACGATCTCCGCGCAAACGCGTGAGCAACGTGGCTTTGGTTTGATTGAGCGTGTTCACTAACTGGCCATTCGCCAGTGCTAAATCATAGAGCGGCGCCTGGCTATCATCTTCAATATCCGGGTCAAAAAGACGTGATTTTAGTTCAAGGTAATGTGCCAGTTGTTCATAGCAACGCGCCAGGTTGTCTTGTAGGGCGCGAATGGGGAAAACCAGATGTCCAACCAGCGTCAGCAAGTTAAACCAGATTGCACCTGCCAACAGCAGCAGTGGTTGCTGATACCATTGTTCGAAAAGGGAAATTCCCAGCATGGTATAGACCGCAATAAGCAGCGCACCAAAAGCAATGGTGGCGTAACGTTGTCCGAGTCCGCCAAGCAGGATGAAACCAATGGTGGATGTCACAAGACCAAGCGCAAACAACCATGGCCACGGGAAGAGTAACTCCACAGATGCAGACGCAATAAAAAAGCACACCAGCGTAATTATCAGGTTTTTCAGCCGTCCCGTCAGGCGGTCATCCAGATCGGCAAGTGCGGCGGCAACGACGCCAAGCGTTAGCGGGATGGTCAGTTTCACCTCGCCGAGTAGCCAGGGCAGTAAAGCAGTCCCGCAAAGCGCAATAAAAATTCTGACGTTATAGAGCCAGGCACTGTTCCATGTATAACGGCGAAGCAGAGGACTTAACATAATGACAAGCGATCCGATTATTGAAAACGACGGTGCGCATTGGCTTCGCGGGCAGCGCGAGCGGTTTCTACAGATACCACACGACGGCCAACTGGCCACAGTGCAATCGCAGCGATTTTAAAGTTCGCGACGCCAACGGGAATGCCGATGATGGTAAGGCACTGAGCGATACCGGCAGTAATATGCATAATGCATAGCCACCAGCCAAACAGAATAAGCCAGATAATATTCAATAATGTTCCACCTGCATTTAACAGGCTGTTTTTGCTCTGCGGTTCGAGTTCATCAATGTGAATGGCTTCATTTCCCCAGGGGATAAATGAGAGCTTTGTGATTTCCCAGCAAGAGCGCGTCAACGGCAGAGTGATAATGAGCAGGGCGCTGATTATTGTTGCGAGTAGCCATCCGAGTGTTGTGGCGAAACCACCAAGCACAAAATTTAGAATATTCAAAACGGTACGCATAAAACCTCAGTACAAACCGGTCGGTAGAGAATGCCGGTAATTGTAACGATTATTTGGGCTGGAGCGCCAATTCTCTGGCAGGTAAACTGGCAATTATTGTCACAAGTTGAGAACGATAAGTCATGGAACTGAAAGCGACCTCACTGGGAAAACGTCTGGCGCAACACCCGTATGATCGCGCAGTCATTCTGAATGCCGGCATTAAAGTGGCAGGTGACAGACACGAATACCTTATCCCTTTCAATCAGTTGTTAGCGATTGAATGCAAGCGAGGGCTGGTGTGGGGAGAGATGGAATTTCAGCTTGCCGGCAACAAAGTAGTTCGTCTTCACGGAACGGAATGGAACGAAACACAGCGTTTTTACCATCTTTTAAATGAGCGCTGGAACCGGTGGAGCGCGGAAATGAGCGAGGTTGCTGCCGGGGTTTTATCGGAGCAACTGGAGCTGATTTCCGGGCGTATTGAGCCAACGAAATGGCTTACCCGTAAGCAGCTTCAGGGGTTACAGCAGCAATTGCAGCAGGCGTTTGCCGCGTTGCCGATTCCGACAAGCCGATTAGCGGAGTTTGATAATTGCCGTGAGCTTTGGCGTCAGTGCCAGTCGTGGCTGACGGACGTTGAGAAGCGCCGGACACAGCACAATCAAACTTATACTGAAACGATGGTTACTCAGTACGCCGCTTTTTTTGAGCACGTTGAAACATCTCCTTTAAACCCGGCGCAGGCGCGGGCCGTGGTCAACGGTGAGCACTCTTTACTTGTGCTTGCTGGCGCGGGGAGTGGAAAAACGTCGGTGCTGGTGGCCCGAGCAGGCTGGTTGCTGGCTCGTGGCGAAGCCTCGGCGGATCAAATCTTGCTGCTTGCGTTTGGTCGCAAAGCCGCTCAGGAGATGGATGAGCGTATCCAGCAAAGGCTACATACCGAGGAGATTACCGCGCGCACTTTTCATGCGCTGGCGTTGTATATCATCTCCCAGGGAAGCAAAAAAGTGCCCGCTTTAAGCGAGCTGGAAAATGACACATCGGCTCGGCTGTCCTTGCTAACGGATACCTGGTGCCAGCAGTGCAGTGAAAAGAAAGCACAGGCGAAAGGGTGGCGTCAGTGGCTGGAAGAAGAGATGGAATGGGACGTCCCTGAAGGCAATTTTTGGGAAGATGCAAAATTGCAGCGCCGCATCGCTCCGCGTCTCGATCGTTGGATCGGACTGATGCGTATGCATGGCGGTGCACAGGCGGAGATGATCGCCGGCGCACCAGATGAAGTTCGTGACCTGTTCAGTAAACGCATTAAATTGATGGCGCCGATTTTAAAAGCGTGGAAAGCAGAGCTAAAGTCTGAAAACGCCGTCGATTTTTCCGGGCTGATTCATCAGGCAATTAATGTGCTTGAAAAAGGGCGTTTTGTTAGCCCATGGAAGCATATTCTGGTCGATGAATTTCAGGATATTTCACCGCAGCGCGCGGCTTTGCTGGCTGCGTTGCGTAAGCAAAACTCACAAACGACGCTATTTGCTGTTGGTGATGATTGGCAGGCAATCTACCGTTTCAGCGGCGCGCAACTTTCTTTAACCACCGCTTTCCATGACTATTTTGGTGAAGGCGATCTCTGCGCATTGGATACGACTTATCGTTTCAATTCACGCATTGGTGAAGTGGCGAATCGTTTTATCCAGCAGAACCCATGGCAGCTTGCAAAACCATTGAATAGCTTGAAAACTGGGGATAAAAACGCAGTGACGCTGATGGCGCAGGATCAGCTGGATGCGCTATTAGATAAACTCAGCGGATATGCAACGCTGGAAGACAGGATCCTGGTACTGGCTCGTTATCACCACGGAAAACCGTCGGTTCTGGATAAAGCAGCCACCCGCTGGCCGAAACTTCAGCTCGATTTTACGACTATCCACGCCAGTAAAGGGCAACAAGCGGACTATGTGATTGTGGTGGGGCTGAAAGAAGGCGCGGATGGTTTTCCTGCTCCGGCGCGGGAATCCATTATGGAGCAAGCCTTGCTGCCACAGGCGGAAGAGTTCCCTGATGCGGAAGAGCGGCGATTGTTGTACGTCGCGTTGACGCGCGCACGCCATCGTGTCTGGCTATTGTTTGATAAAGATGAACCGTCACGCTTTGTCGACACGTTAAAATCGCTGGATGTGCCAGTCGCGCGAAAACCGTGAAACGAAGGCGGCCGCTGCGGCCGCCAGGACTTATTTCAGACGCTCAGCGAGGTAACGTTGGTAGTCCGGAATGAGGATGTCGACGCTGTTATTGAACTGCGGCGATTCGATAATAAAATCAGCGGTAGATAAATTGGTCGCAACCGGAATATTCCACACCGTTGCAAGACGTAAGAGGGCTTTTACGTCAGGATCGTGCGGGACAGCATTAAGCGGGTCCCAGAAGAAAATCAGTACGTCGATTTTGCCTTCTGAAATCAACGCGCCGACTTGCTGGTCGCCGCCCATCGGGCCACTCAGCATGGCGTTGACTTCAAGGCCGGTTGCTCGCTGAATCAAATTCCCGGTTGTACCAGTCGCATATAACTCATGTTTGGCCAGTACAGGCTGGTGGCGTTCTACCCATTTCATTAATGATTGCTTGCAGTGATCGTGTGCGACCAGTGCAATATGTTTGCGCACGGGTAAGGTGCGAGTGGTTGATTCCATAATCCGCTTCCGTCAGTGGTTTTCGCTACAGATTACTGGAAGCGTCTGATGCTGCAAGAGAAGTGAATAAAAAAATCCGAAAATGGTCGGGTGGGTCTGTTTGATTTACACTTTGGTGACATCGCCGGGAGGAAAACATGAAAGAAACCGATATTGCCGATATTTTACAGTCGACCCAAACTATTGCGCTGGTTGGTGCGAGTGATAAACCCGATCGACCAAGTTATCGCGTGATGAAGTATTTGTTGGACCAGGGCTATCATGTGATTCCCGTCTCGCCGAAAGTAGCAGGGACTACCCTTCTTGGGCAGCAGGGCTATGCAACACTTGCTGATGTGCCAGAAAAAATCGACATGGTGGATGTTTTTCGTAATTCGGAAGCGGCGTGGGGGGTTGCACAGGAGGCGATTGCCATCGGAGCGAAAACGCTTTGGATGCAATTAGGGGTGATTAATGAACAAGCGGCCGTGCTGGCGCGTGAGGCGGGGTTAAATGTAGTGATGGATCGCTGCCCGGCGATTGAGATCCCGCGGCTCGGTCTGGCGAAATAAAAAATACCCCGCATCTGGCGGGGTATTTTTAGTTGCGCAGGCGCGGAGCCTGGAGCTGTCGGCGAATGGTGCGCGCCAGTTCATCCATGGATGGCTGCTCCGGATGTTCATCCGTAATTTCGCTTGTCAGCTGTGCTTCTGCCAGGTATGTGTGCACTGGTTGGCCATCATCATCTTCCATTACGACATGATACCAGGGCAGAGCGCGGAGTTCGTCGTTCACCGCCAGCTCATCTGCTGACGGCTCGTCCAGTGAATACTCAGGATCGATATCGACCACTACGCCAAGATACCCCAGCAGTGAGTGGCGAACTTGCTGACCGATACCGAATTTGCTGGCAATCATTGTCACCTCCCGGGAACCTTACATACCCGCAGATATGCGGGCGCAGTTCCAAATTTCAAGTTACATGACGCGGCAGGCAAACCCTTTCAGATACAGCCCTTCCGGGTAGGTAGCGATCACAGGATGATCGGCGGCCTGACGGAACTGTTCTATAAATTGTACATCACGACCAGCATCTATTGCGGCGTCAGCAATAATTTTCTGAAATAAATCTGTGGTCATCAAACCGGAACAGGAGAAAGTGAGCAGTACACCGCCGGGATTCAGGAGCTGGATCGCCAGCATGTTTATGTCTTTATAACCGCGACAGGCGCCCATCAACTGGCTTTTGTTTTCCACGAACTTTGGCGGGTCCATCACGATGACATCGAAAGTTTCGCCCTGATCGCGATATTTGCGCAGCAGTTTGAATACATCGTCGCGAACAAATTCTGCTTTGCTTAAATCCAGCTCGTTCAGCGTAATGTTCTGTTTCGCGACATCCAGCGCTTCCTGAGAGGTATCTACACTGACGACCTGGCGGCATCCGCCCATCAGCGCGGAAACGGCAAAGCCGCCGGTATAGGAGAAGCAGTTTAATACGCGCTTGTCTGCCACGTAGCGACGTGTTGCCAGCCGGCTGTCGCGCTGATCGAGGTAGTAACCGGTTTTATGCCCGCCCTGAATATCAACAAACAGCTTCATGCCGTGCTCTTTAATCGGCAACAACGCGGGCGGCAGTTCGCCCACCACCAGTCCTTGCGCGAGTTCCAGCCCCTCTTTTTTACGGACGGCAACATCGCTGCGATCGTAAATCGCGCATTGTGGATAGAGAGACTGGAGCGCCGAGATAATGGCTGGACGCTGATATTCCGCACCTGCGCTAAGAAGTTGGAGAACAAGAAAATTACCGAAACGATCGATGGTTACGCCGGGTAAGCCGTCTGATTCGCCAGCAATCAGGCGATAGCTGTCGAGACCATCGCGTTGCGCCAGCCAATCTCGCCACTGCTGTGCTTGTTGTAGGCGGCGGGTGAAAAACGCGATATCAATGCTTTCATTTTTATCGAAAGTCCAGACGCGAGCACGAATCTGCGATGCAGGAGATAATGCTCCACGCGCCAGCCACTTACCCTGATGATCGACAATATCAACCGTTTCACCGAGGCTGGCTTTGCCTTCCATTCGCGCGACAGCGCCGGAGAAAATCCAGGGATGACGGCGCAGCAATGATTTCTCGCGCCCTTTGGCTAACACTAAACGTACACTCATATTCGGCTATTCTATAAACTGAAGAAAATGGGCGCTATTGTCACGGGTTCACCGGGCAAATGCAACGAGCCTGAATAGAAAGGGGAGGGAAAGATGGCACATGTCTGCACAATCGCCTGGGTACACGGAATGGTGCAGGGCGTCGGGTTTCGTTATAGCACGCAGCACGAAGCCCAGAAGCTCGGTGTGACGGGGTATGCACGTAATCTTGATGATGGCAGCGTCGAAGTGGTTGCCTGCGGCGACGAGCACGCAGTGAATCAGCTGATTGCGTGGCTGAAAGCAGGGGGACCGCGTAGCGCCCGGGTTGACAGAGTTCTTGCCGAACCGCATCAGCCCGGCAGGGAATGGACAAACTTCGGCATTCGCTATTAGATGCACTTCACCGGTTTTG
The DNA here is from genome assembly GCF_039409795.1 of Kosakonia sp. PSU_27. Lineage (NCBI taxonomy): Bacteria > Pseudomonadati > Pseudomonadota > Gammaproteobacteria > Enterobacterales > Enterobacteriaceae > Kosakonia > Kosakonia sp. PSU_27. The sequence goes on along the minus strand of NZ_JBCIVK010000004.1, from coordinate 426,320 downwards.
GCAAACCAGCGATCTTTGTCGCCTGTTTAGCTGGCCCTTTGGGAAACAGACGGTACAAATAGCGGCTATTGCCTTTCTCTTCGCCAAATTTATTCGCCATCGCTTTTACCAGCATGCGAATAGCGGGAGAGGTATTGAATTCCAGGTAAAATTCACGCACAAAGCGCACCACTTCCCAGTGCTCAGGAGAGAGCGTTATGTTCTCTTTCTCAGCGATGATAGACGCTAAGGTTTTGCTCCACAGCGTAGTGTCTTTTAGATAGCCTTCGCTATCGGTTTCGATTTCTTTACCTTCAAAGATCAACATAATTTTTAGCAGCGTTAGTCAACAACGGCGGGAGTGTAGCAAAAAACAAAGCCCCGCATAAGCGGGGCTAATGAGGAATCAGGCTTGTTTAATCGCGGTTAGCGAAACCCAGAATACTCAACAGGCTGACAAAGATGTTGTACAGCGACACATACAGACTGACTGTGGCGCGGATGTAGTTGGTTTCACCACCGTGGATGATATTGCTGGTTTCATACAGGATAGCGCCACTTGAAATCAGGATAAATACGGCGCTGATAGCCAGATGCAACGCTGGCAGCTGCAAGAAAATATTCGCGACCATCCCGATCACCACCACCACCACGCCCGCCATCAGCATGCCGCCGAGGAAAGACATATCCTTGCGTGTCGTTAACACATAGGCGGAACAGCAGAAAAAGACCAATGCGGTGCCGCCGAGAGCCAGGCCAATCAGATCTCCCATCCCTGCTGAGAGATAAGCATTAAGCATTGGCCCCAGGATATAACCGAGGAAACCAGTGAACGCGAACGCAGCCAGGATACCGGTTGGTTTGTTCGCCAGCTTATAGGTCAGGAACATTAAACCGTACATCCCCACCAGCGTCAGGATCAGACCCGGAGAAGGCAACATTAATACGGTACTGGCGGTCGCCGTAATTGCGGAAAACGCCAGCGTTAAGCTTAAAAGGAAATAGGTGTTACGCAAGACTTTGTGCGTACTTAGCAGGGAAGTCCGGTCACGCGATGAAGTAATAATACGATCCATGAGTCACTCTCTTATGACAGATGTAATTGATTGCAGAGTCTAAAAAAGTCTCGCTTGCTGACAAAGTTGTTTTACCCATCTTTACTCATAATGCCGCGGTGCTGACACAGTGTTTCGTGCGCAGAAATGCGCGCTACTCAGCATAAAGGGATAAATGTGAGACAGATCCATATTGGTGTCTTATATGTCACTGAAATCTATTGCTATATAACTACTAGGGCGCTAAGAGTGTAATCGCGTCGTGACAATGTACATTACTAAGGCGAAAGGACATGAAACCACAAACACGTAACCACATTGCACTTTCATTATTGACTATCGGCATTCTGAGCGCATGTTCTGGCGCGTTTGCAGCGACGGTACCCGCAGGAACAACGCTTGCTGAAAAACAGGAGTTGGTGCGTAACAATGGCAGCGAGCCTGCATCGCTGGATCCACATAAAGTGGAAAGTGACGTCGAGTTCAACATTATTAGCGATATTTTCGACGGGTTGGTCGCTGTTAAGGCAGATGGAACCATTGAACCCCGGCTGGCGGAAAAATGGGAAAACAAAGATAACACGGTCTGGATTTTCCACTTACGGCCGGGGATCACATGGTCGGATGGTACGGCGATCACGGCAAAAGATGTGGTCTGGAGCTGGCAACGTTTAGTCGATCCGAAAACGGCATCCCCCTATGCCAGCTATCCTGGAAATATGCATATCGTTAATGCTGCTGATATCGCTCAAGGTAAAAAAACACCTGATACGCTTGGGGTGAAGGCGTTAGATGATTCAACACTGGAAGTCACGTTGACACAACCCACGGCATCCTTTCTGCCGATGCTGGCGCACCCATCTTTGGTTCCGGTAGACAGCGTGTTGATCAATCGATTTGGTGATAAATGGACAAAGCCGGAACATATAGTAACGAGCGGTGCCTATAAGATTACCGATTGGGTCGTTAATGAACGCATTGTCGCCCAGCGCAATACTCGTTACTGGGATAATAAAGCGACAGTGATTAATAAAGTCACTTATCTTCCTATCAATGCCGAAACGGCGGACATTAACCGTTATAAAGCTGACGAGATTGATATCACATACACCATTCCTGTGAACCAGTTTGCGCAGTTAAAGAAAACGTTAGGCGATCAGGTGCATGTCGCTCCGCAACTGGCGACTTATTATTACGAATTTAATACCACTAAGCCGCCATTTAACGATCCTCGAGTACGTCGCGCACTCAATATGGCTCTGGATAAAGATGTCATCGCGGATAAGGTAATGGCACAGGGGCAGCGTCCTGCATGGGTAGTTAGCCAGCCGGAAATTGGTGGTGTGAAAATAGCTTCACCAGATTACGCGTCATGGCCGAGGGAAAAACGACTCGCTGAAGCGAAAAAACTTCTCAATGAAGCTGGTTTCAATGATGAGCACCCATTGAGCTTCAGCCTTCTGTATAACACGATGGAAACACATCAGCGGATCGCGATTGCTGCCAGTTCAATGTGGCAGAAAAATCTTGGTGTTAATGCAAAGCTACAAAATCAGGAGTGGAAAACCATGCTTGATACCATGCATACGGGTAATTTCGATGTGGTACGGTATGCATGGATTGCAGACTATGCTGATGCCGCCACTTTCCTCAATAATTTCCGTACCGGCGACAGTGAAAACACGAGTAAATATAGCAATCCGGCGTATGACGAAGCACTGAAGAGTGCAGCGAAAGCGAAGGATATTGCCGAACGCGGTAAATATTACCAGCAAGCAGAAGACATACTTGGCGAGGACGTTCCCGCTATCCCGGTTTACCACTATGTTCGTACACATCTGGTGAAGCCTTGGGTTGGCGGGTTTGCGCCCGATAGCCTGGGTGTATACCTGACAAAAGATTTATACATTAAGCAACACTGATCTGAGATGCGCTGAATAAACGATCATTGTGCTGGTATTTCAATCTAACAGCGCGGTTTTGATGGTTTTTCAGGCAAACAAACATTCCCGGGCTTTACATGAGACTCGAGGATGTTTATAGTGCGCCTCACACCGGAAGTGTGGCCGAGCGGTTGAAGGCACCGGTCTTGAAAACCGGCGACCCGAAAGGGTTCCAGAGTTCGAATCTCTGCGCTTCCGCCAAATATAAAGCCCCAGCTTACTTCGTAAGCTGGGGCTTTTTTATTTCGAGAAAATCAACGTTGGTTGCATTCAGCTCTTACTCTAAGTTCGTGGATAGAGTAATACGTGAATTCCATTGACGCTCAATCAGTTCTGCCGTTTTTGTTCAAAGTAGAAGCAGGGGAGGACTGGTTTGGTCGTCCCCATCATGCAAATTTGATGACACTCACTAACCGCTTCTAACGGCTGCAAAAGAAAAGCGGCCGTTTTCCAATGGTGAAAAGGAATCCTTGCGATCCCTGGGGATGGATTGAATAGGTGATACTTTTATCAGGATAAACGTAAAAACCGGGCAAAACAGTAGCGATGACTTTATCCGGTAAGGTTTCTAAACTATCGATTTTGTTTATCCCGGATGACAGAAAATTGTAGGTACCGTGATTTTCGGTCCAGGTAAAGGATATATCTCTGCGTATGGTTCCTTCTGGGTGAGAGTTTTCAAGGTAACTTCCGCTTACTGAAACGATGCCATTTCTTTTCTCTGTATTGTACATAAAATCGAAAGTAATGTTGGCTTGTGTTTCTTTATGAAAAACGATCATGGAAGCACTGCAACTTTCAGCACTTCTGTTTTTTATAAGCAATGAGTAATAAAAAAATCCCGCTACAATCCCTACACTTATAAAAAACAGGCTTAGAAAGAATATTGCTTTTTTAGTCACCGTTTACTCCCCTGATTAAAAGTGAAATGCACCCTGGTGATGATGTTGTCGAAAATTTATTCTTGCAGACTAAAGCAGCGAGAGATGGCGAGGTAGGTGAAGTTGGGAAATAGACCCAGGGGTAATTTTTACAATTCAAACCAGAGTCTTTAATAAGGGATTTATATTTCATGTAATATTCATTGTTGTCATGGCTATCATCTTTAGTGTAAAAATGGCAACCATCTTCCTTTTCAATGAACGTATAACTTTCAAAAAAAGCAGCATCGTTACTAATGTTCCATGTCAGGTAAACGACGAGCAGGCCTGCAATAAATGAGGCTGAAGCAGCAAAAACTCCATTTGAGGTTGCAAACGACTTCTTTTTCTTAATTGCATGAGTGTCTGTCTCAGCATGAAGATCTTGCTCGTTCAGTACATCATCCTTTGGATAATCAAGCTCTTCAGGGATGTTGTGAGTTGTTTGATAATTGGCAGTAGAAATAGCAAAAGGTGTAGCCGGTTCGTTATCGTTTCGTCTGGAGATTTTTACGCTGTCATCTATCTGAAAACCTTTCCGGGGAATGGTTGCAATAAGTCTTCTGTCTGTTTCACCTACGGCACGCAGCCCACGACGAACAATAGATATATTCTGATAGAGTGTATTCGTTGGAACTAACATTCCTTCTTCTTCCCAAACTTTCTTAAAAAAATCTTGTTGCAGCACAATATCCGGAGATGCTTCAAGCAGTAAGAGAAGGCAACGGCTGGCTGGGGAGGTTAGAGTAACGTTCATTTCGGGATTATTTACCGATGACAGTCTTTTCATTCCCGGTCTGAATTCTATGTTGTCGTTGATAATCCAGTACATATATATTCCAATAGCAGCCAGAGGCTGAGTCCTTTATTAGCGATGTATGTAATAGGTTAAAATGTTATGTTATTAATTTCAGCACAACAATAGATGTATTGCTATGTTTTTTGCAACAATTAATGCCGCCTTCTTGCGAATTTTAGCGTAGGTTGAATAATAATGGGTGCTATTGATGCTTACATTAAAAAATGCTTGATATTTAGATGGATGCATCTTTGGTTGTTGGTTGTTATATATCTTAAATTAACCTTTGTTGATTTAAGGTCCCATTTAAGATATTGGGAGTAATACATTTTTATAGTGAGAATATATATTTATACGATATATGATTGTTTGATGCTAATGGAGTAGCGATTCATAATGTGGTGCTTAAGGCAGACGGGGAAAGCCGCTACGGAAGAGGTTTTTTAGCGTTATATTAGAAACTAAACTGGTTGTCGAAGGCATCAATGATGTTCTTGATGATATTAAGGGTTAATTAATTCAAAACATAATTAATGATTATGCATTATGACAATAATGTCGCCACGTTAAAAACATTTTATTTTTAATGAATGTTTTTTTTTGGTCTTTAAGAATAATTAAGTTGTTTTGGCTGTTGTTATGAAGATAATTATACGTGTTAGCCGTTCTTGTAGTTTTAATTTTCTAGAGGTAATGAAAATCAAATTTTACTTTTTAGCTTTCATTTTGCTGTGTAGTATTCGTGTACATGCTGATACTCAGCTGGAACGACTAGCCAAAGATCAGAAAAAAAATGATAATAACATCGCCCAGGAAAATCAGATTGATAAAAAAGATGTTTTCTCTAAGCTTAAAGACAAAAACATTATCGAATTTGAATTACCCTCTGAAAAAGGATGTTACCCTATATCAGAACTTATCTTAGAAAACGAATTTTTGGATAATAAAACCATTCGAAATATAAAAGATGAGGTCTCGAACAGTTGTCTGGGGACGAAAGGTATTGAGTATATTGCGACCTATTTGCAGGATTATTATATAAAGGCTGGATATGTAACAACACGAGTGGATATCCCTGTACAAAATTTAAAGGCAAAAAAATTACAGCTGAAAATTTTAGCAGGAAGGATCGATAAAGTGATCATTGAAAATGACGATATCAGAAGTTGGATCCTGCCTTTTACATCAGGTGATATTCTTAATCTGCGAGATATTGAGCAAGGGCTGGAAAACTTACAGAAGGTGCCTGGCGTTGATGTAAAGATTAATATCGTGCCTGGAAGTCGCTACGGCCGTAGCGATATTGTTATCAATACTAATCGTAAAAAATTATGGAATATCAGAACGACATACAACGACTGGGGCGACAGAAGCACAGGAAAGATACTTACTGGTATTTCAGGCTATTTGTACAACTCTGCAAAGCTTGGCGATCTTTTCTATTTGGCTGGTACCAGCAGTACAACAGGTCAATATAAAAGCATCAGTGCTTTTTATAGCTTACCAGTAGGTTTTTGGGATTATGAACTTTTCTACAGTAGCAGTATGTCTCGCCAGCGTGTTGGGCTGAGTTATTGGGATTTAGACTATGAAGGAAAAAATCAATACCTTAGTTTGAAAGGAACCCGAACTCTTTTTCGCAACATGGATAAAAAAATAACAGGGAATATAGAATTATTAAGGCGTAAATCTACCTATCAATTAGGTGGCGTAGATTTAGCACTGCAAGAACGAGATATGAGCAATCTGCGCCTTGGACTAACTTTTAAAAAAAATTTCCAGGATGCGACACTAGACTCCTCCATTAGCTGGCAACGTTTTATGACTTGGCTGGGTGGTGAAAAAACACCGGATATGGTGTCAGGGGACGTGAGTACGGAAAGCCAAATTTTTAATCTGACTACAAATTATGTGAAATGGTTCAACGGTGAGTATTTACACTATTATTATGAATTGAATATGGGGGCTCAATTTTCGCCAGCGCCGTTAACATTACAAGATCAATTTACAATAGGTAATCGTTGGAACGTTAGAGGGTTTGAAACCAGCACAGGATTGGATGGCAATAAAGGGTACTATATTCAGAATACATTACATTTCCTTATCGGGAATTACAGTTCTGAGTTATATATAGGCGCGGATTATGGTCAGATTTCTGGTGAAATATACCCACAAAATACTTTTGATGGGAAAAGGATAGTTGGAACAATTCTTGGGATTAAAGGAACAGTTAAATCACTCGGGTATGATATCTCTTTATCAGTTCCCTTAATGTACCCGACTGGTCTCGTTGAAGATCAATTTATATCTAATTTTAATGTAACTTATCAACTGTAATCTTATGATAAATTTAGGGATAAGTATCGGTACTGATATCGTTGAAGTGGAACGGATCACTAACGCGATTAACAATGGCGGCAAGTTTTTTTTACAACGCGTATTTACAAAAAAAGAGATAATGAAAATTAATGCAAATGAACCGGATTTTGAAAGGGCAACCGGATTTTGGGCCGCTAAAGAATCAATTGTTAAAGCGCTTGGTTGTGGGTTTCGGAATGGGGTGTGCTTTAAAGATATTGAGATAAATCATGATGAATTTGGCTGCCCCTCTTTTTTATTTACTGGGAGATTGGGTGAGGTAATAAAGGAAAACGGTGTTATTAATGTGTCACTTAGTATATCGCATTGTCGCACTCATGCCGTAGCAGTATCTCTTGTTAACTCAATTGCGTGTAATGGAAATGTATAAATATAATGATCTAAAAGGCAAAACAGTTTTAATATCAGGAGCCAGTGGCGACATCGGCATTGCCATCTGCGAAAAATTTCTGGAACAAGGGTGTGAAGTTTATGCATTGTATAATACAAATGCGGATCGTTTATACAATTTAAAAGAAACTAACCCCGCAGGGCAAAGATTAAATATATTGCAATGTGATATAGCTGATTCTGAAAGGGTGGCTATATTAATGGAATACTTGAATACTAAAGTCACAAAGATTGATGTATTAGTGAATAACGCAGGTATTGTTAAAGACAGTCTTTTTGCCTCAATGACTTTTGAGGATTTTAGTACTGTTATTGATACAAATATGCTGAGCACTTTCAGATTAACGAAAGAAGCTTTAATGCTGCTGCGATGTTCTGAAACTCCAGCGATTATCAATGTTTCTTCTATAGCAGCAGTAATTCCAAGTATAGGCCAGGTTAATTACAGTGCTTCAAAAGGCGCTTTGCTCGGTTTTACCAGAACATTAGCCGCAGAATTAGCTCCTCGGGGTGTGCGAGTGAATGCCGTTGCTCCTGGAATGATTGAATCGAGGATGGTAAAGAAAGTTTCTCGTACTGTAGTGCGCGAGGTAACGAACTCAATCCCTTTGAAGCGTCTAGGAAAGTGTCAGGAAGTGGCGAATACAATTGTTTTTTTAAGTTCTTCTGCTGCCAGTTATATTGTTGGCCAGACCATCGTGATCGATGGCGGTCTGGTAATGCGGTGATTTATGTCCAGATATTCTATTCCTTCTAAAATTTTTCTTGAGATGGGCGGGTGGCGACAGCCCTTACTAATGGTCGACAGAATAGATGATTATAAATATGGGGAAAATGGGTATGTGCAGATCGTAAAACATATTACATATAACGAACCCTATTTACTTGGCCACTTTCCTGATGACCCTATCATGCCCGGTGTTCTCATTGCAGAGATATTTGGTCAGGCAAGTGAGTATTTTTCATTTATTACTGATGTATGCGATATTTATTTTGAAAAGTTTGGCCTTGAAATGAAAAACTTACGAGATATTTATGCGAAGATCCATCAGCAAGAATTGTTGGATATTATCAGGGCAAGGCGCTCACAAGTGCGCGGCGTATTAGCAGCACAGAATTTAAAGTTTAAAGATATTGCTTATCCAGGCGATACGATTGAGGTTACAAGCAAGTTGGCGTTTTCAGATCCAACTGGGTTTATGCACTATTCCGTGACGGCTAACGTTGGTAAAAAAATGATTAGCCAAGGAACAATAATTAACTACCGTGAAGCGAAATATACCATTAATGGAACATAAGCAATGACAACTATGCATGATAATATCCAGGAGCGTAAAGATGTACTTTTCACAATTAAAACGGAAATCATCCAACGATTGAATATTCAACGAGATGAAACGCAAATTGATGACGATACGCCATTATTTGGTAACGGCTTAAAGTTGGATTCAGTAGACGCGACCGAAATTATTGTTTTGCTTGATAAGGTCTTTGATATACAAGTAAGTGAAGGAGACGATCCTTCTTATATGCGTAGCATTAATAATTTGGCAACATTTGTTATTACAAAAAAACGTGCCTGACTTTTTGAACAATTTACCTGAAGAGGTTTTATGAAGTCTCTTAATGACTTGCATTTGGAAAACAATGCCAGGATGGGCATTTATAATAAGCGCACAGTTCCTGTAGCATATCATGATCTCGCCATTGAATATAAAGCAGTCAGAGAAAATGCACTGCTTGTCGATTATTCTCATATGGCTATCGTTAGCGTAATGGGAGATGATGCATGGGCTTTGGTAAATCATATGGCCTCAGCTGATATCTCAATTATTCGCGATGAGCAAGGTATCTATTCGTTGGTATTAAATGAGGATGGTACCATCCGCGGGGACATATATGTTCTCTGTACCCCGGACGGTTATTACATCCTTTCAGAAAACATCCCGGCACCGGAGTTAATTGAGCGCCTTACATCAATTTTAGAGAGCGATGAAGCACACGATATTGTTGAACGCCCGGAGATTAAGTCTATGGCAGATAGCGGTTGGGGCGCTATTATGCTGGAAGGGCCTTACTCCTGGGAAGTTATGTCAGAAATATATGGCTACGACATTATTGGCTTACCTTACTTTGAGTACATTAATGAGGCCGATGACCTGATTATTTTCCGCTGTGGTAAGCATGGCGAATTTGCGTATATGGCCATTGGCCAGGAGTCTTCCCTGGTAAAATTATGGGAAACCATCCTTTCAATTGGTGAAAAGTACGAATTGAAAACAGGTGGCATCCAATACCAGGATATTGTTCGTCTTGAGAATACCGGCTGGGATGAAAGTCTTTTTTCCGGCTATAGCCAAAACCCGATTGAGTTGCAAATGCAGTGGGCAATTCAATACGATAAAGAAAATTTTATTGGCAAGTCAGTGATTGAGCCACAGTCCCATAATCTGGCTGAGCGTAAACTCATTGGTATGCTCCCGACTGCAGAGTGCAGTGGAATTAATTCTGATGATAAAGTTTTAGTAGAGGGGAAAGAGGTTGGTGTTATTGTAAAATCCGCTTTTTCCCCTGCGTTACAATCTTTTATCGCGCTGGCTTTGATTGACAATGATTATGCTTTAGCGGATCTCCCAGGGTTTGAAATTTTAACGGCAGAAAAACATATTCCAGCGAGAACAAAAAGCGTACCTTTTTTATATAACTTAAGTATGCTCATCAATCCGGCTGAACATAGTTTTATTGATCCGTCAAAGTCAAAGCGAATTGTGTAATTCTAATAATTAAAACGAAAGTAAGGCGACAGGTATAAATATGTCGCTTTACTTTGGCTATTTATTATGAATACAAAGATTTTCTACTCCGGGGGATAACGGTGAAAACGAACAGGAAACGCGTTGTAATTACAGGTATGGGGATTTTGTCATCCCTGGCCGAAACTATTGAAGATTTTAAACAGGCGCTCTTTGATAAAAAAAATGGTGTCGGCAACAGTGAGCGGTTTGCAACGTGGTTTGAAAACGCCCGTGCAGCTGAAGTCCTTCAGGAAATAGATTATTCAGAGCTTCCTGAAAATATTATCCACTCTTTGGATAACGCTGCATTATGGGCATACAAAGTGGGCAAGGATGCGCTGACTCAGGCCGGGCTTATTGGTAATAAAGCCTGCCTTGATGAGACAGGATTAATTGTCGGCGTTTCTTCCGCCGGAACTGAAGCGTTTCTGCCAATTTTTGAGCAGAGAATGGATGATTTCTCGCTCCGCAAGGCTATTTATTCGGGGGGATTTTCTTCCTGCTGCTCAAGTGTTTCGACACTCTTAGGTCTCAAAGGTGGCGGGGAGTTGGTGGCAACGGCCTGTACAGCCAGCCCTAACGCGATCGGTATGGCTTTTGACTATATCCAAAATGGTAAAAGTAAGACCATGCTGGCTGTCGGTACAGAACCTATCTACCTGCCAACGTTTGCTGGGTTTTACGCATTGAACGTGATGCATCCTGACACCTGCACTCCCTTTTCAGGTCAGTCCGGCATGTCTATCGGTGAAGGTGCCGGTGCGATGGTACTGGAGGATTATGAACACGCTATCGCACGCGGAGCCAAAATTTACGGTGAAATTCTCTCTTACGCAACCTCCTGCGATGCCTACCACGAAACGGGGCCGGACCCGCGAGCCAGTGGCGCGGTACAGGTCATGCTTAAAGCCATGGAGAATGCTGGTGTAAAACCGGAACAAATTGATTACGTCAATGCACACGGTACGGGTACAGAAGCGAATGACCGTATTGAAACGCTGGCGATGAAGAAAGTGTTTCCTGATAACGATCATTTGCTTGTCAGTTCAACAAAATCTTATTTCGGCCATAACATTGGCGCTGCAGGCATTGTTGAGCTTATCGCTTGTCTGGTAACGCTGCCTGAAAATAAAGTTTTACCGACTCTCAACTTCTCAATTGCGCGCCCAAATTGCGACCTGGACTATGTCGCTAATGAGTTTCGAGAAAAAGAAATTAATATTTTTATGAAAAATAACTATGCATTTGGTGGAAATAACTGCTGCATGGTGGTGAGTACAAAACCAGGGACAGTGCCGGTCAGTCAATATGACAGTAAGCGTGTGGCTATTACTGGCGTAGGGGCCGTAACGGCGATTGGTCACACGGTTAATGATATTTTGCACAATGTCTGGCAAAAAAATCACGTACCCGTGTTAGGTGGTGTCACGTTTCCTGATGACACCCTGGCAGAAGCGCGGGAATTACTGAGAGTGCTGGTTGCCACAAATCAACTCGAAGAAATTTTTGGCGATGAAGCTGCCATGAGCACCGGAACGTTTCCGGAACAGGAGCCGGATTTTAAAACCTTTCAGATAATGGGGCTGGAGCCGCGTAAACATCTGCGCCGTTTTGATGCACGAAAGGCAACGCGTGGCGGGACGTTTGCGCTTGTTGCGCTGTCTGAATCGTTGAATATGGCGAAACGTAAAATAAAGCGTGATGGCGAAGAGCTCGGCATGATCATGGGGATGTCTCGTGGCCCTCAGGAGACAACCTATAAATATTTGCAGAGTCTGAAACCCGATCCGCGGAAAGTCAGCACCTCAGAGTTTCCTGGCTCGCTAATGAATTCGATCGCCACTTTCTGCGGCATTTCTGAAGGCGTTAAAGGCTATACCACCACACTTGCTACCGGCGAGAATGCGGCGCTCGGCGCATTAACTTACGGCTATGAGATTATCCGGCAAAACCTGCAACCCCATGTGATAGTGGGCGGCGCTGATGAATATTTCCCCTCACTGTCTCTTTATATGGATGCGCTAACACAGAAAATCCATATGACTTCTGATGTCAATGATTATCAAATCTATGGCGAGGAGCCAAAGGGATTCATTCCCGGCGAAGGTGCGTGCATGTTATTACTGGAAGACCCGGATGCGGCAGTTGCGCGTGGTGCCGAGGTGATGGCAGAAATTGCTGGCTACGGTAAATCCAGCAGTAATAGCTACTTTGATGCATCGCTATTGAGTGAAAAATCGTCAGCAATGTCTCTGGCAATTGAGCGCGCACTTGATGATGCCGGTGTCAGTGCAGCAGATATCGATTTGGTTTGCGGCACCAGTAATGGCAGTAAAGAAAATTCGCAAATTGAAATCGACGCTATCTACAGCGTCTTCCAGAAAGAGAATCCACGGGTTCCGGTCGTTAACTATAACGCTTATTTCGGGTTCGTTGCTTCATCTGCCGGGTTGCTCAATCTTTTAGTTGTCATTGATTGTATTAAAAAGCAATCAGTGCCGGCCATTCCTTATACGCAAGCGTTCTACGACTCACGTATAAACTTCGTACGGAGTCCTCAAAATTTAACGCTTAAGCATGTGTTGCTGGTTGGGGCAACCGAAGGTGGAAACTATTATGCATTTGTGATTAAGGAATAGTGCAATGGATAATGCGGCTATCATTGCAGGCTACAGTCTACATTTACCCTTTGCTGAAAATTATAATGAATTAATAAATAATCTTCGTGCTGGTAAGCGTGTTAATGAAACTTATTGGTTTGCTTCTGAAGAAGTAGCGCTGAAATGTGGGTTTAAAGCGAATAAGCGCGTCGCAAAGCTGGAGCAAAGAGATGATAGCCCATTAGCGTTACTATATCGATTAATCGATGATGCACTGGCACGGGCTAATCTTGACAAAAGCGCGCTTACAGGTGAAAGGGTAAGGGTATATTTAACCGGGTTAGGGCCACGTGTTGATGGCATAGACTATAAATCCTTTTATGACCATAATGATGTTGAGGATCTAAAATGTTCACCATCAATAAGTCGTCTTCATGCTAAAAATATGTCGCAGGACGAACTTTCCTATAATATTGCGCATAAATATGGATTAAACTATCTTCCGCCTAATTTACATTGCACAAGTAATTCATCATTAACTGCGGTTCATCTTGGTTGCCAGGCGATTGATAATGACGGGGCAGATCTTGTTTGCGTAATTAATTGTTCAAAAATTAAAACGCAGGATATCTGGTTTCTTGAAAACCAATCAATGCTTGATAGCGAATCAGTACAGCCATTTGGTCAAAACAGCAGATCAGTTTTATTTTCAGAGGGATTCGGCGTCATATTACTCGAGAGCAAAAAACATCGGCAGGCCAGAGGATTAAACGGTGGGGTGCGGCTCAAATCTGCATATGCGCAAATTAGCGCGAGCCGCAGTAATGATTCAGCCTGGTTAAGCTCTAATATTATTAAAGTAATCAGTAAAATATTAGATGAAGCAAATATTGGTCCCGGTGATTTATGCGCAATTATTCCTCATGGCAATGGTTCGTCAAACAGTGATAAGGCAGAAGCCAAAGCAATCGCAATGCTTTCAGAGAAGCAACCTGTTCCTGTTCTCGCTTATAAAGGACAACTGGGTTACACCACAACAGGTTCAGGGATCGTCGATTTGATTATTGGTGAACACTCCCTCCGCCAAGGCGAATTACTTACTCCGGTAAGTAACGATGACATTATTGAAGAGATAGCAAGTCAGCTGTTGACGGACATCGGCGCCATTAAACATGAAAAAAAACATTTGCTGAAGACGGGCCTTGGTGTTGATGGGTCAATTATCGGTGTTGTCATGTCAGATACCCGTGTTTGAGATTAGTAGATATGAAAAATGAGATATATCTGTCGTCATTTTCACTTCTGGAACCAGACGATAAGTTCTATTTTTATGCACCTCACTGGTTAAATGCCTGGGAATCGCACTTGTATAATCAGGCTCTTAAATCTACTTCCGCAAGCGGCTGGGCGTTTAAGCGATTCGGCACTGATAAAGAAACTTATGCGCGGGAAATGATACGTAAACCGCGTTATATGGATTATATAGAATCCATGGAGCAAGCTGCTGATGTTGCATTACAACAGATGACCCCAAGAGATCGTATGTTATTGCTTAAGTCGCGTACTGCTTTTATTTATATTGATGCATGGGGAGAATCCTCTGTTTTTGAAAATATTACCAGCGCGCTGCATACTTCGATTATTGATACGTTGCCTAAAAATATATTAAAGAAATTCTCTATCAAAAACGTAACTTGCAAAGTTCGTGGGGAGAAATTTGCATTAGTACAGGCAATGCAACTGGCACAAGATTATCTACACTGGAAAGTTTTCGATTTTGTCGTGATATGCGGAGCATACAGAGCGATCCCTGTATTGGTTTTTTCGGATGAAGATATCTTTGGTATGAAAGGTGGCGCCAAATCGAAGCAAAAAAATGGCATGCAACTCTCTGTCGAACGGACAGGATGTTTTATTTTTAGTTTGCGCGAAAGTGCACTAAGAGTGAGTTGCGGTAATTATGCTGCTAACAATAATCTTGATGACATTCAACGTGAGATGATGAAGGACCTGTCGGAAGGTGATTTGCTTACCTTTTCGGCCAGGAAAGATAATATCATGCGAGTAACGCAGCAAACTGGCATTGATTTTATCGATCTGAACGATATTTATGGGGCGAGTGGTTGTCTTACACCTGCGCTGAGTTGGGAATATCTACTAAATAACAAGGGTATTTCAAAAAAGATGCGCACAATATTAGCTGATAATTTCGGCGGGTATAGCTATTTTGATACCTGCTTTTCGGCGGAGTTGTGATTGATGAGCAACACAATAAAAGAAGTTCCAGCAATATTTATGCAGGATATTTATAAGCATTTTGGTTCTGGTGAAAATAAGGTTGATGCGCTTAAAAATATTAACCTTGAAATTAATAAAGGTGAGTTTGTGGCGCTGTGTGGGCCTTCCGGTAGTGGGAAAAGCACGTTGCTCAATATCCTTTCTGGCATCGATACGCCATCCGGGGGGACTGTCATGTTTCTTAATCATGTTCTTAATGAAATGCCCGAAAAACAGTTGGCGTATGTACGAAGCAAGTACTTAGGATTTATTTTCCAGTTTTTTAACCTCATTCCGGTACTCAGTGTTTTTGATAACGTTTTTTATCCACTTATTCTGAATGCACATTTCAATAAGAAAGAAGCAAAAGAGCGCGCTTTACATTTCCTGGACAGCGTGGGGCTCGGCCATTTAGTTGATCGAAAACCTGGTCAGTTATCGGGAGGGCAGCAGCAGCGCGTTGCGATCGCCCGCGCGCTTGCGCATGATCCCAAAGTCGTCGTCGCCGATGAACCGACCGGCAATCTGGACTTAACAACAGGGGAAGCCATTTTAGATTTGTTAATGAAAATAAATCAGCAGACCGGCACCACATTTGTTATTTCCACGCATTCAACCCAGCTTAGAGACAGGGCCGGGAGGGTAATTGAAATTAAAGATGGAGTGTTAGTACATGGCTCAGGTGCATAAGTATTATTGGCCACTCTGGGTGGGGTTGGCCTGTACGGTGGTAGCGAATAGTGTTGATGCGATGACTGCTCCGGAGGTCGATAAAGTGATACAGCACGGCCTTCCTGAGCAATCCGATGCGTTAGCGAAAACGACACAGGCGCTTTTTCAGGAGTTTGAAAAAACGAAGAACGTTACATCGCAGATTTTTTATTCCTACGGAATGTTACGCCAGGCGAATCATTTTTCGGCTGTTAATGATTTTATCCATGCTTCGGAATATGCGAAAACGGGCTTTTTTTATCTTGATGAAGCAGTAGATACACATGAAGAAAATCCCCGTATTAGATATCTACGCGCGCGCATCGACGCGTATTTACCTGCTGTCATAGGACGTTGCGTGATAACACTCGATGATACCGAGCAGTTATTAAAAGGAAAAAATGTTTTCGACCAAGATATTGTAAATCATATCGAATATATGCGTTATAGAGCCCTGGTAAGTTGCAATCAGCCTCAGCAGGCTGAATTGCTAATGAAAAAAATAAAGGCGAAAAGTTCTGGGGATGCGAAGTACCTGAATACTAAATTCCACGCTGAACCAGAGTGGGATATGAATGAAGTTACCCAGGTTGTTATTCCATTACTCAAAGGTGAGTAGATCTCCATGCATATGCCTTTAATGAATATAGCTGTTGTTGTGATAATCTGTTTTGTCCTTTATTGTCTGTTTTTTAAATTCAGAGATGCAAAGTTCTCTTTTTTGAATTTGTTCCGGCATAAAAAAAGAACACTTTCAACAATGATTGCCATAATGCTGGGTGGCGTGTCTATTTTTTTATATGGTGGATTTATTGACTATTCTTTTTGGATTTTGAAGGAACAGACGATTCGAACAAATATCGGACACGTACAGATCTATAATCCAAAATATTTTGAGACATCTAATAAAAGCCGCAGCCTGATTGCAGATTATGCAAACCTGAAAAAAGAAATCCTCAGCGATCATGGGTTAACTGATGATATTTCAACTATTTCAGGACAACTGGAGTTTAGCGGCGTTGTATCACAATACGAAAATGAAACCTCCAGTTTTTTTTCAGGGTTTGGTGTGGAACCGTTGCCATCATTAAAGCTCGGTTCATTCGATAAAATTATTTCTGGGAGTGATTTATCGCGAGTGAAAACCAATGAAGTTACCCTCGGGGAAGGACTTGCCGCAACGCTAAATGCGAATTACGGTGACTGGCTTGATATAATGACAGTCAACACCCATGGCGGTCAGGGCGCACTTTCATTGAAATTACGTGGCATCTTTTCCTCAGGAATTAAAGATTATGATGATGTTGCGATGAAAATGCCTTTGGCGACAGCACAAAAATTGATGGGTACAGATGGTGTAAGTAAAGTATTAATCTTGCTTAAAAAAGATAATACAGATCTTTTTATTAAAAATTTGCGGCATTTTATTGATGAACATCATTTGCCATTGATCGTTAAAAGTTGGAAAGATACTTCTATTTTTTATCAGCAAGTGGAGGGATTACTCTCTGGTATTTATTTCTTCATTAAGCTCATCGTGGTCCTTATCGTAATATTTATGATTAGTAATGCGATGACGATGAATATTATAGAGCGTACACGAGAAATCACCACGCTACGGGCTATAGGTTTACAGCCATTTCATGTTTCGCGGTTATTCCTGCTGGAAGGCATATATATTGGGATCCTCGGTGCGATAGGTAGTCTTGCCATCGGCTTTATTCTAGCAGGTATCATTAATCTACATGGTATTGCCATGCCTCCCTCTCCTGGGCAAACGCAAGGTTATACTGCTTTCATTAAAACTAATAACGCCGGGTTGATATGGCTAACGTTTGTATTACCTGTACTAACCTCCTCGTTAGCGTCAATATTACCTGCGTTGCGTGCATCCCGGTTAAATATATCAGATGCATTTAAATTTTCTTAAGGCTGAGTATGATTGGTGCCGCTAGTTTTCGAACCATTATTGTGTCTGTTATTTTTATGATGGCAAATGCCAGTGCGATAGCTGCGGTCGGTGCGCTGGATATTATTCGGCGAGCTGACGAAATTCGCTCACCCAATAAACCTTTTCGATATACCGTTACAGTGCTTGAGTACAAAGATGGTGTAGAAAAAGAAGAAAATAAACAGATCCTTGATATCTCGATGCGATTTATGAAGCCTGAAAAAGGAATGCCGGCTGATGCTCGCTCATTAGCTCGGTTTATTTATCCGCCAAGGGATAAGGGTAATATCATGCTATCTGATTGGTATGATCTTTGGTTTTATACGCCAACCCTTCGACGTCCTATACCTATATCGAGAGAACAAAGATTGGTCGGACAGATTTCAAATGGTGACGTAATCGTGACCAACTTTGAATATTCCTATAGCGCAACGCTGACGGGAGATAGGCCCTGCGGGGAATCGATCTGCTACGAACTCGTCTTACTGCGTAAATCGGATGCAGTGACATACCCAAAAATTATCTATCTGGTTGAAAAAGATAATTATCACCCATATCAGGCATCTTATTATTCGATGGACGATAGACTGCTTAAAACAGTCCAGTACCAAAATTTTCAAATGGTACTGGGGGAAATGCGACCAATGAAAATCATTGTGCGAGATGCAAAGCATAGTAAAGGTTATTCTGTTATGGAGTACAACGATGTCAGGTTCGAGTCTTTACCGGAATCTAACTTTACCCGGGAATATATCCAGCGAGGTGTTAAGTGAGTTGCCGCATAAATCTGGTGACTTTGTCATTAATATTGTTACCTGTTAGTCTCTTTGCAAATTGTCTTTCTGGTTCAGATATACAAAAAAATGCTGATGTCACGCTATCGTTACAAGGCTCTTATACAAAAAAGAAACCATCGATATGGAATATTGAAGGTAAGAACGCCTATGTAAAAGATAATGTTAATAATAGCGCAGGTGTGAAATTCAGCAGTGATTGTTCGCTTATTGAGGAACGGCTTAATTTAGATCTATCACTTTATGGATTAACTTATTATCCATGGCAAGCGCCTGGTAAGTTTGATAAGGATAACCATCGTTCACGAATGCTACTTAATCAGGTTAAACTTACGTTTATAGCCTCTGACAACATTCGTCTGGAAGTCGGTAAGCTCAGAGATAAACCGGGTATTTTCTTTCTTAAATCGCCATCGGCTCTGCTAACTAATTACTATGCGGGATTCAAAAATGACCGCCTTTATACTCCGGCAATGAAATCGGTTTATGCTGAATCATTTTGGGGAGCGAGCCTTATTCATGATACAAGGGATTACGGTCTGGCTTTCACTGTCGCACCTCGATTAGCACGAATAAATAAGCGCTATGAGTCGTCAGGCAATTGGTCTGCTGATCAACGCTCTAATTCCAGTGAACGCTATCTGTTAAGTTATACAGAATATCGTCTTAAAAATCATACGCCGTCAATTAATGTGATGTCAGGAGAATCTCGCTCTGTTGCTTTAGCTGACAGCTTTAATTACACACCACAATGGATTATCAATGCCGAGATTGCCTTGCACTCATCCCAGCAATGGCGGCATTTTTCACAGCAAAGGGCTGCTGCGGTGCAAAATTACGCTTTCCCTTCTTCGCTCTATGCCACCGAAAATAAACAGGGTATTGAGCTGGCGATAGGGGGGCAGTACACAACCGATAACTTTAGTTTGTTTGGCATGGAATACTACTTTCAAAGCGAAGGATATTCTGCACGTGAGTGGTACCAGCAAATGAATTTTGTCGATTACCTCAATACCAAAAATCAGTATGCTGTATTAGATCAGGTGTTTGACGCGTATAAATACCTTATGGGGGCAGAAATTAGTAATGTTGCAAATAAAGGAAACCTACAGGGAAAACACTACATTAATGCGTATGCAAGTTTAGCATTCAAAGGTGGCTCTAGCCTGCAACCTTATATTATTACCAATATGATGGATTACAGTTCGTTAGTAGGTGTGCACTACTCAACACCGCTTAATTATTTTGACGGAAAAGTGGAAGGTTATGCTGGTATGTTTTCAGCATTTGGCTCAAGAGATGCTGAATTCTCCCACTTTGGTAGAACGATTGGTTTGTATCTGGGGTTTGAATATCATTTATAAGGATATTATCTATGGATTTAAATAAGACTTCACAGCCTGTTGTTTTTCTTTTTGCTGGCCAGGGTAATCCTGTTATCGGTATGGGGGCAGATTTATGGAATATAAATCAAACAACATGTGCTATCTGGGATTGCGCCAGTGATATTTCGGGTATGGATATTAGGCGATTATGTCTAAAAGGACCAATGAATCGCTTGATACAGACTACGGTGCAACAAATTGCTGTAACCGCGATGAATATAACGCTCTACACCCTTTGTAAAGACAAACTTGGGGACATGCGCGTTACAGGTTCATGCGGGCATAGTGTCGGAGAATATAGCGCTCTTTATGCTGCCGGAGCAGTAACACTGGAAAATTTGTTCCGCCTGATCCATCTTCGTTCGCAGGTGATGGATGAGGTTAGTAAAAAATACAAAGGCTATATGTTGGCGGTAAAAGGCATAGATAATACCGCTCTCAGTCAAATGATTAATGAATCTGAGCTACCAATCGATATCAGTTGTGATAATAGCCACCGGCAGCAAGTGGTTGGCGGAACGATAGATGCTCTTAATGAGTTCTCACGTCAGCTCCGTGCTGCTGGCCATGAGCCTGTGAAGCTTGGCGTAAGCGGTGCCTGGCACACGCGTTTGATGGCCGAAGGCGTACCCTTAATGCGCAAATATCTGTCTGACGCTGAAATTTGCCCACCCCAGCACGATGTCGTCATGAATGTGACGGGGAGGGCAGAAACTGAACCAGTAAAGATCAAAGAAAACCTCTCCTTGCATTTGACACATACTGTTAAATGGGCGGATTCCATGTCGCTTTTTTTAGGAAATAAAAGACCGACCTTATTTATCGAAATTAGCAATAAAGCTTATCTTGGGAAAGTATTAATGGATTTTGTAAACTTTAAACCTGAGATGACATTGCATTGCAGGGGATTATTTTAAATATAATGGTGCTATTGTGATTCCAGACTATCTCAAATTTATACGCATTCAGGACAAAAAAATACTGCCGTTTCTCTTCGTTGTCGTTTTTATTATGATTGGTTTTTATTGGAAAAATAATGGCTATAAGTTTAATCAGAATGACACTTATTATCTCAGCGGTATTATAGGTATTTTATTCTTTAACTCAATTTATGAACTTAAAGCTTTTTGGGCATACAAATGCGTTACAAAAGCAATTGACTTTTCTTTTTTTTCTGGGAGTAAACTTAGCAAAACAGAAGCATCGTTTTCTCACCCATTTATTGCCAGTATTTTATTTACTGTCGTTTTTTGGTTAATCATATGGAGCAGTTTTTTAGTTCATCCAGCAATGTATGTACTGATTCCTTTGCTGGCAATTTCACCGATTTTTATTTACGGTGTGTTTCGGAACTTAAGGACCAGTTATATTAAGCAGGTAGCAACAGCAGCGGTTAAAAAGGTGAAGTATAGACACCTTTATCGCTATATTTTTGCCTATCTTTTACTTGGTGTCGCTTTAAATTTGCTGACGATTTCGCCTTTGAAACATGAGGCGGATTTTTCGCAGCGGGCAGGCGTTTTCTCTGCCAGGGTAGTGATCGCAATGTTTATTGCGTGTTGTATTGTTTTGACGATGAATCTGCTTTTTACACTGTTGTCGAAACGTTATATCTTTCTCGGTAGGCTGTTTTTAAAAGAAATTGATTTTTACTTTTCAGTTTCATTGCCATGGCCTGCATTCTATGACAAACCTTTTTGGTTGAGAATTCTTCTGTTACTGCTCATAGAGTTTGTATGGATCATTTTCGTTAGTATGCTGCTGGCATGGTCCGGATGGCAAATCTGGTTTGAGATCTATTTTCTGATCTGTTTTTTACCTTGCATTGGCTTTAACTATTTGCACGTTTATGCGCTTTGGCATCGGGATTTTCTGATGGCGTGTGACATGTACTTCCGTTGGGGGACGATCGACAAACAGACTCATCTCTGGTGATAGAAATAAACCGCCTGTAGCATCAATATCACTACAGGCGGTAATAATCTTTTGCTTGCATGTTTTAAAAGCTGTAATCCAGTTCTCTTATACTGGTAGGTGAGGTGAAAAACGTTGATGATTCTTCAAGTAGTTTATCCCTTATCAGAAGTAGGTCACTTATTTTTTTCCCTCCCAATTTTTTGCACGCCTTGTTGCGGTAAGCGTAAACTCTTTTTGGCGGTATATTGAGTGTTTTAGCTATCAGGTGGATGTTTTTGCCTTTTAGTGATTCTTTGAGAATAATATTCTCGATATCACTGAGGTCACTCTCTTTGATCGAAAGTTCTTTTTTCTTCTTTGCCATAGCTCTAATAGCTCGACTTATTTCAAGAAGCGAGTCCCTGGATTTGATGACCAGATCAGCATCATTAATCACAATATCTCTCGCTGCACCTAAAATAACCAGTAATTTACAGACTTTATTAAGCGGTGAGATTGCTTTCGCATAGGTGCTGTTCTTTACATCCAGATGAAGGATTACGACGTCATCAGGTGTTAGTTGGTTAGTAAGAGAGGAATCTAACTCATGTGCAACTATGTCCCATCCCTTCGACTTGGCTAATGAAATAATTCCATTCTGGAAATAAACATCGTCACTGATCGTATAAATCTTCATGTGTTTGCTCGATATCGTATTGAATAATTCGGGAGATAATTCCTGGATTATAGGTAGTCAGGAGAGGAACCTGTAATTAAATAATCTTAAATAAGACCTTGTAATAAGATAAGGTTAGTTACAGGGTGGATTGTAATTGCGTATTTGCAGTCTATACTTCTTGGGTGCATTACTTGATTTTGTTCTTTTAAATGATTGAGATGTTAGTGATGCATTTCAGGTAATGTTTATTTTTTTATCTTGTCGATCGTTTTTTTCTTGACATATTATTTCGTTTTTTAAAAAAGACTGGAGAACATTCAACGTTTGTTGTGAGTTTCCGGCTTGCGATATTCAGCACACTGATGAGGGCAAGCAGAGAGCGCGTTAACTATCGTAAGGGTTTAAGTAATGGAAAATTATCTTAAATTGATTAAAAGCGAGTGGACTCATCTCATTGATAAAACAGATGAACGTATTCGTTTTTTAGTTGCAGAAGTTGGCAAAACGCATGCGCATATTCTGAGCCAGGAATTCTACCGTATCGTTCTGATTGACCCTCATGCGGAGGAGTTCCTTTCCAATGATCAAGTAGAAAGACGCCTTAAAAGTGCGCTGGAGACGTGGATTATCGATGTGTTGACTTGCCAGGTCGATGATATCGATAAGGTTATCGCCGTTCAGCAACACGTTGCTTCCATACATGCGCGCATTGGTATTTCGGTTGAAATCGTCGAAATGGGCTTCCGGGTTCTTAAAAAAATACTCTTTCCGGTGATCAATTCGTCAACTCACAGCCCAGCAGAGAAACTTGAAGTTTACCATTACGCCATTAACAGTATTGATCTTGCCATGGAAGTGATGTCACGAGCTTTTACCTTTACTGAACACAATTCTGCGAAAGAAGATGAGAATTATCGCATATTCACTTTGCTTGAGAACGCAGAAGAAGAGAAGGAACGTCAGACCGCTGCGTTGCTAAGCTGGGAAATTGATCTTATCTACAAAATCATTTTGGATGCTGATTTGGGTAATAGCCTGACTTTCAGTCAGTCAGACTTTGGCCTGTGGTTTAACCATAAAGGCCGCCACTATTTTAGCGGTATTGCCGAAGTGGGACATATCTCACGCCTCATTCAGGACCTGGATGAAGTATTCCGCAATACGCGCAATACACCCAGAGCATTAAGTAACCGAACACTGCGCATAAAATTTTTAATTCAAATAAGAAACACCGTTTCGCAGATTATTACCATGTTACGTGAGTTGTTTGAGGAAGTTTCCCGGCATGAAGTCGGAATGGATGTGCTAACTAAACTTCTTAATCGACGCTTCTTGCCCACGATATTTAAACGCGAAATTGCACATGCCAAGCGCATGAATACACCGTTGTCTGTATTAATTATTGACGTTGATAAGTTTAAACAGATTAACGATACATGGGGGCATCATACTGGCGATGAGATTTTACGCAAAGTCTCCAGCGCTTTCTATGATAATGTGCGCAGCAGTGATTATGTTTTTCGTTACGGTGGTGATGAGTTTGTCATTATTTTAACCGAGGCGACGGAGTTTGATACTTTGCGTATTGCTGAGCGCATCCGTAGCCGTGTTGAAAAGATCACGGTTGTTTCGCCTTCTGGGGATAATATTGCATTGTCTCTCTCTATCGGGGCGGCAATGTATAGTGGTCACCCTGATTACGAACGTTTAATTCAGGTCGCTGATGAGGCGCTCTATATTGCAAAAAATAAGGGTCGCAATCGCGTCGAATTATGGAAAGAGCCTGGTTGAATTGTCCGGATGAATTGGCGGTATATTATTTTACGCGTTTAGCACTTCTTTTCGTTTTTTACGAAAAGGTGACGAGGTGTAATTAATCTGTGCTGCCGTACCTGGAGCAGGAATGTTTTTGACGATCATCAACATGCGCGGACATATTAACCGCTTTTTAGCCACTCTGGCTTTTTTGCCTTCAGGTTTTCCTCTTTCTGGTCTTGCTGAATCATCCGCATTTGTTACTCTTTTCACTTTCATGTCAAAGGATGGCAGAAGTGAAAATTTGCTCTTATTTGTTGGCCCTCTCGCTTGGGTTCACCACCACGGTAGCCTGCGCGCAGCAAACCTATATTCCGGTACTGTTAAATCTGTCGACACTGCTCGATTTCAACCCGATCAAAGGACATGTCAAAACCATCGATTCCACTGGAACCGATGATAAAGGCAACGAAGTTTATACTCTCCATGTGGCGTTATCTGCCGAGGGCTGCGTACAGGCGTTACGTCGCGATGGTAAGTCCGATAACAGCCATATGAATTTGGCCCATGAAGGAAAAGCGTTAAAAGGGACATTTAATGGCAAACCTGTCGCTTTTGGGCTGGATGAAAAATGTAATTTAATGAGTCGTGATGATAGTGAGGGGCATCTTGATTATAAAACCAATGCGCAAGGCCTGCTGGGCGAGACAATGCTGCGGACACTAAAAATTGCCGATCATTTCTACGACACTGATGGCAATATCAAAAAGGTGCAATATTACTCTGGCGATCTCGTCGCCTCCTCAACCAGCATTCACTACCCTGATAGCGTCAATAAACCGCTTGATTATACGATGGTCAATGAATCTGCGCTTGATGCCCGGTTTAATTTCACTGCGATGAGTGAATGCCAGTACGACGAAAGGCTAGTTCCGGTTCTTTGTCACTTCAATGTCACCCCGGCAAACTCCGGGGATGCGGAGACGCATATGACGATCGCCACCCGCGCGAGTTTTTACTGAGTAATCAAGCGGAGCCAGCCAGTGGCTCCACTTTATTTACCAACTACCGGTATATGTTAATCGCGCGCGTAGCGTGAGGCAGGTTTACCATTGCGCGAAGCGCTAAACAGCGCCAGCCGCGCTGCTTCCCAGTTATCCCACAGTTGTAAATCCTCGACTGGCGGAATCGTGACCAGTTCTCCCTGGTCAAGACCTGCCAGTGCCGCATCGACCAAATCTTCGCTGGTCATTACCGAGCCTTCGGGTAGCGCATCAAGTGTAATACCGGAATGCCCCCAAATTTCGGTCGCGGTCGCGGCTGGCAGTACGGCCTGAATGCGAAGATTACTTCCGGCAAACTCCTCCTGCAAACCACGGGTGAAATTAAGTACCCAGGCTTTCGTCGCGCTGTAGACCGCGCTGCCTGCACGAGCATGAAAAGCAACGACTGAAGCAATATTAATAATGGTTCCTTGGTTGTTTTCCACAAAACGCGGCAACGCTGCCAGTGTCAGACGCATTAGCGCCGTGGTATTCAGCGTGTTGATGGCTTCGTGTTGATCGGCACCGCTGCTGAGGATAGGGGCAAGATTGGCTGCACCGGCATTGTTCACCAGCAGACTTATCGTCGTATCGTCACGTAAAACCGTTTCAACCTGCTCGATTCCTTCAGCCTTGCTGAGATCGGCAACCAGTGTGCTGATTTTTACGCCATGGCGATGCTGCAAATCGTCGGCAAGTGCTTGTAAGCGATCGCCGCGACGCGCAACCAGCAGCAAGTCGTAACCACGAGCCGCAAAACGGTCGGCATAAATGGCGCCAATCCCTGAAGAGGCGCCGGTAATCAGGGCAGTTGTCATTTTCTCTTACCTCGTTGTTAAATGGTTTTATCATAAAACTAAATTGAGCTTCCGATATTTGGTTTTATAATGCAACCAAATAAGGCGGCAAAAAGTGCGATTTGATAATTGTTTGAGGTAACAGATTGAATTGTCAGAGTTTGGCAGTTCGCAGCCGCACGTCCTCTGGCTGCAACTCACGGCCATCCTCGGCGCGCAGAGCCAGTTTTTGTAAGGGCCGATGCGTTTGGCTATCGACCAGCACGCTGGCGGGCTCATCCTGCCCGAACAACCACTCCTGTCCCCATTGGGAAAGAGCGACAAGCACCGTTTGCAGGGAACGGCCTTTTTCCGTCAACACATACTCCTGCCAGGCGCTGCCGTCAGAGGCTGGTTGCGTGCGCAAAATCCCTTCATCCACCAGCAATTTAAGACGTGCAGTCAGCATGTTTTTGGCAATACCCAGGTTTTTCTGGAATTCGCCAAACCGCGTCACGCCTGCTAGTGCATCACGCACAATGAGTAACGACCACCAGTCGCCAATAATATTCAGTGAACGAGCAACAGGGCAGAAAGTTTCTTCAAAGCGGGTACGTTTCATCGCGGTTCTCCGGTTAGCGGTTTAATTATAAAACCACATCGCGCGGCTTCACACCGCTTTTTGCGCCAGTGCACACTCCGCAGATCTTATGCGAGTGAGATGTCATGAATGTGTCACAATCTAATTTCGGGTAGAAAAATAAGGAAAGCATAATGAAAACGGTTTTTTGGCTTAGCGCACTTGCCGCCACCATGGCACTCCCCGCCGCGATGGCGCAAACGGCACCACAGGGTTATCAGTTACAACAAGTGTTGATCATGAGTCGTCATAACTTACGTGCACCGCTGGCGAATAATGGCAGCGTGCTGGAACAATCAACACCCAACAAATGGCCCGAGTGGGATGTGCCCGGCGGGGAGCTGACCACCAAAGGCGGCGTGCTGGAAGTGTATATGGGGCACTATATGCGCGAATGGCTCGCGGAGCAGAAGCTCATTGCGGCGGGAGAGTGCCCGTCGTCAGAAAGTGTTTACGCCTGGGCTAACAGTCTGCAACGCACTGTCGCGACGGCGCAGTTCTTTATCAATGGCGCGTTTCCTGGCTGTGATGTCCCGGTACATCACCAGGAAAAAATGGGCACCATGGATCCGACCTTTAATCCGGTGATCACGGACGAGTCTGCCGCGTTTGGCCAGCAGGCGGTAAAAGCGATGGAAACTCAGCGCCAGCACTATGCGCTGGCAGAGAGCTATAAACTGCTGGAAAAAATCACCCGCTATCAGCAGTCACCGGCCTGTAAAGAGAAACAACAATGCTCACTGGCAGATAGCACCGATACCTTCAGCGCGAAATATCAGCAGGAGCCGGGTGTTTCCGGGCCACTGAAAGTGGGGAACTCGCTGGTGGATGCGTTCACCTTGCAGTACTACGAAGGGTTCCCTATGGACCGGGTGGCGTGGGGCGAAATCAAAACCGATCAGCAATGGAATATTTTGTCGAAACTGAAAAATAGCTACCAGGATACCTTGTTCACCTCGCCGGAAGTGGCGCGTAACGTGGCAAAACCGCTGGTGAAATACATCGACAAAACGCTGGTGGAAGAGGCTGGCCGGGCGCCAAAACTGACCCTGCTGGTGGGGCATGACTCCAATATCGCCTCGTTGCTCACGGCGCTCGATTTCAAACCTTATCAACTGCATGACCAGAACGAACGTACGCCGATTGGTGGGAAGATCGTTTTCCAGCGCTGGCATGACACGGCGGGTAATCGCGATCTGATGAAGATTGAATATGTTTATCAGAGCCGCGATCAGCTGCGCAAAGCCGAAGCATTAACCCTGAAATCCCCGGCACAGCGTGTCACGCTGGCCTTAAACGGCTGCCCGGTAGATAAAGATGGGTTCTGTCCGATTGATAAGTTCAACGCGGTAATGCGCGACGCGGCGAAATAAGCGAAACGAAGTGCTCCCCCGCAATAGTGGGGGAGCCGGATGCTACACATTTTGCCGTTCTATGGTTTGCTCGCCCCAGAAAAGAGAATCTTTATCGGTTTTTTCAAAGGCGCGCAGCAACACTTCATCGCTGCCTTCCTCCCAGATTTTCTCTGCCAGCTTTTCGTCATAATCGGCGAGTTCGAAGATCGCCTCGGCAATTTCCGGCGACGTATTACGTAAACTTGCCCATTCACCAACGCGATGGGCTTTTGCTTCTTGAGTTGGCATCTCTCTCCTCCTGTGGAAGGTTAACCGTTGAGTTTTACTGCCAGGCCCGCAACGTATTCGCCCTGATAACGGGCAATTGCCAGCTCTTCATCACTGGGCTGTCGGGAACCGTCGGCACCGGCAATGGTTGTTGCGCCATAAGGTGTGCCTCCGCGAACCTGCGTAATATCGAACAACTCCTGGGCAGCGTAGCCAATCGGCACAATCACCATCCCATGATGTGCAAGGGTAGTCCAGGTTGAGGAGATTGTATGTTCCTGGCCGCCGCCGGTGCCGGTGGAGCTGAAGACGCTCGCCAGCTTGCCGTACAACGCGCCCGAGGCCCACAACCCACCAGTCTGATCAAGGAACGTTCGCATCTGTCCGGACATATTGCCGAAGCGCGTCGGAGTACCAAAAATGATGGCGTCGTAGTCAGCCAACTCTTGCGGCGTGGCGACTGGCGCATTTTGCGTCTTACCGCCTGATTTCAAAAATAATTCTGCCGGCATGGTTTCCGGTACGCGTTTGATGACCACATCCGCGCCATTCACTTTTTGCGCACCTTCGGCAACGGCATGCGCCATCGTTTCAATATGTCCATACATTGAATAATAAAGCACCAATACTTTGGCCATTTGCCTCACTCCTTATTTGATGATTTACGGCAGCAGATCGCTGCGTTCTTTTTAAGCGTATGACGTGATAGCCAGAGTGCAAATGAGAGCGCCATTTCTTTGATAAATAACAATTTAAAAAATAAAACTCTGGCACTTACAATTTGTCACATATAAACGCGACAGATTTTTGGCGAGTTAAGAGGAAGTTATCGGTTTCGCTTAGGGAAGGAGGGCTATTGGCAGCGCAAGCTGTTGCAGAATATTACCATTCACTGGCTGAATGCTTTCCTTCCACTAGGCTTAGTTCCACACGGCGCAGATAAAGGCTCTGCCTTTGCACCGTGCGGTGAAAGAATCCTCTTTTACTGAACGCAGTATGATGTCTGATATTTCACTCATCTGGAGGTAAGCATGGCAAACCATCGTGGTGGATCAGGTAACTTTGCTGAAGACCGTGAAAGAGCATCAGCAGCAGGCCGTAAAGGTGGCCAGCAGAGCGGGGGGAATTTCAAAAACGATCCCCAGCGCGCCTCAGAAGCCGGTAAAAAAGGGGGCAAAAATAGCCATGGTAGCCGCAACAGCAGCTAACAATGGCGGCTGGCAGCTCTGACCGGTTGTCAACCACGCCCGCCGCCGGGGAGACCCGGCGGTTTTTTTATTCTTGCACCGTCTGCGAAGCCAACGCACACTAGCGTTTTTCCCCTGTTGCCGGTTGTGATATGTCTCTCTCCCGTTACGCCTTCTCCGTAAAACCTCAGGAAGCGCTGCTGATCCTTATCACCATGTTCTGGGGTGGTACGTTTCTCGCCGTGCAATACGCCGTAACGATGAGCGGGCCGTTTTTCTTCGTTGGCCTGCGCTTTGCCACTGCCGCGCTGGCGGTGGGTATGCTCTCTGTGAATATTCTGCGTGGTTTAACCTGGCTTGAAGTGAAGGCGGGAGTCGTCATCGGCGTTGCTATCGCGCTGGGTTACAGTCTGCAAACCTGGGGGCTTCAGTCTATTTCCAGCAGCAAATCCGCCTTTATTACCGCCATGTATGTGCCTCTGGTGCCGCTATTACAGTGGCTGTGCCTGGGGCGGTTGCCGGGATTCATGTCCTGTGTTGGCATTGCGCTGGCGTTTACCGGCTTGCTGTTGCTCGCCGGGCCGGAGGGGAACATGCTGGCGCTCGGTGAGGGGGAAATAATTACTCTTGCCAGCGCGCTGGCGATTGCCGCCGAAATTATTCTGATCAGTGCCTGGGCCGGAAAAGTCGATGTTCGCCGGGTGACGGTAGTGCAGTTGCTCACCGCATCGCTGGTGTCTTTTACCGCCATGGTGCCTGCCGGAGAAACCATACCGCCACTGACAACAAGTTTGTTACTGGTCGCGCTGGGATTGGGTATTTTTAGCGCCATTATCCAGGTGGTAATGAACTGGGCGCAGCGCAGCGTGTCACCAACCCGCGCCACGGTTATTTATACTGGCGAGCCAGTGTGGGCCGGAATTTTTGGTCGCATTGCTGGCGAGCGCTTACCGCTGTTAGCACTTTTGGGCGGCGCGTTGATTGTGCTTGGCGTGCTGGTGAGTGAGCTGAAGCTGAAAAAGAAAAAAACATCTACTTCCGCCGCCGCAACTGAGGCAGAGCAGGAGTCGTGATAGTGAAGGAGAAGGAGTGAGTGATGGCACAGGATGCAGCGAGTGGCGCGGGCAAACGCAAGCGCGCGGTGAGTGAAAAGCGGCAGGCGATTTTAACCGCAGCACTGGAGCTCTTTTCCCGGCTTGGTTTTCATGGCGCGCGCCTCGAACAGGTAGCGGAGCTGGCGGGCGTATCGAAGACCAATTTGCTTTATTACTACCCGTCGAAAGAGGCGCTTTATATCGCCGTGTTGCGCCAGATCCTCGATATCTGGTTAGCGCCGCTGAAAGCGTTTCGCGAGGATTTCGCACCGCTGGCGGCCATTCGCGAATACATCCGTTTAAAGATGGAAGTTTCGCGCGACCATCCCCAGGCATCAAAACTGTTTTGCCAGGAGATGCTCCAGGGCGCGCCGCTGCTGAAAGCGGAACTGACCGGCAGTTTGAAAACCTTAATTGACGATAAATCGGCGATTATTGCGGGCTGGGTAGCCAGCGGCAAACTCGCCGCTGTCGACCCGCATCATCTTATCTTTATGATTTGGGCCTCAACGCAGCATTACGCCGATTTCGCAACCCAGGTGGAAGCGGTCACCGGCTCGACCCTGCAGGATGAGGCTTTCTTTCAGCGCGCGGTGGAAAACGTTCAGCACATGATCATCGAAGGCATCCGCGTGCGTTAATGGCCCGGCGGTAATGGGCAGCTCAGATCACCTTCGCCACATTGCAGCAGCGATGCCAGCCAGGCTTCACGTTCGTTGGTTTTATCTGTCAGGCACTGGTTTTGCACCATCGGCTGGGCGCTGCCACCTTCCACGCCAGAACTGACAAACGCGCAGTCGCTGTCGCGCAGGGTTATCCAGCTCTGCTGCGCTTTTTTCAGCATCGCCGCTTGCGGCGGCGTCGCGCGTTTAAGCGCGGCCTGGAAGGTTTGATTAAGTTTCTTATCCGCGGCCTGGTATTGACCAGCGGTACAGCTGTTGAGCTGAGATTGTGTGGAGGCGTTATCGCACTCATCGGCCAGAACCGGGCTGCTGAGTAACAGCGCCGCCAGCGCCAGCATACGCGTTTTCATCACTTCCCCTTATTTCGCAAGGCGTTGAACCAGCGCTTTTATTAACATAGCCCTTCGCGAAAGTCACCCGCACAGCTGGAGTTTTGGATAGCGTGTCAGCCAGCGTTTTTGATCAACACGCTGGTCGAAAAGGTGCCGCTTCTCGTGCTGAAAACGGGGTGTCGGTTGCAGACGCAAGCAGAATAAATCCGCCAGCCCAAAAGGGGCGATAATCGCGAGGCGCTCCTCTTTGTCTAAACGTACCGCGACGGCTGTCGCCGTTTCCGGCCAGTGCCACAGGGCTTCGTCAAGCGAGGCGTACGGCGCATCGCCATTACGCGTGTGCATACGCGCCTGATTTTTGACCGACCAGGCAACATCACCCGAGCGCAGACGCAACTGTGCCTCCAGCCCGGCATCGCGTTCAGCGCGCGTGTTCGCAGGCTCATGCCAGATAACATCCACATCTGCGGTATGCGGTCGCGGCGTAAAACCGTGCAATTGATCCCAAACTGCATCGCGTATAAATCCGGCACCAGTCCAGCACCCTTCGTGCGTTGCCTGCACCATTGCCAGTACCGCCATTCGCTGTGAATCGGTACGAAGCAGTGCTTCCAGTTCAGCCGCATAGCGCATCGTGACACTCCGTTATTCATTAAGCCGCAGGGAATACAAGGTTATCGCCACTGCTGGCAGGTGAGTATCGTTTTACGCTGAAAATGTTGCTATTGGCGTTGTTGCCTTGCTCGTTTCAGTTCTCAATTTTAAAAATTTCTGGCGGCTGAGATGCGGTTTTGCCATGTAAAAACATCGGCCACAAAGCTGGAAATGAAAATGTATTGTTAATGCTATGTTTATTTATAGGTTGAATTTAACACTGTTTGCGCTGTTATTGGAGAATCTTCGTGCGTATTTAACTTAGAATTAACAATAGTGGATCGTAAATTTAACTTATTTGGGCGTATATCACATTTTTAAAATTAGCAGTGTTTTGCCTCTTCCCTTCGTTGCTAACCTCCCTTCCGCGACTTTCCTCTGTCCTCAAGAAAGGTACAACTATGAAATTCAAACTCGCATTACTCAGCGCAGCCCTCATTTCTGCCAGCATGGTTTCCGGCCAGGCGTTTGCGGCACAAAAATATGAGATCGCGGTGGTTGCCAAAGTTACCGGTATTCCATGGTTTAACCGCATGGAAACCGGGGTCAACGAAGCGGCGAAAAAACTGGACGTCAATGCGTACCAGACCGGGCCATCAACGCCGGATCCGGCGCAGCAAGTGAAAGTGATTGAAGATCTGATCGCCAAAAACGTCAACGCCATCATCGTGGTGCCGAACGATGCGAAGGTGCTGGAGCCGGTGCTGAAAAAAGCCCGTGACAAAGGCATTGTGGTACTGACGCATGAATCGCCGGATCAGCAAATTGGTCAGTGGGATATCGAAACCATCGACAGCGAAAAATATGCGCAGGCCAACGTCGATGAACTGGCAAAAGATATGGGCGGTAAAGGCGGTTACGCCATTTATGTCGGCTCGCTGACGGTGCCGCTGCACAATGCCTGGGCTGACTACGCGATCAAATATCAAAAAGAGAAATACCCGGATATGTTCGAAGTGACCTCGCGTTTGCCGGTTGCCGAGAGCATCGACAAATCCTATGCCACCACCCTCGATTTAATGAAAACCTACCCGCAAATGAAAGGGGTGATTGGCTTTGGTTCGCTGGGGCCGATTGGCGCCGGGCAAGCCGTACAGAAGAAACGTGCAAAAGACAAACTGGCAGTAGTGGGCATCGCGATGCCGGGCCAGGCCGCGCCGTATCTGATGCGTGGCGACATCAAAAAAGCGCTGCTGTGGGATCCGCGTGACGCCGGTTTCGCGCTGGTGACCGTCGCCGATCAGTTGCTGCAAGGAAAAGAAGTGACGCCCGATCTGACTATCGATGGGTTGGGCAAAGCCGATGTTGATATGAATAAGAAAGTGATCCGTTTTAATAAGATCCTCGAAGTGACCAAAGATAACGCACAATCACTCGGTTTCTGAGCCTTTCAGGCCACACCAGGGAACCGGAATGCCGGCCGTCAGGCCGGCCTCTTCCGCCGCAGATTTTAACCTCGCGCCCATCCCGGGCGCTGGCAGAGGTATTGTCGATGACCGACACCACCGCATTTATCACTCTTGAGAATATCAGCAAGCGATTCCCGGGCGTGCTGGCGCTGGATAATGTGAATTTAACGCTGGAGAAAGGCGAAGTTCACTGTCTGGCGGGGCAAAACGGCTGCGGAAAGAGCACTATCATCAAAGTTATCTCCGGTGTTTATCACCCGGAAAAGGGCGCTAACATCGCGCTCGACGGCAAGCTTTTTCATCAGCTCACGCCGCAGCTTTCAGCGCACTACGGGATTCAGGTTATCTACCAGGATCTGTCGCTGTTTCCTAATTTTAGCGTGGCGGAAAATATCGCCATTCACCGCTACCTCCCCGGAGGCGATATCTGGGTGCGTCGTCGCGCGATGCGAACCCAGGCGCTGGCGGCGATGGCGCGCATTGGCGTGCGCCTCGATCCGGATAAAAAAGTAGAAAAACTCTCTATTGCTGACCGCCAGTTGGTGGCGATTTGCCGCGCGATTGCCGCCGATGCCCGGCTGGTAATTATGGATGAACCCACCGCGTCGCTTACCCGCCAGGAAGTGAATGGCTTGCTGCGCGTGGTCAATGAACTGAAAGCCGCCGGTATTTGCGTGGTGTTTGTCAGCCACCGTCTGGATGAAGTGATGGAAGTGGCCGATCGTATCAGCGTGATGCGCGACGGCAAATTGATTGGTACCTGGCCGGCAAGCGAACTGGATAGCCACGAGCTGGCGTATCTGATGACCGGCCAGCGTTTTCACTACAGCCCGCTGCCGGAAAAACCACCGGTGGATCAATTGCCAATGCTGGAGCTGCGCCATCTCAGCCGCAAAGGTAAATATCGTGATATCAATCTGGCGCTGCGCAGCGGCGAAATCGTGTCGATTGTTGGCCTTTTAGGCGCAGGGCGTACCGAACTGTGCATGAGTCTGTTTGGTATGACCAAACCGGAAGATGGCGAGATCCGCATCAATGGCACGCCGGTGAAACTGCGTAACAACCATGACGCGATTCGTCACGGCATTGGTTATGTGTCAGAAGACCGGCTGACGCAGGGGCTGATCATGGAACAGTCGATTTATGACAAC
Organism: Kosakonia sp. PSU_27; assembly: GCF_039409795.1. Classification (NCBI taxonomy): domain Bacteria; kingdom Pseudomonadati; phylum Pseudomonadota; class Gammaproteobacteria; order Enterobacterales; family Enterobacteriaceae; genus Kosakonia; species Kosakonia sp. PSU_27. The sequence continues at coordinate 391,421 of NZ_JBCIVK010000004.1, read as the reverse complement.
ACCATCGTCACGGTGTTCGACAAGCTGCACACGCGCAGCGGGTTGCTTGATCACGCGAAAGCCGGGCAACTGGTGGCCGATCTGATCCGCGAGCTGAATATCAAAGTCTCCGATGCACAGTTGCCGGTGAAAACGCTCTCCGGCGGCAACGCGCAGCGTATCGCCATCGCTAAATGGGTTGCCACGCAGCCGCGCATTCTGATCCTGGATTCGCCCACGGTTGGCGTAGACATCGCCAACAAAGAGGGCATTTACCAGATTGCCCGTCAGCTGGCGGAGCAGGGGATGGCGGTGCTGATGATTTGTGACGAAATCCCGGAGGCTTACTACAACAGCCATCGCGTGCTGGTGATGCGTCAGGGAGAACTGGTGGCCGAATTTAATCCGCACCATTGCACAGAGCAGGAAATTGCCGGGGTGGTCAATGCGTAACACGTCCTTTTCCCGCCTTGTCGGGCAACATGAATTCTGGCTGGGGCTGTTGGTGATCGCGCTGGCGATATTTCTCAGCGTGCGGACCGATGAGTTTCTCTCCCTCGGCAACCTGACAGATGTCGCCACCAGCTACGCCATCCTCGGGATTCTGGCCTGCGGGCTTTTTGTGGTGCTGATTTCCGGCGGCATCGACATTTCGTTTCCGGCGATGACCGCCATTGCCCAATACGCCATGGCCAGTTGGGTGATTGCCCACGGTGGTAATTTCGCGCTGGCGTTAGGGCTGTCGATGGCGGTCGGGCTGCTGCTGGGCCTGGTCAACGGCTTCCTGGTCTACTGGCTGCGCGTGCCTGCCATCATCATTACCATTGCCACGCTGAATGTTTACTACGGCCTGCTGGTGTATGCCACCAAAGGAACGTGGCTGTACGGTTTCCCGGACTGGTTTATGAACGGCATCAACTGGTTCTCGTTCACCGCCGCCGATGGTTACGACTATGGACTGACGCTGCCGCTGCTGTGTCTGGGCGCGACCATCATCCTGACTGCCGTGTTAATGAACTACACCCGGCTGGGCCGCCAGATTTATGCCATGGGCGGCAACCGTGATGCCGCGTCACGCCTTGGGTTGAATCTGCTGAAGCTGCACTTCTACGTCTACGGTTTTATGGGCATTCTCGCAGGCGTCGCGGCCGTAGTGCAGGCGCAAATTACCCAGTCTGTTGCGCCCAACTCGCTGCTGGGGTTTGAGCTGACGGTACTGGCGGCGGTGGTGCTTGGCGGTACCAGCATGTCCGGTGGGCGCGGTACGCTGACCGGTACGCTACTGGGCGTTGTGCTGCTGGCCTTTCTGCAGAACGGCTTAACGCTGCTGGGCGTCTCCTCTTACTGGCACACGGTGTTTAGCGGCGCGATTATTCTGGTGAGTATTAGCGCCACCGCGTGGAACGAAAAACGCAAACTTGCGAGGGAGTTATAAGATGAAATCCATCGTCCGAATTCTGCCCGGTGATGCCATCATCCGCTTGCAATGCGTGATTATCATCGTCGTGGCGCTGGTTTTCTCTGCGCTGCTCGGCAGCCGTTTTTTCAGCATCGCTAACTTCCAGTCGATTGGCTCGCAGTTGCCGATTCTGGGCATGCTGGCGCTGGGCATGGGCATCACCATGCTGACCGGCGGTATTAATCTGTCGATCATTGCCAGTGCGAACGCCTGTTCGCTGGTGATGGCGGCGGTGATTGTCAGCCACCCGGATAACCCGCTGTTCCTGGCGCTGGCGTTACTCGCCGGTCTGCTGGTGGCAGTGGCGATTGGCGCGCTGAACGGTGCGCTGGTGGCGTGGATTGGCGTTTCGCCAATTCTGGCAACCCTTGGCACCATGACGCTGATTTCCGGGCTGAATATTCTGTTCTCAAATGGCACGGTCATCTCCGGTTTTCCGGCGGCTATCCAGTTCCTTGGCAACGCCACACTGCTTGGCATCCCGGTTGCGTTGTTGCTGTTTATTTTTGTTGCGTTGCTGCTGTGGGTGTTACTCGAACACACGACGCTCGGGCGCAGCCTTTATCTGGTTGGTTCAAACGAGCAGGCCACCCGCTACAGCGGTGTGAATACCGTTCGCGTACAGATTTCGGTCTATATCATCTCCGCGCTGTTGGGCTGGGCGGCCGCCATTTTGATGATGGCGAAGTTCAATTCGGCGAAAGCGGGCTACGGTGAGTCTTATCTTCTGGTGACCATTCTGGCGTCGGTGCTGGGCGGCATTAACCCGGACGGCGGTTTTGGCCGTGTGCTGGGGCTGGTGCTGGCGCTGGTGGTACTGCAGATGCTGGAGAGTGGCTTTAATTTGTTGGGTATCAGCAGTTATCTGACGATGGCGCTCTGGGGCGCGGTGCTGATCCTCTTTATCGCATTACAAAATCGAAAAGCCTGAGAGCGGGAGAAAAAGAATGGCGAGCTACTTTATTGGTGTGGATGTTGGCACCGGCAGCGCACGTGCAGGCGTCTTTGATTTGACCGGCAGAATGGTCAGCCAGGCGAGCAGGGCGATTGAAATTTACCGCCCGCAGGCCGACTTTGTGGAGCAATCTTCCGACAATATCTGGCAGGCGGTGTGCAACGCGGTACGCGATGCGGTGAACCAGGCGGACATTAACCCGATTCAGGTTAAAGGCCTCGGTTTTGACGCGACCTGTTCGCTGGTGGTGCTCGACAAAGAGGGCAACCCGCTGACCATTAGTCCTTCCGGGCGCAGTGAGCAGAACATTATCGTGTGGATGGATCACCGTGCTATCTCACAGGCGAACCGTATCAACGCCACGCACCACCGGGTGCTGGATTACGTGGGCGGGATCATCTCGCCGGAGATGCAAACGCCGAAACTGCTGTGGCTAAAACAGCACATGCCGAACACCTGGGCCAATGCCGGGTATTACTTCGACCTGCCGGATTTTCTCACCTGGCGGGCGACCGGCGATGATACCCGTTCACTTTGCTCCACGGTGTGCAAGTGGACATATATGGGCCATGAGGATAAGTGGGACACCAGTTATTTCCGCCAGATTGGCCTTGAGGATTTGCTGGAGCATGATGCAGAGAAAATTGGCCGCTACGTGAAAACCATGGGTGAGCCGCTGGGGCGCGGACTGACGCAGCGCGCAGCAACCGAAATGGGGTTGATGCCCGGCACGGCGGTCAGCGTGTCGATTATCGATGCCCACGCAGGCACGCTGGGAACGCTCGGCGCCAGTGGGCCTTCGGGGGAAATGGCGGATTTCGATCGGCGTATCGCGCTGATTGGCGGTACCTCTACCGGCCATATGGCGATCTCACCGCAGGCACGCTTTATCGGCGGCGTGTGGGGGCCTTACTTCTCGGCAGTGCTGCCGGGTTACTGGCTGAATGAGGGCGGGCAGTCGGCGACCGGGGCATTAATTGACCATATTATCCAGTCCCATCCGTGCTACGAAACGCTGCTCGCCCAGGCAAAAGCGCAAGGGCAAACCATCTATGAAGTGCTGAATGCGCTGCTGCGCAAGATGGCGGGCGAGCCGGAAAACATCGCGTTTTTAACGCGTGATATTCACATTCTGCCGTACTTCCACGGTAACCGTTCGCCGCGTGCGAACCCGACATTAACCGGGGTGATCAGCGGGTTGAAACTGTCGCGTACACCGGAGGATATGGCGTTGCATTATCTGGCGACCATCCAGGCGATTGCCCTCGGGACGCGGCATATTATTGAAACCATGAATCAGAGCGGCTACAGCATCGACACGGTAATGGCGAGCGGCGGTGGCACCAAAAACCCGATCTTTGTTCAGGAGCATGCAAATGCCACCGGTTGCGCGATGTTGCTGCCGGAAGAGAGCGAAGCGATGCTGCTCGGCGGGGCAATGATGGGCACCGTGGCGGCGGGCGTGTTTGACACTTTCCCGGAAGCGATGTCGGCGATGAGCCGCATTGGCAAGACGGTGACGCCGCAGACTAACCGCATCAAGCAGTATTACGATCGCAAATACACCGTCTTCCATGAGATGTACCAGGATCACATGAAATATCGCCAACTGATGCAGGAGGAGGCATGAGCGATAGCTGGCGTCAGGCCTGCGGCGCCTGGCAAATCTATAGCGAAGAGATGGCGGCGTTAAGTCACCATCTTAACGATGCGCTGTGGGATAGGTTAATGGCAGAGCTGCGTGGCTGTCGTGGCAAAATCGCGGTCACCGGCGTAGGAACATCCGGCATTGCGGCACGCAAGATTGCCCATATGCTGGCGTGCGTCGAACGCCCGGCTATCTATCTGAATGCCACGGATGCCGCGCACGGTGATTTGGGGTTTCTCGATCGCCATGATCTGGTGATTATGCTGTCGCGCGGCGGGAATTCCGACGAATTAACGCGGCTGTTGCCAGGGCTTGCGCAAAAGGGCGTGCCGCTGATTAGCGTGACGGAAAACCCGGATTCCGCTATCGCCCAGGCCGCGCGGCTGGTGATTTCCACCGGCGTGCAGCGCGAAATTGATCCGCTTAATATGCTGGCGACCACTTCCATCGTGCTGACGCTGGCGATTTTCGATGCCGCCTGCGCCTGCCTGATGAGCGAAAGTGGTTATTCAAAAGAGACGTTACTGTCGGTACATCCCGGCGGGGATGTCGGTCTGACGCTCAGAAAAAAAGCGCCGTAAGGCGCTTTTTTTGTTACATGCTCAGTAAAAAAGGTGGATCTTATATTATTTATATTAATTTAGTCACATAAATAAATTATTTGGATGTCAGATTATTCAGTGTGAAATTCTTTAGCCAGATGCGTTTTGAATCCACATTCGCGGCAGAGTATGCCGTTATGATCGTGATGTTATATTCTTTGTCTTGCTCAAAATAGTAATTGACTGGAAGGCATTGGCCGGGGTTAACGATATAGGTCGGATTATCAAAATGATCCGCTTGCCAAATTTCCTGCATTTGCCTGTTAGTATCGCGTGTCGAAAGCGTCAGTCGAAGCAATTTCGCCTGACCCTGCTCAATAGTCGGGTCGCCTTTTACTGAGACACAAATTTTATCATCTTTTTTCGTAACATCAGCAATGCGAAATGGCGTGTTTTCACCCACGCAGCCGGTAAAAAGAGGCGTTAAGATAATCGGTATATACCATTTCATTGCCATAAACTCCTTTTATCCGTAGGCGAAGCCAGAAAATACTGTAGCGTATTTTGGTACTTCGCGAGCAAGTCCGGTCCATGAATCCCTTGAAAATCAGTAACGCCTTTCCAGACATTATAACCCGCGGTAATCAGGGTAAAGTAATCAGCAATAATGTTAGCTTGTTGCTCCATGGGATAGTCAGCCAGTGTTTTTTCTTTAGGCAGGGAATATGTATACCTTACGTACTTACTAATCAGCCCTCTAATTCTGACACCCATTCCCATCTGATGTTGCCAAATGTGGGCAAATTCATGTATGAACCAGTTTTTATCTGACGAGCTTTCCGCTGAAAAATCTTCTTTAAAAATGGGCTCTGGCCAGTACATGTTTCCATTCGGCGTGACCGCAGTATCCTGGTCTTGAAGATTAAAAGGGAAATAGCTGCCCTTATAAATTCTTACTGATCCATAATTGATCGTATCTTTGAAAAGAATACGGGCCATTCTGATTTCGCCAGCGGTGAGTGGCCTGAATGTGTCTTTCCCGGTTGCCACCTTGATCTCCATTTTATCTATAAATTTGGCTTCAGATTTTTCTACTCCCGGTTAAATGAACTGTCAATGAACGCCTTCTGATTGTGCTGACTCATATCAGTAGTTCTATTTCCTCGCTTATAAAAATAAAGCCCCGCAATGCGAGGCTTTGGATTATCCAGTTACTCTGCTTCAGCCAATCGTCATCAGGCTGGCGTTGCCACCGGCAGCGGCAGTGTTGACGCTCAACGAGCGTTCCACCCACAGACGTTCGAGCAGGATGTTGGTTTCACCGCGTGCAAAGCCCTGAACCGACACAATAGCGCCATTTCGTGCGGCGACGTTTTCGCACAGCGCCACCAGTTGGTCGGAGTCACCATGGAAAATCACCGCATCAAACGTCTGCGCCATCAACGCATCGGCTTTGGCAAACTGGATACGCTTGCTGACGCTTTCCGGCAACTGTTTTGCCATATCGCGGTGCAGCGTATCGTCCGGCCACAGCAGTTGACTGCCGCAGGCGATGACCGCCGCCAGTTGCACCAGCGCGTCCTGCTCGTTATCCGCCATGCAGAGCACCCGCTCGCGCGGTACCAGCGTCCAGCTGTTGCGTTCACCCGTCGGGCCTTGCAGCAGGCGTTGTGTTCCGGTTTGCGCCAGCTCGCCATAATGCGCGCAGAGCTGTTGCAGCGCCGGACGATCTTTTGCCCATGCGCGTAATGCTTCCAGCGGCTGCAAGAGTGATGCTTTCAGCTGCGCATCCAGCGGATGCTGCGCGTCGTGACGGGCCAGCGTTTTCTGCACTGCGTTTTCCGGTCGGCTGCCTAACAGGCGGTAAAGATAGAGCGGCCCGCCAGCTTTCGGCCCGGTGCCGGACAACCCTTCACCGCCAAATGGCTGCACACCTACCACAGCGCCCACCATATTGCGGTTCACATACAGGTTACCGACATGGGCATTGCCGGTGACCTGGGCAATGGTTTCATCGATACGGGTATGAACGCCGAGCGTCAGGCCATAGCCGGAGGCGTTAATCTGCGCGATTAACTGATCCAACTGGTTACGGTGATAACGAACAACGTGCAGCACCGGGCCGAAGACCTCTTTTTTCAGCTCGTCAAAGCTCTCCAGTTCAATCAGCGTTGGCGCGACAAAGGTGCCGGTGCGCCATTCACGCGCATCTTCACTGTTTTCACGCACTGCCTGGTACACCTTGCGCCCTTTGGCCTGCATGGCCTGAATATGTTTCTCGATATTCGCTTTCGCGTCGGCATCGATCACCGGGCCGATATCGGTGGTCAGTCGGCCTGGGTTACCCATGCGACACTCCGCCATCGCGCCGCGCAGCATGGTCAGCGTGTGATCGGCAATGTCATCCTGTAAGCAGAGCACGCGCAGGGCTGAACAGCGCTGGCCTGCGCTATCAAACGCGGAGGCCAGCACATCGATAACCACCTGTTCGGTAAGCGCGGAGGAGTCGACAATCATCGCGTTCATCCCGCCGGTTTCAGCGATAAGCGGCGTCGGGCGACCCTGGGCATCAAGACGCGTGGCGATACTGCGTTGCAGCAGCGTCGCCACGTCGGTGGAGCCGGTAAACATCACGCCACGCACGCGCGGATCGGCGGTCAGCTGCGCGCCTACGGTTTCGCCACGCCCTGGCAATAACTGTAAAACCCCCGCCGGAACACCGGCTTCCAGCAGAATAGCCACGCCCTGAGCGGCAATCAGCGGAGTCTGTTCGGCAGGTTTTGCCAGCACGCTGTTGCCCGCCGCTAACGCTGCGGCAATCTGGCCGGTGAAAATCGCCAGCGGGAAGTTCCACGGGCTGATACAGACTACCGGCCCCAGCGGACGGTGCGTTTCATTATCGAAATCCGCACTGACCTGGCCTGCGTAGTAGCGCAGGAAATCGACCGCTTCGCGCACTTCGGCAATGGCGTTGCTGAAGGTTTTACCCGCTTCACGCACCAGAATGCCAATCAGCGACTGCATTTGGTCTTCCATCAGCACCGCGGCGCGCTGAAGAATGGCGGCGCGCTCCTGCGGCGGTGTGGCAAACCAGATTGGCGCGTGATTAACGGCGTTTTCCAGCGCCTGATTAACCTGCGCTTCGCTGGCTTCCACCACATAACCAACGGTGTCTTTCGGTTCAGCAGGGTTAATGACCGCGACGGGTTCGCCGTCCATGACCACCTGTTCCAGCGTCGGGCGGGCGTACCATTTCTGCGCCGCGCTGGCGAGCAGCGAGGAGGAGAGCGAGGCCAGACGGTGTTCGTTCGCCAGATCGAGGCCAGCGGCATTGATTCGTCCTTCGCCATACAGTGCGCGGGGCAGGGCGATTTTCGGGTGCGGTAAACCGACCTGGCCTTCCTGGGCGGCGATCTTTTCCACTTCGCTCACCGGATCGGCAACCAGCGCGTCCAGCGGCAGCGTGTTGTCGGCGATGCGGTTGACGAACGAGGTATTCGCGCCGTTTTCCAGCAGGCGGCGCACCAGATACGCCAGCAGTGTTTCGTGGGTGCCGACCGGCGCATAAATGCGGCACGGGCGGTTCAGTTTGCCATCGGCCACTTTCCCTACGACTTGCTCATACAACGGTTCGCCCATGCCGTGCAGGCACTGGAATTCGTACTGGCCCGGATAGTAGTTTTGCCCGGCAAGCTGGTAAATAGCTGCCAGCGTATGGGCATTGTGAGTAGCGAACTGCGGATAGATCAGGTTCGGCACCGCGAGTAATTTTTTCGCGCAGGCGAGGTATGAAACATCGGTGTATACCTTGCGGGTATAAACCGGGTAGCCTTCCAGCCCTTCCATTTGCGCGCGCTTGATTTCGCTGTCCCAGTAAGCGCCTTTTACCAGGCGGATCATCAGACGGCGACGGCTGCGTGTCGCCAGATCCACAAGATAATCAATCACAAACGGGCAGCGCTTCTGGTAGGCCTGAATAACAAAACCGATGCCGTTCCAGCCTGCCAGTTCCGGCTCGAAACAGAGTTTTTCCAGCAGATCGAGGGAAATTTCCAGACGATCGGCCTCTTCGGCGTCAATATTAATGCCGATGTCATACTGGCGTGCCAGCAAGGTGAGGGATTTCAGGCGCGGATAGAGTTCATCCATCACACGGTCGTATTGCGCACGGCTGTAGCGCGGGTGCAGGGCAGATAACTTGATGGAAATCCCTGGCCCTTCATAAATGCCGCGCCCGTTGGAGGCTTTGCCAATAGCGTGGATCGCCTGCTGGTACGACACCATATACGCTTGCGCATCGGCTGCGGTGAGTGCCGCTTCGCCGAGCATGTCGTAGGAGTAACGGAAACCTTTCTCTTCCAGCTTGCGCGCGTTGGCCAGCGCTTCGGCGATCGTTTCGCCGGTGACGAACTGTTCGCCCATCAGGCGCATCGCCATATCCACGCCTTTGCGGATCAGCGGCTCACCGCTTTTGCCAATAATACGATTCAGCGAATGCGAGAGATTGGCTTCGTTGTGCGTGGAGACCAGACGGCCAGTAAACAGCAGCCCCCAGGTGGCGGCATTGACGAACAGCGACGGGCTGCGCCCAATGTGTGACTGCCAGTTACCGTTGCTGATTTTGTCGCGGATCAGCGCATCGCGGGTGGCTTTGTCGGGAATACGCAGTAACGCTTCGGCCAGACACATGAGCGCCACGCCTTCCTGCGAGGAGAGGGAAAACTCCTGTAACAGGCTTTGCACCATGCCAGCGCGGCCGGAGGCGGTTTTCTGGTTACGCAGTTTTTCCGCTAGCTGATAAGCCAGCTTATGGGCATTTTCCGCCACCGGTTGCGGCAGGCGGGCTTGTTCCAGCAACATCGGTACCGCATCAGTTTCCGCCCAGCGCCATGCGCCGGTGATCGCGGCGCGGGAAACTGACTGCGGCAGGATCTGCTCGGCAAAATCGAGAAACGGCTGGTGGCTGTCATCAACCACAACGGCACTTTCGTCTTCCTGCGCGGTGGCGGATGCGGTCGCCAGTTCCGGCAGGCCTTCGTTGTTTTCCAGTTTTTCCAGAAAATTGAAGATGGCTTGTTTAATCAGCCAGTGCGGTGTGCGGTCGATAGTCGCCGCGGCGGCTTTGATCCTTTCGCGTGTTGCGTCATCAAGCTTGACCCCCATGGTGGTGGTGCCCATGCTTTGCTCCTGTTTTTTACGTTGTTTTGCGGTTCAGGCTGAAATATCCATCATGTTGCAACTTTGTGCAACCTTGTTAAATGTGACCTGGCTGGCAAGGTAGAAAATGAATGAGATGTTAACGGCTGGTTATTGCTAAAGGCGCTGAACAATTCGCTGGCAAAGCAGGTTTTATGCGGCAGATAACACTTTTTAAAGGTGCAACCTTTGAAAGTGTGACAGAGTGCAACCTATAGGAAATTGCTATCAGAGTCGGGATGAATTTGATGTAAATGCTGTGTTAAATCAATTGTGAATAAGTGAGGCATCCGGCAGGATACGGGCGCTTCAAATAATCTAAACGCCCCATCGCCCCGTTCCGGCGCTGGAAAAAAGCGGCAAATAGTCTTTGCCGACGAAGAATCCTGGAGACTTTTTAATGGCAATGAGCACACCAATGCTGGTGACTTTTCTTGTTTATATCTTTGGCATGATACTTATCGGTTTCGTCGCCTGGCGTTCGACGAAAAACTTCGATGACTATATTCTGGGGGGCCGCAGCCTTGGGCCGCTGGTTACTGCGCTCTCGGCGGGAGCATCGGATATGAGTGGCTGGCTGCTGATGGGGCTGCCGGGCGCGATTTTTATTTCGGGGATCTCTGAAAGCTGGATCGCCATTGGCCTGACGCTGGGCGCGTGGATTAACTGGAAACTGGTGGCCGGACGTTTGCGTGTCCACACCGAGGTGAACAATAACGCGCTGACCTTGCCGGACTACTTCACCGGCCGTTTTGAAGATAACAGCCGCCTGCTGCGGATTATCTCGGCGGTGGTGATTCTGGTGTTTTTCACCATCTATTGTGCTTCCGGTATTGTTGCCGGCGCGCGTCTGTTTGAAAGCACCTTCGGTATGAGTTACGAAACCGCCCTGTGGGCTGGTGCCGCTGCGACGATCATTTACACCTTTATTGGCGGCTTCCTGGCGATCAGCTGGACCGATACGGTGCAGGCCAGCCTGATGATTTTCGCGCTGATCCTGACGCCGGTGATTGTCATTATTTCCGTTGGCGGTTTTGGTGATTCGCTGGACGTGATCAAGCAAAAAAGCATTGAAAACGTCGATATGCTGAAAGGCCTGAATTTTGTCGCCATCGTCTCGCTGATGGGCTGGGGACTGGGTTATTTCGGCCAGCCGCATATTCTGGCGCGTTTTATGGCGGCGGATTCCCATCACACCATTGTCCATGCGCGTCGCATCAGTATGACGTGGATGATCCTGTGCCTGGCGGGCGCGGTCGCTGTGGGCTTCTTCGGCATCGCTTATTTTAATGAGCATCCGTCTGTGGCGGGAGCCGTTAACCAGAATGCCGAGCGCGTATTTATCGAACTGGCGCAGGTTCTGTTCAACCCGTGGATTGCCGGGGTGCTGTTGTCGGCGATCCTCGCCGCGGTGATGTCGACGCTGAGCTGCCAGTTGCTGGTGTGCTCGAGCGCGATTACCGAAGATTTCTACAAAGCGTTTTTGCGTAAAGGCGCGAGCCAGCGCGAGCTGGTATGGGTAGGGCGCGCGATGGTGTTGCTGGTGGCGCTGGTGGCGATTGCGCTGGCGGCGAATCCGGAAAACCGCGTGCTCGGCCTGGTGAGCTACGCCTGGGCGGGCTTCGGGGCGGCGTTTGGCCCGGTGGTGCTGTTCTCGGTCATGTGGTCACGCATGACGCGTAACGGTGCGCTGGCCGGGATGATCATCGGTGCGGTGACGGTGATTGTCTGGAAACACTACGCCTGGCTGGATCTGTATGAAATCATTCCGGGCTTCGTTTTCGGCAGTATCGGCATTGTAGTGTTTAGCCTGCTGGGCAAAGCGCCGTCCGCGCAGATGCAGCAGCGCTTTGCCGAGGCAGATGCGCACTACCGCTCTGCGCCGCCATCGCGTTTACAGGCTGAATAAATTATCTCTTATGAAAAACCCGCTGCGGCGGGTTTTTTTATTGATAAATAATTGTAATTACGCTGTTATCTCACAACAAATAACAATGAGGATAGCGATATGAAGTTAACGACAGGGTTCACTGCACTGGTGATGGCAGGTTTACTGGCGGGTTGCGTTTCGCCGGCGGCAAAACAACCGGGGGCGGTAGCACAAACCTGCAAGGCTGAAAACCAGATGCAGCAAACCACGCTCTATTACGGCTTAACCCGCCAGGGCGGCAAAGCGATTACCGCGCAGGAGTGGCAGCAGTATGTGGATAACGATGTCACGCCGCGTTTTCGCGATGGGTTGACCACATTTGATGCGCAGGGACAGTGGCTGGGTAGCAACGGGAAGGTGTCGAAGGAGCCAAGCAAGGCGCTGATGCTGATCCACAGTGTGGACGCGCAAAGTGATGCGAAAATCGATGCGCTGCGTGATATCTACAAATCACGCTTTGCCCAGGAATCGGTGATGCGTGTCGATCAGCCTGTCTGTGTGCAATTCTGATGTTATGGCCCACTTACGCGAAGTGGGCCAGTAAATTACAACACCGCGCCTGCGAAAGCCGCCGAAAGCAAACTCACCAGCGTTGCGCCGTACACTAAGCGCAAACCAAAGCGGGAAACTGCATTCCCCTGTTGCTCGTTTAACCCTTTAATTGCCCCCGCCACAATGCCGATCGAGGCAAAGTTGGCGAACGATACCAGGAACACGGAAAGAATACCCAGCCCGCGCGGCGTCATCTGCGCGGCGATTTTTTGCAGCTCAATCATCGCCACAAATTCGTTCGCCACCAGCTTGGTCGCCATAATGCTACCCGCGTGCAGCGCATCGCTCAGCGGGATGCCAATCAGCCATGCCAGCGGGTAAAACACATAACCGAGGATTTGCTGGAAGCTGATACCGAACAAGGCAGAGAAGAGGGCATTAATGGCGCTAATCAGCGCAATAAAGCCAATCAGCATCGCCAGAATAATCATCGCCACTTTGAAACCCGCGAGGATGTACTCACCGAGCATCTCAAAGAAGCTTTGCGATTCGTGGAGCTTTTCCAGCTTGACCTCGGCTTCCGCTTCCGGGCGCGTCGGGTTAATTACCGACAGCACAATAAAGGTGCTGAACATATTGAGGATCAGCGCGGCAACCACATATTTTGCATCCAGCATGGTCATATACGCGCCGACAATCGACAACGACACCGTCGACATCGCCGTTGCTGCCATGGTGAACATGCGGCGCGAGGAGAGATCGGCGAGGATGCCTTTATAAGCAATAAAGTTTTCCGACTGGCCGAGGATCAGCGAGCTGACGGCGTTAAACGACTCCAGTTTGCCCATGCCGTTCAGTTTTGACAGCAATGTGCCTATCAAACGAATAAAGATGGGCAGAATGCGCCAGTGCTGCAAAATGCCGATCAGCGCGGAAATAAAGACGATAGGGCACAGCACGCCGAGGAAGATAAAGGCCAGCCCTTTCCCGCTCATCCCGCCGAAGACAAAGCTGGTGCCTTCGCCCGCGAATTTCAGCAGCGCTTCAAAGAAGCCGGAAACGTATTTAATCAGCGTTAACCCGCTTTGCGCGTGCAGGAAAAACCACGCCAGCGCCAGTTCAATAACAATTAATTGCAGGATGAAGCGAAAACGAATGTGTCGGCGGTCGAAACTCACCAGCCAGGCCAGCGCGAGGATCACCACCAGCGCCAGCAAAAAATGGAAAAAGTTAGTCATGTCTTTAATTTTGCAGGTAAACGAAACGGGGCGTTTATTTAGCCACAGCGCTGAAGTGGGGTAAATACAAAGTTAAAGATTTGTAAGCTATGTTTTTGCTTTATTTCAACCGCTTCCGCATAACGCAAAAACCGCATGGTTAGCCTGCTACGCGGTTACATCCAGTTATCATTCTCAACATTTTTCGCTTGAGTTTCCTTGCGCCGTAATGATAATCACTATCAATGCAATTTACTTTTCTTTGCAACCGTTGACCGCGCATGACACTAGGGGTTTCCTCCATGTTTGTTCCATTTTTGATTATGTTACGTGAAGGCCTCGAAGCGGCGCTGATCGTCAGCCTGATTGCCAGTTATCTGAAACGTACCCAGCGCGGACGCTGGATAAGCGTGATGTGGATTGGTGTTTTTCTTGCCGCCGCACTCTGCCTTGGGCTGGGTATCGCGATTAATGAAACCACCGGCGAGTTCCCGCAAAAAGAGCAGGAGCTGTTTGAAGGCATTGTCGCGGCGATCGCCGTGGTGATCCTCACCTGGATGGTGTTCTGGATGCGCAAAGTGTCGCGCAACGTCAAAGTGCAACTGGAACAGGCGGTCGACAGCGCGCTGGCGCGCAGTCATAACCACGGCTGGGCGCTGATCCTGATGGTCTTTTTCGCCGTGGCGCGCGAAGGGCTGGAATCGGTGTTCTTTCTGCTGGCGGCGTTCCAGCAGGATGTTGGCGTCTGGCCACCGCTGGGCGCGGTGCTGGGGCTGGCTACGGCGGTGGTGCTCGGTTTCTTGCTTTACTGGGGCGGCGTGCGTCTGAATCTTGGCGCGTTTTTCAAATGGACCAGCCTGTTTATTCTCTTTGTCGCGGCCGGGCTTGCCGCCGGGGCGATCCGCGCTTTTCACGAAGCGGGATTATGGAACCACTTCCAGGATGTGGCCTTCGATTTCAGTAATGTGCTCACCACGCATTCCCTCACCGGCACGCTGCTGGAAGGGATTTTTGGTTACCAGGAAACGCCAAGCGTCAGCGAAGTGGTGGTCTACTTTATCTATCTGATCCCGGCGCTGGTGATGTTTGTTTTACCGCCTCGCGCGGGTACGCAGCCTTCACGGGCGGCACCGTAATCGCTTTATAGTTACAACATACTAATTAAGGGAAAGGGCATGGCAATTCATTTTCGTCGTAGTGCATTACAGGCCGGGATGGCGGCATTCATCTCCAGTGCTTTTGCGGTGCATGCCGCGGATATTCCGCAGGTGAAAGTCACGGTTACGGACAAGCAGTGTGAGCCGATGAACCTGACGGTGAACGCGGGTAAAACGCAGTTTATTATTCTCAACCACAGCCAGAAAGCGCTCGAGTGGGAGATCCTCAAAGGCGTGATGGTGGTTGAAGAGCGTGAAAATATCGCGCCAGGTTTTAGCCAGAAGCTAACCGCCAACCTGCAGCCGGGCGAGTATGAGATGACCTGCGGTTTGTTAACCAACCCGAAAGGTAAGCTGGTGGTGAAAGGCGCGGCAACAGCCGATGCGGCAAAAGGTGACGCGCTGCTGAGCCTGAGCGGAGCCATTACCGCGTATAAAGCGTATGTGGTTGCTGAAACGGCGCAGCTGGTTTCCGGCACCAAAGCGTTCACCGAGGCGGTGAAAGCGGGCGATATTGAAAAAGCGAAAGCGCTGTACGCGCCGACGCGCCAGCACTACGAGCGTATTGAACCGATTGCTGAGCTTTTCTCCGATCTCGATGGCAGCATTGATGCCCGTGAAGATGATTACGAGCATAAAGCCGCCGATCCGAAATTCACCGGTTTCCACCGTCTGGAAAAAGCCCTGTTTGGCGACAACAGCACCAAAGAGATGGACAAATATGCCGATCAGCTCTACTCCGATGTGGTTGATTTGCAAACGCGCATTAATGAGCTGGCATTCCCTCCTTCTAAAGTGGTTGGCGGTGCCGCTGGCCTGATTGAAGAAGTGGCCGCCAGCAAAATCAGCGGTGAAGAAGATCGCTACAGCCACACGGACTTGTGGGACTTCCAGGCTAACGTCGATGGCGCACAGAAAATCGTCGATTTGCTGCGTCCGCAATTGCAGAAAGATAACGCCGAACTGCTGGCGAAAGTCGATGCCAACTTCAACAAAGTGGATACCATCCTTGCGAAATACCGCACTAAAGATGGGTATGAGACTTACGATAAGCTGACCGACGCCGACCGCAATGCGCTGAAAGGGCCGATCACCACACTGGCGGAAGATCTGGCGCAGCTGCGCGGCGTGCTGGGGCTGGACTAATACCATGAAGCAAGAGGATAACAACGACGTCAGCGAACCTTCCCGGCGCCGTTTATTAAAAAGTATGGGCGCGCTGGGCGGCGCGCTTGCGCTGGCTGGCGGATGCCCGGTGGCGCATGCGGTAACACCTAAGAGCGCACCGGGGACGCTTTCGCCGGATGCGCGGATGGAGAAGCAGCCTTTCCTGGGCGTGCATCAGGCCGGTATTTTGACGCCGCAACAGGCGTCAATGATGCTGGTGGCGTTTGATGTGCTGGCTGCTGATAAAGCCGATCTCGAACGGCTGTTCCGCTTATTGACGCAGCGCATCACGTTTCTGACCTCCGGCGGCCCGGCTCCGGAGACAACGAACCCACGCTTACCGCCAATGGACTCCGGTATTCTCGGCGCTTATATCGCGCCGGATAACCTGACGATGACGGTTTCAGTGGGCGAATCGCTGTTCGATAACCGTTTTGGTTTGCGCGAGCAGATGCCGAAAAAGCTGCAAAAGATGACGCGTTTCCCTAACGATTCGC
Organism: Kosakonia sp. PSU_27; assembly: GCF_039409795.1. Taxonomy (NCBI): domain Bacteria; kingdom Pseudomonadati; phylum Pseudomonadota; class Gammaproteobacteria; order Enterobacterales; family Enterobacteriaceae; genus Kosakonia; species Kosakonia sp. PSU_27. The sequence continues at coordinate 375,182 of NZ_JBCIVK010000004.1, read as the reverse complement.
TCGACGCGGCGCTGTGTCACGGCGATTTGCTGATCCAGATTTGCGCCAACACACAGGACACGGTGATTCACGCACTGCGTGACATCATCAAACACACGCCGGATTTACTCAGCGTGCGCTGGAAAAGGGAAGGGTTTATCTCTGACCATGCGGCGCGCAGCAAAGGCAAAGAGACGCCGGTTAACCTGCTGGGCTTTAAAGATGGCACCGCCAATCCGGACAGCCGCGATAATGCGCTGATGAACGAGGTGGTGTGGGTGACGGAAGAGCAGGGCGAACCGGCGTGGGCGGTGGGCGGCAGTTACCAGGCGGTGCGTATTATCCAGTTCCACGTGGAGTTCTGGGATCGCACACCGTTGAAAGAGCAGCAAACCATTTTCGGGCGCGATAAGCATTCCGGTGCGCCGCTGGGCATGAAGAATGAGCATGACGTTCCGGATTATGCCAGCGATCCAGACGGTGATGTCATTGCTCTCGACAGCCATATTCGCCTGGCGAACCCGCGAACGAAAGAGACCCAATCCAGCCTGATGATGCGGCGTGGTTATAGTTACTCGCTCGGCGTGACCAACTCCGGCCAGCTGGATATGGGGCTGTTGTTCGTCTGTTATCAGCACGATCTGGAAAAAGGCTTTCTGACGGTGCAAAAACGTCTGAACGGCGAGGCGCTGGAAGAGTACATTCGTCCGATTGGCGGCGGTTACTTCTTTGTATTGCCCGGCGTACAAGCGGCAAATCGCTATCTGGCGCAATCTCTGCTCGAAGCGTGAAGATCCTATCCTGCCCGCCACCGGGCAGGATAATCTGTCATCTGTTGCATCCTGACATACTTTTTCTGCCATCCAGATATCATTTTTTCGTATGAGAAAGTATCTGTTATCTTTCTGTAATATTTATAACCGAGACTCTGTTCAACGACGCAGAGGTCATGCACGTTATAGTTAGGTAAAAATAATGTTGCAATGATGCTAAGATTTGATGTAATTAGTGAGAGCGTTATCCCCTGCGGTGATGAAGTTTTTCTGGAGATCGCGGATGGTAAAGTCCAGTAGCGGACAGACAAAAAGACCACGCAAAACCCGGCACGGCGGTGCGACCTCCGGCAGCGACTTCTTCACCCCTGAATTTTCCTCCTTCTTTTTCATTCCTGATGTTGACGATGTGACAGGCGATGCTGTTCGTCGCGTTGGCACGTCATTTTCAAAGGCAAGTCATGGCTTACAAGGAAGCCAACCCTCAGACGTTTGTGCGCATAATCGCGTCGATAGCGACGTGTGTGATGTAAACCAACAACTCAAGGTGCTATCCATGGGAAGACAAAAAGCAGTGATCAAAGCTCGTCGTGAAGCGAAACGCGTGCTGAGACGTGATTCACGCAGCCATAAACAACGTGAAGAAGAGTCGGTCACCTCGCTTGTGCAGATGAGTGGCGTAGAAGCAATTGGCATGGCGCGGGACAGCCGTGATACTTCCCCAATTGCAGCGCGCAATGAAGCTCAGGCGCACTACCTGAATGCTATCGAGAGTAAACAACTGATCTTTGCAACCGGTGAAGCCGGCTGCGGGAAAACGTGGATCAGCGCGGCGAAAGCGGCGGAAGCCCTGATCCATAAGGACGTGGACAGGATTATTGTAACCCGACCGGTTCTGCAGGCCGACGAAGATCTCGGCTTCTTACCCGGTGATATTTCGGAGAAGTTCGCTCCCTATTTCCGGCCCGTTTACGACGTGCTGTTGAAACGCCTGGGGGCGTCCTTTATGCAATACTGCCTGCGACCAGAGATCGGTAAGGTGGAAATCGCGCCGTTCGCCTATATGCGCGGACGTACCTTTGAAAATGCGGTGGTCATTCTCGACGAGGCTCAGAATGTCACGGCTGCGCAAATGAAAATGTTTTTAACGCGCCTCGGGGAGAACGTGACCGTTATTGTCAACGGTGATATTACCCAGTGTGACCTGCCATCCGGTGTGAAATCGGGCTTGAGCGACGCGCTGGCACGTTTTGAGGAAGACGAGATGATTGGCGTTGTACGCTTTAATAAAGACGACTGCGTACGCTCCGCGCTCTGCCAGCGCACGCTGAAAGCGTACGACTGACAACGCTGATAATTAGCGATAAAACCCGGGAAACCGGGTTTTATTTTTTGCGGGATGCAAACAGGCCGTTCTCTCCCCCCGTTCCCGGATGTCCATTCCCTGTGCGACATAAAAAAAAGCCCGCTTTTCCAGACAAGCGCTTCGTTGAAGGGCGAGGGCAAGACTATGACTTGTAAATAATTACGTATCAATAACCGTGCCTGCAGATGAGAACTCCGCTGAGTGTGTGAGCCTGCTTCCCTGTAAGGGATTACGCATTTGCCATGGGCAACGTGCAGTTCAAACGAACCTGACTGGTACTTTTCCCCATTATTGCAATCGCAAATCCGTACAAGATTTGCGTTCTGTCGATGAATCCAGATTGATATCAGCGCGTTACATTTTCTTACGCAAAGCCGCTTTGATGAAATAATAACGCAACTGAATTAATGAAAAGTGAACGGTGCCTGTTAGCGCTTTGCCGCGGTGCTGGCTTGCTGTCTATCCCGCAGCCATTTTTTAACTACGGAGAACCATGCAAATGGGTGTTCGAGGAGAAGATTGTATCCGTACGCGCTGGAACGACATGCGCTGCTCGGAAAGTTGACGCTGCTTATAACAAAGTTCTTACATCCAGAAACGAAATAGTAACTAATGGTTATATTTGCACAGGTAAATTAGGGTTGGTACCTTTCTTTGAGGGATGATGATGAAAATTTTCGTATCGACACTCTGTATGTCCGGTAGCTTTTTTGCAGGAGCATCTGCGCCCATTTGTCTCAGTGCCCTTTCATCACTCTTAACCGAACGTATGGCGTTAATGAGAGAAGTTGCAGCCTACAAGGTGAAGTACCATTTGCCGGTGGAGGATGTTGCCCGGGAACAAAAAGTATTATCGCAGGCGCGCAGCACCGCGCGCGAGGCTGGTCTGGAGCCGCAGTCCGTGGAGCCGTTCATCAGTGCGCTGATGAACGCGGGAAAAGCGATACAGTATCGCTATCTGGCAGACTGGTTACCCCGACCAGAATCCTTTGTGACCCTCCTGGATCTTGATGGGATCAGACGGCGTATTAATGAACTGGACAAACTTCTGCTACTGACCATAAGTCAGCGGCTTCGGGCAGGAACGCTCTCTTATACTGACCGGGCTTTACTGGCGGAGAAAACGGTGTCTCCCAATCTTACTGACGCTGAGAAGGATAATTTACTCGACACCATGCGCTTTATTCAGCGTGCTCAGCAGGCGCGCGATAAAGGGATAGTCTGACAGGCAACGTCACAGTCTTTGAAATACGCACCGAACCCGTTGCTCTGTGCCGGTAAAAAGCAATATCAACGATACTCACACTATTAATACGGTTATGCTGCGAGCATTGATTAAATAATGTTATTGTATTCAGGTTTAATTTTATAAAGATAAACTCTGCTAATGAAAATTAGCGCGTCACCGTTTGTGTTCCCGGCTGTGATTTTTAGTTTATGGCAATGCCGTTTACTTTTTCATGCCTCTGGATAACAACATTAATTATATCAAGTGACACTAATGGCATTAATGGCTTTTTACGGAGTGAACATGGCATATGACGGGTGTGATTTTATTAACGCAATCGTTAAAAATTTTAAAGAATCCATTGGGCTGATTAATGTGTTGTTACTGGAACCTGATGAACCCGACGCGTTGCGCTTATTGTACTTAAAACTGGATGGTATCAGAGCCGGTATTGAACAGGATGTCCGTATGTTATCCAAAGCCCGTCTGGACAGCAACGCCACGCTTTGCCTTTACCATGCACACCATGCGCTAAACGCCCTGAATTATTGCATTGAGATTGCGAGAAATACGCCGTTAGGCCAACAGTTTTATTCCGATTTCGAAGCACTGAAGCGTGTGGTGAACATCCTTGAGGCAACATCCGGGCGTGTTTTTACAAAGCTGGATGGTAATGAGTAAGCATAAAGCGATATCTGTTTTCCATGAAATTAAAAGGAAAGCAATATGAAAAGCCAATGCGGTTTGCAAAACCTCTCACGCTTTGAGGGCTATAAATTAATGCAGGCTGGTAATCGCAAAAATAAAAAGGAGAAATATCCTAACACTTTTTGGCTGCCGAACTTAAACGTCACTTCAACTAAAAACGAATTCGCCCTGTGCTTTTATCACAGCACTTCTACAATACTTCAACAATTCTAATGTCGGGATAATTATGTTTTTTCTGCGCCGTAATGTGAAAGGAATAATTGCCAGTCTGATTTTTTTCCCGGTATCCGGCTTCAGCGCGGCGCTATCGGCCCTGGAGAGTGCTGATGTGCCAGAACCTGTGCTGCCCGCGCCTGTCTGTGCAAAGCTGACGTCTTCATCGGCAGACGATACCCGACGACTTCAGTCGGCGATTGATAACTGCCCCCGGGGTGAGGTTTTACAGCTTCTGGCGGGGCGTTTTTCCAGTGGACCGCTGAGCATGAAATCTGGCGTCACACTCTGGATCTCGCAAGGGGCAATGCTGGTAGCAAATAGTGACCCACGTGTATACGACAAAAATGGCCATTGTGGAACTGTCGATCATAAAGGGAATGGCTGCCGGCCCTTTATCCTTTTTAGCCGCACTGACGGTGGAGGCATTGTCGGCGAAGGGATTATTGATGGGCAGGGCGGTAAGCCGATAAAAGGACAGGATGAATCATGGTGGCAACTGGCTCGCCGCGCGCAGACAGAGGGCGGGGCACAGAATGTACCTCGCCTGATTGAAATAGATGATGCTTCCCATATTATTTTTCACGGCATCACACTGCGAAATTCACCAGGATTCCATGTCACCCTGAAAAACGTCCGCAATGCGACGTTCTGGGGCGTGCGTATTGATACCCCGGCGGATGCCCGTAACACCGACGGCATTGATCCCATTTCGTCGCAGAATATCCTCATCGCCCACAGCTTCATCAGAACCGGTGACGATAATGTGGCGATTAAAGCGGGCGCGGGTGGCGCCACGCGGCATGTGATTCTGGTGGATAACCATTTTTACTGGGGACACGGGATGTCGATTGGTAGCGAGACCGTCGGCGGTGTCAGTGACATTCGGGTGCGTGACTTGACACTTGATGGCACAACTTCCGGGCTTCGTATCAAAAGTGATATCAGCCGGGGCGGCATTGTCAGCGATGTGCGCTACGAAAATGTTTGTATGCGCGGGAATCGTCGGCCGCTCGACTTTGATACGCGCTATGATGCGCACGCAAGCGGTAACAACATTCCTGTCTATCGCGATATCTCCCTGAATCATATTTCCGGTGAAAGCGGCCAGTTGATATTACGCGGTTATGACGCCGCTCATCCTCTGCAATTTGCCCTGAACGGCATCTCTTTCAGCAACCCTGCCCGCTGGATAATTGAATCGGCGCAGATCCGCATTGGCCCCGATGGCGTCTCACCGGTGCCGCCGGGAAAAGCATCGTTACCACGATCGGCTGCCTCGACGGATTGCGCAAAAAACTGGATCCCCTTCCCGGTGACGAATGTGCCAGAAGACTAAAAAGGTATGCGATGGAACTCTGCCGGTGCTGATGACGCTGATTGTTTATTACGCAACATCGTTTGACGCAGTCAGCGAAGACGGAAACAGCCCTCCGGCAAAGGAGGGTTGTTTTAAACCGTTTGCTATCGGCCATTTTCGATGAACAGATACGCCGCGTTTAGCGGATCCTGTACGGCCACGACGTTTATCAGTTCAATGTCCGCTGTTGAACTGGGCTCACCGATCAGGTTGATACAGGCAGGCATCCGTTCACCCGGCAGCGCTTAACAGGCAGAAGGGTGGCAGATTAGCGACATCATCCCTGATCAGCTAGTGCGTTTGACCGGGGATAAATATCAACGAAACGAAACTTATGTATCGGTGGGTACGTAAATTATTCGAATAATTACGGCATGTAGTTTGGTCAGGGAGATTACATTCTCAGAAGAAGAGGGCGGAGGTGAGATTTTTACGGAAAAACAAGCATGGCCGCTTTGGTATGTGATCGAAAAAGGATGATGCGGTTTGTAAATAGCTCACGTCACGCTTCTTCATGCCAGACTGATGCCGTGCCGGGTTTTTTCTGGACGGCTATTTTAAGGAAACGTCAAACCACACGCGGCAAAGTGCCCCCACATATCGATGGCCTGCTGTTATCAGGCCGACGATTTCATCCTGAATGCCTTTGCGAAAACCACAACGCGCTATGTGGATTGCTGGCGTGATTGCTGTGCCTGCGGGCAGCCGACACTGCGACGCCATGCGCCGGGGGCCTGCCCATATTGACGCTTGAAGCTGCGGTTAAAGGATTGCTGGGAGTCAAAGCCTAGCGCGATCGCCACGTTCACAATCGGCTCGTCGCTGTGGGTTAAGCGCTCGATCGATTTTTGCAGCTTTTGCGCGCGGATATACTCGGCGAGACGATAACCCGTATGCTCTTTGAAGAGCCGCTGGAGGTGCCATTTCGAATAGCCTGCCCGCCTGGAGACGGTCTCAATGTCCAGACGGCTTTCCAGGTTGTTGTCGATCCAGTCGAGTAAATCGTGAATAAATGCGCCAGTGTTCATCTTGTTGCCCTCACGCCGCTTATTAAAAAGCATCTTTGTCTGTTGCATTTAAAGGTGGCCCGTTTTTAGATTAATTGCAAGTTTTATTGTTGCATTTAAATCCTTGCCGGAAACGCGACTTTTATCCCTGTTTCAAACAGCACATAAAGTGTATCAATTATTCTTGCACTAAATTTAGCGCCTCCCTACAATCCCCGCGATAGTGTATTGGCAACTGTTACAGTTTTGTGGCGATGAACGGCACAAATGGCCTGAAGCCAGCCCGGACAAAGGAAGTGGCGTAGCGTCTCCCGCTGCGTCTTGCCCGGCGGCTACAATTAGCGGAATAAAAATAATGAGCCTGCAGAAACCTTGGGTTAAGTATCATCTGAATGCACTGGGAGCGATGTTTCTCTCCGTACTGCTCGTCGGATGTGATAACGGTGTCGCGCAAAATGCCGTGCCACAAGCTCCCGCCGTCAGCGCCGCTGACGTGGTAGTGAAATCTATTAGCCAGTGGGATAGTTTCAACGGACGGATTGAAGCGGTGGAGAGTGTTCAGCTCCGCCCCCGCGTCTCCGGCTACATTGATAAAGTGAATTACACCGACGGCCAGGAAGTGAAAAAGGGTCAGGTGCTGTTCACCATTGATGACAGAACCTATCGCGCCGCGCTGGAACAGGCGCAGGCGACGCTGGCGAGAGCCAAAACGCAGGCCAGCCTGGCGCAAAGTGAGGCTAACCGTACCGATAAATTAATTAATACCCATCTGGTTTCCCGTGAGGAGTGGGAGCAGCGCCGTTCGGCCGCCATTCAGGCGCAGGCCGACATTCGCGCCGCGCAGGCGGCAGTTGATGCCGCGCAACTGAACCTGGATTTCACCAAAGTGACCGCGCCTATCGATGGTCGCGCCAGCCGGGCGTTGATCACCAGCGGTAATCTGGTCACTGCGGGTGACAGCGCCAGCGTCCTCACCACGCTGGTCTCACAGAAGAGCGTTTACGTCTACTTTGACGTGGATGAGTCGACCTACCTCCACTATCAAAACCTCGCCCGCAGCGGGCAGGGGGCGTCCAGTAATCACCTGGCGCTACCGGTGGAAATTGGCCTTGTCGGGGAGGATGGCTACCCGCATCAGGGCAAAGTGGATTTTCTGGATAATCAGTTAACGCCGAGTACCGGCACGATCCGTATGCGCGCGCTGTTGGATAACGCGCAGCGTCAGTTCACGCCGGGGCTTTTTGCCCGCGTACGTCTGCCGGGCAGCGCTGAATTCAAAGCCACGCTTATCGACGACAAAGCGGTGCTGACCGATCAGGATCGCAAATATGTTTATATCGTTGATAAAGACGGGAAAGCGCAGCGTCGCGATATCACGCCGGGGCGTCTGGCCGCCGGTTTACGCATTGTGCAGAAGGGGCTGAACCCTGGCGATAAAGTCATCGTCGATGGTTTACAAAAAGTGTTTATGCCGGGGATGCCGGTTAACGCGAAAACCGTTGCCATGAACGCCAGCGCCGCCCTCAACTGATCCCTTATCTGAGAATCCGACACATGGACTTTTCCCGCTTTTTTATCGACAGGCCGATTTTCGCCGCGGTGCTGTCGATCCTGATTTTTGTCACAGGATTGATCGCCATTCCGCTGTTGCCGGTTAGCGAATACCCTGACGTTGTTCCGCCAAGCGTGCAGGTGCGCGCGGAGTATCCGGGCGCCAACCCGAAAGTGATTGCCGAGACGGTGGCGACGCCGCTGGAAGAAGCGATCAATGGCGTTGAAAACATGATGTACATGAAATCTGTCGCAGGCTCCGACGGCGTACTGGTGACCACCGTCACTTTCCGTCCGGGTACGGATCCCGATCAGGCGCAGGTTCAGGTGCAAAACCGCGTATCACAGGCGGAGGCGCGTCTGCCGGAAGATGTGCGGCGTTTGGGCATTACCACCCAGAAACAATCACCGACGCTGACACTGGTGGTGCATCTGTTTTCGCCCAACGGTAAATACGATTCACTGTATATGCGTAACTACGCCACGCTAAAAGTGAAAGACGAACTGGCGCGTCTGCCCGGCGTCGGCCAGATTCAGATTTTCGGCTCGGGCGAATACGCGATGCGCATCTGGCTGGATCCCAATAAAGTGGCGGCTCGCGGGTTAACGGCCTCTGATGTGGTGACGGCGATGCAGGAGCAAAACGTACAGGTTTCCGCCGGGCAACTTGGCGCGGAGCCGTTGCCGAAAGAGAGCGATTTCCTGATCTCCATTAACGCCCAGGGGCGTCTGCACACGGAAGACGAGTTTGGCAATATTGTTCTGAAAACGGCGCAAGACGGTTCGGTAGTACGCCTGCGCGACGTGGCGCGTATTGAAATGGGTTCCGGCAGCTATGCGCTGCGTTCTCAGCTTAATAATAAAGACGCGGTCGGGATTGGTATCTTCCAGTCTCCGGGGGCGAACGCTATCGATTTGTCTAACGCGGTACGCGCCAAAATGAACGAACTGGCCACGCGTTTCCCGGAAGATATGAAATGGGCGGCACCTTACGATCCGACGGTGTTTGTTCGCGATTCCATTCGCGCGGTCGTGCAAACGTTGCTGGAAGCGGTGGTGCTGGTTGTGCTGGTGGTGATCCTGTTCCTGCAAACCTGGCGCGCGTCGATTATTCCGCTGATCGCGGTGCCGGTCTCGGTCGTGGGGACATTCAGCATTCTTTACCTGCTCGGCTTTTCGCTTAACACCCTGAGCTTGTTCGGGCTGGTACTGGCTATCGGTATCGTTGTGGATGACGCCATCGTGGTGGTGGAAAACGTCGAGCGAAATATCGAAGAGGGGCTTGCGCCCCTGCAGGCGGCGCATCAGGCGATGCGAGAAGTGTCCGGGCCGATTATCGCGATTGCGCTGGTACTGTGCGCGGTGTTCGTGCCGATGGCGTTTCTCTCCGGCGTAACCGGTCAGTTCTATAAACAGTTTGCGGTGACGATCGCGATTTCGACGGTGATCTCCGCCATCAACTCGCTGACGCTCTCTCCGGCTCTGGCTGCCTTGCTGTTGAAGCCGCATGGCGCACCGAAAGACTTCCCGACGAGGCTCATTGACCGTCTGTTCGGTTGGCTTTTCCGTCCGTTTAACCGCTTTTTCCATCGTAGCTCGAACGGTTATCAGGGGCTGGTTGGTAAAACGCTTGGTCGACGTGGTGCGGTGTTTGTCGTTTATGTGCTGCTGCTCTGTGCCGCTGGCGTCATGTTTAAAGCCGTACCAGGCGGGTTTATTCCGACACAGGATAAGCTCTATTTGATTGGCGGCGTGAAGATGCCGGAAGGCTCTTCGCTGGCCCGAACCGATGCGGTGATCCGCAAAATGAGCGAAATCGGTATGAATACCGAAGGTGTGGATTATGCGGTCGCTTTTCCTGGGCTTAACGCGTTGCAGTTCACCAACACGCCGAATACCGGGACGGTCTTTTTTGGCCTGAAGCCGTTCGACCAGCGTAAACATACCGCGGCGGAAATTAACGCTGAGATCAACGCAAAAATCGCGCAGATCCAGCAGGGCTTTGGTTTCTCCATTTTGCCGCCGCCGATTTTAGGGCTGGGTCAGGGCTCTGGTTATTCGCTCTACATCCAGGATCGCGCCGGTCTTGGCTATGGCGCGCTGCAAAGTGCGGTGAACACCATGTCCGGTGCGATTATGCAGACGCCGGGGATGCATTTCCCCATCTCAACCTACCAGGCTAACGTTCCGCAACTGGATGTGCAGGTTGATCGTGATAAAGCGAAAGCGCAGGGCGTGTCGTTAACCGATCTGTTCGGTACGCTGCAAACCTATCTGGGCTCGTCCTATGTTAACGATTTCAACCAGTTCGGCCGTACCTGGCGCGTGATGGCGCAAGCCGACGGGCCGTTCCGCGATAGCGTGGAAGATATTGCGAATTTGCGCACCCGTAATAATCAGGGCGAAATGGTGCCGATCGGCAGTATGGTGAATATCAGTACCACCTACGGGCCGGATCCGGTGATTCGCTACAATGGTTATCCGGCGGCGGATCTTATTGGTGATGCCGACCCTCGTGTTCTCTCTTCCTCGCAGGCGATGACGCAACTGGACGGGATGTCTAAGCAGATCCTGCCGAACGGGATGAATATTGAATGGACGGATCTGAGCTACCAGCAGGCCACGCAGGGCAATACGGCGCTGATCGTCTTCCCGGTCGCGGTTCTGCTGGCTTTCCTTGTGCTGGCCGCACTGTATGAAAGCTGGACGCTGCCGCTGGCGGTGATCCTTATCGTCCCGATGACCATGCTGTCCGCGCTGTTTGGCGTCTGGCTGACCGGTGGCGATAACAACGTCTTCGTGCAGGTTGGTCTGGTGGTACTGATGGGGCTGGCGTGTAAAAACGCGATTCTTATCGTGGAGTTTGCCCGCGAGCTGGAAATTCAGGGGAAAGGGATCATGGAAGCGGCGCTGGAGGCTTGCCGCCTGCGTTTACGCCCGATTGTTATGACCTCCATCGCCTTTATTGCCGGCACGATCCCGCTGATCCTCGGTCACGGCGCGGGTGCAGAAGTGCGCGGCGTCACCGGGATCACTGTGTTCTCCGGTATGCTGGGCGTGACGCTGTTTGGTCTGTTCTTAACACCGGTGTTTTACGTTACGCTGCGTAAATTTGTGACGCGCGGTAAACCGGTAAATGACGTTTTGCCTGCGTAAATAGTTGCAGATACAAAAAAACCGCCTTCATTGTGAAGGCGGTTTTTTTTCGCAATAAGTAAATAATTATGAGGTTTTTTTATACTGGGCAATAAGTTCCGGCACGGGATCCCATCCGCTGGTATCGGCTTTTTTCACCTCTTCCAGCGCGCTTGCCACGGTGTGGCGCGCTAATACCTGTAATGACGCCTGCTCCGCCTCTTCGGCGATAGACTTGAAGTACCAGCAGGCGTTAGCGCTGACCACGCAACGTGCCGGTACGTCAGGACGCGACGCCCACAATTTTTTATCTTCGATGACGGAAAGGTAGATATCGCGCAGGGTGATCTCTTCCGCCGGGCGACCAAGGTGAATAGACCCGTTGCGGCCAAGCGTTGAGACGATAATGCCGTCACGCGTGAGCGGCACCATTAATTTGCGGATAAAGCTCGGATTCGCTTCCAGGCCGTAGGCCAGAATCGCACTCGTCGAACGTTCACCCACTTGCTCCGCCATCGCTACGCTGAGAACCATCTGCAAAGCTGTCGGGAAGCGGTAATCTAACATTTTATAATCCTGGGTTGCGGTGAATCTTGTTCTTTTTGGCACCGCAGAGGTGAATAAGCAATGAGCAACAATATAACAAATGCGGTAATTTTTTTGAAGCAATCAACGCTTAACGAGCCCTGTAAAAAAGAGTTTCCGGTACGCCGGATGATGGATGCAACGTATGTATCCGCGGATTAGTGAACTCAGATTCATCGTTCAGATCCGTGGCGCACTGGCGGCTATTTAATTATGGCCTGGCTCACCATGGCGCCTCACAACCATACGACGGATCAATGCTGACCCATTATCCAGACACTTCACAGGCGTGACTGTGCTCATCCTCCCGGTAGACGATTATACCTTAATGTTTATAACGTCTTTTCTGCCACAAAGGGGGCCGTTCTGGGGGAAACGATGTTCAGTTATGTGCGGGAAGTGGGCCGTCTGTTCGTCAAAAGAAAGCCATTGCGATACCAGTAGCTTGGCGGGTAGGGGCTGCCAGTACAGGTATGCAGGTCACCTGTAGAGCATATTTTCCAGAAGATGTTGCGGGATGTTCTGCTGACTCCGGGCAATAAACCGGCTTTACTATCAGGGCCAGCAACCCGGCAGGGGAGATAAGTGGTTCTCCTGCCGTCAATGGCTGCAGACCATGGCCCCGACTATGCTCAGGAATGAGAACGGGCATTAACGCCTGTCATCAGTCAGGAATATTAGTTGGCTGATGCGGTCGGTCTGATGGTTATTTCTGTTGTATCCACGCTCTCAGGGGCTTCAATGACCTGCCGCACGGCACGGGCAATATCCGCTGGTTTAAGTGCCACAGAACGGTACACATCCATCGCCGCTCTGGTTTCCGGATGCGTAATGGTTGAGGCAAGTTCACTTTCCACCACGCCGGGATTGACACAGGTCACGCGAATATTTGGGCTTTCCTGGCGTAAACCATCTGAAATCGCGCGTACTGCGAATTTTGAGGCGCAATAGACGGCGGCGGTTGGCACGACAGACAGGGCACCAATAGAGCCAATATTGATTATCTGACCGGAACCCTGCGCTTGCATCACGGGAAGTACAGCGCCAATGCCCCAGAGCACGCCTTTGATATTCACGTCAATAATTCGCTCCCATTCATCCTGTTTGCCGGCGGCAAGCGGAGAGAGCGGCATGACGCCCGCATTGTTGATCAGAACATCGACGCGGCCCCATTGATCCAGCGCCGCCTGCACGAAGCTGGCCATCGACTGGCGGCTGGTGACATCAAGCTCACGCGCTTCGGCGATACCGCCCGCGCTGCATATTTCTGCGGCAATGGCTTCGATACGCTCCAGTCTGCGGGCCCCTAATAACACTTTCGCGCCTGCGTTGCCCAGCTCTCTGGCCATCCCTTCGCCAATCCCGCTGGATGCGCCGGTAATAACTATTACTTTATCCATAGCATGCTCCTTCAGTTGAGTTCGAAGCGATCATAGAACTTAACGATTGGTTCCAGTATCCTGCTGTTACTGGACTCACTGGTTAGCAGCGTTAAACAATGAAAATTGATCTCAACCTTGTACCGGTTTTTATCGCGGTGGCAGAAGAGCGTAATTTCAGCGCGGCGGCTGCTCGCCTGGGCGTTACCCGATCGGCAATCAGTCAGGGAATAAGACGACTTGAAGATGCGTTCGGCACAATGCTGGTAATGCGTACGACGCGCTCAGTAACGCTGACGGAGGCGGGAGAACGGCTGCGTCAGTCCCTGTCATTGCCGTTATCCAGTATTGAAACGGCGTTCGAAGAGGTCGCGTCGGAGAATATGCCGCGCGGATGCCTTCGCATCGCCGTGACCTCGATAGCCGAAGTATTTCTTTCCGGCCCGCTGATTGCCTCGTTTGCGGCGGCCAACCCTGCCGTGACGGTCGATATTGTCGTGACGGATGAGGAGTTTGATATTGTGGCTGCGGGTTATGATGCTGGCGTAAGGCTTGGAGAGGTGATTGAAAAGGATATGATCGCCGTCCCGCTTACCGAAAAACAACGTGAAATGGCGGTTGCCTCGCCCGCGTATCTCGCGACGAACAACGCGCCTGCACATCCGCGTGAATTGATCCATCACCGGTGTATCGGCTGGCGTCCTGCCAAAGATGTCGCCCCTTATCGCTGGGCATTTGAGGAGGCGGGAGAACCTTTCAGCCTGGCGATTGAACCGCAGATCACCACTAATGATCTGCGCCTGATGCTGCGGCTCGCGCTTGCTGGTGGAGGAATTACGTTTGCCACAGAGGATACGTTCAGACCGTTTGTTGAAAGCGGGCAGCTTGTCTCATTGCTGGACGATTATCTTCCTTATTTCCCCGGTTTCTATCTCTACTTTCCGCAACGCCGAAATATGGCACCTAAACTACGCGCCCTGGTAGACCACGTCAGGCAGTGGCGGCAGCAGCATATTTAACGTCAGCGTTGTCACGGCTCGCACGCTGATATTGATCCCTTTTGTCATGGGTTATGTCTGCTTATGACACGCCGAATATGGCCGTGGGGGATTTGCTGCGCTCACTATTACTCGGCCCTTCCCTGGGCCTCACCCCTTTGGGACCAACGCCAGCGTTGTTCAAAAACGCTCCCGGCGTTTTTGTACGGGCAGCCCATTCGCTGCGTTCATGGTCTGTCCAACTGGCGGCGCCAGTTGTCGACCCCCAGTCGGGGCTTCTCATCCCCCCTTGTGGAGTGCGACAGGCGAAAAAAAAGCCCGCATTTGCCTGCGAGCTCTTCTTTGAATGATGGCGGTGAGGGGGGGATTCGAACCCCCGATACGTTGCCGTATACACACTTTCCAGGCGTGCTCCTTCAGCCACTCGGACACCTCACCACATTGTATCGCTGCCAGCCAGTACTGGGGGCAACGGGGCGCTACTATAGGGAGTTGTACTGAAACGGTCAAGCAAGATTTTAAGCTTTCATGACTGTTCGCTTAAGGTGTGAGCAATGCGAAGATTTACCGCAAAATACGCAAGCTTACCGGCCCATAAAGCAAAGCGAGCAGGCACTGATGTCGCCAGTCATTCCTCGTGAGTAAGCCCTGTGGATGCGTACTCAATTCTCACGATCATAAGACGCACTGTTTTTTTGATGAACAGGATCGATTTCATCACGCATCCGGCGAAATAGGGATGTTCGAGGCCGGGGAAGCCGCCTTTATTGCGGCATCCATGCGGGACTGGATGCAGAGTATGACAAGGGCATGATGTCGCGTTTATATCTGATCTAAGAAGCGAATCAATGGGGGACTGCTGCTTAATTGAAATCCTTTTGCAGGATATTTTTCAGAGAATATGGCTATAAAAAAAGCCCCGTCAGGGGCTTCGTGTCTGTAAAGACTATATACGCAGCGCTGATTTAGAAACGACATTGCAGACCAGCGTTAATGGTATAGTTTTTGTTGGAAACCAATCACTGCATTTGAGCAGGGCGTTAATTTCAACGTCATTAATATAATACTGAACTGCGATGCCAGGGTACGGCAGGCCCGATTACGAATACCCGATATCCTGGCGATGGGGCAGGGAGGCGCGTATTGCCGCCGTTGGTGTTCAATCTTTCTGCGGGTCCAGATATTTCAGCAGGCGTGTCATTTTGCTTGCGGCAGGGATATACCCGGGTTTGCTTGCGTCAATCCAGCTTTCATCAGCTTCTGGATGAGGGCCGGTAAGCACAACCTTACCTTTTCCAAAGGTGTAGGCCGCCATTGCAACGTCGCCATTCAGGTAATAAGCGATGGGGGTATAGCCGGGGCTTTCAGCGCTGTTACTCAGATAGGGGCCATCCTGATAGTAAAACGATTCCTCTTTGCCTCCCCATTTAACGGAAAGCGTGTAGTCTCCTTCATCATTAGCTTCTGCACCCGGCCTGCCAGCTTCTGAATCAAGGGGGGGATTGATAAGCCCTATCCAGTCTTTGTCAGCAAGATAAGCGCCCATACATATCCCAAGATACCCCTTACCGGAACGGACAAAATCCCGGATCGCGTCAGCGCCCTCATCACCTATCGCATCGTAAGCCGCAGGGATGTCCTGTCCGCCACCGGGCTGAATATACAAATCAAAACCCTTCAGGTTCTGGCGGTTCAACGTGAGCTTTTCGTTCTCACCCATATAGCTGATGGAGAGTTTCAGGCCGGTATTAATGAGCGATTTTACAACCATTTCCGAGCAGCCCTCGCAACCCGCTTCCCCCCGGTAAACCGCGATCTTCACAGGTTTGCTGTCTGCAGAATGAGCTGAAGGTGTATATCCTGTCGTGAAGAGAGTCAGCGCAGCGGTAAATATAAAAAAGTTCAGGTGACGTCTGGAAAGGAGCGCTTCAGATTTCATTAAACATTCCTGAGTTTTTAAATGCCAATAGGGCTGTTTACGGGAAGGGAAAAACGGCAAATTAGCGCGAGCTCTCTGATTGACACGCAACCAGAAGGCGTTAAAAGCGCGTTGCCAGGCCTGAAATATGATTAATCCTGTCGTGTCATTTTCACCATTACCCCAGACATCAGCCTTTTGCTCACCACTTTCCTGAGGCAGGGCTGGAGTACAAACGGACATCGTTTAGCCACCATGGGATACATCCACTTTATCCGTTAAATTCTCAACGTTTCTATAACCGCTCGCAGAGCGGGCGACACATTGCAATGCGGGTAGTAGAGAAGGCGCCGGGGATATGCCTGAAAACCGCGTGGTTGCTTATCGCGCATGGCAGACAAGGTTGCGTTATTGACAGGCTGGTTTGTGCCATTCATGACTGCCTTAATAAGGAGGAAAGCGCCGGTGACGATCCCCCTGTTCAAGAAGGGCAAACTAGCTTTGTTGACAGAAGCGCAGCCGGTTGCCAAACGGGTCGTGGACTTCCATAACGTCTCCCCAGTCTTGCTTCACGATTTCCGGGCGGCCGTATCCATATTGCTTGCCGTGGAGTTCATTTCTCAACAGCTCGATATTATTCAAAGGGATAAATATCGTTGCGCCCGGGCTGGCGTCACCGTGATGTTCAGAAAGATGTAATTGCAACCCTTCTCGGGTAATGCCCATATACAGCGGTAAGCCGGGCTCGAACCGGTGTTCAAACTCAACGCTGAATGAGAGAAATTCAAGATAGAACTCCTGTGCTTTGCGGACATCAAAAATTCGCAGGATGGGGATGGGTTTGCTGAATTGGATTTGAGACTGTGGGATCTGCGGGGGCAACGTTGCTGCCGCTGTGTTCCAGTCTCTGAAGCCTAACTGGTGTGCAACCGTTTCGAGCGCGGTGGAATAAGAAAGCTTATGTTCACGCAACTCAAGAGAGGCTTTTAACTTTGCCGCCATTTGTTTGGCTTGCTCGATGGAAAACATATTTTCTCCTGCTGTCAGGAAATGGTGGTGCTCGCATTACCACGTCCCGACCATCAAGAGTTTTAAAATTAATGAGGTTGAGAACTTACATGCTTTCACCTTTTCCTTTCAGGAAGCGAGCGGCGGGCAGCACGGACCCTGAATGAGAATACCCAGGCTCGCGAAACGCCACAAGTTTTCAGGTTCGCATGAAGAGGGGGACTACCAATTCAGGTAGTCACGATTAAGGGATACGTGATGCAACAGGCTCCGCGTCCGCTTTTCGTGCTGAGCGGGCATATCTGCTCAGGGCCGACGCATTCGTGCGAGAAGCGTACAAACCTTGCAAGTATATCGAGAGATTGACTGGCAGGGGGCCGCTCAAAGTAAACACGTTTCTCATTTGAACAGGCTTTACAGGCGACTGTGTGATGGGGGAAGGGCATGACGAATAGCGATATTCCAATAGTTAAATGGGGGGCAATGTCAATAATTATTATATGAACGTCTTTTATTTCCCTGTCGGTTAATCATTTTTCATAGTTCCTGTGATGTATAATTATAACCTCACGCTTTTGTCGTCCATTCATTATTAAAAATTCTATAATGAAATTCATCGCTGGTCGAACCTTTGAAAAAGTCCGCATCTTTCAGCTCATTAATTTTCTTTAGTTTCAAAGATTCCACTAAACCAATTGAGGCCAGGTTACGAGAGTCAATCAATGCGTCGACATGAGATAAATTATAATGTTTAAATAAAAAATCTATTACCATCCGCACACACTGTTTTGCCACCCCGCGTTTCTGATACCTGCCAAACACATGATAAGCAATATATGCCCAGTTTTTTTCAACCATAATGGTCGACTGGACATACCCAAGGTATGCACCAGACTGACGATGTATAATGACCCAGTTTAGCCATATTTGGCTCTTATCCGGCGAGTAACGCTGAGATATTCTCTCATAACGCGCTATCAACTCATCCAGGCTTGCCGGTGGGTTGGTCGGTATAAACTTATAATCGGCAACAGAACATAATCCTGCATACATTTCGTTAGCATGAGATTTGTCTAAGGGCTCCAGGATATATAAATCCGACATCAAAGGCTCAATTAATTTAGCACTCACGGTGCAATCCTCATAAAATTTGACATGCGGAAATTACCTTTTAGCCACAATCCGCATTTCCACAAGCGCATTTTCTGGAATGAATTCTGATACGCCAATGGCGGACCATGCCGGGTATGGCGCCTTTATATACTCATCTTTTACTTTCGAAAAAACGTCAATATGTTTTTTAAGATCAATATGAAAAGTGGTCATCTCAAGTATATGTTCATAGCCCAAACCGGCGGCGTTTAAATAAACGCCAAGCTTATAAAACGCATCATGGAATTGTTCTTCCGGATGCTTACTTATCGGTTTGTCCTTACGTGCTGCGGTAACACCTGAAAGGTACACTGTGCCATCAGCGTCGATGACGGGGGAGAAGTGCCAGTCATCGAAATAATGCTGAAATTCTTCAGGAACTATCGATTTTTTCATAATTTTTCTCAAATTGATGACTTAAGAAATGCCAGCATGTACCAAACCGTTATGCTCTGTGGCCATTCCGCCAGGATCATCATCCACCCGCCGACAAAACAGGAATTCAGATGCCATTACATTGAGCCTGTTTCGGCCAGGTATGTAGCCAATCCCGCCATGACTTCCGGGAAGTCCGAGCTGATCCCCTCTCCGAAAGCCTTAGCCTGGGGACCCTGGGTACTGATTGCATACGTCACGATACTCTCATCGGGGCCGGATGCCTCAATACGATGTTCAACGTTGACCCGTGTTTCATCCACCCAGGTCTCGTCAATGAAATATTTTTCTTCAGAAACATCAGTAAGCTGACTACGGACAACCTCTCCTTCAGGTAGCTCCATCGTGAACCATGTTCCCGTATGAAATGGCCCCTCGATAGTGATTGACTTTACGCCAGGGTTCCATCGTTTCCAGTTATCGGTGTCGACAAAGGCCTGCCATATTGCTTTCGGCTGGCTTTTTACAGTGAGTGTATAGCGCTTGCTCCAGGCGTTGTTTTCATTCATAAAATTGCTCGTCAGATACAGTAAGTGGGCATAGTGAATGTGTACTTATAATGGTGTAACGGCAAAAATGCCAAACCTCATTTTTCGTTCCGGGAGAGCCAGTCTCGTTCAGGCAGGCATCTCAACACATAATCACTCGCCAGCAGACCAGTGAAAGGGCTGCTGGGATGTGACGCGGGTGGCGCTTTAAACGGTAATTTGAATGGCTAAAAGAATATAAAAAGGTCCGCTTCTCGCAGAGTAGCTTTCAGTTCACTTCCCCCCTTCGTCGGGAGTTAAACCTCACGGAATTTCTGACAATGCATTGAATTGGTTGGGGTGTCGTTTCACATCCGTCCTGTGAGTTTTGCAGACCTTAAAACCCGGTGTAAGGCTATGAATCCACATACCGGGTAACAGCATGACCTGTATGATATTTTGTTTCTCAATCGCTTGTTTTAAGGCTTCTGATCATCAATGAAATACCGTCGTTCAAGCCTTGATTAAAAAAATTGCGTTGCCATGGTTTCAGATGTCCTGGTCCGAAAAGTGACGACGCCAGTGGAGTGCCTCGTGCACTATCGGCGGTTCACAGGTTCAATATCCTCTTACAAACGCAGCGACATCTGCTGCGTTACGGTTGTGGTGTGATTGCAGTGCACTTGGAGAGTTTATTACTCTCTGATGCTTTCGCTGTTTTGATTTTTAAATTCAACCATCCAAACAGAAAGATGTAGCGTTCGAAATATTGATATCTTTTAAATGAAATAAAATGATCGCCCATGGATGGTTTTGAGGTTCAGGTCTAAGTGGAACCGCATCTAATCTGGCTTTACAGTGGAATAATCACTCTAAGTATAAAGTTTTATATTGGATATGTATTGTTTCGTGATTTTAAATACTGGTGTAAAACAAATAACATTCCTTTAGCGTGGTCTTTACAAGAGACATCTTCCTGATAAACTTAAATTGTTCAGCAAATGGATCATTATTAGTGGCAGGGAAAGCTAAATAATAAGATATAGCTTCATCCTTGTTTGAAATAATATGAATGTGATACTAATCCAGAATCAGGGTGAAGAATGTCTATCCAAGTTCTTATTCCAGATGATTACCAGTTAGCTACAACCTCGCTTAACTTTCTGCAAAGCAATGATAAATACTCCTGTGTTTCCGTTGGGGATTTGAGTAAAACTCCCCATATTGAAAACCAGCTTGCTACTGCACAGGCATTAATATTAATCAGAGAGCGAACGGTTATTGACGACGCTTTTTTAAGACGTACGCCTAATCTGAAACTGATCAGTCAAACTGGCAAGTTAGCCAGAAATGTCAATATTGATGCATGTACCCGGGCTGGTGTTGCCATAGTTGAAGGTATTGGTTCGCCTGTTGCACCTGCTGAATTAACATGGCTGTTAATTATGGCTTCCAGAAGAAAATTAATTTCGTCAGTGGACGCCATGAAAAAAGGGTTGTGGCAGACAGAAATGGGTTCTGCGGTAAATAATCAGCTTATTGGAATACTGGGATACGGGAAAATAGGCAAGAAGATTGCAAATTATGCTCAGGCATTCGGGATGCGGGTTCAAATATGGGGGAGTGAGCGCGCGCAAGAAGAAGCTCGAGCCGTTGGATTGCATGTGCCGGAAAATCGAGAGCAGTTTTTTTCCACTTCTGACATCATCACAGTACATCAACGCCTGGTGGCGCAAACTGAAGGAAATATTACCCTCCGTGATCTTTCTAAAATGAAAGGGGATGCTTTATTTGTGAACACAAGTCGTGCTGAGCTTGTTTCAGACGGTGCGCTTTATGAGGCTTTGCGGCAAGGTCGTCCCGGATATGCGGCTCTGGATGTCTACGAGCAAGAACCTGTCTATGATACCGATAACCCTTTCGTACACATGCCGAACGTTCTGTGTACGCCCCATCTGGGTTATGTAGAAAAAGCTGGGTATGAATTATATTTCAAAGCAGCCTTTGAGAATGTGGTTCGTTTCTTTGAAGGTGATACTACACACGTTATAAATCTCTGACTTAAAAAATAAAGGAAATAATAAGCGCATGTCAGCCTAACTACAGAGCAGGATCGTCTGGCGGGGTAGGGGCAGTCCAGCACGGTGCGGATCTGCGTTGCTGGTCGAGCATGACTGGCCTTCGGTCTGAGAAAACAGTAGTTTACGCATGTTCGGTTGTGATGATTTCGAAATAATTCGTCAGGCGGCGATTGAAGGGCTGGGGATTGCGTTTCTGTTGGCGGATCGCTGGGGATGACATTAACCGTGGTGCGTTGGTACTCCTCTTGCCGAAATATTTGCACAACCATATGTATCTACAGGAATATATGCGCTACGCGCGTTACGTCATCCGCTTACAGCGGCACGGTATTTCTCGACGCATTGCGTGAATTCATCGGATACCCTGCAAAATGGTCAACACTCCGCTGTCAGCTCTGATGACTTAAGCAACCTTGCTACTTTTATATTGTGCGAGCTTCCGCTCCTCGCTCAGGGCTGCCTGTTAAATCTCTCACATTCAGTATGAGAGGTAACAGTCTCATCGCGGATTAACTGAATACCCTCCGAAATGACGAAAGTAGGCGGGTCTACCAGCAGTTCTGCACTAAGCTGCGCATCGAAGCCGGATTGTGCCTGTTATTATGTAGTTGTTCTCGCAACCGATAGCCCAATGTTAACTGCCCCTCCAGAACCTTTTGCCCATACTAATGTTCAATTTCTAAGGTATGCCCTCCCTTGGAAAAATCGGCCTGAATATCAGCAATAACCATATCGATATCATCGCCAGTCATAACCTGACTTTGGTTAGGCGCATCCCAAAACCTCAAAGCCCCCTTGTACAACACAAAGCCAATTTTATTGTTACCGGGAAAGAACATCTCACCTTGAACGGTCGCCGTTCTATCTCCAATTTTTACTTGGATATGACCCCGAGAGACTTCAAGAATCATAATTCCCCCTCACGTAAATAGCTTTCTCGCCCATTCTTACAGGATCAATAGTAATAATTTCTTCTACATTAGGATTTTTCATCAACGCAGGCAACTCAGCTCTTTCCCAAACTTTTCAGGTCGCAGACTCTGCCCGAATACTGCACGCACCGTTCCTGAGACTCCATTTGCATACCCTGACTTGCTCACCGTTTATAGACATACGGCTTTGTTAGTAATGCCTTTATCGCTGCAAGAGCAACTTCGAGCTTCCGCTCCTCGCTCAGGGCTGCCTGTCATGTACGTTGCATTACCGGCGCTGCATCAACCCTTCGCCCTGAGTTTTGCACAAGGAAAAGACTGACCCTCACTGCGCAAAAAGCGACCCGTAGAGTTACAGGGATGCTGGCCGGGACCAGCCTGGTCAGCACATGCCATAAACCTGGCGAGTCGGGTGGTTCTCTATTACGAGCGCTGTCCGTACCGGTCAACGTGCTGTACCCGCATCAACGCTTTCTTTCTCGCGCGGTGCGCGCATTTGCAGACTGGATAGCCGATATCATCTGGTATTGCCGTTACTTTGAACGGCCATCCCGGGGTGGCCGTCGAATGAAGGTTTAAACCTGCGTCATGCCGCCATCAACGCAAATCTCAGCACCTGCTATATAGCAACTCTCGTCACTGGCGAGGAAAAATGCAGCGTTGGCTACCTCTTCAGGCTGGCCCATTCTGCCAAGTGGTATTGCGCTGGTTAAGCCTTTACGCACCTCATCAGAGGTTGCGGCCATCATGTCTGTGTCTATCGGTCCGGGTGCAACAACGTTAACGCGGATACCGCGCGCGGCAAGCTCGCGTGTCCAGGTGCGGGCAAAAGAGCGCAGTGCGGCTTTGCTGGCCGAGTAGACGCCGTATCCATGTGTGCCGAGAACATCAGCAATTGAACCGATGAGAACGACACTGCTGCCGGGTTTCAACAACGGCAATGCTGCCTGCAGGGCAAAAACGGGGGAGCGAACATTCAGGCCAAACGTCTGGTCAAAATGCTCTTCACTTACCTCTTCAAGCGGGGCGTATTCCGACATTCCGGCATTGATGATCAGGATATCTATCTGACCTGATTTTTCAGCAATGGTCTGCATGATACGGCTCAGTTCGTTCTTCTGACTGACATCGGCCTGCAGCGGCATCGCGGTCCCTGATATTTTGCTTTTGGCTGTCTCAAGCTCTTCTGCCCGCCGTGAAGTGAACCAGGTAACAGCCCCCTCGGTGGCTAAACGCTGGCTGATCGCCAGCCCAATCCCTTTTGCACCACCAAGCACCACAGCGACTTTTTTCTCTATCTTGCCCATCTGATTTCTCCGGTTGAGGTCTCGAAAACAGATGATATAAATTCTATACTTAATATCAATTACGCACTTTCGCTATACCAACTATAAGTGACTATACCGCCATGCCAGAAAACCACGATAATTGCCTGATAGAACAACGAAATACCCGCCTGGTGTTAGAACATATCACCAATAAATGGTCGATATTAATTCTGACGGTGCTGTGTACGGAACCTTGCCGGTTCAATGAACTTCGCCGACGGCTGGACGGAATTACCCACAAAGCGCTGGCCGATGCGCTGAAACGTCTGGAGCGAAACGGTTTAATTGATCGTCACGTTCTCTCCACGCATCCGGTGAGTGTGGAATACACTATTACGCCGCTGGCGCAGTCACTGCAGCAGCCTTTTATTGCGCTGGCGAACTGGGCGCAGGAGTTTGGTCCGGCCATTGCACTGGCGCAGGCTGAATACGATCGAACGCATGCGGAGGAAAATAAATACGACAGGCGGGTTGAGGCCTGAGCAATCCCCCCGGCTCTCTGAATAACGCCAACAGGCTAACCCCGGATGTGTATTCCCGAGGCCGGGGTAAACCTGGAAAAGATACAGGCTGGTTTGTCGGTTATTACCAGGGCCAGCTGTTGTTCTCGTAATCGAGGAACAGGTGGCTTCTGGCGTTGCGGTGTTGCTCAATCACACTGATCATGCCATTGACGCTGGTTTTTACATCGATCTCCGCATCCACCGTACCATCCAGCGTGCCCATCGCCGTCGCCACCCAGCCAGGATGAATCGACAGTACCGTCTGTGCTACCTGGCTGATATCCCTATAAATACAACGCGCCAGCATATTCAGCGCCGCTTTACTGGCCCGGTAAAGCTCAAGACCGATCCCCGGTTCGGTATTGCTGGCGATACTCCCCCGATGCGACGACATAAAAACCAGGCTTCCCGCAGGCTTAAGTACCGGCAGGAGGTGCCGGGCCAGGCGGGCAGGGCCAAACGCATTGGTCAGCATAATTTGCTGGAATTCCGCGTCAGATGCCTGCAACACGGACTGATGCAAGGGGCCGTAAATTCCGGCCACCATAAAAATAACGTCAAACTGCCGTTCGCGGAGCCTGTCGAGAAGTGGCCCGATATGGGCGCTGTTGGTGACATCCACCTCGCCGGTCATCAGATTGCCAGGGTAGATCTCTGCCAGCGCGCGCAGGGCGGAGATATCCGACTCCGGTAAGTGTGTGGCGAAAACGTCCCAGTCCCGTTCCAGATAGGCTGCTGTCAGCCCATGACCCAGCCCTTTCTCGGCTCCGATAATTAAAATGCTCTGCTTTTTCATCACTGGCTCCTTGTTACTGTGCGGTATAACCGCCGTCCGCCATTAATACCGTTCCCGTCACGAAACTCGCTTTCGGTGAGGCAAGCCAGATAATGGCTTGCGCAATTTCTTCCGGCTGAGCCACTCGTCCAAGGGGATGCGCGTGGCCGTAGCTGGCAAGCGTCGCCCGACTGTCTTCCACTATGCCGGACAGAATATTTGTTTCGACGACGCCGGGGGCGACGGCATTAACCCGGATGTCATACTCAGCGGCTTCCAGCGCCAGCACTTTCGTCAGTTGCGCGATGGCGCCTTTAGAAGCCGAATAAGCGGACGTGGCTTTCATGCCCACCATGCTCACTACGGAGGCCACATTGACAATCGCTCCCTGCCTGCGGGGCTGCATTACCTTCAGGCTTTCCCGGCTCAGGAGAAAATACCCTCTGGCATTAATGGCCATAATGCTGTCCCACTCTTCAACGGATGTTTCGGTAGCGAGTTTATTCAGGGTCTTACCCGCATTGTTGATGAGAATGTCCACGCCGCCGAATTCCGCCTGCGCGAGAGTGAAGGCGCTGATGACTTCCTGTTCCTGGCTGACATCGCATATCTGCGTCACCACCTGATTGCGCTGTGCCAGGGCATGAACTGCCGGGTCGATATCGAGAGCCAGCACCTTCGCGTCATGACTAACAAGACGTTTTACGGTGAACCTGCCAATATCACCTGCGGCACCCGTGACAATTGCCACTTTGTTCGTTAATCCCAAAAAATCTGCCATTTTTATTCCTCAAATTTTGCATTGCCTCGCCTGAACGTCATCGCCTTCAGCCGCCGGTATTGATCTGATTGCGCTGCCGATCTGACGGTGTGAAAAGCGGGGGATCTGTTTAAACGACGCCAGGCGCGACAGGCGGCAGCGGGGCGTCTCAGAGCGACGTTTTCCCGCCAGTGCCTGTCAGAAGGCAGCATATTGATTCACAAGGGAAATGCATAACGTCTGCGCTTTTCTTTTGCTGCGAAAAGAATAGGGGAAGCAGAGCAATGCAACAATGAAGGTTCCTGTACAAAGATTATCTTTTTCTGTCAGAATTGGGTTCGATAACCTTATGAAGACGCAAAAAAATTATCTTTTTATATATTCGGAGGGGCAGTGTCCGGACTTACCTCAAGCCTTACGCGAAAAATGATCCCTGCTTTGGTGGCGCTTGCGCCTGATGAGGGCTACTCGCGCACCCGTATGACGGCGATAAAACTGTTGCGGGTCAATGAGTCGATGCCCCACACGCCCGTCCTTTACGAACCGTGCATTGTCATTGTGCTGCAGGGAAAGAAAACCGCTTTGATGGGCGGGCGGGAATTTACCTACGATCCCGGACATTATCTGGTGGTCTCAGCGCCTCTTCCTTTCAACAGCCAGACGACTGCCAGCCAGCAAGAACCGCTGCTGGCTATGTCCGTATCGCTTGATGTCGCCACGATTGCCGAATTACTGATTGAAATGGGCGAAAGCGAGGTAAGCGAAAATGAGCAGGCGGGAATCATGTTTTCCAGCCCGCTGGGAGAAGAACTGGCCGACACGGTATATCGCCTTCTGCTGGCGCTTTCTGATGAGGAGCAGGCCAGAATTCTGGGGCCGGGTATTCTGAAAGAACTTTATTATCGCGTCCTGATCGATACGCAGGGAGCCGCCATCAGAGCGGCCCTCTCCGGTAAAGGGCATTTCAGACAAATTGCTGCCGCCATCCGCACGATGCATACCCGGTTTATGGAGCCTGTTGACGTGGAGACGCTGGCTAAAGAAGCGGGCATGAGCTCTCCCTCTTTTCATCGCCATTTCAGGGCATTCACCGGCACAACACCCAAACAGTATCTGATTTCCATCAGGCTGCACCAGGCGCGTTTTTTAATGGTGAAGCGCAATGTCACGGCCAGCGAAGCCTCTTTCAGGGTTGGCTACCTCAGTCCGACACAATTTAGCAGAGAATTCAGCCGGTTCTTTGGTTGTCCACCGCAAAAGGAAGCGCAGCGTTTACGCCATTTATTAAAAGTGAAAGCCGAATCGTACTGGCCGGAATAATCGCTTCCCGGCCTGCATATCGTGGTAGTTAAAGAACGGATAAGCGCGGTGCAATCGCACAGGTAAAAACAGCGCGACCTATCGCACCGTTACCGCCCGATGTTTGGCTCAGAATGCGGTTTCCAGTGAATCCGTGACGCAGTAATCATCGTCTACCAGCGGCAAGTACCGCCATTTATCGAAGGCGGTACAGGGATGCGAAATACCACAGCCCACCCAGTCGCCGGGCTTTAACGCATCCTCTTGTGGCAGCAACAAATAGGCATGTTGATCGTTCACCTCGCTAATACGCATGCCAGACGCAGCACGCGGGGCGCTGCCATCGATATTGCGCACCCACAGCGGATTGGGCAGATCCTGATCGAACGGCACATCACGGCGTCCGAAATCAACAAACGCGAGGCCTGGCTCGGGGCGCGACAACACCCGTCCCCAGATCTCCAGCGCAGCGGTGAAATGATGCGTAGCTCCGGGCTGCGCAAAAGGCGCAATGCGCGCGTACAGCCCGCTGTCGTGCGCCATGTAAGCACCGGATCGAATCAGCGGCGTCATGGGCAGTGGCAGATTCGCGGCCGTAAAACACGCCGACACCACGTCGAACCATGCGCCGCCACCGGCACTGAGGATAATCTGCTCGCTGGCAAACAACTGTTTTTCAGCCAGTAGCGCCGCCGTGGCGATCAGCATCTGGCAGTAATCTTTGACGCGCTGCACGCCTGCGGCATCACGTCCTGCACCGAGTGCGCCTTCATAACCCGCAACACCCACCAGTTGCAGGGCAGGGCTGGCGGCAATCGCGGCGGCAATCTCCAGTGCTTCAGCGGGTGAACGGCAGCCGGTGCGCCCGCCGCTGACCGACATTTCCAGCAGGACTGCAATGCGGCTGTCGCCGAGATGTTGCTCCAGCAGACGAACACCCTGTAGCGAATCGACGTAGCACAGGAAATTATGGTCGGGATGCTGCTTTTGCCATTCGCCTATCCAGCGAATGCTGGCAGGGTCGACCAGTTCATTGGCGAGGAAGACGTTACGAATGCCGAACTGGCGCAAGGCGCGAACCTGCGCAGGGGTGGCGGCGCTCAATCCCCAGGCACCGCCTTCAGTGACGGCGCGGCGCAGGATCGCCGCAGACATTGAGGTCTTGCCGTGTGCCGCCAGCATTACGCCTTGCTCACGACAAAACGCTGCCAGTTGACGCAGGTTATTCTCCAGTGCGGATTGCTTCATCACCATCAGGGGGGAAAACACATCCGGGCTGTTAAAGACCTGGACACCGTTAGCCAGCGGCTGATTACCGGATCCGGCGACCGATTTAAAACGCGGCGCAGGTTGCAGCGCATCCAGCGCGCCGTCCGCCTGCAGGGGAAAGTGAATCGACATCATGCCTCCTGTTAGTGCTCAAGCACACGCGATAAGAACTGCTGGGTGCGCGGATTCTGCGGATTGACGAAGATCTGCTCCGGCGAACCCTGCTCGGCGATCACGCCCTGATCCATAAACACCACGCGGTCAGCGGTTTTACGCGCAAAACCCATTTCGTGGGTGACCACCACCATGGTCATACCTTCACGCGCCAGGCTGCGCATCACCTCCATCACTTCGCCAACCAGTTCGGGATCGAGCGCGGACGTCGCTTCATCGAAAAACATAATTTTCGGCTCCACCGCCAGCGCGCGGGCAATCGCCACGCGCTGCTGCTGACCGCCGGAGAGCTGGGCCGGATAATGGTGCGCGCGCTCGGCCAGCCCGACACGGCTCAGAGCCGCCATACCGCGTTTATTGGCTTCGGCCTCGGACAGTTTCTGCGCTTTAATCAACGCCAGCGTCACGTTACCGAGCGCGGTTTTATGGGGGAACAGATTGAACTGCTGAAACACCATGCCGACGTGGCCACAGATTTCGCTGCTGCGTTTGCGGTCGTGCAGCGGTACTTCATTCACCCAGATTTCCCCGCCATCGGCGGTTTCCAGCCCACTCATGATGCGTAATACAGTGCTTTTGCCGGAACCGGATGCGCCAATCAGCACCAGCACTTCGCCGGGCGACACATCAAGGCTTATCTCTTTCAGTACCTGGGTTGAGCCAAAGGATTTGGTGATCTGGCTCAGCGTAATGGCGGATTTGCTCATGATAACTGGCTCCTGGTTTGATGATGTTGAACCCAACGGGAAAGCGGAAAGCAGACAACGAAGTAGAGCAGGGCCACCAGGCCGTAAATCACCACCGGCTGACCGATGCGATCGACAATGGCCTGGCCCTGGTGCATCAATTCCGACATGCCGATCATGCTGACAATCGAGGTATCTTTAATCAGCGAAAGATACTGACCCACCAGCGGCGGCAGCACGATGCCGCGCGTCTGCGGCAGGATCACGCTTAGAAACGTCTGGCGTTTTGTCAGACCAAGGATCCACGACACCTCCCACTGGCCTTTGGGGACAGCTTCAATCCCGGCGCGGAATACTTCGGCAATGTAAGCGCCCTGATAAATGCTCAGGCCAAGGATCCCGGCGGCGAACAGATTGATTTCATAGCCGAAGTACGCCACGCCGAAATAGATAAACATCAGCGTGATCAGTACCGGCGTCCCGCGAAACAGTTCGGTATAGAGCACGGCGATCTGTCTGGCGACCGGCAAACGGCTGGTGCGTAACACTGCCGCCAGTAACCCGAGCAGCGTGCTGCCAACGATAGCGGCGACAGAGAGCAGTAACGTGATGACCAGGCCTTTCAGCAGGATTGGCAGCGAGTTGATGATAAGTTCGCTCATAGGGCATTCTCCCGTTTCGCTGGGTTAATCAGCCATTTTTTTGCCCACTGCCAGCCGGGCTTTTTTACCGGCGTCACCAGCGGCGGATGGAACATCCGGCGTCCTGCCATGTTGCCAAGCCATGAGAACAGATTGCTCAGCAGCAGATAGACCAGCGCGACAATACTGAAGGTCTGGATGTAGAGCAGGGTGCGCGCATTGATCACCGTTGCAGTGCCGGTCAGTTCAGGCAGCGCGATGGCGGAGAGCAGCGACGTGCCGAGCAGTAACTGAATCAGGTTATTGATAATGGCAGGCCACACCGCGCGCGCCGCCTGCGGCAGCACCACGCTGAGGAAGATCTGTCGGCGCGGGATCCCGAGGATATACGCCGCTTCGAGCTGCCCCTTCGCGACTGACTGAATGCCGGCGCGGAAGGTTTCCGACAGATAAGCGCCCACGTTAATCCCCAGCGCCAGCACGCCTGCGGTAAAGGCGCTCATGGTGATACCCAACGACGGCAGACCAAAAAAGATAATGAAAATTTGCAACAGCACCGGGGTATTGCGGATGAACTCGACGTAACAGTGGCTGAGCCAGCGTACCGGCGCCAGCGGCGAGGATTTTGCCAGCGCAGCCAGCAGCCCGAGTGCCACCGCCAGGATAAACGCCAGCAGCGTGACCTGTAGCGTCAGCCAGGCGGCGTCCAGAAAGGTGTCGGCGTAGCGCCACAGGGTTAGCCATTGATAACTCATGGTGTGACTCCTTCAGGCGGTGCAGCATCGGTTGCTGCACCGCGGGCGAACAATCAGTATTGCGGATTCAGCGGGTAGCGCGGTTTACTGCCAAACCATTTCTCATACAGCTGCGCGTTCTCGCCGGAGGCGTTGATTTCAAAAAGGAATTCGTTCAGATAGTTGGTCCACACCTGATCGCCCTGTTTCACGCCAAAGGCGTTGTACTCCAGCGGCACCAGCGCTTCGTTGGTCACGGTCAGCGACGGATCGAGCTTCGCCTGATAGGCGAGGAAGTTGTTATCTTCGATCATCGCATCAGCCTGTCCCTGCTTCACCGCCAGAATCGCCGCCTGGGATGAGTCGTACTCCTGAATTTTCACGTCGATGCCGAGATTGCGCACTTCGTCGCCGTTGGTGGAACCTTTCACCGTGGCGATGGTTTTTCCGGCCATGTCATGCGCGGACTGAATGCCGCTGTTTTTACGCACCAGCATGGCTTCGCTCGCCACGACATACGGGTTGGTGAAACCGATCTCTTTGGCGCGCTCCAGATTGCGGGTGAAGTTACAGAACACCACGTCGACTTTATTGGTTTGCAGGTTAGGGATGCGGTTGGCGCTGGTGGTGTTGACCATCTCCAGTTTGACGCCCATCTCTTTCGCCAGCGCTTTGGCCAGATCGACGTCATAACCATCCGGGTTGCCGTCTTTATCGTAAAAACCAAACGGGGCAAAGCTCAGGCAGTCGCCCACGCGCAGTGTGCCGCGCTGCAGGACGGTTTGCAGTGCAGACTGCGGCGCTGCACCCGCTTCTTTTTTCTCTTCGGTCGGCGTACAGCCTGCGGCAGCCAGCAAAACCAGCGCGCCGGCCAGTGCTGCGGCACTTAATTTCAGCGATGTTGTTGCATTCATTTTTTATGCTCTCTTTTAATGTTTGACGAGACGGCGTAATACCGTGTCACCCGTGATAAGTCAGGCAATCGCCCGCGCAGCGGCAGCGCTGATTATTTCGGGATATTCTGGTGAAAAAGCAAAAGCATCAATTAATAACAGGCGGTCCTGGTGTTGACGAAGAAAAAAATAAAAAGCGCAGCCTGTTTTTACGGTTTTAATTATTTGCGGTCAGCGCGGAAACATTTCATATCCACTTCCACTTTGCAGTCGACCACTAAATCCTGCACGCTACAAATACGTGCTGGCGGATTATCACTAAATATCTCTCTGAATACTTTATTAAATGAACTGAAATAGCGCGCGTCGGTTAATACCGCCGTAACGTGTACAACATCTTCCACGCGATAACCTGCTTCCCGCATGATGGTGAGACAGTTATCGAACGCCAGTTGCGTCTGTTCGATGATACCGCCTTCCACCACTTCGCCCTCGCGCATCGGTGTCTGGCCTGAGATATACAGCCAGCCATCGGCCTCAACTGCCCGTGCGAACGGCAGTTTCTGCCCACCCGTACCGGTGCCGCCTTCAATGCCATAACGCTTAATCGTCATGCAACGCTGCTCCTTTTGGTTCTGAGAATACCCGTTAGTAGCGGATGATTGTTGTCTGTTATATCAGACTGATATCTGCAATATCGGATAGAGCAAGATTTGCACAGGTTTTTTGCTTTTGCAATATATCGCGGAGAATTTAATTTCTCGTGATGTTGTCGCGATCGCAAAATAAAAAAGTAATGAAGGAAATTCCTGGCCGGAAATGTTACCGCTGTCGTTATTTAAAAAAATAACCTGCAGGTCATGCGCTAAAATGAGGCCCCAAAATAGAACAAAGAAATATAAACGCTGGCGATGAAATTTTAATTAACGGGGATGGGTTAACGACGACGCTGGGTGTATGATGCTTTTCTTTTTTACTGTCTGGCGCGACCGCCCGACTGCATCAGGAGAATTTGCTTATGCCGGACGAGAAGCCATCGCGGGCGCGCGGTGTTAACCGGGTTATCGACATTTTTCGCCAGTTGCATATCGCTCGTCAGCCCATGGCGATGCGCGATTTGATCGACGCCACCGGCGCGCCGCGTTCCAGCGTATATGAACTTGTTAACCTGCTGAGTGAGGCCGGGTTGCTTGAACTGGATGCCGACGGCGCGGTGTTCTTCGGCCGTGAAATGCACTATTACGGTGCGGACTACATGGCCCATAACGATCTGATCCGCCGCTCACATCAGTTAATGGTTGAGATCGTTGCCCGTCATGGCGAGACGGTGCAGCTCTGTATGCTGGAAGGGAATAAGTACACCGTCGTGCTGTCGGAAAGTAATGCCCACCCGTTCAAAATCACCTCAGATGTCGGGGTGCGGGTACCGATTCCGTGGACTGCCACCGGTCGCCTGCTGCTCAGTAACTGGTCGGATAGTGCCATTCTCGACCTCATCCCCGAAGAGGACTACCGTCTGGCGAGCGGGCAAGTCCTCGACAAACAGGCCTTCCTCGAAGATATCCATCGTGCCGGACAGCAGGGATATTGCCTGACGGAAGGCTTATCAGAGAGTTTTACCTGCTGTATGGCCGCACCGATTCGTTCCCGAAGCGGGCAAGCGGTCGCCGCAATCTGCTTTATGGTGAGTCGCGATACGCCGGAGGAGCGCCGTCAGATGTTGCTCAACGAGCTGATCGTTTCCGGGCAAAAATTATCGGATTTCACCTGAGTCCATAATCCATGTAATTGAAAATAATGGATTTACGTCTCGTCGGGTTACACCAGAGGGCGCAGGGTTGTATCGCTTGCGTCGTTGCGCTGCAAAAGCCCGCTGGTATAACCCCTTCAAAAGGACTCATTCCCACAGCCACAGATATTTTCACTCCTGCGGCGGGGCATCCGGATACCCGACATTCTTATCTTGTTTCCTCCCGGTCGTGCGCTGAAAAAACCGCTTTCCCGATCTTTGTTCGCCCCTTGCTTCTGCGTGTCTCAACCCGGATGTCAGCCCGGTGCTGGCCTTTTGTTGATAATGACGATATAAAGTACCCCGGAACGGACATTTAGACATCTATACGTTTAGAAGGTGGTATGCAAACACAACAAGAAAATGGCGAGCTTAAGCGCACCATGAAAACCCGCCATTTGATTATGCTGTCATTGGGCGGCGTCATTGGCACAGGGTTATTTTTTAATACCGGATACATCATCTCCACTACGGGGGCGGCAGGGACACTGCTGGCGTATTTGATTGGGGCGCTGGTCGTTTGGCTGGTGATGCAGTGCCTTGGCGAGCTTTCCGTGGCGATGCCGGTAACCGGCGCTTTTCATGTCTATGCGGCGCGCTATATCGGTCCGGCGACAGGGTATACCGTGGCATGGCTATACTGGCTTACCTGGACAGTTGCACTGGGCTCAAGTTTTACCGCCGCCGGATTTTGTATGCAGTACTGGTTTCCGCAGGTTCCGGTCTGGATATGGAGCGCCCTGTTTTGTGCGGTAATTTTTTGTCTTAACGCGATTTCAACGCGTTTCTTTGCCGAAGGGGAGTTCTGGTTTTCGCTGATTAAAGTCGCGACCATTCTCGTCTTCATCATCCTGGGTTGCGGGGTGATTTTCGGGTTTATCTCCCTGAAGGATGGTTCACCGTCGCCGGGGCTTTCTAACCTCACCAGCGAAGGCTGGTTCCCGCACGGCGGTCTGCCCATTCTGATGACCATGGTGGCGGTCAATTTTGCTTTTTCCGGTACGGAGCTTATCGGTATCGCGGCGGGTGAAACAGAAAATCCGCACCAGGCTATCCCGGTCGCGATCCGCGCGACGATTGCCCGCTTGATCCTGTTTTTTATCGGCACCGTTTTTGTCCTTGCCGCGCTGGTTCCGGCAAATGTGGCCGGGGTTGAGAAGAGCCCGTTTGTGCTGGTCTTTGAAAAAATCGGCATTCCGTATGCGGCAGATATTTTTAACTTTGTCATCCTGACCGCTATCCTTTCCGCGGCGAATTCCGGGCTCTACGCCTCGGGTCGTATGCTATGGTCGCTGGCAAACGAAAAAACGTTGCCGGGCTGTTTTGCCCGTGTCAACAAAAATGGCGTGCCGTTGATAGCACTTTCTGTCTCGATGCTTGGTGGTCTGCTGGCGCTGTTATCGAGTGTGATTGCCCCTGATACTGTCTTCGTTGCGCTCAGTGCCATTTCAGGCTTTGCCGTTGTCGCGGTCTGGCTCAGCATCTGCGCGGCCCACTTTGTCTTTCGTCGTCGCCACTTACAGTCGGGCAAGTCATCTGCGGCATTGAAATACCGGGCACCCTGGTATCCGCTGGTGCCGGTACTTGGATTCGTGCTGTGTCTGCTGGCCTGCATCGGGCTGGCGTTCGATGCGGATCAACGCATTGCGCTCTATTGTGGTCTGCCGTTTGTCGCCTTTTGCTACGGTGCCTATTTTCTCACCCGGAAAACAACCTTGAAGGAGGCTGACTATGCCGCAGAGTAACTCCATGACCACGCTGCTTGAACATCATCCCTTTGCTGTGCTGGATGGTGCCCTGGCCACTGAGCTTGAAGCGCGCGGATGCAGCCTTGTCGATAATCTCTGGTCGGCCAAAGTGTTAATGGAAAATCCGCAGCGTATTCGGGACGTGCATCTGGATTACTTTCGGGCGGGCGCACAGATAGCCATTACCGCCAGTTACCAGGCCACACCCGCTGGTTTTGCAGCTCGCGGGCTGACTGAGGCGCAGTCGAAAGCGCTGATTGCACAGAGTGTGAAACTGGCAAAAGAGGCGAGTGACATTTATCGCTCAGAAAACCCCAATGCCGGTCCGCTGCTGGTGGCGGGCTCTGTTGGGCCATACGGTGCTTATCTGGCAGATGGCTCGGAGTATCGCGGCGACTACGCGTGCAGCCACGAGGCGTTTCAGGCATTTCATCGCCCGCGCATTGATGCATTGCTCAATGCCGGTGCCGATCTGCTGGCCTGTGAAACATTACCTTCTTTCGCCGAAATCGTCGCGCTGGCAGACCTGTTATCTGAATATCCGCAAGCGCAGGCGTGGTTCTCTTTCACCTTACGTGACGACAAGCATTTGAGCGACGGCACACCGCTGGTCCAGGTGGTAAATGCGCTGTCTGGTTGTCCCCAAATCGTTGCTCTGGGAATTAACTGTATTGCGCTGAGCAAAACCACTGCCGCCCTCAAACATCTGCAAAGCCTCAGTGCGCTGCCTCTGGTTGTCTATCCGAACTCTGGTGAAACCTATGACGCCGTTACTAAGGCGTGGCATACACACGGCGGGAGCTGCGGATCCTTAGCGGCATATTTGCCCCAGTGGTTAGCGGCGGGAGCGAGAATTATTGGCGGATGCTGCCGTACTACCCCGCAGGATATTGCCGCGCTGAGCGAACACCGTTAACGGCGAGGAAACTCGCAGGGCTCGTGGGCCGAAAATTGTGGCCCACGGCGCCTGTCACCCGGCTGGCATGAAGATGAATCGCTCTCTGCGTTATCAATGGCTGGCGAAAAATTTGTCTATGTCTGACAACCGATAACCTCAACCTGATGACTGTGCATTGCATGGCGGAAGGCATCGAGGCTGCACCCGAATTGAAGAGCGAGACGTGACGGGTAGCCCGATTGCCTCCGGCAAGCTGCACTTCAGCAAACCTTGATGACGAGTTTGCCGGTCACGTGGCCTTCTGCACTTACCCGATGTGCATCGGCAGTCTGTTGCAGTGGGTATACGCCCGCAATATGAAGTTTAAACAGGCCATCGGCACAGAGACGGGCAATATTTGCGAGGATCAGCTCCGGGTGTACAGGCGGGCCGTGGGAAAATTTCGCGCCATACTGCTCTGCAGATAAATCCGCGACGGAAAGTACGCGAGCGGGATGTCCCACGATTGAAATTAATTCAGGTATGACCCCGGAACCCGCAACGTCAATGGCCGCATCAACACCTCCCGGCGCTAAGTGAGTTATTCGTTCCTGTAAACCGGGACCGTACGTGGTCGGAATGGCGCCTAATGAGGCGAGATAGCCATGTTTAGGGGAACTTGCTGAACCAATAACGGTTATGCCGCGCAGGCAGGCAAGCTGGACGATAGCCGTTCCTACACCGCCTGCCGCCCCGCTAACCAGCAGCGTCTGCCCCGTTTTTATATTCACTTCATCGAGTGCCCGGCTGGCCGTATCAGTCATTACGGGCAAGCCTGCTGCCACCGCAAAAGATACCGCAGCGGGTTTGACCGCCCAGTGCGAGAGGATGGCTTTCTCCGCGACGGTGCCATCACCAAAACCGAATACCGCATCGCCGATGGCAACGCCGGAAACGCCATCGCCAATCTCATCAACAACGCCGCTGGCCTCCACGCCCACCGTGAGTGGCAACACCCCATCTTCGAATGCCTGATACTGGCCCTCTCTGCGTTTCCAGTCCGATGGATTCACCCCGGCATAATGCACCGCAATACGAATCTCGCCAGGCCCGGCGTGAGGAACAGGAATTTCATCAACACGTAATTCATCAGGCCCACCGAACGCGTGATAACGGATTGCCTTCATCGTGTTACTACCGTCTACACACACAGGAGCAGAAAAAGCAGGAAGAGAACGGACAGATAACTGCGGGTCAGAATTTGAGTTTGACATAGGTACGCTCCGTTTATCGTGCCGCTACCGACGGGTAGCGATAAGCGCTTTCGCCATGTCATGGCAACAACGCGGTTGATTTCGAAGACGCTGGTCAAACTGTAAGGAAACAGAATCGACGTGTACGCGATCAATTCAGCAGCAGAAAGGATCGTTTTTCGCGACGTGCCGGTGAGCCTACTCAGGCGTAAACAGGCTGTCAATAGTCCCCTGGCGATTGCTTTTTTATGTCGTCAGTCAGGGCATCATTGATAAATACTGACTGCCGACATGCCTGCCCCTTGACCAGTTGCTGAGTGCCAGGAGCGGGCGTTGTTAACATGGCGATAGGTTGCTTTATGGGGAGCAGATCACGGCTTTTCGCTCCATCCTGGACTCAACATCACACGATTTTTTGCCGTAATCCATAATGGGAACGTTGCTGCTCTCATGCTACGTTTTTCCGCAGGGAGCAGGTCTTTATCGCTCACATCCCTAAACTCTACGGGATATATGCAACCTGAATACGGAGCACCTGATGGTCACCACACATGTTTTTATCGCGGTCAGTCTTGATGGTTATATCGCCCGACAGGATGGCGACATCGAGTGGTTGTTGCAGCGCGATGACCCGACAGAAGATCATGGCTATGCAGCATTTATCGCGGACAAAGATTGGATCGTTATGGGGCGGGGCAGCTATGAGAAGGTGCTGACCTTTGACGAATGGCCTTATGACCGACCCGTGCTGGTGCTCTCCCGACAGCTAAGCGATACTCACGTGCCCGAGAAGCTGGAGGGCAAAGTGCAGTTCTCATGCCGCACGCCAGGGGAGGTGCTTACTGACCTGGCGGCGCAGAACGCGCATCGCGTCTATATCGATGGCGGGCAGGTAATACAGTCGTTCCTGCGCGAAGGTCTGGTCGCCGATATCGTTATCACTACCGTTCCTGTCCTGCTCGGTTCGGGAAAACCGTTGTTCGGAGCCCTGAATGGGGATATAGAGTTGACTCTGTTATCAAGCCGCAGCTTCCCTTCGGGTCTGGTGCAGTCGCACTATCGGCTGACGTCATAAACCGCCTGTAAACTTAGCGGCGACCTCCGCTAAAGCGAGAGTACCGCCCGCTGCCAGCGGTACTGTTTTACTTCAACGACCTTGCCTCAGCTCACTGAAAAGGCGTGCATCATTCAGCGTCAACGCATGGCCATATATAGTGATTATCAACGCCTTCAGTTCGCTCAAACATGAACCCTAGAGCGCGGTAGAAATCATTCGCCGGGCTTGCTTTCAACGCGATCAGTCGGATAGCTTTCCCTGGATGTCTGGCTTTTTGCTGTATGCGCTGCACCACCTCTTTTCCCACGCCCTTACCCTGAAATTGATTTTTGATATAGAAGTGATCCAGATAGAGGTACGTCGGGAAATCCCGCAGCACGTAAAATCCCACGATCTCATGCTGGTAGCAGATGATGAACGTCTCTTTATCCGTAAATGTCGAAAGGAAGCGTTCGCGTGCTCTGATGGGATCGAATCTGTTGATCGCCTCAAGACTCGGGCGCATTGCCTCAACGCGGAGTTCAGCCAGCATTGACGCCTCATCAGCAAGAGCAGGGCGAATATGGAGATTTAAAGGCAAAGTAACCTCGCATAGCGTTGGTGGTTTTCTACACAGAATAACACTCTCTTACCAGACACCAGACACCAGACACCAGACACCAGACACCAGACACCAGACACCAGACACCAGCGCAGCACAGCACAGCGTGAGAATTCGCTCGTGGTTGGGCAATCAACAATAATGCCCTCACAGCGCAGTGCTAAAGCTGTTGCTTAACAAACAGTTATCTCCGGTTAATACCCGAATCGGCTGGTTCAGACAGAGAACCAGCCGGTGGGATAGTGCTCGCAGATAAACTCCACGAAAGCCTTAACTTTGGGGCTCTGAAGGCGACGGGCGGTGTGCAGCACCCAGAGTTCAGTCAATGTATCGGCTTCTCCCCAGCACACCAGCTCACCTTTTTCCAGTTGCTGGCTGACAATGGATTGCGGAAGCATCGCCGCGCCGACACCTGCCAGCACGGCATCGCGCACGGTCAGCAGGGAAGAGAGGCGCATCACCGGTTGCGGCGCGAAACGACGCTCTCCGCTCTGAACGGTCCAGAGCTCGCCGTCCGAATAAGTTGACATCACAATTGCCGGGATCGCAGGCGCGCTTTGCGCATCGCTGAGCGGCATCTCAAGCGCGGGAACCGCCACCAGCGCCAGTCTGTCTCTGGCAAACTGTCTGCCAACCAGCGTGCTGTTTTTGTGCGGATTAATACGGATCGCGACATCAAAATGCTCATCCACCAGGTCGCTGATTCGATTTTCAGAAATCACTTCAACGTAAATGCGAGGATAGCGGCGGCGAAACTCAGCCAGAAGCTGTCCGAGAGCGAGTTGTGAAAAGAGCAGTGGGGCCGCAATACGCAGCCATCCCGCAGGAGTTGCCGACGCTTCCCGCGCGGATTCGACCGCTTCATCAATGTCACGGATTGCGCCAACGGTGCGTGACAAAAGGCGTTCACCCGCCTCAGTGATGTGCAACCTCTGCCCTCCGCGTTCAATAAGACGCACACCGAGCGCCTCTTCAAGATCCGTCAGCCTGCGTGACAGGGTTGCTTTGGGCTTTCCGCTGGCGCGACTGGCCGCGCCGATCCCGCCCGAGGCAGCGATGAGGTGGAAATCTTTAAGGGCATTAATATCCATGGGGTGTCTCATTTATGGAACGAAACATCTAAAAAATAGCATCTTCAAAGCGAAAATGGATCGAGATAGTGTTTGTTTACACCAACCAAACACCACGGAGTAAATACCATGACCATCCTGATCACCGGAGCTACCGGTCGCGTCGGCCGCCATATTGTTAACCAGCTTCTTCGCCGCGGCGCCGATTTCCGCGTGCTGACCCGTGACCCCGCAAAGGCCGGTTTTGCCGAAAATGTGGAGGTTGTGAAAGGCGATATGCTGGATATCGACGCCTTGCGCGCCGCCTTCAGCGGCATCAAGACGCTGTTTTTACTGAATGCGGTCACGAGCGACGAATATACCCAGACGATGATTACCCTCAACATTGCCCGCGAGTGCGGCGTTGAACGTGTGGTTTACCTCTCTGTCTTTGGCGCCGATGTTGCCGTCAATGTGCCGCACTTCGCCGTGAAATATGGGGCCGAGCGCATGCTTAACGCGATGGACTTTAGCGCCACGATCCTGCGGCCAACCTACTTTATCGACAACGAGGCCATGATTAAGGATGTGGTCATGAACCACGGTGTTTATCCGATGCCGATCGGCGGGATTGGCCTGGCAATGGTCGACACCCGCGATATCGCTGAAGTGGCGGCCATTGAACTGATACGACGCGATCGGGCGAGCGAAAAACTGCCTGTCGAGACGATTAATCT
This sequence comes from Kosakonia sp. PSU_27, assembly GCF_039409795.1. NCBI lineage: Bacteria > Pseudomonadati > Pseudomonadota > Gammaproteobacteria > Enterobacterales > Enterobacteriaceae > Kosakonia > Kosakonia sp. PSU_27. The sequence continues at coordinate 334,734 of NZ_JBCIVK010000004.1, read as the reverse complement.
TGTCGGCCCCGATACGCTGACCGGCGAGAGCGCCGCCGCCGTATGGAGCGAGGTGCTGGGCCGCGAGATTATTTACGGCGGAGATAATCCGGGTGCATTTGAAGCCAGCATGGCGGAATTTATGCCGAAATGGATGGCCTACGAAATGCGCCTGATGGCTGAGCGCTACGTCAGCCACGGCATGCTTCCGCAGGATGGCGACAGAGAGCGACTGGTCACGCTTCTTGGCCGCCCGCTGCATACTTACCGCGACGTCGTGACGGCACTTGCCGCGCAATAAAATACCCTTCTCGCACGCGGGCGTGGGCTTAAGGAAAAGCCTGCTCCTTGCTTAACGCCGGGGAACGCATTTGCGGGATCTTCTGGCGTCTGAAAACGCCTGGTGGAACGCCCACATAGTGCGTGAATGCCACGTTAAAGGCGCTCGCTGACTGATAGCCGACGTGAAAGGCAATTTGTTCAATTTTCTCTTTGCTGCTGATCAGCGCTTTTTTCGCTAACGACATGCGCCAGAAGAGAAGATATTGCCCCGGCGGCATCCCGACTGTCTCACTGAAAGCGGCAAAAAAAGCCGAGCGGGACATGGCGGCGTGGCGGGCGAGCTGGGCGATTTGCCACTCAACGCCCGGTTTTTCATGGATCAGATGCAGCGCGACGGCGATCTTTTCATGTTGCAGCCCTTTCAGGATGCCCGCCGTTTTCGGCAGATCATCATTACTGCGTAACGACTCGACCAGCAGCAGCTGTAAAAGCCGCATTAATACCTCGTCGCGCCCTGGTCGCCGGGCCCGGCTTTCATCCAGCAGAAGTTCAAGCAAGGTGGCGAAACGCCGTTGCCCTTTAATCAGGATCTCATTTGGCAGCAAAGAGACGATGAGTTGCTTATCCGGCGTATCGAATTCACAGTGGCCGACAGACATGATCAGATCGGCGGGCCCGCTGGTTGCGCCAATCCGCACATGGCCTTCGCTGATAATCGTTGGCGTTGTGATGTCAGTTGAGCCAGCTCCGCCCGCGTTGGTGTTCTCGAAAACGTACGCGGCGGGTATCAGAATAAAATCACCGGCAACCAGCAACGTTGGACCTTTGCCGTTAACAGTGATCAGGCATTCGCCTTCCAGCACGGCGCAGTAAAAGGCCTCTCCGCCAGATTCCCGAACAATACGCCACTGGCCGCGCCCTTCAACGAGTTTTGAATGCGATGGCCTGGGGTTGAGCAGGGCAACAATATCGGTTATCGGATCTGACATTGGACGCTCTCTAAAGTTTACGGGACGTTTGATTATATATTGTCCGGCTGGTGGCCGCTATGATCGCTGCTCTTGCCACCAAAGAGGATCACATATGTCTACTGTACTGATTACCGGTTGCTCTTCAGGTTTTGGTCTTGCCGCAGCAAAACTTTTTTTACAGCAGGGCTGGGATGTGATTGCCACCATGAGAACGCCTGACCCGACCTGTTTGCCTGCAAGCGATAAACTGACGATCCTGCCGCTCGATATTACTTCCGCGCAGAGCATTAACCATGTCGTGAAAGCGGCGGGCGCGATTGATGTTCTGGTGAACAATGCGGGTTTTGGCGCACCTGTACCGGTCGAACTTACGCCGCTTGCCACCGCGCAGCAGTTAATGAACACCAATGTGCTGGGGACGCTGTCATTAACCCAGGCGTTTCTGCCGCTGATGAGAGAGAAAAAATCAGGGGTGATCATTAACGTCTCTTCATCCGTAACGACCCGGGCGATGCCGCTGATTGGCCTTTATCGCGCCAGTAAAGCGGCGCTGAATGCATGGAGCGAGTCACTTGCCATTGAAGTCAGGCCTTTTGGTATTCGTGTTCACGTGGTGTTACCGGGGCGCTCCCCGGAAACGAAGTTTGGCGAGAATGCGCGCGCCTATTTTGCAGGCATCGATGATCCCGCCTATGGGCAAATGGTGCAGGAGTTTATCCAGCGTGTGGGCGATAGCAACGCGCCCGTGACGCATGCGGATGATGTCGCGAATGCCATTTTCGCGGTTGCGCGGGATGCCAGTGCGCCGCTCTATACTGCGGCGGGTGAAGATGCCCAAATGATGCTGAAAGAGGCACAGCATCGTTCCCCCTTCACTTACTAATTGCGCCGAACGAGAACTGCAAAAAAGTCACAGAGGGGATATTCCCCTCTGAGCTTTAGCAAAGTGCGATGGCTGCCGTTTTCCATCTCTTAACCGCATATCAGGCTGGCGAGGATGTTTTGTCTGGCAGCGACAATTAGCTTTTTGATCCCGGAAAAGAGGCCGCGCGGCGTGTACCAGGCGTGGATGCGTGAAGTAACGACGCCTCAGCGACTCCGCTGGTTATTCGCTCAGCCGAGTGGTTTGCTAATTATGTTCTGGCCCCTGTGCTGGTCGAACTGACGCGCCGCCATCCAGCGATTGTGCCGGAAATTATCGCCAGCTACCGCTTACTTAATCTGTCGCGCCGTGATGCCGACATCGCATTTCGCATTGTTCCCCGAACCGGATATTGTTCAGCGCCGGTTGATGAGTATGCCCTACGCGCTGTATGGCACGCCGGAAATCGCGCATCTCGCGGAGCACGACCCGGCCGCAGTGGGGCTTATTCTTATGAATACGGCACAATCCCACTTTTCTGACGTTGCCTGGCTGCTCGACAGATTTCCGCAGTCACGGCGTGTATTTACCAGCACCAGCCGGGCCGTTCAGGCGCAGATGTGCCAGCGGGGAATGGGGATTGCTGTTTTGCCGCGGCCTCTTGGCGATGCCATCCCCGGATTGCAGTGCATTCACATGCCGGAACCGCCGCCATCCAAAGATATCTGGGTGGGGTATCACTATGATCTGCGCCATATGGATCGCCTGCGGGTCATGCTGGATATCGTCGATGCCTTGCTGGCGGATCCCGCCCCGTCCGCAACGTAAGCCTGCTCTTCTGCAGATGCGCCAACTAACCGGTTTTATCCGGGGCCGGGGCAGATGCTTTTGGATCTTCACTGTATTGAGTGCCGCCCCGTTCGCTGAACCGGGGCGGAACGAATGCCTGTTTATTGTCTGTGCGGAGCCATAAGCGGGCGGGAAGCGTGTTGAACAACGATCAGAAACGATATGTCACCAGCAGGCTTCCTGTGGGCGATGTGTTTCGTTGCACAATCGGGCTATTGCGCGCATCACCCGTCAACTGCGTTACGCCTGCAGCGGCAACCACGCTCCAGTCCTGGTTGAATTTGTGGGTCCAGGTAAGATTCGTTGACCAGGCATAAATTCCCGATCCGGCATCATATTGAGTAAACCCCGAGGCGGCCGACTGGGATGCACTGACACCGTAGTAAGTCTGCATGTACTTTTCCGTTCCCCAACTGCCGGTCAGCGCCAGCGTCACGGAGTTGCTCGATGAGACATAGAGCGGGCTATTGATGCCGAAATGCAGGGCCGCGCCATTGCTTCGCTGCGAAACCGGCACCTCGGCCTGCAATTGCACATTAAGCCAGTTGGTCACCCCGTACCCCACGCCAAGCACACCAAGAGCCGAGCCTTTGACGTCGCCCATACCGCGCAGGTAGTCGCTGCCGTCGCTTAGCGAGTCGCTGTCCGCATCGCGATCCTTGCGGCCTGCGCGATAGCTCAGCGCCGCGTTGTAATCGAACTTGCCGAGGTTGTTGCCGTAGCCGATGCCCCGCGTGGTGCTGACGAAGAAACCATTTGCCATTGTGTAATCAAGTACCAGGGCCGTTGTGACGCGGCTTTTATCCGCGCCAGAATAGCGTGGCGTAACATTCGCGCCGCCTCCCAGGGTCAACGCATTGCCCGGATCCTGTTCTGCCGCCAGTATCGGGGTGGCCAGTAACGCCAGGACCGCGCCCGGCAACATTTTTTTCAGGCTGCGCCCCGAAAGTGGAAGGGGGAACTTATGACGCAGTTTGATGTTTCTCATTAAAGAATTCCTTGTGGATTCAAATGATTACGATACAAGCGGGTGTTAAACGCCAGAACGCTCATTTTGCATGCACCCCCTAAAGTTCTCGTGAGCCAAAAATGAAGAAAGGATGAAGCAAGTACAGGTGCTGCAAAGCTGATAGATTTCCTGCTACCGTTTTTTTCTTCAGACGTTCTTCATTCACTGTTGATACCGTAACCATTGTGAAAATTCTCCTAATCGAAGACGACCTGGATCTCGGCAATGGCGTGCGTATTGCTCTTGCAGATCAAGGATTTGATGTCATATGGGTTCGCCGCAAAGAGGATGCGCTGCATCAGCTTGATGCCTGCGTGCCTGAACTTGTGTTACTCGACCTCGGTTTACCCGACGGTGATGGCATGAGCCTGATGGCGCGCTTGCGTCAGCAGCTCAAGGGCATCCCCATCATCATCCTGACGGCGCGTGGCACACTGCACGATCGCCTCTCCGGGCTGGACGCCGGTGCCGACGACTATCTTGTCAAACCGTTTGTTCTCGCCGAGTTGCTGGCCAGAGTGAGAGCGCTTGCGCGCCGCAGTTACGGTTTTGAGAACGAGGCGATAGAGATTCGCGGATTATCGCTTCATGTGCCGACGCGACGCGTGACCGTGAATGCACGGCATGTTGAGTTGACGGCAAGTGAATACGCGCTGCTTGAAACGTTGATGTTGCGCACCGATCGCGTGCTGACCCGCAGTTTTCTGGAAGAACGGATCTTTGGCGCAAAAGAAAATATGAGTAATGCGCTCGATGTGCATATGGGGAATTTGCGTCGCAAAATCGGCGACGGCTATGTGCGAACGGTGAGGGGCGTTGGGTATGTCATTGATACCGTCCCGATCCTGAAGGGGGCAGGTTGATGCGAAATTTTTGGCGCCATCTGAGAACCCCAACGTTCGTACGGCGCATTATGGTAGCTCAAATGCTACTGCTCACACTGCTCTGGTGTCTTTTTCTGACTTACGTTTTGTGGGAGGACTTGCGTAGCCCGCCGATATTAACGGGCAGCAAGACTTACGAAACCATTTTTACTGTCGTTGAGAGTATGGAGGATCGCCCGCAGGAGCGAACGCATGTGCTGGCTGCGCTCAGTAAAGCGGTGCGGGAAGATTACGGTGGCGGTGAAGATCCAGAACTCTCCATCAGCCTTATCGTGCGCAAGAACAAAGCGATAATTTATGCCTCTGATGGCGCACCGACCGGGGTGACAAACACCCGCGATGGGAAAATTGAGCGAGTTCAGAGCGAAGGGCGCGCCTGGACCAGCCGTACCCTGACGTCCGCGAACTCCGACACGGAGGTCACACTCATCACCCCTGCCGGAGGCTGGAACTTCTTTATCTACCTGAATTCGCGTGGCTACTACGTCATGCCGCTACTGGTATGCATTCCTTTTCTTTTGTTTCCCGCGTGGTTGTCCATCCGCATTGCGATGCGCCCGTGGAATCGGGTGGTCAATGAAATTTCCCTACGCACGCCGGACGATCTCTCGCCCTTAAAAGCCGTGCCAAAGCACAGGGAGCTTCGCCAGATGGTCGACGCTGTGAACGGATTTCTTGCCAGGGTGCGGGAAAGTACGGAACGGGAACGCGTTTTCATTGCCGATGCCGCCCACGAGCTGCGCACCCCGCTGGCTGCAATGCGAATCAATGTTGAGGCTTTGCAGTCCTATGTCAGCAGTGACAGTCAAAAAGAGTTACTGGCAGGGATTATTCGCAGCAATAGCCGTGCGGCTCGTCTCGTCAATCAGTTGCTGCTGATGATGCACAGCGAAGCGCGCATTGACACGGTTATGGAGCCTGTGCCGCTGACGACGCTTATACAAGAGCGAATGGCCGGGCTGTCGCCGCTCGCGGCTGAGCGCAGGATAGAGCTTGAATTCTACGCTGAAGATGAAATCTGGATAACAGGTGTCCGCGAACGGTTGATGTCGCTTATCGATAACCTTATTGAAAATGCCGTGAAGTACAGCCCTGAGGGCGGACGGGTCGAGGTGGAGTTACGATCCCTAAATAATTCCACGCAGTTACGTGTTTCAGATGCCGGGCCAGGCATTCCCGTTGAATTGCGGGAGCGCGTGTTCGACCGGTTTTTTCGCGATCCTAATCAGATGCAAAGCGGGAGTGGGCTGGGGCTTGCCATCGTCAAAGCGGTTGCGCAGCAACACAACAGCAGCGTAAGTCTCACTACGTCTGCAGAAGGCGGACTGATGGTTACGGTTGATTTCCCACACCACAAGTCCGCCTGAACGGAAACGCAACGCTGATCCCGACCCGGCGGAGGGCATCTACCTGAACCATGGAGTTAAAAGTGAAATACGTTGCCCTGGCAGGCCTGTTGTGTTCCCTCGCACTCAGTGGGTGCGCCATAACCGTCAGCGAACTTAAAAGCAGCCAGTCCTCTTTTGACGGCAGTTTCATAAGCCACGCAGGGGCTTCTGATGCCTATCGAACCATCAGGCACATGGCAAGGCAGTGCCTCGAATATGAGGCATATTCAGGAAATCCGGTTATCGTATTAAGCGAGTTTGACGTTGAGCGCAAAAAAGGGGAGATCAATCAAAAACTCCTTTCACAAGGGTTATTGATTAATAACACGTTAATTGAGATCGAAAGCCGGAATGGCGACAACGCGCAGGTCAGCCTTTACACCACCAAGAACCTCCTGAGCGCGGGCATCCGCTCGCCAAAGATAAGTGATATTAAGCGCTGGGCTGGCGGCGATAAAACGTGCTAGCACGACACTCGCGTCTCACTCAGCACTACCGTGAAGTGCCCCGGATTGTATGACTTGCGCCACATTGATTAACACACCGCAAATTGCGTAATACCTTCGTCAGGAGGGGAACTACTGCGAACCTCCGCTTCTGGTGATGAGCGGAGATGCCTGCTCATGGCCGACTGCCTGGTGCCTGAAACGTACGTTGGAAACCATCACGCGATTAAATAGAGGATCTCGGTTCCAGGAACGGATACTCATATTCTATCGCTGAAATTAATGATTATGGGCTAAGATAGTGAGATCCGGGATATAGTGGGCCGTAAGCCTTCCCACCAGGAAGTAAAGGATAAAAATTAATGTCTTTTAAATTCTATGAAAAATACCCATCTTTAGATATTTCTCAGGCCTTTTGCGCGCGAATCGATCCCGAAATACGACTGAGTTCGGAATTACTCAAAAGCTTTTATTATTTGCTGTGGTTTCCCGGATATTTTGGATTCAACTGGGATGCATTAAACGATTGTTTATGTGATTTTAGCTGGATTGATAGTAAAAAATAGTCATCATTCATGAGAAAATCCCGGAATTACCTGATGAGGAAAAAGTGATTTATCTCGATATTCTTAACCATGCCATTTTATCCTGGAAAGAGGATAACACTCATGATTTTGAAGTTTATTTTAAGCAGGAAGACAAAAAGAATATCGAAGAGTTGCTTGCGCTTGCAAGGAATAATAAAGAGTCCAAAGGATAATTCAAACATGCCAAAGCTCTCTCCGTTTCAGCTTTAGCGCCGACGTCGTGCTGTATGCCCCAGGTAAAAAGATATTTACCCGTATTCTGGCGCATTACGCTTCGGGTTCCCCTGAATGTCGCAATAAGTCATCGCACATGGTTTGTAACTCATTGATTAGTCTTGATACATGGAAACCATCGCAAACGGCATGATGTACCTGGACGGCGAGAGGTAACAGTATTTTTTCACCTTGTTGGTAATATTTTCCAATCGTGAACATGGGGGCGAAAAAGTTCTGCATATTTGCAATATTAATATTAAAGCCGGTAAAACTTACCCAGGGGTTTGCAGATACAAAAAATACGTTTTCCCGAGACTCTTCTTTAGGCAGATAGGAGAGGTTATTGCCATAGCGTGCGACGTCTTCTGAATAAATATCCAGGAAGTGATGAATATTACCATCGTAGTGACTCCATAATGACGAAAAAGTCTCTGTTTCATCATGGAAAATCGTATAGCATGGGTGAATATCATTCCAGATGACAAGCTCATTGTCTTTTATAGCCATACGAAATTCTGTATGCTTGTTTACTATTTTAGCAATGAGAAAAATTAAAGTAGGATAAATTTTCCAGCCAACCGCCTTTATATGTTTTAACAACGCGGTAATATCTAATTGTACAGTTTGACTAAATGTACACTGAGCAAAGGTCTGAAATGCCTCAAAATGCTCCTTCCTTGCCCAACGAGATAGGTCGACAGTTGTATATTCTGGAGTTGTTTTTTTCATTTTTAGCCTTTGGTCACCAATAATGAATAATGTTTTTCCGGTAGCCTAAGATTTTTCTATAAATTAATCAAGTGCATAGGCCAGGAATCTTCCTGGTAGCGAACGAAATTATTAAGAGTGAGTGTATCTATCTTCATACGGGAAGAAACAGTACGTAAATTTTCCACTATCCAAATAATGAAAGTGGATTGTGCAATATGCAGTATTTTCGTAACGACAAAAAGTCGCCGAATATCCGCTCCTCGCTCAATAGTGCCTGTCATGCTGTAAGCATCCCGGTAAAACGAACCATTCACTTTCAGAGATCTTCCGACATACTGATTATGTCCTCTGAGGAGATCGCCATGCGTAAAGCCCGATTCACCGAACACCAGATCATTGCCGTTCTGAAGTCCGTCGAAGCCGGACGTACCGTCAGGGATGTCTGCCGCGAAGCTGGTATCTCTGAGGCCTCGTATTACAACTGGAAAGCGAAGTTTGGCGGTATGGAAGCGTCTGATATCAAGAAGATGAAAGACCTGGAGGATGAGAACCGGCGATTAAAACAGATGTTTGCGGACCTGAGTCTCGAGTGCCGTGCACTGAAAGACGTTATTGAAAAAAAGCTTTAAAACCAGCGATAAAGCAGGAGCTCGTCAGCTATCTGACGGCACAATTCGCCATGAGCATCCGCCAGGCCTGCAGGACATTATCGCTGAGCAGGACGGTCTATGTTTACCAGCCCGATACCCGGCGCGATGAACCAGTGATCCAGCTGCTGACTGAGCTGGCAGAGCGCTACCCGCGATATGGTTTTAAGAAGTTGTTCCAGTTGCTGCGCAGGCAGGGTAACACCTGGAATCATAAACGTGTTCACCGGATTTATTGCCTGCTGAAACTGAATTTTCGCCGTAAGGGAAAACAGCGCCTGCCGGTGCGTAATCCTGCTCCGCTGGCGACGCCAGAGGCGATGAACCAGAGCTGGTCCATCGATTTTATGCACGATGCGCTGGTGTGCGGCAGACGCTTCCGGACCTTCAACGTAGTGGATGATTTTAACCGCGAAGCACTGGCGATCGAAATTGACCTGAATATCCCGGCGCAACGGGTGGTCAGAGTACTGGACAGGATAGTGGCGAACCGGGGGTATCCGCTGAAACTGCGGATGGACAACGGCCCGGAACTGGTTTCGCTGACACTTGCGCAGTGGGCTGAAGAGCATAGTGTGGCACTGGAATTTATCAAGCCGGGTAAGCCGACGCAGAATGCGTTTATCGAACGGTTCAACCGGACGTACCGGACAGAAATCCTGGATTTTTACCTGTTCAGAACGCTGAATGAAGCAAGGGAAATCACGGAAAGCTGGCTGAATGAATACAACAGCGAGCGTCCCCATGAATCCCAGAATAACCTGACGCCGGAGGAATACCGGCTGATGGCTGAAAAACCGGAACTCTCAAAAAGTGCGTGGAACTAAAACGGGTGCGCTTACAATGCCTGCTCAGGGAGCAGGCTTAGCGGGGCATTTTCGTGATACTGGCGAAGTGAGCGGATCGCTGCCATAACGCCCTACGTCTGCCGGCAGATCTCACGGTGGCACCAGTCACCACGAGATATTTACTGCTGCTGTTTGTGAAGCTCACGCTGTGCAAGCTGTAAGGTGATTGTTTCGATACGCTCGGCCATTTCCCGGGTCATTTCGGTCAACTGAGTATTTTGTTTTAGCAATTCCAGCAGTTGTGCCGACTGCTCCTCGGCGAGGATCTGGCGTTTCGTCATTGCGTCGTCCAGATCTTCGCGGTGTTGTGCATCCGCCAGCGCATGAGCCTGATCTCGCTCCGCCTGCCGGGTTTGCGCCAGCAGGATCAGCGGCGCGGCATAAGCAGCCTGAATGCTGAACGCAAGGTTGAGGAGAATAAAAGGATAGGGATCAAACTTCACGACACCTGCCACGTTCAGAATAATCCAAACGATCACAACGATAGTCTGTCCAATCAGAAATATCGGCGTACCGAAAAAACGAGCGAACGCTTCTGCTTTCAACGCAAACCACTCGTCGCCAAAAGTATGCGTAATGCCTTTCAGGGGGCGATATAACCGAAATTTTTTATCTGTGTGCATATCATAAACTTCCTGCTGGGGGAGGTTGCCAGAATCGCCGAAACTTATTTCATCATTGGGCACTAAAGCCCAAGCGTACAAAAATATACGTTACGGATGTTATACGTCAGGTAAAGCGCCTGCATAAAGCCTATCAACCGGCTCACTCCATCCACATTATCCCATCGCCAACTGGATGGTTCGCGGCCGGCAAGATCGCCCGGAACACCACGAACAATTATTGATGCTCCTCAATGATTAACATGCGCCAGCAACGGTGGGATAAACGGCGAACTCCCGTTTTTCACTCAGAGCGCATATCATCTCTTCCGGCGCTGCCCGCTTCGTGACAGAAACGGATATTAGCGATCCGGGACTTTTAAGCCTGAAAGCAGCGCCAGGGCCCAAAATCAGCTTTGTTATTATGGAATTAACACTTACTCATCAAGGTATATGACATGTCGTTTAAGGTACGTGAAGCTAACGCTAAGGATTACGATGCATGGTTAAGGCTCTGGAACGGATATTTGCAATTTTCTGGCAGTACGCTGAGCGATGACGTTACCTCATCGACCTGGCGTCGGGTGCTGTCTCCAGACTCTGATGTCATCTGCCGGCTTGCGGAAGCCGAACAGGGCGTGGTTGGTTTTGCGATGTGCGTGTTGCATGAGGGAACATGGGTAACACAGCCTCATTGTTACCTTGAAGATCTTTTTGTTGATGAAACTATGCGCGGCCTTGGCGCGGGAAAAGCGCTGATTGAGGCGATATGTGAGGAAGCCCGGACGAAGTCATGGTCGAAAGTCTATTGGGTTACCAGAGAGTCCAATCCGGCCCGGGCACTGTATGATAAGCTTGCCGTGCTGGATAATTTTGTCCGCTATACCGTCAAGTTGTAAATACAGGATTACCTGAACCCAAATTACAACTTCGGGCAAATCGCCGTCCGATGATATTTTCGTGGGCGGCCTTGTGCCAGAGGCGAAAGTCGCTAATCCCCTTGTACTCTTCACCAGTTTGTCGCGCCGTTTATTTATTAAAAATGGCACTAACGGAAAGATGTCATTCAGTCTCCTCATGTATATCTCCATCACACATATCCATTAAGAAAAGGAGGCATGAAGATGCTGAGAGGTAAGATAGCGGTTATTACCGGTGGCGGCGGGGGATTTGGCCGGGCGCTGTGCGTGTGGCTGGCGCGAGAGGGCGTCGAGGTGAATTTTTGCGCGCGGCGGGCTGATGATATGCAAAAAACCTGCAGCATCATTACTGCCGAAGGCGGCATTGCAGAAGGGTATCTCTGTGATTTAACCCGACCTGAGTCCCTTTCTTCGTTTTCTTCACCGTTATTAACTTCAGACAAGCCCATCGACATTTTAATTCTCAATGCCGCTCAGTGGTTGTCAGGGACACTGGACGATCAGCCTGACACAGAAATTATCACTACCATCAGTTCAGGACTTACGGGGTCGATTTTACTGACGCAGGCATTGCTGCCTGGATTAAGACGTTCAGACAGTGCTGATATCGTCTCCATTATATCTTCATGCGCGATCCCGCATTTTACGGATTCAATTGCGCATCCCGCTTTTTTTGCCAGCAAGCATGGGCTTAGCGGGTTTACAACGAAACTGTCACAGCAGTTATCTGAAGAAAATATACGCGTAACCGGGCTGTACCCACCGGATTTCGAACTGACCGGGTTAGATATGGCTGTCGATAATTACTCCGCAATGGGGGAACGTTTACTGACTGGGCGATCGATCTGGGAAACGATTCGTTTTGTACTGACTCAACCGCGCAGTTGCCATATCAGTAGCATCTACTTTCAGGGGCCAACGCGCGAAGATCTTAGTAGCCGGGGCTGAGCCCGCTGATGCTAAACAGAACGGCCACCGTTCACTAAAGGCCGTTTATGTAAAGTAGAGATGCTTCAGTGACTGCAAATCACTTGTCCGTAGTCGCCGTATAAAGTTAAGGTAATAGCATGTAATTATCACTTGCGGCCATAATTCTGATGCGTAGATCTACGGATTATGTTCTTAAAGAGCAACCGCTTTTTCGCGACAAACGTTTTATTTTTCTGGGCGAATCCATACATGGTGTGTCGGAATATACTCAATTAAGAAAGGATATAGCGGAGCGCTATTTTAAAAATTCGGCTGTATTAATTTTTGAAGCGGATAGTAAAGGGATGTTATTTTCGCATCAACATAATGAATCTGCCATTTGCCGACTTCAAAACTTCCCCAGGATATTACGTACGCAGGAAACCTTAAATTTACTGACATGGGCAATATCAAGGCAAATTCCTTGCCTTGGAATAGACGCTATTCCTCGTCGACCTTTAACTGCCTTCCCCCCGGAATGGCAACCCATTCAACAACGAGAAAGGGATGAATATTTCAGGGCCCGATCGGGAAGACATTTTTTTGCATGGCGTGACTTCCGCATGGCTGAAAATTTGATCAACTTCACTTCAGCGTATCCAGAACACCGGATGTTAATTATGCTTCACAATCTTCATATAAAACGGCGCGGTAGCCTTGAGAAGGCAGAATTACAGTTAAAATCCGTCCGAGAATATTTTGAGGATGCATTTCCCTTACAAAGTCATTCTATTGCTCAGCTTGCCCAACGCGGTAGTGCTTTACACAATGATTTAACGCTATTTAATTTTCAAATTACCGATCCACTCTCGGTCGAACTTTTATCCGGTGCGGCGGCATACACTTTGCTTACAGCGCAACAAATACCGGATGTCAGCACTGCCTGGCATCATGCTTTCGAACGTGAAACCGTCACACCCAAAAATCAGTATGAGGGGTGTTTTATCTTTAAAGAGGTGCATCCCCCGATAATTATTTCATTATAAAATTCAGAAGATTATGTATAACCTCGCTTCGCCAGCACCGGATTTCAGGCTTTAGCTAGCGGCTTCATGCGAAAACTGATACCCATACGATTAATGGCATTCATAGTGGCAATAACAATGGTCAGTTCAACCAGATCTTTTTCACCGAATACAGAAAGCGCGGCGGAATAGGCTTTATCGCAAGCGTGTGTTTCACTGATACGGGTAATTTCTTCTGCCCATGCGAGCGCCGCTTGCTCTGTTTCCGAGAATAAATAGGTCGCTTCGCGCCAGACAGGCACCAGAACTATCTTTTCGATGGACATACCAGCCTTGATAAGGTCGCGAGTATGTATATCAATGCAGTGCGCACAACCGTTAATCTGTGAAACGCTTAAAAAAATTAAGTGAATAAGATCAGTGGGTAAATTTGTCCCGGTAGTAGCGTAATGATGGAGCGCTCCGATAGCCTTTCCACCTTCAGCAGAAACCTGAAACCAGTTTGGACGCTTCATACCTATCTCTCCTTTTGAAATTGTTGAGTCACGCTCTGTTTATTATTCCGATGTCATAAAGCGCCATTACGACGAATTTGAACCGGCACGTCTGTTCAGACGTTGTGATATTAGCTATTCATGACATAAATAAAAGAGACAAATATTGTGTAAAATGGTAGGACATGCAGCGCGGGAATTTCTGCCAGTTAAACAGAGAAAACAGTCCGTTGAAGATGATTCCCGGGAATGATAAAACGCACGATTAATATCCGCTCCCCACTCATGACAGACGTTCAATCCGACGCGTTCGACGCCTGCGTGCCCGTAGAGTGCGCCTCCAGCTCATCTGCGTTTTAAAAACAGCTAGTGGTTCGTTATCACTCACGGACGGCTTTTTTCTTTTTCGAAAGTTCTTTCTGAGAAAAGGGTTGACGAGGTAGAACGATCGTTCTACCTTTATCGCATGAACAAGAAAACGACCGATACCCGAGAAAAAATCCTGTCTACCGCAGAGCAATTGATCTATCAAAACGGTATTCATGCCACCGGCATGGATCTTCTGGTCAAGACCTCAGGCGTAGCAAGGAAAAGTATTTATCGCTATTTCGCGACCAAGGATGACGTGGCAGCCGCCGCGTTGAATGAGCGTGATGAACGCTGGATGCACTGGTTCAGAACCGAATCTGATAAAGGCGATACCCCTCAGGATCGCATTTTGAATATGTTCACTGTCCTCAGGGGCTGGTTTGAATCAGAAGGCTTTCGTGGTTGTGCATTTATCAACACAGCCGGAGAAGTGGGAGACCCTGACGATCCCGTTCGCCAGATAGCAAAGCTGCATAAACAAAAATTGCTGGATTACACGCTCGAACTCACTGAGCAATTAAATATCGGGCAACCTGTCGCGCTGGCCAGACAGCTACTGATTCTGCTGGAGGGCGCTATCACCATGTCGTACGTAATGGGCGATTGCAGCGCCGCCGATAGCGCAAAGGACGTGGCGAAAATCTTGCTGGAACAGGCCTCTTCATAACGCCTGCGTATCAAAAAATGATTTCTACTCATATATCCGAATTTACAGGAGGCTTCACCATGTCCGAAACGCAAACCCGCCCGCCACTTCCGCCGTTCACTCGCGAGTCAGCGATTGAAAAAGTGCGTCTCGCTGAAGATGGCTGGAACAGTCGCGATGCTGAAAAAGTTTCACTGGCGTACTCACTGGATACCAAATGGCGTAACCGCGCCGAGTTTGCCAATAATCGTGAAGAGGCCAAAGCATTCCTGGCCCGTAAATGGAAAAAGGAACTTGAGTATCGTCTCATTAAAGAGTTATGGGCGTTTGACGGCAACCGTATCGCGGTCCGGTACGCTTACGAATGGCGTGATGACTCAGGCAACTGGTTCCGCTCTTACGGCAACGAAAACTGGGAATTTGAAGCCGATGGCCTGATGAAACGCCGCTTCGCCTGTATCAATGACATGCCTATCAAAGAGAGTGAACGCAAATTCCACTGGCCGCTGGGACGTCGTCCGGATGATCATCCGGGGTTGTCGGAACTGGGTCTGTAAATTTGTCGCTAAGCCCCCGGATACTGTGGTAGCCAGGGGCTTTTTCTCAACGCAAAGATAACGCCAGATGTTCATTAACATCAGGAGCCGGTTCCGTTGAGGTGAATGTCGTCATGCGTTTGACTGAGCGTAACGCGACGCAAGTTTGTCGAGAAAGATGAATAAGTTTCTGTTCATTTCGCTGTAATCCGTCGCCCGTAGTTCGTCTGCTGACTGAACGAAACGATATTCAGCGGCCCGGCGTAAATCGTTTTCGGAATGAGCAATCAACAGTTCGACGACCTCCGGTGTCAGTTCCATATGGCACTGAAACCCGTAAACCCGATCAGAATACGCGACGATCTGGCGTGGACATCCCTCGCTCCAGGCGATAATTACCGCCTCAGGCGTAAGCCCCGGCATATCGTTATGCCAGTGACCTACGTTAAGGGTATTGCCGAAGTGAGAGAACATCTCGTTCAGCGCTCCCTTCTCAGTCATAAAAATGGGAAACGTGCCAATCTCTTTTTCCGGACTGTGAGCAAAAGGGGCACCCAATGCTTCGCCAATCAGTTGAGCGCCCAGGCAGACACCGATGACGGCTTTACCTGTGTTCACCGCCGAGGCAATCAGCGCCTGCTCAGCGTGAGAGTCAAAATGCGCGCACTCTTCCACACTGACGGAGGGATCCTGGGGGCCGCCCATGACCACCAGCAGATCGATGTCCCGTGCATCTGCGGGAAGTTTTTGACCGGCATAAACGCGGGAAAAGGTGATCTGATGGCCGCGATGCGCGGCCCAGGTTTCGTAAGCGCCGGGCGCTTCGAAACGTTCATGAACAATGAAATGTACTCGCACAGATGTATGCTCCTGTAATACGGGTCATAAAGTTAATTAAGCGCACGTTACCCGCCAACACTATCGCGCGGGTAAGATCAGCCAGGTCATGGTAAACAAGAGGTTCTCATCTGAAATGCCAGTCAGCATTGATAAAAAGCCAAGACATGATGAGGCGACGGGATGGTCAGGCACGGCCATTTCTTACCGCCGTGGAGAGGTCGATCGCCCGCATTACCATCTTGAAGGGCAGCTATTATTTGCTACCAGGGGCGTTATGCTTGTTGAAGCCGCTGACAGACAGTGGGTTATTCCCCCTCAACGCGCCCTCTGGATCCCCCCGTTTATGGTTCACTCTTATAGCGTTCTGTCAGATACGGAATTACGGGCGGTCTATGTCAGCAGTAGCCTGATTGCGGCCTGTACAAACTTCAGCAGGAACAGCCAGGTTCATACCATTAGCGCGACGCCACTGGTGAAAGAACTCATAAATGGCCTTTTTACGGGTGAATATAACGCGCCGATAAAGCGAAAAATGGCGCTTTTACTGCTGGAGATCCTCAGCGAGACCCCCTCCGGGGGCGCAGAACTTCCCATGCCGCGTGATGCGCGTTTATTTCGTGCCGCAAGAGAGCTGGTGTTCAGTCATCGCTGGAGCGCGTCACTGATTGACCTGGCTGACATTGCGAACATGTCGGAACGGACTTTTTCTCGCCAGTTTTTACGGGACACCGGGTTCAGCTTCCGGACATGGAAACAGCGAGCCAGAATATACGCATCCTTAGATCTCCTCGCTGATAACATCCCCGTGAAACAGATCGCCTACCAGCTCGGTTTCTCATGCCCGGCGGCGTTTTCTGCGGCGTTCCGTTCAGTAATGGGGACAACGCCCGGCGAGTTTTAACCAGGCTGCGGCGGGGAAGAGCAATAACAACCAATTATGAATGCCGGTATCAGTCAAAGTAAGGTTTTAACATTTCTTCGGTCCAGTTCATAAACGCTCTTACACGCTGCGACAAGTTGCGCCGGTGAGCGACAACAAAAAACGCAGTGAGCGGCGCGGGGCGAAACTGGGGCAACACTTCAACCAGTGCGCCACTTTTTATATGGGGTAAAAGTGAGGAATAACCTCCCTGAATTAAACCTAACCCCGCCAGCCCCGCCTCATGATAAGCCGGTACGCTGTTGACTCTTATGGTGCCTGGTAACATCACTGAGTGGTAACCCTCGCCTGCCGGATATTCCCATCCGTCAGGTTTCGAACCAAAGTTGCGCATATAGTGAACCATCCTGTGTCCCTGGCTGAGAAGATCATCAATCGTCTGCGGAACACCGAAGCGATCAAGATAGCGCGGACTGGCTGCGTTGATCATGCGCAGATGCCCCAATGGCCGTGCAATAAGCGTTTCATCAACAACGGGGCCGAGGCGCACAACGCAGTCAAATCCTTCCTGAACCAGATCGACACGTCGGTCAGTACTCGAAAGCTCGATTTCCAGTTCAGGATGTGCTTCCAGCAGCTGTGGCAGAGCAGGGATCACCACGCTTTGTGCCAGTACCGCTGGCATATCAACGCGAATCCTCCCTCTTAATGACTGATCGCCGTGAGAGAACATGGATTTCAGTTCCTCAGCCTCCGAGAGAAAGTCGCGGGCGCGCGAATAAAAAACCCGCCCGTCTTCTGTCAACTGTACCGTCCGCGTTGTCCGGTGCAGTAGCGTAGCGCCAATTTCCTGCTCGAGTTCACGGACCACCAGTGAAGCGCGTCCTTTCTGGATGCCCAGACTTTCGGCTGCCTGCGTAAAACTCTTCATTTCCGCCACGCGCGCAAAAATGATCAGTGGCTCCAGATTTTTCATTGTTCACCTTTTGGGTAACAGTACGTTATTTTTTCCGCTATTTATGGCCATGTTAATACTTAATAGACTGCTTTCACACCGCGTAATCGCACAACGCTGTCTGGATGCATTGAAGATCAATCATCCCCTGAAAAGGCTTTTACGTTCTCACCTGTCTATGTACTTACGCTGGCATATCCAGCCGCTAACGAAGGATAAAACCCATGAATAAAGGTTATCTCATCGCTCATGTAACCGTTTCAGACCCCGTTGCCTACGCTGAATATGCCAGAGCGGCGGCGGCGGCCATGCAGAATTTCGATCCGAAGATCATTGCCTGGTCCGGGCAGTACGAAAATCTTGAAGGAGAGTCGCATGAACGGCATGTCGTTTTTGAGTTCGATTCTTTTGCGGAAGCTAAACGCTTTTATGAAAGTCCGGAATACCAGGCCGCAAGAACACTACGTTCAGGGGCTGCCAGCGGAACGTTTGTACTGGTTGAAGGCACCGGGCTTTAACGCGCCGGGTTTCAGGTCCGTGAGTTCATGGATAGAGGCAACGCGCCCCTTAAACAAGGGGGAGGTTAATCCCCCGGTATCCTGATAAACAGGATGGCAGGCTGCCGCGAACATAACCGCAGTCTCCGCGCGGCCGGTGACGCTTCGTTCAGTTCATCGGCACGCTTGCATATGACACCGACTGTGATGGCAAGCCGCTCTTGCTGTCACCGGCTCTCCCGCAGCCAGGAATCCTCCTTCTGCACAAGGCGCACGGGATTATTGCCCTGGCAATGGGCGTCAGCGCTGTTTATTCCGCTGGCCCATGCATGCTGATTAGCGGGTTCTGATTAACCTCCCTCAAACCATCTTTTGAGGGGGAACATTCACATAAATCTGTCTGCGCCACCTGATGCTTCAATGGTCTGCCCGGTAACAAACTGATTCCTTTCGGAGAGCAGAAAGGCGGCAATTGCCGCGATATCTTCAGGCAGCCCAAAGCGGCCTACCGGCGTTTTCTCTTTTCCCAGTAATGCCATGACGTAGTCGTCAGTTTTATCAGCCAGTTCAGGGCGGCGATGGCGGACATTCGGCAGCATATTCTGCGCCCAGTTATCCGTCGCGACAGCACCTACGCCAATCGCATTAACCAGAATGCCATCCGCCGCCACGCTCAGAGCAAGGCTTCGGGTCAGGTTGTTAATAGCGGCGCTCAGTGCATGTGAGACGGTAAGTTGCGGGTTTGGGTAGATGCCGCCAATAGAGGAAATAGTGACAATTCGCCCCCAGTTTCGTTTTTGCATTCCGGGTAACACAGCTTTGCAAAAGCGTCGCATGGCGGAAAATTTTGTCTCGGTCATTAACTGCCAGTCCTCTTCGGTGGTGGTTAATAGCGTGCCTGCATGGGCTTTTCCGGCATTATTCACCAGCAGATCAACGTGCCCAAAACCCTTTTCCGCTTGTTCAACGACCCGCGAAGGCAGGCCGGGATCGGTCACATCCCCGGCAACCGGCAGCGCCGAAACACCATACTTATCGGCGATCTTTTTCGCCGCCAGGATAAGTTCCGGTTCTTGTCTGGAAACCATAACGACATGCACACCATTTGCAGCCAGCTCTTCACAAATACTGAAACCAATCCCGGTTCGCGCTCCGGTTACCAGAGCCACTTTACCTGTCAGTTTTAAATCCATTTTGTTACTCCTCACACTCAGCACCGTTAACAACATGAGAACCATTACTAACTCATCCCGATCTCAGACGCTTGTGCCACATAATTCAGATGTCTGAAAAAAACGCGCCAAGCGTTGGGCGCCGCCTCTGCTTATGCTGCAAAAAAGCGTGAATGTAGAGCGAGGTGTAGTCAGTGCGTACGGAGAACCAGGCGCTTTCATCAGCCAGAATTCTGATGCTGGCGATTATTTGCTGTATTGTGGTCGCGAATATTTATTTTAATCAATCTGTCCTGAACCCGATCGCGGCGACCTTTCCCCATGAATGGGCCGCTGTTTCGTTGATCCCCATGGCCACCCAGTTAGGCTATGCGGCGGGTTTATTCCTGCTGATCCCATTAGGTGATTATATTGAGCGTCAGCGGCTTATCCTGCGTCAGGCGCAGGTGCTCTTCCTCGCGCTGATCGGCATGATGTTAGCCCCAACGGCGACTGTGCTGGTGTGCTTCTCTTTCCTGACGGGGATGGCGGCAACCGTTGCGTTGCCCAACAAATCGTGCCGCTTGCTGCCTCTCTGTCGAAAGTGTCTTCGCGGGGAAAAACGGTAGGCACCGTGATGAGCGGTGTTCTCGCTGGCATTCTTGCTGGCCGGGCTATCGGAGGCCTTATCGATCAGTATTTCGGCTGGCGTGGCGTCTTTTTTTCCGGCGCGGTCATGACATTGCTGGCGCTATTTTTTCATCGCGCGCGTTTTGCCTTCTCAGTCATTGCCGACACCCACGTTTCACTATCCGGCGGTGTTACGTTCATTAGGTGAACTGTGGAAAAGCGAGCCGCCGGTGCGAGATGCAACACTGACACAAGCCATGCTGTTTGCCTCTTTCAGCATGCTGTGGACCGTGCTCCCTTTCTGGTTAGCGCATCGCTACGGTTATGGGGCAGGGGTAACCGGAACCCTGGCCGCTCTGGGATTAATCGGTATTTTGTGTGCGCCTCTGGCAGGCAGTTTCAGCGATCGTCAGGGACCATTCCGGATGGTGGTTTTGGGTGTGTTACTCATGCTGTTTGCCTGGGGTGCTCTCTGGGCCTGGAACAGCATGGCGGGTTTGGTGGTGGGCATTTTACTACTGGATGCAGGTGAGCAATGTGTACTGATAGCGAACCAGCACACAATTTATGCTTTGCGCCCGGATGCCAGAAACCGTCTTAATACACTCTTTATGAGCATCATGTTTCTGGGCGGAGCAGGCGGTTCACTGGCTGCCGCCTGGGTTTGGGAGATCACGCATAGCTGGGCCTGATCTCTTCAGCGGGTGCCGGGCTGGTGATGATGGGGATGTTAATGGCGGTCAGGCGTCAACCTGGTGCATCGTTCCTGGCGGGAAAAACGCTCAAGTTATCCGGTCTTATGCCGTTAGTTATATCGATGTACGATTTCACATCAATAAGCGCGCGTATCTATTCCGCCGTGTTCCGGATTGTGGGGTACTACGGAAAAAAGCGGTATGGACTCACCGGGGATCCACTTTACATCTCAGGTCTTGGGGAAACGGATTTTATGATTATCACGACATCCACAGCGAAATACACACAGACGCAAAGCACCTCTGAGGATATTTCAAAAACCACTCTCCCCCAGCCTGTACAGACGTCAGCGAAGACGCCGGCGGCATCAGGGCAAACGACTCTCAGCGGTATGGGGCTGCTGATGTCCCGTCTGTTCGGCGATACGGACAGCAACCCACCTGTACAAACTCAACTGACGAAAGACAAGATGGGCATGTCTTCGGTTAATTTTCTGACAAATAATGACCGCAATACGCTGGCCGGGTTATATGCGCAGGCAAAGCAACAGGGAACGGATCTGCGCTATGTGGACGATCTCGCCCGCGATTTAGGGGATTACCGTATGTTTAATGGCGTGATGGCAAACCTTAATGACGGGAATATGTATGACACCGGCGGGCACGTACTGACTTACAAATTTATTGCAGAAGATGAGGCAACAGCCTCACGTATCCTCAACGGGGGGAAACTATCTGGCTCCGCGCTGGATGAAGGTTTTTTACGCTATGAACTGGACCCGGGATACTCTCCGACGCATTTGGCAAACTTTAACTTTATTGAAAGCATCGTCAATCAGTCCGGCAAAAATACCGCTGGCATGGAGCAGGTTTCCGACGCACAGTTTTCGGTTTATCAGCAAAAAGGGAATCAAAACTTTATTGTTGAGGCGGCCAGTGAAGTGACGTTGAAAACGCCGGAGCCTGATTTTGGCAGTATAAATGGTAAGTTCTTTGTAACCGCAACCGGACTGAAACATGGCTTTCGTCTGGAAGGCGGGAAAGTGGTGCAGCATCCCGTAAATTTGTTCGAGAACCTGGCAAAAACGCCAAAAACCTTACTGGAATATTTTTTGAAAGCAGATGAGGCTGATAAAAAGACCACCGGTGTTTCACATCCGCTTTTCAATTTCTTTTACGCTGCTGACCCCTTCGGAGAAAATCAGCAATAACAGGTGGTTACTCAGTTGCTGAGCGGGGGAGTGGCGACGTTTATTACTGTTGAACCGGTTTTTGATTGGGTATTAACGATTACCGGCATGCCCGACTTTCCGTTCTGAGAACGGAATAAAAAAATAAAACCGGCAACAGTAATGAGCAATTTAGCATGGTAATTTGAGGGCCAGCCAAATACGGCGGTAATCGCGAATAGAAAAATTATCTCTTCTGGGGAAGGGATAGTTTTGTTTCTGATGATAATGAAGATGGGGTATGGCAATTTCATACATCAATCGGCCGCTTACTGAAGCAGCTGCCGTTCTGATGAGCCTGCAAAATATCGTTATTCTGGATCGCCATGTCATCGTTTTAGCTGCTCTTTCGTTAGAAAGCTGACTGCTTCACTCTGCCTGGGGGGGAATAACGTCGTGATAAATCTCTACGTTTCTATCCGCCGTTGCGCGAGTGCATGTTTTGCCGCGTTTGATGCCCATTCATCGGATTGGTCCTGATGTTCAATCTCTGCTTCGGTTATCGGCGTTACACGGATCAGCGGAACTGAACCGAAGGGCAGCCCCTCAATCCGACGACCATCACGGCTGAGAACGATACGGGTCATTGGCTGATAATCGTCCGTAAGAGAGCAGAACAGAATGGCTTCATATTTTTCAACATCGGCGGCAATCGCATAGCCATTGGCAACGAGATCTCCCAGGTTCATTAACAGATGCGCCCAGTCATCCCTCTGATGGCCGGTAATATCTGAAACATCCAGCTCCATGAAGAGTTCGCATTCTACGCCGTTTTCTGCGGCTGCAACGCCAGCCCATGGCGTCGAGAGGCCATCGGTAGCCAGCGTTAATTTGCTGCTGCTCTTAATGCTGAGCACCCGGCGATGGGGCCCGAACCATTTCGTCTGGTTGTGAATGTTTGCATCCCCGCGTTCAGCAATAAAACCATCCGACACCTCGCCATACTTCTTCCAGAATGCTCGCCTTGCGACAGCGGCAGCCTCATACACCGGACTCTGAGGGCCTCGCGGCACAATGGCCTCATCGAAAATTATGTCAACCGTAACGCGACCCCGCATTAACGGTATTTTAGATTTACTCCAGCGAACAATAACCTTATTAAAGGGCTGTATCCGTGATGCTTCGAGTTTCTCGACAACCTTCTGAACCTTCTGAAAGGCGTGGTCACCAGCAGTAATGTGACTTCCGTCGGCATACCTGTAGCCTCCGGTTTGCGAGGCGACTCCAGCCTGCTCCGTGATAAAGACCCATTCACCGTTAACAGCGCCAGCAGGTGCCTTGTCTAAGGCCGGGCGTAAGTCCTTTGCCGCATCAGAGTTTGAATATGCCGTCATGTCTGTCCTTCAGTTTCATGCCTTATGTATCTTGCCACCGTGCCTGATAAAAAAGTACGAATGAACATGTTGCTGTCCGTACCGTTCAGTTTCATCAGAAAGTACGCATCTTGATGAAAATAATATAGATATCATCAAAATAAATCCCTCTACGGGAAATAACGCATGACGTTGATATTACCTTTTATAGAAACAAGTGGGGAACATTAAAAAATGTGAACGACAGAACGTTTTTTTCTAAAACCTCATTTTGACCAATGAAATGCGCGTTTATATGAAACCATGGCACGATTTAAATTAAAGAATTTCAAATAAATGTCGTTATTACACCTAATTCAACCAGAACGGGTGCTGCTATTATGACATGGAAAAATACTCAGGGCCGAATAGGCCTGTTACTTATAAGCTTTTTCGTTATCTTATTGATAGTTACCTATATTGTTATCAAACAATTCGTTTCCCCGCAGATTATTGAAACCGAGACCAAAAATATTCAGGCGACGGTTGAATTACAAAGTAACGCGATTAAAGAGCAGATGAACCGTGTTAAGGCTCAGCAACGCTCCATCACTGAACTGGTTGTCGGTCTGCAAAGTGAGCAAATCGACGCATTATTACCGCGTCTGGTTAACCAATATGGCGATTTAAACGTATTCGGCGGCGGGATTTGGCCGCTTCCCGGCCAGCGAGATCCGGCTCGGGACAAATTCAGTACCTTCTATGCCCGCGACGCAAGCGGCAACCTGCAGGTCAACACCGTATGGAACCAGCCGGAGTCGGCAAAATACTGGGAACAACCCTGGTATAAAGACGGCATGAATGCGCCGAAAGGCGAGTGTGCGTGGGCGAAAGCTTATCAGGATGCGGCCAGCCCGCAGCCCCGAACGAACTGTGCTATGGCGATCTGGAAAGACGGTAAAGCCTGGGGCGTGGCGACCATCGACGTGACGCTGGGCTTCTTTAACCAGCTGGCTGTTGAGATGGGCAAAGCGGTAAACGGCAGCGTACTGATTGTTGAAGCGGACGGCAAAATCGTCGGGAACGGCTCTTCCGTACAGGATAAACCCGCGCTGTCAAACGTTCGCGATCTCGGTATTCCGGCGGCGGCACCGTTAGTTAGCCTGTTGGGCCAGGGTAAAACAACGGAAGTGCGCGGGAGCTATGACGGTGAAGATGGCGCGCATTCCCTGTTCGTTCTGCCCATCAGCGGCAGTCCATGGTTCATGGCGGTTGATATTCCGAGCAGCCACCTGGTGAGTATGTCTGACGCCATCATGACCAAGCTCACCATCGTACAGGCGATTATCGGCATCCTTATCGTCTTTATCATGATGATTATTGTGCGCAATATTTTCCATAATGTGACGTTGCTCAATCGTAATATTGAAGCGTTATCCAGCGGCGGCGCGGATTTAACGCAGCGTCTTGCGCAAAGTAAGAGCCCGGAATTCAACGCCATTATCAACAACTTCAATAAGTTTATTTCGTTCCTTAATGAGCTGATGCAGCAGGTAGGGAATAGCTCGATGGCGATCTCATCGGCTTCGCGCCAGATTGCCAGCGGTAACCTGAACCTCTCTTCGCGCACCGAAGATCAATCGGCCTCGATCGTGGAAACGGCAGCGTCCATGGAAGAACTGACCAGCACCGTGCGCCTTAACGCAGAGAACGCGTTGCAGGCGAACAAGCTGGCGGAAGAGGCTTCGGCGGTGGCGAAACAAGGAGCCAGTGTGGTTAACAACGTTGTCTCCACAATGAATAGCATCAATGAGTCCTCCTCTAAAGTGGTGGAAATCATCAGTGTGATTGACGGCATCGCCTTCCAGACCAATATTCTCGCGCTTAACGCAGCAGTGGAGGCGGCAAGGGCGGGCGAGCACGGACGCGGGTTCGCTGTGGTGGCCGGTGAAGTTCGTTCGCTGGCGCAGCGCAGTGCCCGCTCCGCTCAGGAGATCAAAAAACTGATTGAAGAGTCGGTGAGCAGCATTGAGCAGGGCAGCGGGCTGGTTCGTCAGGCGGGTACCACGATGGACGGCCTGATGGAGAAAGTCGAAAGCGTGGGCGTGCTGATCTCAGAAATCAGCTCTTCCAGCGATGAACAAAGTCGCGGGATTGCGCAGATCAACATCGCCATCAACCAGCTCGATAGCGCAACGCAGCAGAATGCGGCGCTGGTGGAAGAGGTGGCGGCGGCCGCGCAGTCCATGGAAGAACAAACCGTCCAACTCGAAAACGTGGTTGGCAGCTTCAAGCTCTGACATCCAAAATAGCCGACTCGGCAGAGTCGGCTTTCTTATCTTTTGTGCCTGTCACTTAGCCTTTCCGCCAGGGTCCGCTTCGCATTTCCCTCTGAATCGCCACAGATTCAGTAGCCATATTTCAGTTGTGCAGGTAATGACCAACGGCAGCGCTGTGCCAGCAGCGGAAGTTTAACATTCAAGTAGAAACAGGAGACATATTAAAATTAATAAGTTAAAATAGCCTTAAGTAGCAAGGCTAGGTTTTACCTTTTGACACCTACAAAAATATAATAATGAATAAAACTTATTACTTTGAAAATAAATATAGGAAATGGTCCATTATAGCCATGATGTGCATCATTATGGGTGGATGGTTCTGGTATATGTTGTGGGCATCAAGCATCTCCAATAATACGATTTTACAAAAGTCGGTGCCTGAATGGATAACATATATTTCTTTTGGCGCATTGATTGGAAGTTTTTCTCTTATACGCGCTTTCTATCTTCGCACTTTTAACAAAACATTAAAGTATCTTTGTAATGCATTCTTTGGCGGTTTTTGCCTAGGGTTTGTATTGAGCTTAAACTGTTACGATGTCTATGTTTATCTCTTCCCAGACAAAATCATTAGCTATGAATCTGAATATGAGGTTGTCTTCCCAGGGCCATCGAGAGGTAAGTATGGGCATTGTGAAGCAGGTATCTGGTTAAAAGATTTGAACACCACCAGATGGATACAGCTTTGTACAAACAAAGAATTTCTGCGCAACCACCGTAAGCAAGGAATGACAGGTGTATGGGTAACAGCTCGTGTAAATAAAATAGGAACTTACATCGTGAAATACGAATTTATTTATATATAATTGAATCAACCTGAAGCTATTACAATCGATTTGACCTGCTCCCGGTTGATTATCAGATGCCAATGTTAGTCTTGGTTCCCGGTTTTTATGACAATCGCGAGCTTCCGCTCCTCGCTCGTCGCAGATATGGCTATGCCATGGTTTGCCGCTTCGTGCCAGAAACGATACTTAGATCCGCTCACGAATGCGTGAACAATGTGTGATTAACGCAGCCCTGGCCGATTAAAGTGGTACGCACAGCCTCAATAAGCGGGGTATGAGGTTCGTGGCCTAAGAAAGCGGTCAGTTTTGCATTGTCCATCTGTATTGCCTGTTCCCATAAATAGCGCATCTCCAGCATTTCATACAGTGTGGTGTTGAACGGTGCCATCGCCGTGATGAGCCACCAGGGAAATGATTTTACCTTTGCGTTAACACCCGCAAGCTGTGCGACACGCTGTATGGCTCCGGTCATCGCCGTACCATCGGCGTCCCAGTGTCCCCGCATATGAAAGCAGGCAAAAGGGTCGAGTTGATCCCGACGTGCCAACAGCGCAGCCAGAGTGTCGGCGACATCCGGCAAGTAGGCCCACTGATGGCCTGTCCCGGCTTTGCCAGGGTTTTTAATTATCCGCGGGAGGTGCCCCGGTTTGATCAATCCCTGCGAAAACCAGTTGTTGCCTGCGTCAGGGCCAAAGAAGTCACCGGCCCGCAGAATCAGCACCTTTCCGCCACGCTGCGCGTAAGCGAACAAAGCCTTCTCCATTTGCACCCGTATTGCCCCTTTTCTGGTGACAGGATTTTGGGGAGAGTCTTCGCGCAGAAGTGGAAAGGCGTCCGGGCCGTAGTTATAAACGGTGCCCGGGAGAACGATTAATGCACCATTTCGCTCTGCGGCATTGATTGTGTTCTGTAGCATGGGCAAAACCAGTTGTTCCCAGTTTCGATAACCTGGTGGATTAACAGCATGAACAATCACATCACACTCTGACGCGGCACTCGCAACCTGCTCAGCATTCAGCGCATCACCCTTTATCCACGTCATACTCTCGTGATCTTCATTCTGCGGGGCATTGCGGCGCAACGCATGAACGTCCCATTTTTCGCGGATGAGTTTACGGGCGATTTCACCACCGATTCCGCCTGTTGCGCCCAGTATGAGTACCTTGTTATTGCTGTTCATTGTCTTACCTCTTCCGGATATCTGTTGACATCGTAGTGCCTGTGCAAGCTAAATGTAATTGCATGGCATCAGATAGCAGGTATGCATTTTTGTATGAACATAAATATTCCATGGGAATGGTATCGAACCTTCCTGGCAGTGATGAAAGAAGGTTCCCTGTCGGGAGCGGCACGCATGCTTTCCATCACCCAGCCCACAGCGGGGCGTCACGTAGCGGCACTGGAATCCGCCCTTGGTCTGGTTTTGTTTACACGTTCTCAGACTGGCCTGCAGGCCACGGATGCGGCGGTAGCGATTCTGGGACATGCGCAAGCGATGGAAAACACAGCCAGTATGATTGAGCGTTCGGCTGCCAGCTTCAGTGCCCACTCCGCCGGGTTACATGGCGTGGTTCGCGTATCTGCGAGCGAAATTATCGGCACCGAAGTGCTGCCCCCCCTGATTGCACAAATTAAAGAAGATTATCCTCAACTTACCATTGAACTGGTGTTGTCTAACCGAATACAGGATTTATTGAACCGGGAAGCGGATATTGCGGTACGCATGAGCACACCGGTGCAGGAACAACTGATTGCGCGTCGGTTGGGCTGTATTGAAATTGGTCTGTATGCCTCGCCGTCCTATCTGGCACGCCACGCCGCACCGGAAAGTATTGACGAGTTGTTCACCCATACGCTTGTGGGCTTTGATAAAACGACGCCCTTTATTTTACAGGCACTGAAACACTTTCCTCAGTTAAATCGTGAACGCTTTACCGTGCGCACTGACAGTGATGTCGCGCAACTGCACCTTATCCGCGCAGGCGCGGGCATAGGGATGTGTCAGGTTCAACTGGCCGGTTTCCCTGTTCCGTTAGAGAGGTTGATGCCTGATTTCTTTGCGTTTCATCTCGACACCTGGCTGGTGATGCATGAGGACTTGCGGCACAGTAAGGCCTGTAAAACGGTGTTCGATATTCTCGCAGCAGGCTTACAGGCTTATATCAACAACGTAGGGACATGAAGACGGCCACCTCAACGGCAGCAGGTGACGGAATATCTGGGCAGGTAGGCAGAAATCGCATGTAAATACCCGCGACCTCAATTTGTCAGAAATGTCATTACTGTGAACCTTTTCAGAAGGCAGAATGTCTGCTCCTCGCGCATTGCTGCCGTTCAGATGGATCTGATCGCTGACCAGATGGCTTACGAATGGGGATGCCGTTCACTGAACAATTCTGCAGGCGCTGAGACAGTGAGTTGGCGTTGAAGAGACTGGTGGTGAAGCGCGACGTTAAGGGCTGGTGAAAAAAAATGCCGCTGGCGCGGCGTTATAATCATTTCTGGTTGCGCAATCAGCTGGATCGTAAATTTTCGATTGCGCTGTCACTGAGCGTGAGCACCGATTTAACGCTGAGGCTTATTCTGTCAATAATGGCCTGCCGGGGGCCAAGCCGCCACGCTTCACTATCCATACCTGCTGAACGATGAAGCGGGGCACTCTCCTCGGTCATGATCCGGTGAAACTCTTTCCCGGTGCCGGGTTTGAGAGTGTATAGCAAAAATTCCACTGCTTTCATTTTCGATATCCTTTCTATTTTTTCTTCATTGCGAACTAGTGCGCTCTGGGGCCGTAAAACCAGACTGGCACGGATTTCATCCTGAGCATTTCCTGCGTGCCAACGTGGATACTGCGGTTCATGCCGCGTTGATTATCGCCGCTGGCAGCTAATTTAAAAATGTTTAAGCATATGATCCAGAAACGCACGTACCGCCGGATTGGAACGACGACTTTCGTGCCAGACAGCCGAAATATTACGCCGCGCTACCGTAAAATCTGCGAGTACGGGAACTAACTTTTTATCCCTGACCAGGGATGACACCATAAAATTCGACGCCATACCTATTCCGGCCCCGGCAGTCATTGCGGCTATGACGGCTTCGCTGGCATCAACAATCACCGTTGACGAAGGCACAATTTCAATCTCCCGCTCACCGACACGGAACGGCCAGCGAAAAAGTTGCCCTGTATTTTGGTAACGCAGATTAATCGTTTGGTGGCTGATTAAGTCATCAGGATGTTGCGGTGGAGCGCAACCGGCTAAATATTCAGGCGAGGCATAGCACCCTATCTGATACGGCGGGAGGCGACGCGCCAGCAGGTTTGAATCCGCGAGATCGCCAATCCGAATGGCAATATCAATATTCTCATCAACGATGTTTACCACCTGGTCGCTTAACCGTAAATCAATCGTCACTTTTGGGTGAAGCGCGCAAAATTGCGCAAGCACGGGGGCGATCATGTGGATACCCACCGGTAACGATGCCGCAATCCGCAATGTACCTGCCGGTTCCGCGCGCGCGCGTTTTGCCACCTGTTCGATCTCCTCGGCATCCCGTAGCAATCGCAGCGCACGTTCATGCAGCTCGCGGCCTTCGGCCGTTAACACGAGCGAGCGTGTCGTTCGGGTGAATAACGTGACGCCGAGATGCTTCTCCAGCCGTTGAATACTTTTGCTGATGGCGGAAGGTGAAACGGAGAGCGCACGGGCAGCGGCACTGTAACTGCCCAGAGCGCCGGCACGAGCGAATGCGATGAGACCCGTGAGTCTTTCAAAACCTATTTGTTCCTTCATGGCACAATTAAAGCGAAATACAGCCACATTATCAATCGTGAATATTAGCCGTATGCTCTGTCACCTGAGTGTTTTTTAGCGTGAGACGGTAATGACTGAGATGATGAAAGCTGTACAGCTACATGCGTTTGGTGGGCCAGATAACCTGCGTTATGAAGACGTTCCCCGGCCCCGGGTGGGAAACGACGAGGTTCTGGTTCATGTGCAAGCGGCCAGCCTTAACCCGCCAGACTGGTATCTGCGTGACGGGTATCGGGCACTTCCGCGTGAATGGTGGCCCGAACCCACTTTCCCGCTTATTTTGGGAACGGACATCGCAGGTGTTGTCGCGGCGGTCGGTAAATATGTTACCGGGTTCAGCATCGGGGATGAGGTCTATTCGATGGTGCGTTTTCCTGAAAAGGTGATGGAGGGCAGTGGCGCTTACGCAGAATATGTCAGTGTTCCTTCGTCGGAACTGGCGCTGAAACCGCAGGGAATTGGGCATGTTCAGGCTGCCGGTGCCCCGATGTCACTGCTCACGGCCTGGCAGTTTCTTATCGAAACCGGGCATGACGCGCCGAATCCTTTCCAGTCTTTTCCACATAAAGCCGTTCCATTAAAAGGGCGAACCGTGTTGGTCAATGGTGCCGGCGGCGGCGTGGGACACCTTGCTGTTCAGCTTGCCCGCTGGAAAGGTGCGCAGGTCATCGCCGTGGCTTCCTCCCACAATGAAGCGCTTTTACGCGAGCTGGGGGCAGACGAGTTTATCGACTACACCAAAACCGCAGCCGAGAACGCAGTAAAAAATGTTGATCTCGTTTTTGATGCGGTAGGTGGCGCAACTATGGCGCGCTTTCTGCGCTGTATCAGACCTGGCGGCGCACTCTTTCTGGTTAATCCTTTGGGCTTTTCCGCACATCATGAAGCCGCGCAAAAAGCGGTGACGGTGTCATCCACGCAAGTGCGCTCCAGCGGTGCGCAATTAGCGCAAGCAGGCCGTCTTCTGGAAGAAGGTGTGGTTCGGGTGGTGATTGATAGCACCTATCCGCTCGCAATGGCATCTGCTGCCCACCAGCGCGCAGCAATGGGAAGGATTCAGGGCAAAATTGTGCTGACAAACTTTTGATAATCACGATCCCCGATCGGCCAGCCATGGCGATCGGGAATAGCAGATAAAAGGCGACGATATGCTCATCATTTGTGGCTATGTGAAGATCAACCCCTCTGATTTATCGCTTTTTATGGCCGATATGAAAGTGCTTGCTCAAACCGTGCGAAAACGTGCAGGAAACCTCTCGTATGACGTGGCCGTAGAGGATCACCTGGCGGGAAACGTGCTCATATTGGAACGCTGGAAAGATCAGGATGCGCTGACCGCGCATCTGGCCGCTCCCCACACCCGGGCATTTATCACCCGGTGGCAGCAACGAATGACCGCCGAAATCCTGAAATATGATGCGCTTAACGAAAGAGGGCTACTGGATAGGGAATGACAATGTAGGGGCGAGGATATTTGACGAGCGGTTGTTCCAAAACGTTGCCGTTTTTTTGTGCGGGCAGGTTTATCGCAGGCTCGTCATCTGTCCAGCTGGCTGCGCCAGTTGTCGACCCCCTGGTCGGGGCTTCTCATCCCCCTGGTGGAGTGCGACAGGCGAAAAAAAAGCCCGCATTTGCATGCGAGCTCTTCTTTGAATGATGGCGGTGAGGGGGGGATTGATTCGCTGCGCTCACCCTGCGGGCAGCCCATTCACGGCGTTCATGGTCTGTCCAGCTGGCTGCGCCAGTTGTCGACCCCCGGTCGGGGCTTCTCATCCCCCTTGGGGGAGTGCGATATGAGAAAAAAAAGTCCGCATTTGCCTGCGAGCTCTTCTTTGAATGATGGCGGTGAGGGGGGGATTGATTCGCTGCGCTCACCCTGCGGGCAGCCCATTCACTGCGTTCATGGTCTGTCCAACTGGCTGCGCCAGTTGTCGACCCCCGGTCGGGGCTTCTCATCCCTCCTGGGGAGTGCGATATGCGAAAAAAAAGCCCGCATTTGCCTGCGAGCTCTTCTTTGAATGATGGCGGTGAGGGGGATTGATTCGCTGCGCTCACCCTACGGGCAGCCCATTCACGGCGTTCATGGTCTGTCCAACTGGCTGCGCCAGTTGTCGACCCCGGTCGGGGCTTCTCATCCCCCCTAGTGGAGTGCGACAGGCGAAAAAAAAGCCCGCATTTGCCTGCGAGCTCTTCTTTGAATGATGGCGGTGAGGGGGGGATTCGAACCCCCGATACGTTGCCGTATACACACTTTCCAGGCGTGCTCCTTCAGCCACTCGGACACCTCACCACATTGTCTTCCCGGTGTTACCGGGACGGGCGCTAATGTAGGGAAAACCCGGAACGCCGTCAATCCTCTTTTTCAATAAATTAGCGCGTTTAGACAAACTTCAAACAACCTGCTTCTTAAACGTTCTGAAATCGCTTTTTTTCTCGGCACGGCACTTTATCCGCGTGGTATGAGAGAAATTTGTTATGCTGAGCGGCCTTCGCGAAAAAGCATAATTGTTCCGGAAAATAACCGGATACATCACATCAGGTTCTGGAGTTGATATGGAAATTATCTTTTATCACCCCTCATTCAATAACAATGACTGGATCCACGCATTGCGGCAGGCGCTGCCACAGGCAAATATCCGTGCGTGGACGCCGGACGATAATGCCCATGCCGATTATGCGCTGGTCTGGCATCCACCGGTTGCGATGCTCAAAGGCCGACAATTAAAAGGCGTGTTTGCACTGGGGGCGGGAGTTGACTCGATTCTTAGCCAGTTGCAGGCTCATCCTGAGATGCTTCCCGAGTCTATTCCGCTGTTTCGCCTGGAGGATACCGGCATGGGGCTGCAAATGCAGGAGTATGCCGTGAGCCAGGTGCTGCACTGGTTCAGGCGCTTTGATGATTACCAGGCGCTAAAACTGCAGGCGAAATGGCAACCGCTGGATGAATACGAACGTGAAGACTTCACCATTGGCATCCTCGGCGCGGGTGTGCTCGGCACGAAAGTAGCCGAAAGTCTGCTTCAGTGGGGGTTCCCGCTGCGTAGCTGGAGTCGCAGCCGTAAAAACATGCCCGGCGTGACCAGCTTTGCGGGTGGCGAGGAGTTGCCCGACTTTCTTCATGGCACACGAGTGTTGATCAATCTGCTGCCGAATACCCCAGAAACGGCTGGCATTATTAACTCTGCGTTGCTCAATCAGCTGGCTGACAACAGCTATGTGATAAATCTTGCGCGCGGTGTGCATGTTGTCGAGCGTGATTTGCTTGCTGCTCTGGAGAGCGGCAAGCTGAAAGGCGCCATGCTTGATGTTTTTAGCCAGGAGCCACTCCCATCTGATAATCCGTTGTGGGCGCATCCACGTGTGGCGATGACGCCGCATATGGCGGCGACGACACGCCGCAGTGAAGCCGTGGCTTTTATTGCGCAGGCTATTCAGGCTATTGAGCGGGGCGAAGCGGTGAGCGGGCAGGTAGACAGAGCTCGTGGTTATTGACAGACGCCCGGCATCGCCGGGTTTTGTCATTAAACTCGCGAACGATAACTGCTATCCTTTGCAGAAATAACTACAGGAGTGAGTCATGTATCCCGTTGACCTGCATATGCATACCGTCGCCAGCACCCACGCTTACAGTACGCTTCACGATTATATTGCCGAGGCAAAACGCAAAGGGATTAAGCTCTTTGCCATTACCGACCACGGGCCGGATATGGCGGATGCGCCGCACTACTGGCACTTTGTGAATATGCGCATCTGGCCACGGCTGGTCGATGGCGTGGGTATTTTGCGCGGTATCGAAGCCAATATTAAAAACACCGAGGGTGAAATCGACTGCACCGGACCGATGTTGACGTCGCTGGATCTGATCATTGCAGGTTTCCATGAGCCGGTGTTTCCGCCGCAGGATAAAGCCACCCATACTCAGGCCATGATTGCGACTATCGCCAGCGGCAATGTCCATATTATTAGCCATCCCGGTAACCCGAAATTTGACATTGATATTCCGGCCGTTGCCGCTGCCGCCGCGAAATATGGCGTTGCGCTTGAAATTAACAATTCATCGTTTGTCCATTCGCGCAAAGGCAGCGAGGCGAATTGCCGCGCCGTGGCTGCCGCCGTGCGTGATGCCGGCGGCTGGGTGGCGCTGGGATCGGATTCTCACACCGCGTTTACGCTGGGCGATTTCAGTGAGTGCCGTAAGGTGCTGGATGACGTCGGTTTCCCGGAAGATCGTATTTTGAATGTCTCGCCGCGTCGTCTGCTGGATTTCCTCGAATCCCGCGGCATGGCGCCAATTCCCGAATTTGCAGAACTTTAATACTGACTGGAACAACTGAATGAACGAATTTTCAATTCTCTGCCGTGTACTGGGCTCGCTGTTTTACCGCCAGCCGCAAGATCCTCTGCTGGTACCGCTCTATACCATGATCCGGGAGGGGAAACTGGCGGAAAGCTGGCCGCTGGAGCAGGATGAGCTGCTTGAACGGTTGCAGAAAAACTGCGATGCGCAGGCATTGGCGGCCGATTACAACGCGCTGTTTGTCGGGGAAGAGTGCCGCGTCTCGCCTTATCGCAGTGCCTGGGTGGAAGGTGCTACGGAAGCGGAAGTGCGTTCATTTTTGTCCAGCCGCGGCATGCCGTTAACCGATGCGCCAGCCGATCACATCGGCACGTTGCTGCTGGCGGCATCATGGCTGGAAGATCAGGCCGCAGAAGACGAAAGCGAAGCGCAGGAGACCTTATTCGCCGATTATATCCTGCCCTGGTGCGGCACCTTCTTTGGCAAAGTTGAAGCCCATGCGACAACGCCGTTCTGGCGCACCATGGCGCCACTGACACGCGATGCAATTGCCGCGATGTGGGATGAGTTGCAGGAAGAGTCAGAAGATTAATTGTGATTTTAATCACAATTAAAATGCAACTGAGATAGTTGGTTTTCAAATAGTGTGCGTATTGTCGCATATCCGGGGCGTGCATCTGCTATGATGCGCGCCATGAACATTCTCCTTTCTATCGCAATTACGACAGGCATTCTCTCCGGCATCTGGGGCTGGGTGGCTGTCGCTTTCGGTTTATTAAGCTGGGCCGGTTTTCTCGGCTGCACCGCCTATTTCGCGTGTCCGCAGGGCGGTGTGAAAGGGCTGCTTATTTCCGCCTGTACGGTGATGAGTGGCGTGGCCTGGGCGCAGGTCATGATTCATGGCGCAGCCCTGGCTCCGCATCTGGAGATCGTCGGCTATCTGATGACCGGTGTGGTGGCGTTTTTGATGTGTCTGCAGGCCCGGAACGTGCTGCTCTCTTTTGTACCGGGGACATTCATTGGTGCCTGCGCGACGTTTGCCGGGCAGGGCGACTGGCGTCTGGTTATCCCGTCGCTGGCGGTGGGGTTAGTGTTTGGCTATGCCATGAAAAACAGCGGGCTGTGGCTGGCTTCCCGCCGCGCGCAGCCGCTGCTCAAAGAGCAAGAAAAGGCGTGACCGCAAGTCACGTCTTTCTTTTTCAGGACTCCGGCGGCACCGCCATTTCGCGGTATTTAGCCAGCACAGGATTATGGCGATCGGCGCCTTGTTGCAAATCCCACAGTCCCCGATCAATCCCGTCATTGATCAGCAAAATCACCCCCGTTTCAATCGCTGACATCAGGCAGAGCATGACCGGTTCGTTGGCGGTATAGCCAACTTCTCCTTCCAGCAACCGCTGGTAGTCGATAAAGCGAAATACCCCAGCCTGTACTTCATAGGAGAGGATGGTTTTGCTGGTGTTGACCGACGAGAGAATTTCCCCGGTCGTGACATTAATCACCCGCAAATTCACCGCAATTTGATCCAACTGATATTGTGTGTCTCCGCCGATGCCGAAATAACGCGCACCAATGCCGCCGGATTTTACATTGCTCTCGTAGCCAATAATGGACCCTTCAATCATGATATTCGCGGCAGTCAGCGAGGGAAGAGGAACGCGATTGTTGATGGCAACAGTCCCGTTTTCTTGCGCGGCGCGAATGATTTTTCGTTCATTTAGCAGATTCTGCAAACCCTGGCGTTCCAGCGGGACAAACCAGCGCGAATCTTTCAGCGCCGTCACCAGCATTGCGGTCGCGCTTTGCGGGACGGCGGTAGAAAAGTTACTTGCCGGGTAGGGTTTAAATTGCCCGGTTTCATCCTGGATGTTATACACCGAGACGAAAATTTTCCCGCTTGGCATCGGCAGATGCGTCAGGTCCTGGTAACTTTGCGCCCGCGGCAACAGCGTCGGCTTAGCGGCTTGTTTTGGCGGCGCAGTGAGGCAACCGCTTAATAAACACACGGCGAATAAAATAAATAGACGCGACATAGTTGTTGTCCTGTTAGACAGTGGCTTAAAAGTCCGTTGAACCGCTTTGCAATCCCGACACCTGAATCGTAGATGTCTTGCCGGTTTTTCTGTCGGTGACGTTTAATTGCAGTTGTCCGTCTTTGTTGGAAATATCCACGATAAAATCGCTGGTCACCATTCGCCCGGGTTTACCGGTATTAATATTGGTAAGTAATCCGCCCAATATTTGTGATTGTATTGCCTGGGTGAAATTATCCAGCGCGGAAGTGGTTCCCACGCCGTAATCCTTATAGCTGGGATCGGTATAAGAATTTTGTGCCTGGGCGCTATTTAATAAAAATGCACCGTTATTAGGATTACCGCCGAAATTAGGATTACGAAACTGGAATGTCATGGTTCCCGCCCAGCATGCAGGCGCGATAAGCAACAGCGCAAGCAGGGTATATATGCTTCGCATAATAGCCTCCGGAGATTTAACGTGTTTTAGAATTCATCACTCGCCATATCGCCAACGCTCAGCAGCGCCTGGTTTATTTGCAGGTGATCGATCGCTTGCTGGGTTTGCGCCAACGCGATTTCAACATTTTTTTCAAAGTCGCGATGCGTCGGGAAAAGAAACGTCTGGTATACGACACTCTGATTGACGATTATCGTTATCCAGCTTCCCCAACGGGCGCTAGGTCGTTCATTGATAGTTAAATTCCCTTTCCAGTTACTTTCCCATTTATCACTAAATGCACGATAAAAATCGTGTCCGACAGACGATACAGTGTGATCGGCTAACAGCCCGGGAACTTCGACTTCAACAGCCGATACGTTTATGCAGGCGATCAGCAAAGTGGCAGTTGCCAGACGATACCCATAGCGTTTCATAGCACTAACGCCTGAGATTATCGTTAGCCCAGGAGACGGCTTGCGTGCGGTTTTTTACCGCTATCTTCCTGAAAAGATTATAAAGATGCGTTTTAACTGTGTTTTCACTAATGAACAGTGAACGGGCTATTTCAATATTTGATGCGCCGATACGCAGCTTATTAAGGATCTCTTTTTCCCGGTGGGTGAGCAGTGCAGACTCAGTGCTGTAGTAACGATAATTCCCGGCATGAGTGATGAGATAACTCGCCAGTTTTTGCGAGAAATAGCACTCACCACGTTGTACGCCTTGTAAGCCATCGACCAGCTGACTTCTGTCCTCGGAAATGTAAAAGACGCCCGTAATATTCGGCCAGTTTTCTACATCCTGGAATGGGTAATCAAGAGGGGTATTCATCAGCAATAGCTTAATATCACCATTTCGTTGTGACAGGATATTCTGCCATTGCTGAATCAGTTTTTTATCCGCATCCATCATGTCGAATAAGACGATGCTCAATGCGGGAATATCATCGAGAGGCCGTTGAATATTATGGAGCTTTCCGGGCAAAGAGAGCGCAAATTTTAAATGCTGGAGAAGCGCCGTTGCCTGTAATGAAGGTTTGGTTATTAATAATAAGACTGAAATAGCTGAACTATGGACTTCACTAAACATGATGAAACCCCGCGTATTTGTTTTTTGTTCATCAACTTCAACACCCCGGTTATTCACCGGGGAAACCAGATGTACTGTCGGATGCGCTATGCTGTGTTCAGGAATAAGTGATCAGCCCGTGCAAGGGAGAAATAATACAAAGTAATGAGTGCTGCGAATTCAATCTAACGCTTGCAAACCTTAAAGCAAGTGTGAATCATGTAACAGAATGTAAAATTAAATATTGAAATGTTATTTTGATGTTCAGGAAAGCAGATATGCAAAGGCAAAAGCAGGGCGGGTTACAAAAGAATATTATGCGATATTTTATATTAAGAACAATGACCTGACTTTTGTTGGCTTCAGGTTCGCCTTATTTTCACGTTTTGCTCTGGCCACGTATCCTGGGCATTGACGCTTATAATGCCGGGGTAATTATTTAAGAAAAATCATCTGATGCTATCTCTGCTGCAAACGGGGAATAATTATACTTCATGCTTTAGAATGACAAGGCTAATGAAAATCCAACTTGCTGGTGAGATATTTTCTTTTTATCCACGGCATACTCAGTTTTGCAACCAGGTATTAACAAATAAGTTTGGTGGTGACAGCATGAAGAACAAAATAGCCTTTATGATGTTAACCCTGCTGGGAATTCCGTGCCTTGTAACAGCAGCCGGATATGACCTGGCAAACCCGGAATATAATCTGGCGATTAATGAGTTAAGCCAGGCGCCTTATAATCAATCAGCCAATATTGATCAACATGGTGCGAGTAATAATGCGCATATTGATCAACGAGGTTCGAAATTATTAGGTGTTATTTCGCAAAATGGCGGGAACAATTCAGCGCAAATTAATCAGTCCGGAAGTTATAACCTTGCTTATATCGATCAGGCCGGGAGTGCCAACGATGCGAGTATTACGCAGGGGGCTTATGGTAATAGCGCGGTTATTATTCAGAAAGGCTCGGGCAACCGGGCAAATATCACGCAGTACGGTACGCAAAAAACGGCAGTAGTGGTGCAACGACAGTCGCAAATGGCTATTCGCGTTATTCAACGTTGAAAGTCTTGCGGCTTTAATCTCAATCCAACGGGGGTTTACCATGAAACTTTTCCAAGTGGCAGCATTCGCAGCGATCGTTGTTTCAGCAGGCGCATTTGCAGGTAGTGTCCCGCAGTATGGCAATGGCGGCGGTCATGGCGGTGGCAGCAATGGTCCAAATTCTGAACTGAGCATTTATCAATATGGCAGCGCCAACGCCGCCCTTGCTCTGCAAAGCGATGCACGTGAATCTGACCTGACTATCCATCAGTATGGTTCCGCCAACGCCGCCGATGTGGGCCAGGGTTCAGATGCCAGCTCTATCGATCTGGTCCAGAACGGGGCGCAAAACAATGCCACTATCGATCAGTGGAATGGCCGCAACTCTGATATTTTTGTGAGCCAGTATGGTGTGGGTAACGGCGCGCTGGTTAACCAGACTGCATCGGGCTCGAGTGTCACTGTTCAGCAAACCGGTTACGGTAACCACGCTACCGCGAATCAGTACTGATCCCCCGGGCAGGAATAAACAGGGCTGCGGCCCTGTTTTTTTTGGAGGCGCTATGCATACCTTATTATTGCTGGCGGCATTATCCAGCCAGATCACGTTCAATACCACCCGCGAGGGCGACAATTACACCATTACTCCGCTGGTGCAGGTTACGCAGGATTGTGTTTGCCAGGTGCAGATTATTACCGAGCGCGAAGGTGCTGCGGGGGTGAGCCAAAGCCGGCAACGAAACACAATGACTCTCCCGGCGAATCAAACAACCGCAATTTCGCGCATTCATTTGAATATTTCCGCGCACGATAACGTCAAAATTCTCGTCACGGTATCTGATGGTCAGTCGCTCCATCTCTCCCGGCAGTGGCCCGCCGAATAATAATTTACTTAATCCAGGATACGGCGAACATATTCCTCATCTGAATGCTAATTTTAATTAAGGAACGCGCTAACGGTGCCGATATTTAACTTACCAATAGCCGAAGCTCAACCGCCAGGGATGAGTGATTTACGAGGTGTTTATGCGTCTGTTTCAAGCGTTCGTGTTCCCTGTTGCCTGCTTTTTTATGATGTCATCCGCCTATGCCGGAACCCAGCAGGCAGGAGGGGCGATCCATTTTCGTGGTGCCATCGTTGAAGGCGGCTGCGAAACTCGCACTCAGAACCAAAATCTGCAGCTTTCGTGTTTGCAAAACAATAAAATGCAGACCCGGCAAATCCATGTCAACGAGGCAACCGGGCAATCACTCTCTTCGCAGGTTGCGCAAGTCCAGATGCGCTATCTCGATGCGCAGCAATCCCGCGCCGAGGTTACCATCACCTATAACTGATGATTTTGAATATGTTGCCCTTGCTATTTCCGGATACACTTAACGGTGTTAACGGGTTACTGGCCGGATAGGGGGCAAAAATGCAACCACGTATGCAGGTGCTTCAGGGGGATATCACCACGCTTGAAGTGGATGTGATTGTGAATGCAGCAAACTCATCATTGCTTGGCGGCGGCGGTGTGGATGGCGCGATTCATCGTGCCGCCGGGCCTGCTTTGCTCGATGCGTGCCGGCAGGTACGTCAGCAGCAGGGCGAGTGTCCGCCAGGCCATGCGGTGATCACGGCGGCAGGAAATTTAAAGGCGAAAGCGGTGATCCATACCGTTGGGCCGGTCTGGCGTGGCGGAGAAGAGAATGAAGCGCGCTTACTGGAGGATGCATACCGCAATAGCCTTCAACTGGCGGAAGCCAATAGTTACACGAGCATTGCTTTTCCCGCTATCAGTACCGGCGTGTATGGTTACCCAAAAGCCGCGGCGGCCGAAATCGCCGTTAATACCGTCGCTGCGCACCTTATACGCCGGCCTCAACTCCAGCAGGTGATCTTTGTTTGTTTCGATGACGAAATGACGCAGCTTTACCAGCGCTTACTGACTCAGCACATCCAATAAGGTGCGGCTGCTCTGCGGGCAGGGCAGCCGGAAACCTTATCTGGCGTGAGCATGACGCTTCGCGTCGTTTTGCTGCGGCTTGCCGGAAAAAAGGAAGCGTAGCAGCGGAATGCGCAGATGGATTTCATACAGCAGCACCGCAATGCCAATGACGAAGACCAGTCCGGCAAGAAAACCAAGGAGATTGGACTGGATATGCGGTGTGATCCACGCGCCAAATAGCAACGTCAGCGGATGGTGTACCAGATAGATAAACAGGGATGCGTTCACGAAATAACTCACACGCGCTGACTGGAAGTTCAGCAATTTATGGCCCAATGAAAAGACGACATTGACCATCCACAGCCCCAGCAGCATGGTGATAACCGCCTCGGTTTCGTACATCCAGCCATCACCACTGCCATAGCGCTGGTTAAGCAAATAAGCACCAAAGGCCAGCGCTGAGCCGAGCATGCACCATGGCGAAGGCGTGGTGAAAAGTGATTTCAGGCGCGAGTTAATGAATGCCAGTGCACCAAGAATGAAGAACGGAATGTAGAATAACGTCTGCATGACCGCAAAATTAAACAGCGCGTCACGTAATATATCCGGATAGATCATCAACACAATTCGACGCAACGCAGCCCATGCGATACCTAACAGCAGGAACCAAAGCGACAGTTTCGCCAGCGAAATATTACCAGCCAGCCGGTTAGCGCTATTTTTTAGTTTTTTAAACAGCACCATGCTGATCGTTGTTAATACCACAAGGACTAATAAAAACCATAAATGGGAGATGAGTTCCCATGACAGCGTGTTGAATTTGTCATAAGTCGATAGGGTGTGCCATTCGGCTGTTTTATCTTTCACATATTGCAACATAATAAATTGCGGCAGCGTCAGCAGCGGGATCGCGGTGAGCATTGGAATGCCGACGCGCTCAACGCGCAGCTTCCACCAGCGCTTAAGCGGATAGCGCAAATACAACA
Source organism: Kosakonia sp. PSU_27 (assembly GCF_039409795.1). Lineage (NCBI taxonomy): Bacteria > Pseudomonadati > Pseudomonadota > Gammaproteobacteria > Enterobacterales > Enterobacteriaceae > Kosakonia > Kosakonia sp. PSU_27. The sequence continues at coordinate 292,663 of NZ_JBCIVK010000004.1, read as the reverse complement.
TGTATGAAAAATAACCGGAAATGACAAAAAACACCTGCATACGGAACGCATGTATGGCGTCATTGAACAGCGTTAGCCACCATGAAGGGTAGGCGCTGTTCACGTGCCACATATGGCTGGAGTAGATCAGCGAAATATGAAACGGGATCCCAAGCAGCATCAACCACGCGCGTATGGAATCAAGGAAATATTCTCGTTGTGCGGGGGTTTTGGTCATATCACTCCGTACATTCTCAGACTTTTCGTCTTATCCATAAGACAAATAATGATTACATTCGCAACCAACCCTACACTATGACCGATAACCTGTCTCCAGGATAAGCCTGCAAAACGATAAAGGGTTAGTTTCATTTGCTTATTCAATGAGCCTGCATGGAGAACAATGCGGGGATTCAGTTGTCGGATAGCCTGAGTTTCCATTAAAATGGATCGGATCGATTTAAGCACACAAAGGGGGAAGTGCTTAGTTATTATGAAACCTAAATTACGAATGATGAAAATGCGTTGGGTAGGTGCTGCTGTTCTGTTGTCACTTTATACGTCATCAGGCTGGGCCTTTTCTATTGATGATGTCGCAAAACAGGCACAATCACTGGCCGGTAAAGGCTACGAAGCACCCAAGACCAATTTGCCCTCTGTGTTCCGTGAGATGAAATACGCGGACTATCAGCAGATCCAGTTTAACCATGAAAAAGCCTACTGGAACGCGATCAACACCCCATTTAAGCTTGAGTTTTATCACCAGGGTATGTACTTCGACACGCCAGTGACCATCAACGAAGTGACTACCACTGCCGTACGTAAAATCAAATACAGCCCGGATTACTTCAATTTCGGCAACGTCCAGCACGATAAAGACACGGTCAAAGACCTCGGTTTCGCCGGTTTCAAAGTTCTGTACCCCATCAATAATAAAGATAAAAACGATGAAATCGTCAGCATGCTGGGCGCAAGCTACTTCCGCGTGATTGGTGCGGGGCAGGTGTATGGCCTTTCCGCTCGCGGTCTCGCCATTGACACCGCACTGCCATCTGGCGAAGAGTTCCCGCGTTTTCGTGAGTTCTGGATTGAGCGTCCAAAACCAACTGACAAACGCCTGACCATTTACGCGCTGCTGGACTCACCGCGTGCAACCGGCGCATACCGTTTTGTGATTATTCCAGGCCGCGACACCGTGGTGGATGTGCAGTCCAAAGTTTACCTGCGCGACAAAGTGGGCAAACTCGGTGTTGCGCCGCTGACCAGTATGTTCCTGTTTGGGCCGACGCAACCCTCTCCTGCGACCAACTATCGCCCGGAATTGCATGATTCTAACGGGTTATCGATGCTGGCAGGCAACGGCGAGTGGATTTGGCGTCCACTGAATAACCCGAAACATCTTGCTGTGAGCAGCTATGCGATGGAAAACCCGCAGGGCTTTGGTCTGCTGCAGCGTGGTCGTCAGTTCTCCCGTTTTGAAGATATCGATGACCGCTACGATCTGCGCCCGAGCGCGTGGGTAACGCCGAAAGGCGAGTGGGGCAAAGGCAAAGTCGAACTGGTTGAAATCCCGACCAACGATGAAACTAACGATAACATCGTCGCTTACTGGACCCCGGATCAACTGCCGGATCCGGGTAAAGAGATGAACTTCAAATACACCATCACCTTTAGCCGTGACGAAGACAAGCTGCATGCGCCAGACAATGCGTGGGTATTGCAGACGCGTCGCTCCACAGGGGATGTGAAACAGTCAAATCTTATCCGTCAACCTGACGGGACTATCGCGTTTGTGGTGGATTTCACCGGCCAGGATATGAAAAAACTGCCGAAGGATACCCCAGTAACCGCGCAAGCCAGCATTGGCGATAACGGTGAGATTGTGGAAAACACCGTTCGCTATAATCCGGTTACGCAAGGTTGGCGTTTGATGTTGCGCGTGAAAGTCAAAGATCCGAAGAAAACCACGGATATGCGCGCGGCGCTGGTCAACGCCGACCAGAACCTGAGTGAAACCTGGAGCTATCAGCTACCTGCCAATGAATAAGACAACTGAGTATATCGACATGCTGCCGCTTTCCGCATCGGAAAAAGCGGCGCTGCCGACAGAGAGCATTCGCAGCGTGCATGAGGCGCTGGATAAAGAGCATACGAGCTGGACGCGTGAAGATGATACGCCGCTGGGTTCTGTGAAAGCACGTCTGGAACATAGCTGGCCGGATTCGCTCGCTGAAGGGCAATTGATCAAAGACGATGAAGGGCGTGCACAGCTTCAGGCGATGCCGAAAGCCAAACGCTCTTCGATGTTCCCCGATCCGTGGCGCACGAACCCGATTGGCCGTTTTTGGGATCGTCTGCGCGGGCGCGAAGTTGCGCCCCGTTACCTTGCGCGTTTGACCAAAGAGGAGCAAGCACACGAGCAGAAATGGCGTACCGTTGGTTCTATCCGCCGCTACATCCTGCTGGTGCTGACGCTGGCGCAAACCGTCGTCGCCACCTGGTATATGAAAACCATTCTGCCTTATCAGGGCTGGGCGCTTATCAACCCAACGGATATGGCGGGCCAGGATCTGTGGGTTTCCTTTATGCAGCTCCTGCCGTATGTGCTGCAAACCGGTATCTTGATCCTGTTCGCGGTGCTGTTCTGCTGGGTTTCCGCCGGGTTCTGGACTGCGTTGATGGGCTTCCTGCAACTGTTGATTGGCCGCGATAAATACAGCATTTCGGCCTCGACGGTGGGCGATGAACCGCTAAACCCGGAACATCGCACGGCGCTGATTATGCCTATCTGTAACGAAGACGTGGATCGCGTGTTCGCGGGCTTGCGCGCAACCTGGGAATCTGTGAAAGCCACTGGCAACGCGGCGCACTTCGACGTCTATATTCTGAGCGACAGCTACAACCCGGATATCTGCGTAGCCGAGCAGAAAGCCTGGATGGAATTGATTGCGGAAGTGCAGGGCGAAGGGCAGATTTTCTACCGTCGCCGCCGCCGTCGCGTAAAACGCAAAAGCGGTAATATCGATGACTTCTGCCGCCGCTGGGGCAGCCAGTACAGCTACATGGTGGTGCTGGATGCGGACTCCGTGATGAGCGGCGAGTGTCTGACCGGGCTGGTACGCCTGATGGAAGCGAATCCGAACGCCGGGATCATCCAGTCGTCACCGAAAGCGTCCGGGATGGATACGCTCTATGCGCGTTGTCAGCAGTTTGCGACCCGCGTTTACGGTCCGTTGTTCACTGCGGGCTTGCACTTCTGGCAGTTGGGTGAATCCCACTACTGGGGGCATAACGCGATTATCCGCGTGAAACCGTTTATTGAGCACTGCGCGCTGGCGCCGCTCCCGGGTGAAGGTTCGTTTGCCGGTTCGATTCTGTCCCACGACTTTGTCGAAGCCGCGCTGATGCGCCGTGCCGGTTGGGGGGTGTGGATTGCTTACGATCTGCCTGGCTCATATGAAGAGCTGCCGCCGAACCTGCTAGATGAGCTGAAGCGCGACCGCCGCTGGTGTCACGGCAACCTGATGAACTTCCGCCTGTTCCTGGTAAAAGGTATGCACCCGGTTCACCGCGCAGTGTTCCTCACCGGTGTGATGTCCTATCTCTCCGCGCCGCTGTGGTTTATGTTCCTTGCGCTTTCCACGGCCTTGCAGGTGGTGCATGCGCTGACGGAGCCGCAATACTTCCTGCAGCCGCGCCAGTTGTTCCCGGTGTGGCCGCAGTGGCGTCCGGAGCTGGCTATTGCGCTTTTCGCTTCGACAATGGTCCTGCTGTTCCTGCCGAAGCTACTGAGTATCATCCTGGTGTGGTGCAAGGGGCCGAAAGAGTACGGTGGTTTCATTCGCGTAACGATTTCCCTGCTGCTGGAAGTGCTGTTCTCGGTGCTGCTTGCGCCGGTGCGTATGCTGTTCCACACCGTGTTTGTGGTCAGCGCGTTCCTTGGCTGGGAAGTGGTATGGAACTCGCCGCAGCGTGACGATGACTCCACGCCGTGGGGTGAAGCCTTTATGCGCCACGGTTCTCAGCTGCTGCTGGGGCTGGTATGGGCAGTAGGGATGGCATGGCTTGATCTCCGCTTCCTGTTCTGGCTGGCACCGATTGTCTTCTCGCTGATCCTGTCGCCGTTCGTGTCGGTTATCTCCAGCCGGTCTACCGTCGGACTGCGTACCAAACGCTGGAAACTGTTCCTCATCCCGGAAGAGTATTCTCCGCCGCAGGTGCTGGTGAACACGGATAAATATCTGGAGCTGAACCGCTCGCGCAGCCTGGATGATGGCTTTATGCATGCGGTGTTTAACCCGTCATTCAACGCGCTGGCAACGGCGATGGCAACGGCTCGCCACCGCGCAAGCCACGTGCTGGAAATTGCCCGCGATCGCCATGTTGAGCAGGCGCTGAATGAAACACCAGAGAAGCTGAACCGCGACCGTCGCCTGGTGCTGCTGAGCGACCCGGTCACACTAGCGCGTATGCACTATCGCTTGTGGGCGGCGCCCGAGAAATATCTGTCATGGGCGAGCTACTATGAAACGCTGAAGCTTAACCCGCTGGCGTTGAAGGCAAAGTAAGCCGACATTAAGGAAAATACCGGCCTGAGAGCCGGTATTTTTTTATCTGTATCAGATAAGAAGAGGTTGTCTGTGAGAGTAATTTTGGTAGTCGTCATGGCGTATCTGCTAAGCGGTTGCGGCAGCATCGTCAGCCGGACAATTCCTGGCCAGGGACACGGTAATCAGTATTACCCCGGCGTTAAGTGGGATGTCCGCGACTCCGCGTGGCGCTACATTACCGTACTTGATTTACCTTTCTCACTGGTGTTTGACACACTTTTGTTACCGCTGGATGCTCATCACGGCCCTTACGAGTAATCAGCGCTCGTCCCACTCGTCAGCGGCTGTCTGTCCCTCTTCGGTATCCAGCGGCGGTTCCAGCTGGAATTCACCCTCGTCCCATTCATGCAGCGTATTCTCTTCCTGCCACTCCTGGCTTATCTCGATCTCATCGAAATCGCCGTCAAAGACACTTTGTGCGGCTTCACCGCTGAAAAGAGGCAAGCATTCGCCAGGCTCTTCTTCATCCGCAAAAAACTCAGCACGCCACGCGATATCGCCATCCTGAAGAACATACTTTTGCACATTGAATTGCTGCACGCTGATTTCTTCTTCATCAAGATCCGGGTTGTCGGCAATAAATAATTCCCGCGCGGCATCAATTGCTTCCGACAGTGTTGAGTAATACTCCAGTTCAGTTTCGGCCATATCATCGCTCCTGAGATAACAGTAAAAAAGGTATGCACAAACCTATAGACGCTGGCTTTGCGAGCGTCAAATTTGTCATAAATAAATCAGCGATTTCATGGCATAACGAGAAAGGTGTCGCGCTGAATAACAGTACATCTGCGGGAGCCGTGACGAATGTTTGTGACTGCGTTTTATGTTTAACGTGTTGCAAAATAAAGATGGTCAGTCATGCCAGTTATCCCGCTTTTCAGCTTTAATTAATTCGGGAAATAAGCACGAAACAGCGTCGCTTTTTATGTGCGAGTCAGCATGGATGTGAGGTAAATATCTATTATATCGGGTGGGCGATCACGCTTTACGCGACTCCTGGCGTTGAACGCTGCGGGTTGCCTCGGTTCTGGCCCGGCGGGCAGGGCGCTGCAAACTGCACCATGAATAAATGGCATTAAACAGAACGACGCCCGCCGTCACGCAAAACACCGCACGAAAACCATAGCTGGCCGAGACCGCCGCACCCATCAGCGGGCCGGTAACATTACCAATATCGCGAAATGACTGGTTGTAACTGAATATACGTCCGGCAATTTGACTGGTGGAGTTGTAGACCAGCAACGTTTGCACCGCAGGGAGCAAGGCGCCGTCTGCAGCGCCGAGCAGGAAGCGCAAAATGCCCAGTTGCCATGGCGTTTGCACCATTGACATTGGCAGCAGTAGCAAGACGGAGATTATCAATGCCGCGACGAGGATTTTCTCCGGGCCGATTTTGTCGCCCAATTTACCCAGACGAGGTGCGCTAAGCAGTGCCGCGACGCCAGGCACGGAGGCAATCATGCCGCTGATAAAGGCAATGTTGCTGACATTGCCGGCAAGATCGCGCACATAGAGTGTCAGAATCGGCGCAATAGAGCCCGTCGCTACCTGGATAATCATGGTGGTGATGAACAGGCTCAACACCAGTTTGGGGCTTTTTAGCGAGGCGAAAACCTCTTTGAAGTGCAACATCTCGCGTTTTGCCACCGGAGTGAAATTTTCGCGGATGCAAAGTAGTGTGAGCAGAAAACAGATAAAAAGCACAGAAGCGGTAATAAAAAAGACCATCCGCAAACCCCAGCTATCGGCCAGCAAACCACCGGCCAGCGGGCCAAGCAGCGCGCCGCTGACGCCTCCCGTTGAGAGCGTCCCCAGCGCCCAGCCGCTTTTATTGCGCGGCATTTGCGTGGCGATCAGGGCATTGGCGTTGGGGATAAAACCGCCCAGCAAACCGAGAAGCGCCCGCAGCACAAGGAGCTGCCAGACATTTTGTGCTATGCCCATTAACGCCATAACAATCGCCATGCCGAGCGCGGAACGCAGTAGCATGATTTTGCGTCCTTTACGGTCGGCAAGACCGCCCCAGAAGGGAGAAGCGATGGCAGAGAACAGGAAGGTGATGCTAAAGACTAAACCGGACCACATATTGAGCGCACCGGGATCGGTGATGCCAAGCTGCTCGACATAGAGGGGGATAAAGGGCATCACCAGGCTAAACGCCGCGCCAGTGAGAAAACAGCCAAACCAGGCAACGGTGAGATTGCGCTTCCAGTTTATTGGGGCATCAGAGTGAGACATAACCGTCCATAACAGCACACATTAATAATAGTCGATAGTAAGCATGCTAATTATGCGCCCGGGTTATGATTGCCGCAATGCGCTGACGCAGGTTTGTATGACAAAAAAAGAGCCTGCATTTGCAGGCTCTTTATCGATTCAGTAGCGAGAGGGGACGCCTTCCGGGCGCGTTTTGAAGCGGCGATGCAGCCACATATATTGCTCTGGCGCCATCATAATGCAGCGCTCAACCACTTTGTTCATCCATGCTGCGGTGGTTTCTGCGTCATCGAGCGGAGGAGAGCATTCCGGTTCGAGAATAATCAGTTCATACCCTTTACCGTCCGGTTTACGGCGTGGAACAAAAGGAACGATACAGGCCTGGGACATGCGGGCCAGCATCCAGGTTCCTGACGTGGAAGCCGCATCTTTAACGGCAAAGAAAGGGGCGAAAACGCTGGCGCGCGGGCCGTAGTCATGATCGGGCGCATACCAAACGACATCACCCGCTTTCAGGGCGCGGATCATGCCTTTGAGATCTTTACGGTCGATCATGCTTTTATTAGAACGCATGCGGCCCCAGGTTTGCAGCAGGTCAATAACCGGGTTGTCGTTCGGGCGATAGACACCGATACCTGGCTCGTTCAGACCAAACATGCGGGCACCGATCTCCAGCGTTAAAAAATGGACGCCGATCAGCAAAATTCCTCGCCCCTGCGCCTGCACGCTTCTGACATGTTCAAAATCGATAACGTCCATCCAGCGTGACATCCGGCGATCGGACCAGAACCAGGCCATGCCGGTTTCCATTAAACCCATGCCAACCGACTCAAAATTTTTTGCGACCATTTTCTGCCGCTCTGTTTCGCTCATGTGCGGAAAGCAGAGTTCGAGATTGCGCTGCGCAATACGCGCGCGACGTTTCATCAGGCGCTGCGCCAGGTGACCAATGCCACAGCCGAGGCGGTAAATCACGGGATAGGGGAGTTGAACAACTAACCACAGCATGCCGACCCCGAACCAGAGAGCCCAGTAGCGCGGGTGCAGCAGCGATGCCGTAAACTTGGGTAAATGCGTCATGACTGTCCTGTTTGAAGCAACAATTCCCTGTATTCTCGCATTTTTTCGGAATTAACCAAAACCATGGCGCACAGAATGCCTGTTTTGTCAGGAATTGTTGCGTCGTAATCGTTAGAATGAGAGAAAATGTAGCGCAAAATGTGTGGATGTAAATTATCAGTATTTGCTTTATGATGCCGCCGTTTTTTCACCCCTAACTTTGCAGGACACGTACACCATGCCAGTGTTACACAACCGCATCTCCAATGATGAACTGAAGGCGCGGATGCTCGCGGAAACGGAACCGCGCGTTACCGTCTCGTTCTATAAATATTTCTCGATTATTAATCCGCAAGCCACGCGCGACGCGCTCTACCAGGCTTTTAGCCAGTTGAACGTGTTTGGCCGTATTTACCTTGCCCATGAAGGCATCAATGCGCAAATCAGCGTGCCACAAAGTAAATTCGATACCTTTCGCCAGACGCTTTATGCCTTCGATCCGGCGCTCGACGACCTGCGTTTAAATATCGCGATTGATGATGACGGTAAATCCTTCTGGGTGCTGCGCATGAAAGTCCGCGACAGGATTGTTGCCGACGGTATCGAAGATGAGAGTTTTGACGCCAGCGATGTGGGGGATTATCTGAAAGCGGCGGAAGTGAATGCCATGCTCGACGATCCTGATGCGGTGTTCATTGATATGCGCAATCACTACGAATACGAAGTCGGACATTTCGCTGGTGCGCTGGAGATCCCGGCGGATACGTTCCGCGAGCAGCTACCGAAAGCGGTCGAAATGATGCAGGAACATAAAGATAAGAAAATCGTTATGTACTGCACCGGCGGTATCCGCTGCGAGAAAGCGAGCGCCTGGATGAAGCATAACGGCTTCACTAAAGTGTGGCATATCGAAGGCGGCATTATTGAATATGCGCGCCGCGCGCGCGAACAGGGCTTGCCGGTGCGTTTTATCGGTAAAAACTTTGTATTTGATGAGCGTATGGGCGAGCGCATTTCCGATGACGTTATTGCTCATTGCCATCAGTGCGGCACTCCCTGCGATTCCCATACCAATTGTCGCAATGACGGCTGCCATTTGCTGTTTATTCAGTGTCCGGCCTGCGCTGAGAAATTTAACGGTTGCTGCAGTGAGCTGTGCAAAGAAGAGAGCGAACTGCCGGAAGAAGAGCAGCGTAAACGTCGCGCCGGGCGGGAGAATGGCAACAAAATCTTTAACAAATCCCGTGGTCGTCTGAATACCAAACTGGGCATTCCGGATCCGGAATAAACCCTGGGGAGAGGGTTGCCCCTCTCCCGCAATCTTACTTCTGACGCACACCTTCCACGGAAATAATCAGTTCAACGTCCTGTGACGCCGGGCCCAGATCGGTGGTGATATTAAAATCTTTCAGTTTAATTTTGCCGGAAGCTTCAAAGCCTGCGCGCACGCCGCCCCACGGATCATCGCCCTGCCCCATCAGTTTCGCCGCCAGCACTACCGGTTTGGTGACGCCATTCAGCGTCAGATTGCCGGTAATATCCAGCCCGTCACCCGCTTTTTTCACCTCGGTTGAAGTAAAGATTGCCTGCGGGAATTTGGCGACATTCAGGAATTCAGCACTGCGTAAGTGTTTATCTCGCTCGGCGTGGTTGGTATCGACACTGTTAGTGTTAATGGTCACGTTCACTTTGTCTGAAGCCGGGTTGGCTTCGTCGAAGCTAAACGTCCCGTCGAAATCTTTAAACGTGCCATAGAGCCAGCTATAGCCGAGGTGCTGGATACGAAAATTAACGAAGGCGTGTTGACCCTCTTTATCAATTTTGTAATCCGCAGCGATAGCAGAACCCGTGGTGAACAGCAGCGAAGCGAGAGCGAGTCCCGGCAGGATTTTCTTCATATTATGCTCCAGAGTCAGGCGACGATTTCCCCAGCATGCGCTTGAGAGTGACGTCTTTATCGATGAAATGGTGTTTAATCGCGGCAAGGCCATGTAATACGGACAGCACAACCACTGTCCATGCCAGCCAGAGGTGAATATTTCCGGCAAGGTCGGCTTGCGATCCGGCATCGGCAAGCGTTGCGGGGATCTCGAATAGGCCGAAAACGCTGATGGGTTTACCGTCGGCCGTGGAGATCAGATAGCCGCTGAAAAGAATGCCGAACAACAGCAAATAGAGCGCGATATGAACAAGCACGGCGCTGATATGCGTAAGACGTGAATAGCTGGCGAGCGGCTTTGGCGGCGGGGAAAGAAAACGCCACACTACCCGGAACACGAGGCCGAACATGAGCAAAATGCCGATGCTCTTATGGAGCTCAGGCGCTTTATGATACCAGCCGTCGTAATAGCTCAGTGTTACCATCCACAGACCCAACGCGAACATACCATAAACCACAATGGCCACCAGCCAGTGCAGAACAATAGAAACGGCGCCGTAGCGCTCAGGTGAATTGCGTAATGGCATAATTGTTAATCTGGGTTAATAACTGGTTAAATTAAAATGGCGGGAGAGAAACAATATTGCAACTCAAAATTACGCGATTGAATCGTTATTTTTTCTATATCATCGTTTTTGAATGACTTTGCTGGATAACATTCAGCACATTAGGTGGGCTGTGGTGTAAGTTCTCAATTTATTAAGGTTTTGTTGCGGAGAGGGTGTTTAAATATTTTGCCCTGAAAATATATTTTTATAAGTATATGTCAGTTTTTGTCAGGGTTTATCAAGATACCCATACGATATAGATAATATCGATCAGTGCGATAAGTAACCACAGCGCAATATAAAGCATCAAATGTTCACGCACGTTATTTATTAAGTAATGAAACAGACGGTGCATATTCTCTCCGTAAAAAGGCGATAAGCGACCCCGAACGAGGCCGCTGAAAGGTTACCCGGTAAAACGGGAAAGTGAGAAAGGTTGTAAATCAAAATGCGAACGTTTGCCGTGGGCAAATTCACAGGCAATTTCGCCCAGCACTGGCGCAAATTTGAAACCGTGTCCGCTAAGACCAGTGACAATCAGCGTGTCCGGGGATCCCGGCAGCGTATCAATAATAAAGTCTTCATCCGGTGAGTTATCGTAGGTGCAGGATGCACCGTACAAGCACCCACCGATGCCGGGCAGAAACTGGCGCAGGAAAGCGAAACATTCGGAGCCATCTCCCGGCTCTTCGCCAAACGGCTTACGCTGCTGCGCGTCGCTGATAAGCTGCCCGCCGTTGTGACGGCCGATTTTTAATTCATTGTCTTCCGCCGGGAAGCCGTAATACTGGTCGCCATTGGGCATTTCACCGGTAAACGCCGGAAATTTGTTTTTGGTGCTGTAACGGCCATCGGCCTGGAACCACGCAAAAACTTTGCGGACCGGTTGTATCGGCAATTCAGGCAGCAGTTTTTGCACCCACGTCCCCGCGCTGACAAGAACTTTTTTGCCGTGGAATGTCCCTTCCCGGGTATCGATGCTGATACCGTCTTCATGATGATGTAGCGCGGTGACCGGGCAATTGAAGAGCTGAGCGCAGCCCGCCTCTTTGGCAAGACGGATCCAGGTCTTTACCGCCAGTTCGCTACGCAGCACACCGGAGTCGGCTTCAAACAGGCCGATGTAATCGTCGGGTACGCGGATTTCCGGCCAGCGAGCCATCAGTGACGGGGCATCGAGTTTTTCGACGGCTAGCTGCCACTGCGCTGCGCTTTGCGCGACGTTAGCCAAAAAAGTGGAATCAGCCGGACCAATATTGATAACGCCTGTACGGTCAAATACCGCTTCGCCGCTTTCCGCTGCCAGTTGCTCCCACAACTGCTGCGCGCGCAATACCAGCGGAACATATTTTTCGCCTTCGCCGTAAGCGTGGCGAATTAAACGCGTATCACCGTGGTGGCTGCCTTCCTGATGAGGCGGCAGGTGAGCGTCGGTCATCAGCACATTCAGCCCGCTTTGCGTGGCGTAATAGCCTGCCGCTGCGCCGACAGAGCCGCTGCCAATAATAATGAGATCGTATTTCATGGTGGTGTTCTCCAGGCAAATGCGTGTTCAGGAGGGTAATTAACCTGGGAACGTTATACAAGGACAGAAATAAGAAAGGCACCACAAGGGTGCCTGTTGAGTCTATATAGCGCATTATCACTAATGCCTGCGATACTCATCTTCCTGGTAGTCGCCCGATTCAATCTTGGCAATGCCCGCTTCGAGTATCGATATAAACTGGCGGGCAACATCGGTCGTTAACCACAACGTCTGGCCGACTTCGGTCTCTTCCTGAGCGGCTCTGTTTGGGGTCTGGTAGTGTAACCGGAGCATCAGTGCGTCGTAGCTATCCACGGTGCTGATGTCCCATCCGACCAGTGGATGGGTCTGGATGACTTCATTATTCTTTACCATCATAACCCCCTTTATTGGCGTGTTTAATTCGACAACGACTCTTGAGGTTCAATGCGTGTTTTATTTGAAGCTTTTTCAGTATACCAACAAGTGGGGTTGTAGATCGAATAATTAAACACTCTGCAACATGTTTTTTCGGCCGTTAGATTTTTTTGAATAAGAAAACGGGCTCTTAACCATATATTTTTATTAAAAAAGATCTGCACCAGGATTGCGCTTAAAAAAACAACAAAAAAAGCCGGGGCGACCCGGCAATAAGCACAAACTTAAAGAGAAATTAGTCGGTGATAAACCAGTCGTCGGCGCTTTCCCAGGTTTCCTGCAAAATTTCAGTTATGCGATCTTTATCTTCTTTTGCGCCGCCTAAAACCGAAAGATTATTTGCTGCGGCATAGCGAACCGTAATTTTGTTTTCGCGATCGGGGTAACAATTGTTCAGACGACGAGATAACTCGCCCGCCAGTGCATCAACAGCACCAGGCGGTAAGGGTGTGGTTTTGGCGATAGTCACTTCAATGCGCATAATAGCCCCCTGTGTAATTTACTGTATGTTTATACAGTTAAGCGAAAAATATTACAACAGGGAGCGATAATTTTTTTATTTAACGCGCCAGCGCACGGTTTCACCGGCGAGGAACGGCACCAGTGAATCTTCCGGCAGCGCAATCGTCTCTGGCACCAGGCTCTCTTCACGCACCAGCTCAACAAACGTTTCGTTCACCGGTAAGCCATAGAAACGTGGCCCGTTGACGGAACAGAACGCTTCAAAGTGCTGGAGGGCGTTCATCTCTTCGAACACGGTTGCATAACTGCCAAGCGCGGTGGGGGCGTTGAAACAACCGGCGCAGCCGCAGCTGGCCTCTTTACGATGACGCGCATGCGGCGCAGAGTCCGTACCGAGAAACGCGCGCGTAAAGCCGCTGGCAACCAGTTCGCGCAGCGCCTGCTGGTGAATATTACGCTTCAGGATCGGCAGGCAATAAAGATGCGGGCGCACGCCACCGACCAGCATATGGTTACGGTTAAACATCAAGTGCTGAGGGGTAATGGTCGCGGCCAGCAGCTCATTGCCATCGCGCACATAGTCTGCGGCATCTTTGGTCGTAATATGCTCAAACACCACTTTCAGCCCCGGCAGGCGCTGGCGTAACGGTTCCATGACCGTTTCGATAAACCGCGCTTCGCGATCGAAAATATCAATATCCGCGTGCGTCACTTCACCATGCACCAGCAGCGGCATGCCCAGTTTCTCCATCCGTTCCAGAACCGGCATAATCGCATCTATGCTGGTAACACCATGGCTGGAGTTGGTCGTGGCATTCGCCGGATAGAGTTTCGCTGCCGTAAATACCTGCTCGTTAAAGCCGCGTTCGACTTCATCGGCGCTCAGGCTGTCGGTCAGATAGCAGGTCATTAATGGCGTAAAATCATGCCCGGCGGGCACAGCGTCAAGAATACGCTGGCGGTAGGCGATAGCCGCATCCACAGTGGTGACAGGAGGAGCAAGGTTCGGCATGACAATGGCGCGGGCGTAAGTTTCGCTGGTCCACGGCACCACGGTTTTTAGCATTTCGCCATCACGTAAATGGACATGCCAGTCGTCAGGACGGCGGATTTTCAAAACCTGGGGTTGGGTCATTGGAGTGCTCCGGCTGGTGAGAAACAGGTGTTTTTTGCCGGGCACTAAGAATAAGCGGAAACGTTTTCGTTTGCATCCTTTTCCTGAAAAAAAGGGCGCTCGCGGCGCCCTGTTATTTAGTCGGTGAGGGGGATAATAATTTCGCCCGGTTTCACCTCAATCCCTTTGGCATATTTTTTCGCCAGCGCCTCGCCTTTGCTGTTGTCTTCTTTCAGCACATAAGCAGGGCGTTGGTTAAAGTAATTGCGCAGCGACTGATTAAGATAAGGCATCAACGTTTGTAACACGGTCTGCATTTTTTCCGGTGTCACGGTGGCGTTAACCACTTCCATCTCTTGCAGGTAAATCGCGCCTTTTTCTTTATCAAACACCGGCAACGCTTTGAGTTTCAATTTGATGATGGCTTTCTGGTTGCCAAATAGCGAGGTCATATCCAGATTCGCATCGCCGGTCAGCGTGACTTTATTGGGTTCTTCGCGACCGATTTCACTGGCCAGGTTATTCAGCACAATATGGGCATCCGCAACGCCGGGCACGCCAATGTCTTTGGCGAAGTCGTTACGCTTCTGTAGCGCCTGGTTAATCTCCTGTTCGCTGATAGAATATTGGGTCAGTTGATTGCACCCCACCAGCACGCCGCTCAACAGTAATGCTGCGGCAAAAATAATTCTCTTCATGAATTCCTCAACGTGATCGCCATGCTACGACGCAGGGGCGTAGCATGCGACACACACTAAATAAAGGCCAGCGGAAAAAGCTGAAAGGCATGACGGAAGCGGGCGAGCTTCCGTCATGGGCGGTTAAATAGCCATTGATGACAGCAAGTTAATTTGTGTCTGTTTCGCCATATTGTCGCGGTACGCTGCAACGCGGCTTGGCCAGTTGATACCGCTTACCAGCGTCAGATTACGCAGCAGCGGGAAGAGATGAATATCATCATCGGAGAGTTCTCCGTTCACCGCGTTGGGCTGCACAATCAATTTATCCAGCACACGTAAATCGTCGCTGATATTTTTCGCTAATCCTGTGGAATGGCTGAGGTGCTCGGCAAAATCGCCAATGGCGGCCTCTTTTTTGGCCACAAATCCGGCGCGCGCCTGCGGCGTAGAAAATTCGTCAAACGCCGATTTCGCAAAGCGGGGGATCAATAACTTATTAACGTAACCATTAACCTTGCGCAGCCACTCTTCGATTTTCGGGTTTTGCGTGCCGGTAAGCAACGGTTTGCCATCGAGCTTATCGACATAGTGAACAATATCCATGCTTTCCGGCAGATAGCGGCTGTCGTCTTTTTGCAGGATCGGCACCATTTTCTGGCCAATCATTTTCGTCGGTGTGGCTTCGTCATCATTGAGCAGGATCTTGAGTTCGACGGGGATGTTCTTGAGGCCGAAAATCATGCGGGCTTTAATGCAGAACGGGCAGTGATCGTAAATGTAGAGTTTCACGTTTCTCCTCCATACTGGCTTATCCATCAATTACCAGTATGGAAGAGGGAAAACCGGCGTGCAAATCAGGCGCCGGGCTCGAGCATGGTCGGGCGAATACGTTTGTGGCTAAATTGCCACAGTAGCGCCATGGAGGTGATCATCCCGATAACGCCAAGCATCATCCACGGCAACTCTGGCTGGTTAAATGCTTTCCCGGCGTCAAACAGCCAGCCGCCACCGGCATAACCAAGCGCGCCACCGAAGGCCAGCCCAAGACGGCTGAACCCCATATAGCTGCCGCGTGCACGGGCATCGGCCAGCTGTGCGCTTAACGTTTCCCGCGCGGGTTCGGCAATTATGGAGCCAATATAGAAGGTGCAAATCAGCGTGAAGAGCTGCTGCAGCGTACCGACCATCCCCACCGGCAGGAGGCTGAAGGACATCACCAGCAGACCCGCCATCAGTCGATGCTCAAGACGAAAGCGTTTTTCACTCCAGCGAGCAATGGGATAAAGCAGCGTCAGCGACAGACAGGCTTCAATGGCATACATCCACTTCACTGCCGCCGGTGAGCCGGCAATGTCGTTAACCATAATCGGCAGCATCAACATGACCTGCACCGCCAGCATGTAATAACCGGTAAGGGTCAGCACGTAAGTCACAAAGCGCTTGTCACGCAGCACGCGCGTCAGACCTTCGCGCACCGGTGCTTTCACCGTTGAGAGTTTCCAGGCAGGTAGCAGCCAGGCGTTAAATGCGGCACATAAAATAAACATCAGCGCCCCGGCCGCACATACCAGACGAAAGTCATATTGCAGCAGCCAGCTGCCGAGCAGCGCGCCAATAACGGCGCCCGCGCTGTCCTGCATCATTAACAGCGAGAAAAAACGGCTGCGCTGATTAGGGCGCACCAGTTTCACCACCAGCGCGGAGCGCGGCGGATCAAACAGCGTGCCGCCCAGCCCGGAAAGAATACAGGAAAGCCACAGCAGCCAGGGTTCATGCGCCACCGCCATCGCGGCAAAACCGCCCGCGCGCATCAGCATGCCGGTGACAATCAACGGCTTGGCGCCGAAGCGGTCGGCAATCGCACCGCCGAAAATCCCCAACCCTTGTTGAATAAACTGACGCAAACCGAGCGCAATGCCGACCATTAACGCAGCCCAGCCAAGCTGGTCAACAAAGCGGATAGAAATCAGTGGGAAGACAACGAAAAAGCCGAGAACAACCAGCATATTATCGACAAGCAGGAAATATTTACCCAGGCTCCTTGCCTGCGATATGCGCGCCATTTCCCCTCCGGGAAATAAGAAAGATAAGACCTTCTTATTCTGCGGTTTCGCCGGGCCTTTTCCCATCTTCGTGGTGACAATATTTTTTTATCAACATCTGCCTTTGATTGAGACTTTTCATCGAAAATGGTGTTTGACGCAGAAAATGCCATGTTGCTGTTTTCCCACAGCCCCGGAGCAACTGTATAGTAAAGGGAAGGGGTTAAAAGAGTCGTAAAACGGAAGGAGTGGTAATGCATGTTTGGCTATCGCAGTAACGTGCCGAAAGTACGCTTAGTAACAGACCGCCTGGTGGTTCGCCTGGTGCATGAGCGCGACGCCTGGCGGCTGGCGGATTATTACGCCGAAAACCGCCAGTTTTTAAAACCCTGGGAACCCGTGCGCGATGAAAGTCATTGTTATCCTTCCGGTTGGCAGGCGCGCCTGAGCATGATCAATGAATTTCATAAACAGGGTTCTGCGTTCTACTTTGCGCTGCTCGATCCGGAAGAGAAAGAGATAATTGGCGTGGCGAATTTCTCAAACGTGGTGCGCGGCTCTTTTCATGCCTGTTATCTGGGGTATTCCGTCGGCCAGAAATGGCAGGGGCAGGGGCTGATGTTCGAAGCGCTCACCACCGCCATTCGCTATATGCAACGCACGCAACATATGCATCGCATTATGGCGAACTACATGCCGCACAATAAACGCAGCGGTGATTTGCTGGCGAGGCTTGGCTTTGAAAAAGAGGGCTATGCCAAATCGTATCTGTTAATTGACGGGCAATGGCGCGATCACGTGCTTACCGCATTAACCACGCAGGAATGGACCCCCGGTCGCTAAGGAGTTTTGATGAAGTATCAATTAACCGCCGTCGAGGCGAGGGTGATTGGTTGTTTACTGGAAAAACAGGTGACGACGCCGGAGCAATACCCGCTCTCCATTAATGGTGTTGTCACTGCCTGTAATCAAAAAACCAACCGTGAACCGGTGATGAACCTTGCTGAACACGAGGTGCAAACGGTGCTGGATGAACTGGTCAAGCGCCATTATCTGCGCACGGTAAGCGGTTTTGGTAACCGGGTGACAAAATATGAGCAGCGTTTTTGTAATTCGGAATTTGGCGATCTCAAACTTAGTTCTGCCGAAGTGGCGCTGATCACTACGCTGTTACTGCGCGGGCCGCAAACGCCGGGCGAGTTGCGCACCCGCGGCGAACGGATGCATCAGTTCAGCGATATGGCTGAAGTGGAAAATGCGTTAGAACATCTGGCAACGCGTGAAGACGGGCCGTATGTGGTGCGTCTGCCGAGAGAGCCGGGCAAACGCGAAAGCCGCTTTATGCATCTTTTCAGCGGCGATGTGCAGACGCTGGTGGATGTTGTGGAAGCCGTCAGCCCGCCGGATGCGTCTCTGGCAGCGCGTGTCGATGCGCTGGAAGCGGAAGTGGCTGAACTGAAGCAGCGTCTCGATTCGCTGCTCGCACATCTGGGAGATTAACAGTGACAACTTTACGTATCGGTGTGGTAGGGCTTGGCGGCATAGCGCAAAAGGCCTGGTTGCCGGTGTTAGGCGCAGCAACAGACTGGACGCTGACGGCGGCCTGGTCGCCAACGCGGGAAAAGGCGCTACGCGTGTGCGAAACCTGGCGCATTCCGTATGCCGACTCGGTGGCTTCCCTGGCGGCACAATGCGATGCGGTTTTTGTCCATACTTCCACGGCTTCACACTATGCGGTCGTCAGTGAGTTGCTCAATCTCGGTGTACACGTTTGTGTCGATAAACCGCTGGCGGAAAACTTACAGGATGCGGAGCGGCTTATTGAGCTGGCCGCACGTAAAAAACTGACGCTGATGGTCGGGTTTAACCGCCGTTACTCCCCGCTTTACCGCGAGCTAAAACAGCAGATGCCGCAGGCCGCTTCGTTGCGTATGGATAAACACCGTACTGACAGCGTCGGGCCGCATGATTTACGCTTCACCCTGCTGGATGACTACCTGCACGTTGTGGATACCGCGCTATGGCTGGCGGGCGGTGCCGCGCAATTAAAAAGCGGGACGCTGCTGACCAATGACGACGGCGCTATGATTTATGCCGAGCACCATTTCAGTGTTGAACACCTGCAAATTACCACCAGCATGCATCGCCGGGCGGGCAGCCAGCGGGAATGGGTTCAGGCGGTGACGGACGGCGGCTTATTCGACATAACCGACATGCGCGAGTGGCGCGAAGAACGCGGGCAGGGCGTTGTCGCCCGTCCGGTGGCGGGCTGGCAGAGTGTGCTGGAGCAGCGCGGTTTCGCCGGATGCGCCCGCCATTTCATTGAATGCGTGCAAAATCAGACAGTTCCGGAAACCGCAGGTGAGCAAGCGATCCTCGCCCAGCGCGTGGTAGACAAGCTCTGGCGCGAGGCGATGAGTGAATAATGCCCGGTAACATCTGGCGATAGTAATTCGCCTTTTTCCCTGTAGACTAAGCGCTTCGCTGTACATCAACGCCTGCATTGCAGGCGTTGTGTCTTATGGAAACCAGAATGAACCTATTAAAATCGCTGGCGGCTGTCAGCTCCATGACGATGTTTTCCCGCGTGCTGGGTTTTGCGCGTGACGCCATTGTGGCAAGGGTGTTTGGTGCGGGAATGGCGACCGACGCCTTTTTCGTGGCGTTCAAACTGCCAAATTTATTGCGCCGCATTTTTGCAGAGGGGGCGTTTTCTCAGGCCTTTGTGCCGATCCTCGCCGAGTACAAAAGCAAACAGGGTGAAGATGCGACGCGGGTGTTTGTCTCCTATGTCTGCGGGTTGCTGACGCTGGCGCTGGCCATCGTCACCGTGGCCGGGATGCTGGCGGCACCGTGGGTGATCCTCGTCACCGCACCGGGTTTTGCCGATACGGCGGATAAATTCAACTTAACCTCGCAACTGCTGCGCATTACCTTCCCTTACATTCTGCTGATCTCGCTGGCGTCGCTGGCCGGGGCGATCCTCAATACCTGGAATCGCTTTTCGGTGCCGGCGTTTGCGCCGACATTCTTAAACATCAGCATGATTGGCTTTGCGCTGTTTGCTGCTCCCTATTTCCACCCGCCGGTACTGGCGCTGGCCTGGGCTGTTACGGTCGGCGGTGTGCTGCAACTGGTGTATCAGCTGCCGCACCTGAAGAAGATCGGCATGCTGGTGCTGCCGCGCATCAGCTTCCACGATGCCGGGGCGATGCGGGTTATCAAACAGATGGGGCCGGCCATTCTGGGGGTTTCGGTCAGCCAGATCTCACTTATCATCAACACCATTTTCGCCTCGTTTCTGGTTTCCGGTTCCGTGTCGTGGATGTATTACGCTGACCGCCTGATGGAGTTTCCCTCCGGCGTGCTTGGCGTGGCGCTTGGCACTATCCTGTTACCGTCGTTGTCGAAAAGTTTCGCCAGCGGGAACCACGACGAATATTGCCGCCTGATGGATTGGGGGCTGCGGCTCTGCTTTCTGCTGGCGTTGCCCAGCGCCGTAGCGCTCGGCATCCTGGCGAAACCGTTGACCGTTTCGCTGTTCCAGTACGGTAAATTCACCGCGTTTGATGCATCAATGACCCAGCGCGCGCTCATCGCCTACTCGGTAGGGCTGATGGGGCTTATCGTGGTTAAAGTGCTGGCGCCGGGCTTCTACTCGCGACAGAACATTAAAACGCCGGTGAAGATTGCCATTGTCACGCTGGTGATGACGCAATTAATGAACCTTGCGTTTATCGGGCCGCTGAAACACGCCGGGTTGTCTTTGTCGATTGGTCTGGCGGCCTGTCTGAACGCCGGGCTGCTCTACTGGCAGCTGCGTAAGCAGCAGATCTTTATGCCGCAGCCGGGCTGGGCAAGTTTCCTGCTGCGTCTGGTGGTTGCGGTGCTGGTGATGGCAGCGGCATTAGTGGGCATGCTGTATGTCATGCCGGAGTGGTCAACTGGCACTATGCCTTATCGCCTGCTGCGGCTGATGGCTGTCGTGCTGGTCGGGGTGATGGCCTATTTCGCCACGCTTGCGCTGCTGGGCTTTAAAGTGAAAGAGTTCGCGCGGCGGACTACGGTGTAAGTCTGTTCAGCGAAGTGAAAGCGGGAAAACAGAAAAGCAAATTGCCAGGGAATTATCCCTGGCAAAGAAGACGGGTCTTATTAAATCGAGATTTTCTTTCCGCCACGGCTGGCGGAAGCGGTATAGCCATTCGCGCCGTACAGGCTCGGTTCCTGATGCGGCTTTAGCAGTTCCAGCGCTTGCTGGTTACGCGCAATTTGTCCTTCCAGCAGCCATCCATTGTGCTGGTTAAGGTCGCGCAAATGCTGCGTTTTCTGCGTAATGGTTTGCCAGCGATCGGCGATGTCGTCGTTCGCGCTATGCTGCGCTTTTTGTGCCGAACGACGCTGTTGCTCCAGGTAATCCAGTGTCGCGAGCAATGAGCTTTTTTCTTCCGTGATACGCTGCAGTGCGCTGCTTTGAATGTTACCTACGGAAAGCTGTTTTTGCTCAGCATCCATCACGTCTTTAAGAGCGCTCAGGATAACTGTCATTTGATCAAGAATGTCTGACAGTCGATTCATACTGTTATTTACTCTGCAAGTAACTCTTCGCTTCATCAATCAGGGCATCGGCGATTTTGCCGGTGTCCATCTTCAGTTCACCATTACGGATCGCGGTTTTCAGCTGTTCCACGCGTTCCATATTGATGTCATTCGCGCCAGCCTGCATCAGCTTGGTCTGCGCGCCGCTGAGGGTCACGCTGGTGCTGTTTGCCGTAGCCGCTTTTTCCAGACGCGTTTTCTGCGTTTGGGTCTCGTTAGTTTCGCGCTGTTGAACGGAACTAACCGGTTTTAAAGACGATGTGCGATCAATGCTCATAGTGTTGTCCTCATCGAGGTATCCCGGCGTTTCGGGCCTGATATCTTTAGTCGTTGCTTAATTATCGGCAGGCGACATGAATTCTTTAAAAAGATTATAGGTTAATCAGAATATTCCCATCAGCGTTCACTGTACCGCTGACAATCTGCCCTGAAGCCATGCGCACACGGGCGTTTTGCGCCACCGCCGCATTGTTCAGTGCCTGACCTTCGCCGTTCACACTAAAGCCATCGCCCGACGCCACGACCTGTACACGCTGACCCGCTTTAACCCGCCACGCCTGGCGCAACATTGACAGTTGAATCGCCTGGCCTGGAGTAAGATCGCGCAAACTGACCGCATCCTGCGCCTGGGTAATATCCAGCATCGTTCTCGGCGGCAACTGATCGAGGCGGCCGCGTTTTAGCGTCACGCTGCCGGGCTGCAACAGGCTGCCACGGGCAACGGACTGCGCTGCCACCACATAGTTACCGGTCGCCTGAACCTCCACCTGCAAATAGCGCTTAACACCTGCGCAATTCGCCAGCACGTTCAGGTTCCCCCACAGTTTAGCGTTCCCGAGCACGCTCAGCGCTGGCTGCTCGCAACTGGGTAACAGATTTTGCGGGGTGCGTATATTTACCACTACCTCGTCGCTAAAGCCAGCAAGACGTTGAGCAAAAAATGACGTCAGCTGTGATTGCAAGTCAGCGGCCTGAGCAAAGGCGCTTAAAAACAGTAAGGTCGCGGCTAAACCGCCTTTCAACGTGTTCATCGCAGACTCCTGCCTGTTGAGTGGTTGAGGGGATTTTAACCGCATGGTCAACCTATCAACGCAATAAATAGCGACGCATTTTGCCCTTATTCCAGCGATAAGTTTGTCAGCGGAGATTTAAGCTGTTGGCTAAATAATTGTCATCAGTGGGGGAGCCATGCTCGATAAACTTGATGCCGCACTTCGTTTCCAGCAAGAAGCGCTGAACCTGAGCGCCCAGCGTCAGGAAATTCTGGCGGCAAACATCGCCAACGCCGATACCCCGGGGTTTCAGGCGCGCGATATTGATTTCGCCAGCGAATTGAAAAAAGTCATGGAGCGTGGGCGTGCTGAAGGCAGCGGCGTTGCGTTGACCATGACCTCTTCGCGTCATATCCCGGCGCAGGCGATGAGCGGACCGTCTACCGATTTGCTGTACCGCATTCCGGATCAGCCCTCGCTGGATGGCAACACCGTGGATATGGATCGTGAACGTACGCAGTTTGCTGACAACAGCGTTAAATACCAGACCGGCCTGACCGTGCTGGGTGGGCAGATCAAAAGCATGATGAGTGTTCTGCAACAGGGGAACTAATTAAATGGCATTACTGAATATCTTTGATGTCGCAGGCTCCGCGCTGACCGCGCAGTCCAAACGTTTGAACGTGGCCGCCAGTAACATGGCGAACGCCGACAGCGTGACCGGACCTGATGGTCAGCCGTATCGCGCCAAGCAGGTTGTATTCCAGGTGGATGCTGCGCCCGGGCAAGCGACCGGCGGTGTAAAAGTTGCTGATGTGATTGAAAGCCAGGCGCCGGACAAACTGGTTTACGAACCAGGTAACCCGCTGGCTGATGCGAATGGCTACGTCAAAATGCCCAATGTTGATGTGGTCGGCGAAATGGTGAACACCATGTCTGCGTCCCGCAGCTACCAGGCGAACGTTGAAGTGCTTAATACCGTTAAGAGCATGATGCTCAAAACCCTCACGCTCGGACAGTAAAGGAGACGCGCATGTCTATCGCCGTAAGAGTGGATGACCCGACAAATAACGGTGTCTCCTCGACCAGTAACAACACCAGCGCAACCGGAACAAACAGTGCATCCGACCTGCAAGGCAGCTTTTTAACGCTGCTGGTCGCGCAACTGAAAAACCAGGACCCGACTAACCCGCTGCAGAACAACGAACTGACCACTCAGCTGGCGCAAATCAGCACCGTGAGCGGGATTGAAAAACTGAACACCACCCTCGGTTCGATTTCCGGACAGATCGACAACAGCCAGTCGCTGCAGGCGACAAACCTGATTGGCCATGGCGTGATGATCCCGGGACAGACCGTTCTGGTGGGCAAAGAAACCTCAACGCCGTTTGGCGTGGAACTGACGCAAGCCGCCGATAAAGTGACCGCTACCGTGACCAGCAAAGACGGTACCGTGGTGCGCACTATCGATATTGGCTCGCTGACTGCCGGTGTCCACACCTTCAGTTGGGACGGCAAGATGACGGATGGAACAGCGGCACCTGATGGCTCTTATAAAGTCTCTATCGCCGCCAGCTCTGGCGCAACACAGCTGGTTGCCCAGCCGCTGCAGTTTGCACTGGTGCAAGGTGTTACCCGCGGCAGCAACGGTAGCACACTGGATTTAGGTACTTACGGTACCACCACACTCGACGAAGTACGGCAGATTATCTAAGCCAAAACACTTATCAGGAGTAAGTCATGGCCTTTTCACAAGCGGTCAGCGGCCTAGATGCTGCGGCCACCAACCTCGATGTCATTGGTAACAACATTGCCAACTCCGCCACCTATGGCTTTAAATCCGGCTCTGCGTCCTTCGCCGATATGTTTGCCGGTTCTAAAGTGGGTCTGGGCGTAAAAGTTGCCGGTATCACTCAGGACTTTACCGACGGTACAACGACCAACACCGGTCGTGGTCTGGACGTTGCGATTAGCCAGAATGGTTTCTTCCGCATGGTAGATACCAACGGTTCTGTTTATTACAGCCGTAACGGCCAGTTCAAGCTGGACGAGAACCGCAACCTGGTCAACATGCAGGGTATGCAACTGACGGGTTATCCGGTTGCGGGTACCCCGCCGGTAGTACAGACCGGTGCCAACCCGACGACCATTAACATCCCAACGACCGTGATGTCGGCGCGTGCCACCACCACGGCGACGATGCCGATGAACCTGAACTCGACGGCGACCATTCCGACGACGACACCGTTCGATCCGACTAACTCGGATACCTACAACAAAAAAACCACGGTAACGTCTTACGACAGCCTGGGTAACGAACATGCGGTTGACTGCTATTTCGTTAAAACCGCCGCTAACACCTGGGATGTCTACACCAAAGACTCCAGCATTTCCGGCTCTTCTTATGAAAAAGCCGCGCAGATGTCGTTCAGCTCCAACGGTACGCTCACTTCCGTGACTAACTACACGGAAGTGCTGCCAGCCACCACGCCGCGTACCTGGAACCTGAACGCCACGCCGAACGCACAGCCGCAGATCAATATCGCGCTGGCCAGCCTCAATGGTTCTGCTGCCAGCACTTACTCGCTGAGCTTCCTGAACTCCATGCAGCAGAACACCGGCAGCAGCGGTGCAGCCTCTGTTGATCAGGATGGTTACCCGCCAGGATCACTGGTGAGCTACGCCATCAACGATGACGGCACCGTGGTGGGCAGCTACTCCAACGAGAAAACTCAGGTACTGGGTCAGATCGTGCTGGCGAACTTTGCTAACAACGAAGGCCTGAAATCCGAAGGGGACAACGTCTGGTCTGCGACCACCGCTTCCGGCGTTGCTATCGTGGGTACAGCGGGTTCCGGCAACTTCGGTAAGCTGACCAACGGCGCACTGGAAGCATCAAACGTGAATCTGAGTAAAGAACTGGTGAACATGATTGTCGCGCAGCGTAACTATCAGTCGAACGCGCAGACTATCAAAACCCAGGATCAGATCCTTAACACGCTGGTTAACCTGCGTTAATCGTCTGACGGGATGGCTTAATGGATCACGCAATATACACCGCGATGGGCGCCGCCAGCCAGACGCTGAATCAGCAGGCTGTCACCGCCAGCAACCTCGCGAATGCGTCCACGCCAGGCTTTCGCGCGCAGCTCAATGCGCTGCGCGCGGTACCGGTAGAAGGGCTTTCACTGCCTACCCGTACGCTGGTAGTGGCTTCTACGCCTGGCGCCGATATGACGCCAGGGCAACTTGACTACACCTCGCGTCCGCTGGACGTGGCGTTGCAGCAGGACGGTTGGCTGGCAGTACAGACGGCGGACGGCTCTGAAGGGTATACCCGTAACGGTAATATCCAGGTGAGTTCAACCGGCCAGTTGACCATTCAGGGGCATCCGGTGATTGGCGACGGCGGCCCGATTTCGGTACCGGAAGGTTCGCAAATTAGTATCGCGGCTGACGGTACGATTTCATCGCTGAACCCTGGCGATCCGGCGAATACTATCGCGCCGGTCGGCAAGCTGAAGCTGGTGAAAGCGAACGCGCAGGAAGTGGTGCGCGGTGATGACGGGCTGTTCCGTCTGAGCCAGAACGCACAAGCGACCCGTGGTACGACATTGCAGGACGACCCGTCTATTCGCGTGATGTCAGGTGTGCTGGAGGGCAGTAACGTCAAGCCGGTTGCCGCAATGACCGACATGATCGCCAGCGCCCGTCGTTTCGAGATGCAGATGAAAATTATCAGCAGCGTCGACGATAACGCCCAGCGCGCCAACCAATTGCTGTCAATGGGCTAATTAAACAGGACTACTTATGATCAGTTCATTATGGATCGCAAAAACCGGCCTCGACGCCCAACAAACCAATATGGATGTCATCGCCAACAACCTGGCGAACGTCAGTACCAATGGTTTTAAGCGCCAGCGCGCGGTATTTGAAGATCTGCTGTACCAGACGATTCGTCAGCCTGGCGCACAGTCTTCAGCGCAGACAACGCTACCTTCGGGTTTGCAGATCGGTACCGGTGTTCGTCCGGTGGCCACCGAGCGTCTGCACAGCCAGGGCAACCTGTCTCAGACCAACAACAGTAAAGATGTGGCGATCAAGGGGCAGGGTTTCTTTGAAGTGCTGCTGCCGGACGGCACCTCGGCGTATACCCGCGATGGTTCCTTCCAGGTCGACCAGAACGGTCAACTGGTAACGGCGGGTGGTTTCCAGGTGCAGCCTGCGATCACCATTCCGGCGAACACCCTGAGCATCACCATTGGCCGCGACGGCGTGGTTAGCGTGACGCAGCAGGGTAACGCCGCGCCGGTTCAGGTTGGCCAGTTAAACCTGACCACCTTTATGAACGACACCGGTCTGGAAAGTCTTGGTGAAAACCTGTACGCAGAAACGCAGTCGTCTGGCGCGCCAAACTCCACGACGCCGGGGCTGAACGGTGCGGGGATGCTGTATCAGGGGTATGTGGAAACCTCGAACGTAAACGTGGCGGAAGAGCTGGTGAATATGATCCAGGTTCAGCGCGCTTACGAAATAAACAGTAAGGCAGTATCGACCACCGATCAGATGCTGCAAAAACTGACGCAACTCTAAGGCGTTATCCGGTGCGGTAACTGCCGCACCGGAACCCTGATTTTGAAGATGAATGCAATGCAAAAATACGCCGTGCGCAGCTATCCGATTATGGCTTTAGTGGCATTAACCCTGACGGGATGTGCCTGGGTTCCATCAACGCCGTTGGTTCAGGGGGCGACCACCGCTCAACCGGTTCCGGGACCGGTGCCGATGGTAAATGGATCGATTTATCAGACTGCGCAGCCGATCAACTACGGCTATCAGCCACTGTTTGAAGACCGTCGTCCGCGTAACGTGGGCGATACATTGACGATCGTACTGCAAGAGAACGTCAGTGCCAGTAAGAGCTCGTCGGCAAATGCCAGCCGTGACAGCAAGGCCAGTTTCGGCATGGATACCACGCCGCGATACCTGGAAGGTCTGTTTGGTAATGCCCGCGCCGATCTCTCTGCTTCCGGCGGTAATACCTTTAACGGCAAAGGTGGCGCCAATGCCAGCAATACCTTTAGCGGCACGCTGACCGTGACGGTCGATCAGGTGCTGATCAATGGCAATTTACATGTGGTGGGTGAAAAACAGATAGCCATCAACCAGGGCACTGAATTCATCCGCTTCTCGGGTGTCGTGAACCCACGCACCATCAGCGGCAGCAACACGGTTCCGTCCACACAGGTGGCGGACGCGCGCATCGAGTATGTCGGCAACGGCTATATCAACGAAGCGCAGAACATGGGCTGGCTGCAACGTTTCTTCCTCAACTTATCGCCGATGTAACCGGGGTGAATTATGTTTAAGTATTTGACTGGTATCGTGTTAGCGCTGGTGGCGACCTTCGCCCAGGCTGACCGTATCCGGGATCTCACCAGTGTACAGGGCGTACGTGAAAACTCCTTAATTGGTTATGGCCTGGTCGTGGGGCTCGATGGTACAGGTGACCAGACGACCCAGACGCCATTTACCACCCAAACCTTAAACAACATGTTGTCGCAGATGGGGATCACGGTTCCTGCTGGCACCAACATGCAGCTGAAAAACGTGGCGGCGGTGATGGTCACCGCCCAGTTCCCGGCGTTTGCACGCCAGGGACAGACCATTGATGTCGTGGTCTCCTCAATGGGTAACGCAAAAAGCCTGCGCGGCGGTACGCTGCTGATGACGCCGCTGAAGGGCGTTGACAGCCAGGTATATGCGCTGGCGCAGGGTAACATTCTGGTCGGCGGTGCAGGTGCTTCCGCAGGTGGCAGCAGTGTGCAGGTCAACCAGCTTAACGGCGGGCGTATCACTAACGGTGCGGTCATCGAACGTGAACTGCCGACCCAGTTTGGCGCAGGTAACACCATTAACCTGCAGCTGAACCAGGAAGATTTCAGCATGGCGCAGCAAATTGCCGACACCATCAACCGTAACCGTGGTTACGGCAGCGCGACCGCGCTGGATGCGCGTACCGTGCAGATCCGCGTTTCTAACGGCGGCAGCTCGCAAGTCCGTTTGCTGGCCGACATCCAGAATATGGAAGTCGGCGTTACGCAGCAGGACGCGAAAGTCATTATTAACTCCCGTACCGGCTCGGTGGTGATGAACCGCGAAGTGGCGCTGGATAACTGTGCTGTCGCGCAGGGCAACCTCTCGGTAACGGTCAATCAGCAGGCCAACGTGAGCCAGCCGAATACGCCATTTGGCGGCGGTCAGACGGTGGTGACACCGCAAACACAAATTGATATGCGCCAGAGTGGCGGTTCGCTGCAAAGCGTCCGTTCCAGCGCCAACCTGAACAGCGTGGTCCGTGCGCTTAACGCGCTCGGTGCTTCCCCGATGGAGCTGATGTCCATCCTTCAGGCGATGCAAAGCGCAGGCTGCCTGCGTGCGAAACTGGAGATCATCTAATGTTGACTGACAGCCGGTTGTTGACAAGCGCGGCATGGGACGCGCAATCACTGAATGAACTGAAGGCGCAAACCCGTCAGGATCCTGGCGCGAACCTGCGCCCGGTTGCCCGCCAGATGGAAGGGATGTTCGTGCAGATGATGCTGAAAAGCATGCGCGAAGCGTTACCGAAAGACGGGATTTTCAGCAGTGATTCAACGCGGCTGTACACCAGCATGTATGACCAGCAAATTGCACAGCAGATGACCGCAGGCAAAGGCCTTGGCCTGGCCGATATGATGGTTAAACAGATGGCTGGCGATCAGGCACCTGTTGAGCCTGCCGATCAGATGCAGCAGGTGCCGATGAAGTTCCCGCTGGAAACCGTGACGTCCTATCAAAACCAGGCACTGACACAACTGGTGCGCAAAGCGATGCCAAAAGTGCCGGAAGATGGCGACGAGCCGTTAACCGGTGACAGCAAAGACTTCCTTGCCCAGCTTTCACTGCCGGCGCGTCTTGCCAGTGAGCAGAGCGGTGTTCCGCATCACCTGATCCTCGCGCAGGCCGCGCTGGAATCCGGCTGGGGCCAGCGCCAGATCCCGCGTGAAAACGGTGAGCCGAGCTTTAACATTTTTGGTGTTAAAGCCACGCCAGGCTGGAAAGGGCCGACCACAGAAATCACGACGACAGAATATGAAAACGGCGAAGCGGTGAAGGTGAAAGCCAAGTTCCGCGTCTACAGCTCGTACCTTGAAGCGCTCTCCGATTATGTGGGCATGCTGACGCGTAATAAACGCTACTCGGCGGTGACCACGGCGGCGACGGCGGAGCAGGGCGCGCAGGCGTTGCAGAACGCCGGTTATGCGACCGATCCAAACTACGCCCGTAAGCTGACCAGCATGATCCAACAGCTTAAATCGATGGGTGAAAAGGTCAGTAAAGCCTACAGCACGGATATCCAAAATCTGTTCTGAAATATCTCAAGTTTTGCCCTGGGTTGCCGATAATCGTCAACAGGACTCATGTCTGAAAGTGTATAAGGAACCTCCATGTCCAGTTTGATTAACAGCGCCATGAGTGGGCTCAACGCAGCCCAGGCCGCGCTTAATACCGCCAGTAATAACATTGCCAGTTATAACGTAGCGGGTTATACCCGTCAGACGACGGTGCTCACCTCAGGCAACAGTACCCTGACCGGTGGCGGCTGGGTGGGTAACGGTGTACTCGTTACCGGTGTTCAGCGTGAGTATGACGCCTTTATTACTAATCAGCTGCGTGCAGCGGAAAACCAGAACAGCGGTTTGACCACGCGTTACCAGCAGATGTCAAAAATTGACGATGTACTGTCGGATACCACTAACTCGCTGTCGACCAGCCTGCAGAGCTTCTTTTCCAGCTTGCAAACACTGGTAAGTAACGCTTCTGACCCGTCATCCCGTCAGGCGATGCTGGGTAAAGCGGACGGTCTGGTTAACCAGTTCAAAGTGGCCGACCAGTACCTGCGTGACCAGGATAAACAGGTAAACCTGTCTATCTCTTCAAGCGTTGATCAGATCAACAACTACTCCACGCAGATTGCCAAACTTAACGACCAGATTTCTCGTCTGACCGCGGTTGGCGGCGGTGCGTCGCCGAATGACCTGCTCGATCAGCGCGACCAGCTGGTTAGCGAACTGAACAAAATTGTCGGTGTTGAAGTCAGCGTCCAGGATGGCAACACCTACAACATCAGCATGGGTGATGGCTACTCTCTGGTGCAGGGCAGCGATGCGCGCCAGTTGGCGGCCGTCCAGTCCAGCGCCGATCCGGCACGTACTGCCGTGGCGTATGTTGACAAAACCGCAGGCAATATTGAGATCCCGGAAAAACTGATTACCACCGGTTCGCTGGGCGGTTTGCTGTCGTTCCGTTCGCAGGATCTTGACCAGGCGCGTAATACGCTTGGACAACTGGCACTGTCGTTTGCTGATTCATTCAACAAGCAACACACGCAGGGTTACGATGCGAGTGGTAATCAGGGTGGCCAGTTCTTTACCATTGGCGCGCCATCAACCACCAGTAATTCCAAAAACACCGGTGATGCGGTACTGACCGCAGCGGTCAGCGACAGCTCGGCGGTACAGGCGACGGATTATAAAGTGGCCTACGACGGGACTAACTGGAAAGTTACCCGACTGTCCAACAATACCACGACCACCGTGACGCCAGATCCCTCCGATGGCACGCTGAATTTCGACGGTCTGAAAGTTAGCATCAGCGCCACCACTGGCCCTAAAGCCAACGACAGTTTTACCGTTCGCCCGGTGAGCAATGCGATTGTGAATATGAGCGTGGCGATTACCGATGAGTCGAAAATCGCCATGGCTTCCGTCGCCGGTTCTGGTGCGAGCGATAACCGCAACGGCCAGGCGATGCTGAATCTGCAAAGCGCGAAAGTCGTCGGCGGCAACAAAACGTTTAACGACGCGTATGCCACACTGGTCAGCGATGTAGGCAACAAAACCTCGACGCTGAAAACCAGCTCCACCACGCAGACGAACGTGGTGACGCAGTTGACCAAGCAGCAGCAGTCGATCTCCGGGGTTAACCTCGATGAAGAGTACGGTAACCTGCAGCGTTATCAACAATATTACCTGGCGAACGCTCAGGTTTTACAAACTGCAAGCACGCTGTTTGATGCGCTGCTCGGCATTCGCTAAGTAAGGGGTGAAAAATGCGTATCAGTACTCAAATGATGTACGAACAAAGCATGCGCGGCGTGACCA
Source organism: Kosakonia sp. PSU_27 (assembly GCF_039409795.1). Taxonomy (NCBI): domain Bacteria; kingdom Pseudomonadati; phylum Pseudomonadota; class Gammaproteobacteria; order Enterobacterales; family Enterobacteriaceae; genus Kosakonia; species Kosakonia sp. PSU_27. The sequence goes on along the minus strand of NZ_JBCIVK010000004.1, from coordinate 261,277 downwards.
ACTCGCAGAGCGCGTGGTTGGGTTACGGCGAGCAAATGGCGACCGGGCAGAAAGTTAACCGCCCGTCGGACGATCCCATTGCCGCTTCTCAGGCGGTGGTGATTTCGCAGGCGCAGGCGCAAAACACTCAGTATGAGACGGCGCGTACTTTCGCCAAGCAGAAAGTGTCGCTGGAAGAGAGCGTATTGCAGCAGGTGACGACGGCGATCACTGGCGCACAGGGCACCATTGTGAAAGCGGGCAACGGTTCGCTGAGTGATGATGACCGTGCTTCGCTGGCAACTGAACTGCAGGGCTACCGCGATCAGCTGCTGAACCTGGCGAACAGTACCGACGGTAACGGTCGCTATATCTTTGGCGGCTATAAAACGGAAAGCGCGCCGTATGATGCCACGGGCACATATAGCGGTGGTAACCAGGCAATTTCCCAGCAGGTTGACGCCTCGCGTACCATGGTTATTGCGCATACGGGCAATGAAGTATTCAACCATATCAGCAGCAACGCCACGCCAGAACCGGTTGATCCGGCCACCGGCCTGCCGGGCACTTCGGAAACCGATCTGTTCAAAATGCTCGATACGGCGATTACCGCACTGAAAACCCCGGTAGCGGGCAATGAAACCGCCAAGGCGGCAGCGCAGGCAGTAGTGGATAAAACCAGCCGTGGTCTGGGTAACTCCCTGAACAACGTGTCGACTGTCCGTGCTGAACTGGGTACGCAGTTGAACGAACTGGACACCCTCGATGCGCTGGGCGATGACCGTACTGTGGCGCTGAAACAGCAGAAGAGTGATTTGATTGACGTGGACTGGAACTCGGTGATTTCGTCTTACACCATGCAACAAGCCGCGCTGCAGGCGTCTTACAAAGCGTTCACCGATATGCAGGGTCTGTCGTTGTTCCAGATGAATAAGTAATGTTTTCATTTTGAGCATGTCTGGAAACTGGGCATGTTCGCTATGCCCGCTCCATCACCCCGGAGCGGGCTTTTTTTTATCCTACGCTTTCTGCGCCGCTTGCTGGATTTGACGGGCGTCGAACAGACGGATCAGCAGAGCAACCAGACCGGAAACCGTTGCCAGCATTACCACACCCTGCCAGGACGCAACGGAGTAAAGTTTGCTGCCCAGCGCAGAGCCCAGCGCCATACCAATGAACACACCAGTAAACAGCAGCGCATTCAGACGACCACGCGCTTGCGGTTCAAGACCGTACACGAGGTTCTGGTGAGCCACCAGACTGGATTGCAGACCCAGGTCGAAACCCACCGCCGAGAGGGCAATCAGTGCCAGCCGGCCATGCGGCGGCAGTACCGGCAGCAGGAACATCAGGGCGAAGGATACCGTCACCAGACCCGCACCTAACTGTGTGACTTTTTCTGCGCCAACTTTATCCGCCAGACCACCCGCCAGCGGTGCCGCTAACGCACCCGCCGCACCGGCGATGCCGAACGTACCCGCGACCGCGCTGCCTAACTGATATTTTTCCAGCAGCATCAACGCAAGGGTTGACCAGAAAGCGCTAAAAGCGATGGATAAAAAACCCTGGGCGAAAGCGGCGCGGCGCAGTGCCGGATAGCGTTGCCACAGGTGCGCCATCGATTTCATCAGCGCCGGGTAGCTCAGCGTGGAGTGGGTTGCGAAACGCGGCAGCACCGACCACATCAGCACGCCAATCAACGCAATGCTGACTGCGGCAAGTTGATACATGATACGCCAGCCGAATGCCGCGCCGACAAAGCCGCTGACGGTACGGGAAAGCAGGATCCCGAGCAGCAAACCGGTCATTACCGTGCCGACCATTTTCCCCTGTTTGCCTTCCGGCGCGAGAATTGCTGCCGCCGGGACAATATCCTGTGCCATTGTTGCGGCCATGCCCAGTAACAGGCTGACGACCAGTAATGAAGGTAGATGGCTGGTCAGGCTACAGGCCAGTAACAGCAGCGCCAGTGCAGCACTTTTAACCAGGATCAGACGGCGGCGGTCGTGGCGGTCGCCCAGCGGCAGCAGGAACAAAATACCCAGCGCATAACCGGCCTGTGTGAGTGTCGGCACCAGCCCCATACCGTTGACGGTTAAGTGCAGGTCGCTGCCCATTAATGGCAGCAGCGGTTGTGAATAATAGATAGCCGCGACGCTGAATCCGGCGCCGAGCGCGAGGGCAAAAATGACCCAGCCAACAACATCGGACGAAAGAGAATGACGGTTCATAGCAGGTTCCCCAGGAACGTTAGGTGTAAATAACGAAGTGAGGCCATTTTTACGCAGCAGAGCATGGCGCGGTAGCCAGCGGAGTGGTAAAACGATTATACGTGAAACGTATAGGTAAAATAATAATGAAACGGCAAGAGCGTATAGATAGGGTGGATTTGATGCGGACGTATATCCGTATCGTGGAGGCCGGGTCGCTGTCGGCGGCGGCGCGCCAGCTGGAGACGACGCAGGCGACGGTCAGCCGCCGGTTGCAGTCGCTGGAGTCGCTGCTTGGCGTCAAGCTGCTCTTGCGCACCACCCATGCAATGAAGCTGACGGATGATGGCGAACGCTGCTATCAGCATGCAAAGCGCGTTGCGGATGCCTGGGTAGCGCTGGAAGATGAGCTGAGCCAGTCCGACGACGAGCCGGTCGGGATTTTGCGCGTACGCGCACCGCATGCCTTTGGTCAGGAACAACTGCTCGGTCCGCTGACTCAGTTTCTTGAACGTCACCAGCAACTCTCTGTTGAATGGATGCTCAATGACAAGAATGTCGATTTTCTCAGTGCCAATATCGATTGCGCTATTCGCGTTGGGGCAGAAGTGGACCCGGCAACGGTATCGGTACTGCTGGCAGAAGTACCCCGATCTATCGTGGCGTCACCCGCGTTGCTGGCGCGTTTTCCCGCTGTCGACACACCGCAGCAGCTCTCCTCGCTGCCGTGGATTGCGCTCAGCACGTTCTACCAGCATGAAATTCATCTGAGTCATCTGCAAAGTGGCGATACAGAACAGGTGGCGATTGCACCCCGGCTCTATACCGACAGCCTGTATGCGGCCCGCAATACCGCCATTGGCGGGCTTGGCGTGACGCTGATTTCCAGTTGGGCGGTGGAAGAGGAGTTGCGCAGTGGCAAGCTGGTAGCGCTGTTGCCGCAGTGGCAGGCCGCGCCGCTGCCGGTTCATCTGGTTTATCCGTGGGCGCGCTATTATCCCGCGCGGTTGCGGAAATTTTTACAACTGATGCGTGAAGTGATGCCGGGGCTTGGCGGTATGCGCCATCCGGTGCGACAGACATAAAAAAAGCCGACCCGGGGGTCGGCTTTTGACTGCCAGGGAATTACTCAGCAGCTGGCGGTTTCGTCGCCGGAGCGGTTGCCGCGTGTGTGGCGCTGTGACCACCCGCAGAACCTTTACCTTCAAAGACGAAGTTCGGGCGTACCCAGTCACTGTGACGCGGCGCTTCCGGCACATAGGCAGGCGCTGGCGCTTTGGTCATTGGCGCGGTAGCCACTTTTTTAGCCGCGGGAGCAACATGTGCTACCACCGGCGCTTTCACCTGCTCGGCAACAACTGGCGCAGCCGCTTCTTCGGACGCGTCCTGTACAACTTCCGGGTCTGGCGTTTCTGCTACCGGTGCGACTTCCTGTTGTGCGGGTTCGGCTTCTTCTGCCACTTCCTGCGCAACGGGACGATCTTCCTCAGCAATCAGCTGCGGTTGTTCATCCACCGGCGTGTCGATCACTTCCGGGTGGGTGGTTTCAACGGCAACCGTCTGCGGTGCTTCAACAGCGGCTTGCGGTTCAACCACTGCCGGCTCGGCATTTTCAACCGTCGCCTGCGGCTCAACAACTTCCGCTTGCGGATGCGCAACCAGTTGCACTTCAGCCATAGCCGGAGCGATCTCCTGCTCAGGGGCTGCATTGTTTTCAACGGCCAGTTCCTGAGTCTGCTGCTCTTCCTGCGCGCGCGGCACCGGATAACGGATCCACACTTTACCGGACGCCATTTCCGGTGAGGCACAGGCTACGGTCAACGGCATTGGAGATTGCAGCGGGTAACGTTCATCACGGTAGCGACGGCGACGCTGACCACTCACGCGCAGGTGGCGCGGGGAACGGCGTGAACGGCGCGGCATCGCGTTTTCGCGTGCTTCAGCGTTTTCATCCTGTTCCTGTACCGGCGCGGTTTCAACCACCGCTGGCAGGTCGACTTTCGCCAGCTGCGTGTTTTGCGCTGCGGTGTCCTGGACAGTGATTTCTTCAACGCGGTTTTCTACGTTGTTGTCACCGCCAATACGGACTTTCTGGCTGAGTTGACGCTGTTTACGACGCGGCATGACCTGTACGCGCTCTTCCTGTTCAGTTTCCTGAGCAGGTTGCTCATCGCGGTTCAGCTCTTTGACATCCTGCTGCGCCTGGCGTTTATCATCATTACGGCGACGGTTGCGCTCACGGCGAGGTTGCTGCTGCTCGTCACGAGATTTCGCTTTCTCTGTTTCATCAACAGCGACTGGCTGGCGAGATTCACGGGCTTCGGCGTTTTGCTGCGATTTTTCGCGGCGGTTACGACGATTCTCTTCGCGACCTTCGCGGTTATCACGGCTTTCGCGCGCTTCGTTGCCTTCGCTGCGGTTGTCACGGCGGTCATTACGATCGCGACGGTTGCTCTGGCGTGATTTACGACGATCCTGCTGACGCTCTTGTTTCTCGCCTTTTTTCTCTTCTTTCACTTCAACCGGCGCCGGGGCAGCTTCACCCGCGAACAAGCCTTTCAGGGCTGAGAAGAAACGACCCAGCAAACCTGGGGCGGCAACTTGTGTTGCGGCAGGTTGCGCCTGGCTTGCTGCTGTGGCTGGCGCTTGTGGTGCTGGCGGAACGTCCGGCATAACGAAGGTAGCCAGTGCAGGTTGTTCAGGTAACTTACGTTCGGCGTACTCTTCTTCAGACGGCAGGGCCATCTCTTCTTCGTGCAGTTTCGGCAGCAGGTAGCTCAGCGTTGGCGTCTCTTCGCCTTTACGCACGCGCAGTACGGAGTAGTGCGGCGTTTCCATCTGGTCGTTTGGCACGATCACGCAGCGTACGCCGCCCTGACGGGCTTCGATAGCGCTTACCGCGGCGCGTTTTTCGTTTAACAGGTATGACGCGACCGGAACCGGTACAATCGCATGCACTTCCTGGGTGTTTTCTTTCAGCGCTTCTTCTTCAATCAGACGCAGAATCGACAGCGACAGGGATTCGTTATCACGAATGGTGCCGGTACCGCTACAACGCGGGCAGACATGATGGCTGGACTCGCCCAACGACGGGCTCAGGCGCTGGCGGGACATCTCCAGCAGGCCGAAGCGGGAAATATGGCTAATCTGAATACGCGCACGATCCTGACGTACTGCTTCACGCAGACGGTTTTCCACCGCGCGCTGGTGGCGCACCGGGGTCATATCAATAAAGTCGATAACGATCAGGCCACCCAGGTCACGCAGACGCAGCTGGCGTGCGATCTCATCCGCCGCTTCCAGGTTTGTGTTAAAGGCGGTCTCTTCAATATCGCCACCGCGCGTTGCGCGTGCGGAGTTGATATCAATGGCGGTCAGCGCTTCGGTGGAGTCAATAACGATAGAGCCACCGGACGGCAGACGGACTTCACGCTGGAATGCGGATTCAATCTGCGACTCAATCTGGTAATGACTGAACAGCGGGATTTCCCCGGTGTACAGTTTAATTTTGCTGCTGAAATCCGGACGGCCCAGCGCAGCGATATGCTGGCGAGCCAGCTCAAGCACTTTCGGGTTATCGATGAGGATTTCGCCGATATCCTGACGCAGATAGTCACGGAAGGCGCGCACAATCACGTTGCTTTCCTGATGGATCAGGAACGGAGCAGGGCGGCTTTCGGCGGCTTTCTGGATAGCTTCCCAGTGTTTCAGACGGAAGCTCAAATCCCACTGCAGCGCTTCGGCGGATTTGCCCACGCCTGCGGTGCGTACGATAAGACCCATACCATCCGGTAATTCCAGGCTGGAGAGTGCTTCTTTCAGCTCGGTGCGATCGTCGCCTTCAATACGGCGAGAAATGCCGCCCGCACGCGGGTTGTTCGGCATCAGCACCAGGTAGCTGCCTGCAAGGCTGATAAAAGTGGTCAGTGCCGCGCCTTTGTTGCCGCGCTCTTCTTTATCAATCTGAACGATGACTTCCTGACCTTCACGCAGTACGTCTTTGATGTTCGGACGTCCATGTGCGTTGTAATTAGCTGGGAAGTATTCGCGGGCGATCTCTTTGAGGGGGAGGAAACCGTGACGCTCGGCACCGTAATCAACAAATGCGGCTTCAAGGCTGGGTTCAATGCGGGTGATTTTACCTTTGTAGATGTTCGCTTTTTTCTGCTCGTGTCCCGGGCTTTCGATATCCAGGTCGTACAGGCGTTGTCCATCAACAAGTGCGACACGCAACTCTTCTTGCTGAGTTGCGTTTATTAACATTCTTTTCATCGTAACTTACTCATTATTCTTACATTGACGACTAAGCTGCGGGCAAGATAACGCCTTTCCGGGGGAGAACCGATGGCCTCGAGACTATTCGCGTCGCCAACCTCACGGTTGTCGCTCGCTAAAGAGGCGCAGTGTGTCGGTTGCCTGTGTTTCCTGTGGAAAACACAGCGCAATTATCAGGGGAACAGCCTGGGAAAAACTCTCCAGAGAAGATTCCATCTACCGGTAAGGACTGCAACCCGCAGCCCGCTAACTGCCTGAAAGTTCAATACGTCTTACGCCATTGCTGCGTGTATGATCGGACAGGCAAAACTGGTCATTCCGCTCATTTACTTGTTTTAACAAGATTCAACACGGAAAACCGCAACATTATTCCTTGCGAACCCTGTTATAGCAAGCTGACTTTTACCATTTATCACCCGGTTACTCACAGTTTTTTCACCTTTGCCCGGAGATTGGTTTAATAACCGCCGAATCAACTGAGTAAAACGAAGTTGCCGAGTCAATTGTAAATATAAGCATAGAAAAATGAGTGGCGCTATTCAGCGTGGCTATTTAGAATCGCCTCCCATGAAAACTGAGACACCATCCGTAAAATTTGTTGCTATTACCGCTGATGAAGCGGGGCAACGTATCGATAATTTTCTGCGTACCCAGCTCAAAGGGGTACCTAAAAGCATGATTTACCGCATCCTGCGTAAGGGTGAAGTGCGGGTAAATAAAAAACGTGTAAAACCGGAATATAAACTGGAAGCGGGGGATGAAATCCGCATTCCGCCGGTACGTGTGGCAGAAAAAGAAGAAGAGGCGGTTTCTCCGCATTTGCAAAAAGTTGCCCAGCTAACCGACGTTATTCTCTATGAAGACGATCATATCCTGGTGCTGAACAAACCCTCAGGCACGGCGGTACACGGCGGTAGCGGGCTGAGTTTTGGCGTGATTGAAGGTTTGCGCGCGTTGCGCCCGGAAGCTCGCTTTCTTGAACTGGTTCACCGTTTAGATCGTGACACCTCCGGCGTTTTGCTGGTGGCAAAAAAACGTTCCGCGCTGCGTTCGCTGCATGAGCAGCTGCGCGGTAAAGATATGCAGAAGGATTATCTGGCGCTGGTCCGCGGCCAGTGGCAGTCGCATGTCAAAGTGGTGCAGGCACCTTTGCTGAAAAATATTCTGCAAAGTGGCGAGCGGATAGTACGGGTGAACAGCGAAGGCAAGCCTTCAGAAACACGTTTTAAAGTTGAAGAGCGCTATGAATTCGCGACGCTGGTGCGTTGCAGCCCGGTGACCGGACGTACGCATCAGATTCGTGTACATACTCAACATGCCGGCCACCCGATTGCTTTTGACGATCGCTATGGCGATCGCGAGTTTGATAAGCAACTGGCTCCAACCGGGCTGTCACGACTGTTCCTGCACGCTGCGGCACTCAAGTTCACGCATCCCCATACGGGCGAAACATTGCGTATAGAAGCGCCACTTGATGATGCACTCAAACATTGTCTGCAAGTGTTACGCAACGCTAAGTGATCTTTTCCCCCTCGCGTCTGCGAGGGGAAAACGGGGTTGGCTTACGGCTTCAGCCATTTGTCCAGCCACGGAAACACTTCATTTTGCTGTTCCTGATAAAAGACATGTCCCAGTTCCGGCCAGCTTTTCGTCACCAGTTTGTCGTCTGCCTGCTGCGAAGACCACACCCGATGCACTTTGTCAAAAGCGTCTTTTACCGCCTCTGCCGGAAAAAGTTTGTCTTTGCCACCGCTGAAAATCAGCATCGGCTTCGGCGCGGCAATGCTGGCGATATCCGGAATGTCCATGCGGGCGGGCATCCCCGGATGCAACATATAGAACGCGGATTGACCGCGTAACACGTTATTGCCGGGTTGCATCAGGCCGTTATAGGTTCCAAACCACGAAATCACCGCTGTAGCAGCGACTTTTTCGCTCAGCGCCGCCAGTTGCCAGGCGCGAAAACCACCCATTGAGAAACCCAGTACGCCAACGCGTTTACTGTCCACTCCGGGATGCGTGGCGATAAAATCGACCGTGCGCATATCCTCATAGGCTACTTCGCCTGCCAGCGAGCGTCCCAGATTGTAGTAGTTGCTGGCCAGCGCCTGTTGTTGTTCATAAACCATCGGGCCGCGATCGCCCCATCCGGGACTGTCGATAGCGATAACCGCGTAACCCCGGCTCGCCAGTTCATCGCCAATAAATTTACCGCTGAAAAATTTATCAGCCCATGCTTGCGCACTGGCGAGTTGCTCCGCGTTACCCCACGGGCGGATCAGCTTCTCTTTGCCGATATCAAACTTCGAGCCATGATCGTGCAACAGAACGATGGCAGGGTGCGGGCCGGGTGTTTTCGGCATCAATAACAGGGCGGAAATGCGGTTATCGTCCGTAATGTTCAGCGATAATTTTTCAGCGGTATAGCTGCCGCGATCTTCTTTCGCTATCGAGTGAGGAGAAAAGGGTTTCGTGGCGTCCGGGGTGAGCAGGGCGCGGCGAAATAGCTGGCGGCTATGCGATTGCCACTGGTGGAAATCTTTAAAATTGCCTGATAACCACGAATCGGGATAACGCATCTGCGCTTTCAGCGTTTGCCAGCTTGCCGGAAGATTGCCCTCAACGACGCCCTCTGTTTGCCACTTATCTTGCGCATAAACATTGCCAGACGCCAGCAGGGCAAACATCAGCGGCAACGTACGTAAAATCTTCATCACCTCTCCTTAAATTAAAACGGCGTTTTAATATTGGTGATGAATGTAACGTTTGCCTAAAAACGAAACTGTGATCGCGAAAGCATTAGCTTAACAACGGGTTACAATGTTCACGCCGGAGCATCTGGCACAGCGCAATTAGCGGCAAACCCACTAATGTATTAGGGTCACGTCCTTCCAGGCGTTCAAACAATGCAATACCCAGTCCTTCGCTTTTGAAGCTACCGGCACAGTTCAACGGGCGCTCTTTGCGGACATAGTCGTCGATTTCCTGTTCACTTAAGCGGCGAAAATGGACGTCGAAAGGCTCACATTCCGTTTGCACATGACCGGTTGCGGAATTAAACAGCGCCAGGCCAGTATAAAAAGTCACAATATTGCCGCTGGCTTTCATCAATTGCTGGCGGGCATTCTCTTCTGTGTGCGGTTTGCCGGTAATTTCGCCATCAAGTACGCACACCTGATCGGAACCAATAATCAAATGTTGAGGGTATTTTTGCGCCAGTGATTGCGCCTTTTCCTGCGCCAGTCTTAGCACTAAATGGCGAGGCGCTTCGCCTGCACGCGGTGTTTCGTCTGTCTGCGGTGCGGCGCATTCGAAGGGTAAACCGAGTTTTTCGAGCAGGGCGCGGCGGTAGGGCGAAGTGGAAGCGAGGATAATTTGCGACATATTTTTTTCACCAAATATGGCTTAACAATGACAGGCATTTTAAACTGTAGGCCGCAATGTGTGCGAATTATTGGCAAAAGGCAACCGCAGGCTGCCTTTTTCTTTGACTCTATGACGTTACAAAGTTAATATGCGCGCCCTATGCAAAAGGTAAAATTACCCCTGACTCTTGATCCGGTTCGCACGGCTCAAAAACGCCTTGATTACGAGGGTATCTATACTCCCGACCAGGCGGAGCGCGTCGCTGAATCTGTAGTCAGCGTAGACAGTGATGTGGAATGCTCCATGTCGTTCGTTATCGATAACCAACGCCTTGCCGTGTTAAACGGCGATGCAAAGGTAACGGTATCGCTCGAATGCCAGCGTTGTGGGAAACCGTTCATTCATCAGGTCTACACCACGTATTGTTTTAGTCCTGTGCGTTCAGACGAACAGGCTGAAGCACTGCCGGAAGCGTATGAGCCGATTGAGGTTAACGAATTCGGTGAAATCGATCTGCTGGCGCTGGTCGAGGATGAAATCATTCTCTCCCTGCCGGTAGTTCCGGTGCATGATTCTGAACACTGTGAAGTGTCCGAGGCGGACATGGTCTTTGGGGAACTGCCTGATGAAGCGCAGAAACCAAATCCATTTGCCGTATTAGCCAGCTTAAAGCGTAAGTAATTAAGGAGTAAGGTCCATGGCCGTACAACAGAATAAACCAACCCGTTCCAAACGTGGCATGCGTCGTTCCCATGACGCGCTGACCGCAGTCACCAGCCTGTCTGTAGACAAAACTTCTGGTGAAACCCACCTGCGTCACCACGTTACCGCCGACGGTTTCTACCGCGGTCGCAAGGTTATCACTAAGTAATCACGCGCAAGCGTGATGAAGCTTAGTGAGGATTTCCCCGCGTAAGCGGGGATAGACCGAACCAGGCTGCGACGATACCTTGACACGTCTAACCCTGGCGTTAGATGTCATGGGGGGAGATTTTGGCCCATCCGTGACAGTGCCTGCAGCTTTGCAGGCACTGAACTCTAATTCTCAACTCAACCTTCTTTTAGTCGGCGATCCCGACGCTATCACGCCATTACTTGCCAAAGCTGATTTCGAGCAACGCTCGCGCTTGCTTATTGTTCCTGCCCAGTCAGTTATTGCCAGTGATGCGCGCGCAGCGCAGGCTATTCGTAGCAGCCGTGGTACTTCTATGCGCATGGCGCTGGAGTTAGTCAAAGAAGGTCGCGCCCAGGCCTGCGTGAGTGCGGGAAATACCGGTGCGCTAATGGGGCTGGCGAAAATGCTGCTCAAACCGCTTGACGGAATTGAGCGTCCGGCGCTGGTGACCGTGTTGCCTCATCAACAGAAAGGTAAGACCGTTGTACTGGATCTGGGCGCAAACGTCGATTGTGACAGCACGATGCTGGCGCAATTTGCCGTGATGGGCGCGGTGATGGCCGAAGAGATCCTCGGTATTGCCAACCCACGTGTGGCACTACTGAATATTGGTGAAGAAGAGACCAAAGGGCACGATAGCATCCGCGATGCTGCGGCATTATTACGCTCCATGTCCTCAATGAACTACATTGGTTATCTTGAAGCGAACGAATTATTGACCGGCAAAACGGATGTGCTGGTGTGTGACGGTTTTACCGGAAACGTCACATTAAAAACAATGGAAGGTGTTGTCAGAATGTTTCTTTCACTGCTGAAATCGCAGGGGGAAGGGAAAAAAAGGTCGTGGTGGCTGATTTTATTAAAGCGTTGGTTACAAAAAAGCCTGACAAGGCGATTCAGTCACCTCAACCCCGACCAGTATAATGGCGCCTGTCTGTTAGGATTGCGCGGCACTGTGATTAAGAGTCATGGTGCGGCGAATCAGCGCGCATTTTGCGTGGCAATTGAGCAGGCAGTGCAGGCGGTGCAGCGGCAGGTTCCACAACGGATCGCCGCTCGCCTGGAATCTGTGTATGCACACTCGTCTTCGTCTGCAACGGATGGCGAAAACCAGAGCGTGTGTATATTACCCAAGAGTGACTGAGCGTACATGTATACGAAGATTATTGGTACCGGCAGTTATCTGCCTGAGCAGGTTCGGACAAACGCCGATTTAGAAAAAATGGTGGAAACCTCTGACGAGTGGATTGTCAGCCGTACAGGGATCCGTGAGCGCCGCATCGCCGCTGCAAACGAAACGGTTTCGACCATGGGCTATGAAGCCGCTAAACGTGCGCTTGAGATGGCGGGCATCAATAACGATCAGATAGGCTTGATCATTGTTGCTACTACCTCTGCAACGCATGCCTTCCCGAGTGCAGCCTGCCAAATCCAGAACATGCTGGAAATCAAAGGCTGCCCGGCGTTTGACGTTGCTGCTGCGTGTGCGGGCTTCACCTATGCGCTGAGCATCGCCGATCAGTATGTTAAATCTGGTGCGGTGAAACATGCGTTGGTCATTGGTTCTGATGCGCTCGCGCGGACATTAGATCCGGACGACCGCGGTACGATTATTCTGTTTGGTGATGGTGCAGGCGCTGTTGTGCTGGGCACTTCCGAAGAGCCTGGCATCATCTCCACACATATGCACGCAGACGGGAGCTACGGCGAGCTGCTGACGCTGCCTAACCTTGATCGTGTGCATCCGGAGAACCCGACCTATCTGACGATGGCGGGTAACGAAGTATTCAAAGTTGCGGTGACAGAGCTGGCGCGTATTGTTGATGAAACATTAACAGCCAATAATCTTGAGCGCAGCGAGCTGGACTGGCTGGTGCCGCATCAGGCTAACTTGCGTATCATCAGCGCGACAGCGAAGAAGCTCGGCATGTCGATGGATAGTGTTGTTGTTACGCTGGATCGCCATGGCAACACCTCCGCAGCTTCCGTTCCCAGCGCGCTTGATGAAGCGGTACGCGACGGACGCATTAAGCCGGGGCAACTTGTCCTGCTGGAAGCGTTTGGTGGCGGGTTCACCTGGGGCTCGGCGCTGGTTCGTTTCTGAGTATAAGGATAAAAAAATGACGCAATTTGCTTTTGTGTTCCCGGGACAAGGCTCCCAAACCGTCGGTATGTTAGCTGATATGGCTGCGGCTTATCCGGTGATTGAAGAGACATTCGCAGAGGCATCAGCTGTTCTGGGTTATGATCTCTGGTCTCTGGTGCAACAAGGCCCGACGGAAGAACTGAACAAAACCTGGCAGACACAACCGGCGCTGCTGGCCGCTTCTGTCGCGCTGTGGCGCGTCTGGCAGCAGCAGGGTGGTAAAACCCCTGCGCTGATGGCGGGGCATAGCCTGGGCGAATACTCCGCATTAGTGTGTGCGGGTGTTATCGCGTTTGCTGATGCGGTTCGTTTGGTTGAACTACGTGGGAAATTCATGCAGGAAGCCGTGCCGGCGGGTACTGGCGCGATGTCTGCCATTATCGGCCTGGATGATGCTTCCATTGCCAAAGCATGTGAAGAATCGGCACTAGGGCAAGTTGTCTCTCCGGTGAACTATAATTCGCCAGGCCAGGTGGTTATTGCTGGTCATAAAGAAGCCGTTGAACGTGCAGGTGCTGCTTGCAAGGCTGCAGGTGCCAAGCGTGCGCTGCCGCTGCCGGTTAGCGTACCGTCGCACTGTGCGCTGATGAAGCCTGCCGCAGAAAAACTGGCCGCTGAATTAAAGAACATTACTTTTAACGCGCCGCAGATCCCGGTTGTAAATAACGTGGATGTGAAGTGCGAAACGACGCCAGAAGCGATTCGTGATGCGCTGGTGCGCCAGCTGTACAGCCCCGTGCAATGGACGAAGAGCGTTGAATTGATGGCATCGCAGGGCATTGAACATCTGTATGAAGTTGGCCCGGGTAAAGTCCTCACCGGCCTGACTAAACGTATTGTTGACACCCTGACTGCATCTGCGCTCAACGAGCCGGTTGCCGTGTCAGAGGCACTTGCGCAATAAAAGAGGAAGACCATGAGTTTTGAAGGAAAAATCGCACTGGTAACCGGTGCAAGCCGCGGTATTGGTCGCGCTATTGCTGAAACCCTCGTTGCCCGTGGCGCGAAAGTTATCGGTACGGCGACCAGCGAGAGTGGCGCGCAGGCGATTAGCGACTATTTAGGTGCGAACGGCAAAGGTCTGGTGTTGAATGTGACCGATGCTGCATCTATCGAATCTGTTCTGGAAAACATTCGCGCAGAATTTGGCGAGGTTGATATTCTGGTAAATAATGCCGGGATCACCCGTGATAACCTGTTGATGCGCATGAAAGAGGATGAGTGGAACGATATTCTCGACACCAATCTTTCATCTGTTTTCCGTCTGTCAAAAGCGGTAATGCGCGCTATGATGAAAAAGCGTCATGGGCGTATTATCACTATCGGTTCTGTGGTTGGTACCATGGGAAATGCTGGTCAGGCCAACTACGCTGCGGCGAAAGCGGGTCTTATCGGTTTCAGTAAATCGCTGGCGCGTGAAGTTGCGTCACGCGGTATTACTGTAAACGTTGTTGCTCCGGGTTTTATTGAAACGGACATGACGCGTGCGCTGTCTGATGATCAGCGTGCGGGTATTCTGGCGCAGGTTCCTGCGGGTCGCCTTGGCGGTGCTCAGGAAATCGCCAGTGCGGTTGCATTTTTAGCCTCTGACGAGGCGGGTTACATCACTGGTGAAACCCTGCACGTCAATGGCGGAATGTATATGGTTTAACCACGATGAAAATTATTTGCGTTATTAGGGCGAAAGGCCTCAAAATAGCGTAAAATCGTGGTAAGAACTGCCGGGATTTAGTTGCAAATTTTTCAACATTTTATACACTACGAAAACCATCGCGAAAGCGAGTTTTGATAGGAAATTTAAGAGTATGAGCACTATCGAAGAACGCGTTAAGAAAATTATCGGCGAACAGCTGGGCGTTAAGCAGGAAGAAGTTACCAACAATGCTTCCTTCGTTGAAGACCTGGGCGCTGATTCTCTTGACACCGTTGAGCTGGTAATGGCTCTGGAAGAAGAGTTTGATACTGAGATTCCGGACGAAGAAGCTGAGAAGATCACCACCGTTCAGGCTGCCATTGATTACATCAACGGCCACCAGGCGTAAGTGAACATCTCCAGGCGGTCACTCGACCGCCTGAGTTTTATCTGTAGTTATCCCACGAATCTCTTTTTTATACCCTCCCTGGAGGACAAACGTGTCTAAGCGTCGTGTAGTTGTGACCGGACTTGGCATGTTGTCTCCTGTCGGCAATACCGTAGAGTCTACCTGGAAAGCTCTCCTTGCCGGTCAGAGTGGCATCAGCCTGATCGACCATTTCGATACTAGCGCCTATGCAACCAAATTTGCTGGCTTAGTAAAGGATTTTAACTGTGAAGACATCATCTCGCGTAAAGAACAGCGCAAGATGGATGACTTCATTCAATATGGAATTGTGGCTGGCGTTCAGGCCATGCAGGATTCCGGCCTTGAAGTCACAGAAGAGAACGCATCCCGTATTGGCGCAGCGATTGGTTCTGGTATCGGCGGTCTCGGCCTGATCGAAGAAAACCATAGCTCCCTCGTCAAGGGTGGGCCGCGTAAAATCAGCCCGTTCTTTGTACCTTCAACGATTGTCAACATGGTGGCAGGTCATCTGACTATCATGTTCGGTCTGCAAGGCCCGAGTATTTCCATCGCGACAGCGTGTACCTCAGGTGTGCATAACATCGGTCATGCGGCACGTATCATTGCCTACGGCGATGCTGATGCCATGCTGGCAGGCGGCGCGGAAAAAGCGAGTACGCCGTTAGGCGTCGGTGGCTTTGGCGCAGCGCGCGCGCTGTCTACCCGCAACGATAATCCGCAGGCGGCAAGCCGTCCGTGGGATAAAGAGCGTGACGGCTTCGTTCTCGGCGATGGCGCTGGCATCATCATGCTGGAAGAGTATGAGCATGCGAAAAAGCGCGGCGCGAAAATTTATGCTGAAATCGTCGGCTTTGGTATGAGCAGCGATGCTTATCACATGACGTCTCCGCCGGAAAACGGTGCGGGTGCCGCGAAGGCGATGGTTAATGCACTGCGTGATGCCGGCATCACCGCGGGCCAGATTGGCTATGTTAATGCGCACGGTACGTCTACGCCGGCGGGAGATATGGCAGAAGCGCAGGCCGTGAAATCGGTCTTTGGCGACGCGGCTCGCACAGTAATGGTCAGTTCGACCAAATCGATGACCGGCCACCTGCTGGGTGCGGCAGGCGCAGTAGAATCTATTTACTCGATCCTCGCCCTGCGCGATCAGGCTGTTCCGCCGACCATCAACCTGGATAACCCGGATGAAGGGTGCGATCTGGATTTTGTGCCGCATGTTGCACGCCAGGTGAGCGGTATGGAGTACACCCTGTGTAACTCCTTCGGTTTCGGTGGCACCAACGGCTCGTTGATCTTCAAGAAAGTCTGATCATTTCGCTGTATACTGGAGGCCCGCTTGTCGGGCCTTTTCTATTCGGGTTTATCCCCTTGTCCTGCGCTTTTCATCCTGCCAAACTGTCCGCCCAGACGCATAAGGAGCCCTCTATGTTCTTGATTAATGGTAAAGAGCAGCAATGGCTTGCCGCGAATGATCGGGCGACGCAATTTGGCGATGGCTGTTTTACCACCGCGCGTGTCCTTGACGGGCAAATCCAGTTTCCCGACGCGCATCTCCAGCGCCTGCGTCTTGCCTGTAAACGGCTCCGGATCCCTTATCTCGACTGGGACATACTGGCGCGGGAAATGGCACATCTCGCGAAAGAGAAAGAAGAGGGTGTGGTGAAAGTTATTCTCAGCCGTGGCACTGGCGGACGAGGCTATAGCGCAGCGGGTTGTGATACGCCGACGAGAATAGTGTCAGTATCAGCAAGCCCTGCCCATTACGCTCGGTGGCGGCAGGAAGGGGTAACCCTGGCGTTGAGTGATATTCGCCTCGGGCGTAACCCAATGCTTGCCGGGATCAAACACCTTAACCGCCTGGAGCAGGTATTGATTCGCACCGGGCTTGAGCAGACCTCTGCTGATGAAGCGCTGGTGCTGGATAGCGAAGGCTGGCTGGTTGAATGTTGTGCCGCCAATATCTTCTGGCGGCAGGGTTCGACGGTCTTCACGCCGCGCGTTGATCAGGCCGGTGTTGATGGCATCATGCGTCAATATTGTTTGCGCCAGCTGAAAACTTCCGCTTTTGAGGTTGTCGAAGTCAATGCGCGGCATGATGTGCTGATGCTGGCCGACGAAGTCATTATTTGTAACGCGTTGATGCCAGTTGTCCCGGTTCGCCAGTGGGCGGAACAGCACTGGTCAGCGCGCGATTTGTACCACTTTTTAGCCCCCTTGTGTGAGCGCATAAATCCGTCATGAAGAAAATGTTACGCGTAGTTCTCCTCCTGTTGGCTTTGCTGGTTATCGCGGCGGGAGCCGGCGTCTGGAAGGTTCGCCAGTTAGCGGACAGCCAGATCCTGATTAAAGATGAAACCATTTTCACGCTGCCTGCCGGAACCGGCCGTGTGGCGTTGGGTGAATTGCTGTATCGCGAAAAGGTAATTAATCGCCCGCGCGTGTTTCAGTGGCTGCTGCGACTGGAACCGGATCTTTCACATTTCAAAGCCGGTACCTACCGTTTTACACCGAAGATGACCGTGCGCGAGATGTTGCAGTTACTGGCGAGTGGTAAAGAAGCGCAGTTTCCGCTACGGCTGGTCGAAGGTATGCGCCTGAGCGATTACCTCAAACAGCTGCGCGACGCGCCCTACATCAAACACACCCTGAAAGACGACGACTACGCGACGGTGGCGCAAGCCCTGAAACTGGAGCATCCGCAGTGGGTGGAAGGCTGGTTCTGGCCCGATACCTGGATGTACACCGCTAACACCACGGACGTTGCGTTGCTCAAGCGTGCGCATCAGAAAATGTCGCGTGCGGTAGAGCAAGCCTGGGAAGGGCGTATGGAGGGGCTACCGTATAAAGATCAGAACCAGCTGGTAACCATGGCGTCGATTGTCGAAAAAGAGACGGCTGTTGCCAGCGAGCGCGATCAGGTGGCCTCCGTCTTTATTAACCGCCTGCGCATCGGGATGCGGCTGCAGACCGATCCGACGGTTATCTACGGGTTGGGCGCGCGTTATAATGGTAAGCTGTCGCGCGCCGATCTGGAAACGCCGACCGACTATAACACCTATGTAATTAGCGGTTTGCCGCCGGGCCCTATTGCTACACCCGGTGAGGCCTCGCTGAAAGCGGCGGCGCATCCGGCGAAGACGCCGTATCTCTATTTTGTCGCGGATGGTAAAGGCGGGCATACATTTAATACCAATCTCGCCAGCCATAACCGGGCAGTGCAGGACTACCTGAAAGTACTTAAGGAAAAAAATGGGCAGTAAATACATCGTTATCGAAGGGCTTGAAGGCGCAGGGAAAACCACGGCGCGCGATGTCATCGTTGAGACGCTGAAAGAGCTTGGCGTCGGTGAAATGGTGTTTACGCGGGAACCGGGCGGTACGCTGCTGGCGGAAAAATTGCGCAGCCTGGTGCTGGATATTCGTTCCGTTGGTGATGAAGTTATTACCGATAAAGCCGAAGTTCTGATGTTTTACGCAGCCCGGGTTCAACTGGTCGAAACCGTCATTAAACCCGCACTGGCGCGTGGTTGCTGGGTAATCGGCGATCGCCATGACCTCTCAACGCAGGCGTACCAGGGCGGCGGACGAGGCATTGATCAGACCATGCTGGCCACGCTGCGCGATGTCGTACTGGGAGATTTTCGCCCGGACTTGACGCTCTATCTGGATGTTACGCCGGAAGTTGGCCTGAAACGTGCGCGTGCGCGTGGCGAGCTGGATCGTATTGAGCAAGAGTCGCTGGATTTCTTTAATCGTACCCGCGCGCGCTACCTTGAACTGGCTGCGCAAGATGACCGCATTCGCACCGTTGATGCTACTCAACCGCTGGATAACGTGATTGCCGACATCCGCCAGACGGTAACAGCCTGGGTGCAGGAGCAGGGCGCATGAAATGGTATCCGTGGCTGCGTCCCGATTTTGAGCAACTGGTTGCCAGTTATCAGAGCGGTCGTGGGCACCACGCGTTGCTGATCCACGCCCTGCCAGGGATGGGCGAAGATGCGTTGATTTACGCCATCAGCCGTTTCTTGTTATGCCAGACACCTGAAGGCCATAAAAGCTGCGGCCACTGCCGCGGCTGTCAGCTTATGCAGGCTGGAACGCATCCTGATTACTATGCACTGGCACCGGAAAAAGGAAAATCCGCGCTGGGCATTGATGCGGTGCGTGAAGTGAGCGAAAAGCTTTACGAACATGCGCGGCTGGGCGGCGCGAAAGTGGTGTGGATCCAGGATGCCGCGTTATTGACCGACGCCGCCGCCAACGCATTGCTGAAGACGCTGGAAGAGCCGCCCGCGCGCACCTGGTTCTTCCTCGGCTGTCGGGAGCCGGCAAGATTATTAGCGACTTTGCGCAGCCGCTGCCGCTTGCACCACCTTGCGCCTCCCGCAGAAAACTACGCCTGTAGCTGGCTTGCTCGGGAAGTTACCGCCTCGCAAGAGACGATTCTGACCGCACTACGTTTGTGCGCCGGTTCGCCTGGCGCGGCAGAAGCGCTGCTTCAGACCGATGTCTGGGCGCAACGGCAGTTGCTTTGTCAGGCGACAGACGCGGCGCTAAATAGCGGTGACTGGCTGGCGATGCTCCCGACACTGAACCACGACAAAGTGGCTGAGCGTTTACAGTGGCTCTCTGCGTTGCTGCTTGATGCGTTAAAAATGCAGCAAGGGGCGACATTGCTCAGCAATGTTGATGCCTTAGGGCTGGTCGAAAAGCTGGCGCGCCAGGTGCAAGCGCCAACGCTGCACGCGTTACTGCATGCTATTTTTACCTGTCGTGAACAGTTGCTTAGTGTGGTCGGGGTTAACCGCGAGTTGCTGCTGACCGATCTATTGTTAACGCTGGAACGTTACCAGCAAACGGGCGTAACGCTTCCTGTCTCCCATCTGTAAGAGAAGATTATGTTTTTAGTTGATTCGCACTGCCATCTTGATGGCCTGGATTACCACTCTTTGCACAAAGACGTTGATGACGTGCTGGCGAAAGCTGCCGCGCGCGACGTGAAGTTTTGTCTGGCGGTGGCTACGACGTTACCGGGTTACCGCGCGATGCGTGAGCTGGTGGGGGAGCGCCCGAATGTGGTCTTTTCCTGCGGAGTGCACCCGCTGAATCAGGATGAAGAGTACGATGTCGACACGCTGCGCCAACTGGCGGCGGAAGAGGGCGTCGTGGCGATGGGAGAAACCGGGCTGGACTATTTTTATACGCCGGAAACGAAGCCGCGCCAGCAGGAATCCTTCCGTAACCACATCCGTATTGGCCGTGAACTGAACAAGCCGGTGATCGTCCATACGCGCGATGCGCGAGAAGACACGCTTGCGATTTTGCAGGAAGAGCGCGTGACGGATTGCGGTGGTGTGTTGCACTGCTTTACTGAAGATCGCGAAACGGCAGGTAAGCTGCTGGATATGGGCTTTTACATCTCGTTTTCTGGTATCGTCACCTTCCGCAACGCGGAGCAGTTGCGTGATGCGGCACGTTACATTCCGCTCGATCGCTTACTGGTCGAAACCGATTCGCCTTATCTCGCCCCGGTGCCGCATCGTGGCAAAGAGAACCAGCCAGCAATGACGCGCGATGTGGCGGAATATATGGCGGTGCTGAAAGGCGTTTCTGTCGAAGAGCTTGCGCAACAAACGACACAGAACTTTGCCCGTTTGTTCCATGTTGACCCATCCCGCCTGCAATCTGCCTGATCTGTCAGCTTATTTTAGTACTCGTAATTAATAAACGATCGGAGTAAAGTTCACCGCCATAAAAAAGGCGGTGGCGATCGTTTTTCATACGGAAGCCGATACCTTTTGTAAATCAGTGTGAGTTTCGTAACTGGCGCTAGCTGAAACGTGATAGCCGTCAAACAAACTTTTACTGATTTATTTTACTCTGTGTAATAAATAAAGGGCGCTTAGATGCCCTTCCCACGGCGCGGTTCTCCCCCCTCGCCAATGCGTGAAAGCGTAGAAAAAAGCACTAATACTCAGGAGCACTCTCAATTATGTTTAAGAATGCATTTGCTAACCTGCAGAAGGTCGGTAAATCGCTGATGCTGCCAGTATCCGTACTGCCTATCGCAGGTATCCTGCTGGGCGTCGGTTCTGCAAACTTCAGCTGGCTGCCAGAAGTGGTTTCCCACGTTATGGCCGAAGCGGGCGGTTCCGTTTTTGCTAACATGCCGTTGATCTTCGCTATCGGTGTTGCGCTTGGCTTCACCAATAACGACGGCGTTTCGGCTCTGGCCTCCGTTGTTGCCTACGGCATCATGGTGAAAACCATGGCAGTGGTTGCGCCTCTGGTTCTGCATTTACCTGCTGAAGAAATTGCCGCAAAACACCTGGCTGATACCGGTGTGCTTGGCGGTATTATCTCCGGCGCGATTGCCGCGTATATGTTTAACCGCTTCTATCGCATCAAGCTGCCTGAGTATCTGGGCTTCTTCGCTGGTAAACGTTTCGTGCCGATCATCTCCGGTCTGGCAGCGATTTTCACCGGCGTGATCCTCTCCTTCATTTGGCCGCCGATCGGTACTGCGATTCAGACCTTCTCCCAGTGGGCCGCTTACCAGAATCCGGTTGTGGCGTTCGGTATCTACGGCTTCATTGAACGTTGCCTGGTGCCGTTTGGTCTGCACCATATCTGGAACGTACCTTTCCAGATGCAGATTGGCGAGTTCACCAACGCAGCAGGTCAGGTGTTCCACGGCGATATCCCGCGTTATATGGCGGGTGACCCGACTGCGGGTAAACTGTCTGGCGGCTTCCTGTTCAAAATGTACGGTCTGCCGGCTGCTGCTATCGCTATCTGGCACTCCGCAAAACCGGAAAACCGCGCGAAAGTGGGCGGTATCATGATCTCCGCAGCGCTGACCTCGTTCCTGACCGGTATCACCGAGCCGATCGAGTTCTCCTTCATGTTCGTTGCGCCGATCCTGTACGTTATCCACGCGATTCTGGCTGGCCTGGCATTCCCGATCTGTATCCTGCTGGGTATGCGTGACGGTACGTCGTTCTCTCACGGTCTGATTGACTTCATCGTGCTGAGCGGCAACAGCAGCAAACTGTGGCTGTTCCCGGTTATCGGTGCATGCTACGCGGTGGTTTACTACACCATCTTCCGCGTGCTGATCAAAGCGCTGGATCTGAAAACCCCGGGTCGTGAAGACACCACGGAAGAGAGCAAAGCTGGCGTTACCAGCGAAATGGCTCCGGCTCTGGTTACGGCGTTCGGCGGTAAAGAGAACATCACCAACCTGGATGCGTGCATCACGCGTCTGCGTGTCAGCGTGGCTGACGTAGCGAAAGTGGATCAGGCTGGCCTGAAGAAACTGGGTGCTGCGGGTGTGGTTGTTGCCGGTTCCGGTGTGCAGGCAATTTTCGGTACTAAATCCGATAACCTGAAAACCGAAATGGATGAGTACATCCGTAACAACTAAGCCATAGTCTGGGGAGACTGAGGGAGCCTGATGGCTCCCTTTTTTATTGTCCACTGAAAACTATGTGCTGTGGATCTGGCCAGCAACAGGTTGGTCTACGGATTTAAATTTCACCGGGCAGGCAGAGTCTTTTCCAGAATGTCGGCATACCCTGCCAGGCGCAATCAATGTTGCCTTTTCTAACGCTGAATTTTTACTGTACTGAAAAGAAAGAGTGACAAAACCCGTCGCTGCCCACAGACCGTGTGCCATTCCCCCTCCGCTCTGGCAAGTTGGCTGTCATGCGACTCACAGACGCGCATCACAAACTCACACCACATTCAGCGTTAAATGCGCAAGGATAAGTACAGCGGAAACATCTGCTATAAGCGATCGCGGGAGAACTGGGGGCGGGCAGTTATCGGTAATGGCCGTTTTTCGGGAGCAGGAAAACAGAATAAAAAAGCCCGCCTGGAGGACGGCGGGCTTAGTGGCACGTGGCTGCGATTATCAGAAGCTGTAGCTGGCGCTTACAGAGAAGTTACGCGGCGCACCGTACACACCGTAAGTGCCCAGATAGTCGTAATACTCTTTATCGAACACATTGTTCAGATTGGCCTGGACAGCGAAGTTTTTAGTTGCCTGGTAACGGGTGAACAGATCCACCACCGTATAACCGCTTTGCGTAATGCGCATGTCTCCATTCGGGCCTTTGATCTCCTGCCAGGTTTTATTCTGCCAGCGTGCACCGCCGCCAACGGAAAACTCTGGCAGCATCGGCAGCTGGTAGCGCGTGAATAATTTCATCGTGGTGCGCGCCTGTTCCGGGTTAACGGCTACACCGTCACCATCGTCAGCCATAAAACGGCTGGCACCAAAGGTGAGCTGCAAGTTGTCGGTGAGAGCACCGTTGAGCTCAAATTCGACGCCTTTGCTTACCGTGCCGTTGACGGATTTATACGCGGTCTGGCCGCCGGAATTTGGAATGTACTCGCCGGTCGATACGGCAACGTGATCCTGCTCGGTACGGAATACCGCCAGGGTCGCCGTCAGACGTGTGTTATACCAGTCACCTTTGATGCCAGCTTCATAGCTTTTACCGGTGGTAGGTTCAAGAAATTCGCTGTTGATATCGCGCTGACTGGACGGCTCGAAAATAGAGGTGTAGCTGCCATAAACAGACCAGGTGTCATCAATGTCATAAATCAGGCCTGCGTATGGCGTGACGTCATCGGACTTGCTGTTACGGATCTCGTCCGGCTTACGCTCAAGATTATATTTTGCACGCCATTCGGTATAACGCGCGCCGAGGATCAAGTGCAGCGGATCGGCCAAAGAGATACGGGTTGCCGCATACAGCGATTTCTGGCGGATCACATCGCGCTGGTAGAGCGCCCAGTCAGACCAGCTCGGGTCGGCCAGCGTGTTGCCGTTATATTTATGAATATTGCCGACATCCATCAGGCCGGAATTGTCATTAACCGGATATGAGTTGTCATAATTGTTGCGCTGGCGGCTGTAGCTACCACCGAACATCACTTCGTGCTGGCGGCCAAACAACTCGTAACCACCACGAACAAACGCATCAATAGCGTCTTGTTTACGCTCGCCACGGTTCCAGCCGCCCCATGCGCCTTGCCACTGTGAGGCATCATACAGACCGGTGGTCTTATCCGGGTAACCGTCGATATACATCAGCTTGCTGTCGAAGTTGGTTTCCGCATGCATGGCGTTAACTTTCGCTTCCCAGCCGTTGTCAAAACGCTGGGTCAGGTTGGCGAAAATTTTTGAAGAGTCGACATTGGAGTAAGCCCAGTCAGCAGCGGTATTGAAACCGCGGCGGAAATGCGTGCGGCTGCCATCACTGTATAGCGACGGGAAACCGCCCCAGGTCGGGCTGTCTTCTTCACTTTCCTGATAGTCATAGCCGAGAGAAAGGGTTGTGGAATCAGTAATATCTGCATCTACTACACCGGTAATGAATTTTTTGCGGTAGTGGTTACGTTCCACCCAGGAATCTTTATCCTGGTAACCAGTGATAACCCGGCCGCGCACGTTGCCCGATTCGCTCAGCGGTGCTTGCAGATCCAGCACATAGCGCTGATCGTTCCAGCTACCGTAAGTCGCGGTGGCGGTTCCTTTGAATTCTTTGCTGTCGGCATGTTTACGCACCATGTTGACATAAGCAGAGGGATTACCTGTTCCACTCATCAGGCCGGCCGCGCCGCGCACCACTTCAATCTTGTCATAAATTGCCGTGTCGCCTGCGGTATCACCAAAATTCCAGCGGTTATCAAGGAATGTCGGCATATCTTCATACGCAAAGTTACTGACGAAAAAGCCGCGGGCGAAAAAGTTCGTACGGTGGCTGTCAATGCGCGATGCGCTGACGCCAATTGTGTTATCCAGCACTTGTTCGATCGTATTTAACTGCTGATCCTGCATACGCTGCTGGCTGACTACACTCACAGATTGTGGAATATCTCGCGGGACCAGTAACAGCTTGGTGCCAGTGGTGGTGGTTTTTACGCTGTAGTCTTGCGCCTGGCTGTCAGAGGTACTTAATGCTGCGCCATCAACCACAACCGTATCTTCAGATGCTGCGGCGATCTCTGCCGCAAACGCAGCAGAAGGGACTAAAGCCATTGCAATGCAGGCGGCAAGCAGAGACGGTGTGGCGGCTAACGGACGCACTTCGTCCCTGGCGTGATGAGTGAAAGACATGCATAAACCCTTAATGGTGCGTTAGAGGGAAAGCCTTACAGCGATACGTTGTCGCGTCAGGCGGGTTTTGTAATTCGTCTGATAATAATCGCGCATGAAAATGCAAATGCGAAATATACGCATTCACTATATGAATGTAAACAGATGTAATATTCACCATTGAAATATCATTTCACCGCAGCGCGCCTTAAACGCGGGCGATTGCGTGCCAGCAAAGCCGGAAAGGTGAAAGAAAAACAGCGTTTTGGTTGAAACAACAAGAGAATCTCGATCATACTCTAGGGCACGTAATTGACGACGGCTGCGGGCTGGCTCCGCGAACATAAAAGGAAAACGTCATGGCCGAAGAAACCATTTTCAGTAAAATCATTCGCCGCGAAATTCCCTCGGATATTGTTTATCAGGACGAACTGGTTACCGCTTTTCGCGATATCTCTCCGCAAGCTCCAACCCATGTTTTGATTGTGCCAAACATTCTGATCCCAACCGTGAACGACGTGACCGAAGCGCACGAGCAGGCGCTGGGGCGCATGGTGACGGTTGCGGCGAAAATTGCTCGCGATGAAGGGATTGCTGAAGACGGTTACCGTTTGATCATGAACTGTAATCGTCATGGCGGGCAGGAGGTTTATCATATTCATATGCACCTGCTCGGCGGGCGCGTACTGGGGCCGATGCTGGCTCATAAAGGTCTTTAATATGACGAACGGGCGTGTCGCGTTATGGCTGGCAGCGCTGGTACTGATGGGGTGCAGTTCACGTCCTACGATCCCGGTCGCCGACGACCAGACGTTAGTGATGGAATCGAGCATTCTGGCCTCCGGGATTATTGCGCAGCCGCCGACGTTAAGTACGCAGGAACTCCAGCCTTCCGCGTCTTCACGGTTGTTTAATGAACGGCAGCAGCCCGTTACCGTGCATTATCGTTTTTTCTGGTATGACGCCAGAGGTCTGGAAATGCACCCGCTGGAAGCGCCGCGAACCGTCACGATCCCGGGAAATTCGGGCGTGACGGTGTATGGCAGCGCCAACTATTTGGGTGCGCACAGCGTCAGACTTTATCTTTACCTGTAAGGGGTGACTCTTGATTAAAACTATTGGACGCTACGCGCTACTGACAACCCTGGCCGTGCTGCTTGCGGGTTGTATTAGCGATCAGCAACCCGCGCCGGTTGATCAGGCGGGTGGTGCAGGCACGCCGCAACAACCCACGCCGGTAGAGCCGCAACAACCGGTGCCGGAAGTGCCTTCTGTCCCGACGCTGCCGCAGCAGCAACCGGGGCCAATTGAGCATCAGGATCAAACGGGGCAGCCCGCGCCGCGCGAGCGTCATTTTGACTGGAATGGCGCCGTTCAGCCGATGGTCGGTAAAATGTTGCAGGCCAGCGGTGCGAACGCAGGCAGCGTGCTGTTAGTGGATAGCGTTAATAACCGAACCAACGGTTCCATTAACACGAGCGAAGCAACGGGTGTGGTGCGCAACGCGTTAGCGAATAACGGTAAATTTACGCTTGTTACCGAGCAGCAACTGGCGGTCGCGAAGCAACAGCTGGGGCTCTCTCCACAGGACAGCCTCGGTACACGCAGTAAAGCCATCGGTATCGCCCGTAACGTCGGGGCGCAGTATGTGCTCTACTCCAACGCGACCGGGAATGTCAACGCACCGGCGCTGCAAATGCAATTGATGCTGGTACAAACCGGCGAAATTATCTGGTCGGGTAAAGGTGCGGTTCAGCAACAATAAACAGACGCGTGACGAGGTGTTGTCACGCTACTTTCCGACCTATACTCCCGTCGCCAGCCAGAATACCGGCCTCAGCGGCGGGAGTTGTCTTATTCGCGATGGACGGCATACGCTGGTGCTGCGAAAACGGCACCAGGCGACATCATCGCCTTTTCTGCGTCAGTATCGCTTACTCCGCCGCTTGCCGGCTTCTATTGCTCCACGCCCGCGCTTATTCACCGGCGAGTGGATGGCGGTCGATTATATACCCGGCGAGGTCTGCGCTGTGCTGCCGCAGGCCAGTGTGCTGGTGCCGTTACTGTACGATTTACACCGCCAGCCGCTGTTTGGCTGGCGGATAACATTATTGCCGCTGCTTGAAGGTTACTGGCAGCAGAGTGCGCGTTCGCGGCGGACGCCGTTCTGGCTGCGCCAGTTAAAGCAGTTGCGCCAGCAAAAAGAGCCTGTGCCGCTACGGCTGGCACCGTTACATATGGATGTCCACGCCGGAAACCTGGTGCAGAGTGCCAGGGGGTTGCGGCTGATCGACTGGGAATATGCGGGCGATGGCGATGTCGCGCTGGAATTGGCGGCGATATGGACGAAAAACGAGGCAGAGCGGCAGGAACTGGTGAATCGCTATGCGCATCAGTCTGCCATTAATCCCGCTTTGCTGTGGCGCCAGGTCCGGCGCTGGCGTCCGTGGGTTTTGATGCTGATGGCTGGCTGGTATGAGTGCCGCTGGCAGCAAACGGGCGATCAACAATTTATTACGCTGGCGAATGAAATATGGCGTCAGCTAGCGAAAAAAGAACAAGAGAGGTAAATGTGGGCCCAGTGATGTTGGATGTGGAAGGGTACGAACTGGATGCGGAAGAGCGCGAGATTCTGGCGCACCCGCTGGTTGGTGGCCTGATCCTCTTTACCCGTAATTATCACGATCCCGAGCAATTACGGGAGCTGGTGCGCCAGATCCGCAGCGCTTCGCATCATCGTCTGGTGGTGGCGGTCGATCAGGAAGGCGGGCGCGTACAGCGTTTTCGCGACGGCTTTACTCGCTTACCCGCCGCACAATCTTTTGCTGCTTTGCATGGGCTGGAAGAGGGCGGACGCCTGGCTCAGGAGGCGGGTTGGCTAATGGCCAGCGAAATGATCGCCATGGATATCGACATCAGTTTTGCCCCGGTGCTGGATATTGGGCATATCAGCGCGGCGATTGGCGAGCGTTCGTATCATGAAGACCCGGTGAAAGCGCTGGCTATGGCGATGCGCTTTATCGACGGGATGCACAGCGCAGGGATGAAAACCACCGGTAAACACTTTCCCGGTCACGGGGCGGTTACGGCCGATTCCCATAAAGAAACACCACGCGACCCGCGGCCACAAGGCGAGATCCGCGCGCATGATATGATGATTTTCCGCAACCTGATTGAGCAAAACAAACTCGATGCGATTATGCCCGCGCACGTTATCTATCCTGACGCCGATCCGCGTCCGGCCAGCGGCTCGCCATATTGGCTGAAAACCGTATTACGCGGCGAGCTGGGTTTTGACGGCGTGATTTTTTCGGATGATTTGTCAATGGAAGGCGCAGCTATCATGGGAAGTTATGCTGAACGTGGCCAGGCATCGCTGGATGCCGGTTGCGATATGATCCTGGTCTGTAATAATCGTAAAGGCGCAGTAAGCGTGTTGGATAACCTGTCGCCGATCAATGCACAACGTGTTACGCATTTGTATCATAAAGGTTCATATTCTCGTCAGGAGTTGATGAGTTCAGCGCGCTGGAAGGCGGCTCATAACGAACTGGAGCAGCTGCATGCGCGCTGGCAGGAGCACAAAGAGGCCCGTTAATTCCTGCGGACGCGATGTCGAAGTGGTGAGGATACCATGATTATCTATTTACACGGTTTTGACTCAAACAGCCCCGGCAACCATGAAAAAGTGTTGCAGCTGCAGTTTATTGATCCGGATGTACGTCTGATTAGCTACAGTACGCGGCACCCGAAGCATGATATGCAGCATCTGCTGAAAGAAGTGGATAAAATGTTGCAGCTCAATATCGACGAGCGTCCACTGATTTGCGGTGTCGGCCTTGGCGGTTACTGGGCCGAGCGCATCGGTTTCCTGTGCGATATCCGTCAGGTGATCCTCAATCCTAACCTGTTTCCTTACGAGAACATGGAAGGGAAAATTGATCGCCCGGAAGAGTACCAGGATATTGCCACCAAATGCGTTTCCAACTTTCGTGAGAAAAATCGCGATCGCTGCCTGGTTATCCTCTCGCGCCAGGACGAAGCACTGAACAGCCAGCGCTCAGCCGAGGAGTTGCACCCCTATTACGAAATTGTCTGGGACGAAGAACAGTCGCATAAATTCAAGAATATCTCCCCGCATCTCCAGCGCATTAAGGCCTTCAAAACCCTCGGTTAATTCCTATTCCGGCAGGTTATCTAACCTGCCGGCGTTATTTTTATTTCTGCCTTTCGCCGGGCATTATTTTGCCTGTCGACTACACTTGCTCATCTTTTAAGCATCAAAACTTGATGCATATCAATTTTGGTATGACCATTGAACCGTTCGTGTTATTCTCAGCGTCAATATCAGGTTGTAAGTGCGTAACTTGTTGTTAAATAAAGGCTATTTTTATAACTTTTAATTAACAATTGGTTAATATTTTAGGGGGTCACGTTGACTACACCATTGAAGAAAATTGTGATTGTAGGCGGTGGTGCTGGTGGTCTGGAACTGGCGACGCAGTTAGGTAAAAAGCTTGGCCGCGGCAAAAAAGCGAAAATCACGCTTGTCGATCGTAACCACAGCCATTTGTGGAAACCGTTGCTGCATGAAGTAGCGACGGGTTCGCTGGATGAAGGGGTTGATGCGCTGAGCTACCTGGCGCACGCGCGTAATCACCATTTTCAGTTCCAGCTCGGTTCTGTCGTTGATATTAATCGCGAAAACAAAACCATTACGCTTGCTGAACTGCGCGATGAGAAGGGCGAATTGCTGGTTCCGGAACGTAAACTGGCTTATGACACGCTGGTGATGGCGCTCGGCAGCACGTCGAACGACTTCAACACGCCTGGCGTGAAAGAGCACTGCATTTTCCTCGACAACCCACACCAGGCGCGCCGTTTCCACCAGGAAATGCTCAATCTGTTCCTGAAATATTCAGCGAACCTTGGCGCCAACGGCAAAGTCAACATTGCGATTGTTGGCGGCGGGGCAACCGGTGTTGAACTCTCTGCGGAGCTGCACAACGCGGTGAAACAGCTGCACAGTTATGGTTATAAAGGTCTGACAAACGAAGCGCTGAACGTGACGCTGGTGGAAGCCGGCGAACGCATTCTGCCTGCGCTGCCGCCACGGATTTCCGGTGCTGCGCATAACGAGTTGACCAAAATGGGCGTGCGCGTACTGACCCAAACGATGGTGACCAGCGCTGATGAAGGTGGTCTGCACACGAAAGAGGGCGAATACATCAACGCCGATCTGATGGTGTGGGCGGCGGGTATCAAAGCGCCGGACTTTATGAAAGAGATTGGCGGTCTGGAAACCAACCGTATTAACCAGCTGGTGGTCGAACCAACATTGCAAACCACCCGCGATGCGGATATTTACGCGATTGGCGATTGCGCGTCGTGTGCCCGACCGGAAGGTGGTTTTGTACCGCCGCGTGCGCAGGCCGCTCACCAGATGGCAAGCCTTGCTTTGCATAACATTCTGGCGCAGATCAAAGGTAAGCCGCTGAAACCGTATGTCTATAAAGATCATGGCTCACTGGTTTCCCTGTCCAATTTCTCAACCGTTGGCAGCCTGATGGGCAACCTGATGCGCGGTTCGATGATGGTTGAAGGCCGTATTGCACGCTTTGTGTACATCTCGCTGTACCGTATGCATCAGGTCGCGCTGCATGGTTATTTCAAAACCGGCCTGATGATGCTGGTCGGCAGTATTAACCGGGTGATCCGCCCGCGTCTCAAATTGCACTAACGCTGTTCTGCTCCCTGCGGCTTTATCTGCCCGGGGAGCAGCATATCCCTCTAGTGATGGCGTCAAACCGCTCGGATAACTCTGAATGTCGTCATTTTGCTGCCCACTATCCCTCTTTTTACGTTCTTTCTGATTGGCTTCCTTGCTTGCGAAGTTGCAAAATTGTTACCAATAGCAAACAGGGAGAGAATCCTGATGAACAAATCAATGTTAGCGGGTATCGGTATTGGCGTGGCCGCTGCACTGGGCGTTGCCGCAGTTGCCAGCCTGAACGTGTTTGAGCGCGGTCCTCAGTAC
Organism: Kosakonia sp. PSU_27; assembly: GCF_039409795.1. Taxonomy (NCBI): domain Bacteria; kingdom Pseudomonadati; phylum Pseudomonadota; class Gammaproteobacteria; order Enterobacterales; family Enterobacteriaceae; genus Kosakonia; species Kosakonia sp. PSU_27. The sequence goes on along the minus strand of NZ_JBCIVK010000004.1, from coordinate 230,192 downwards.
GCGCAAGTGGTTTCTGCGACGCCAATCAAGGAAACGGTTAAAACGCCACGTCAGGAGTGTCGAAATGTGACAGTGACGCATCGTCGTCCCGTACAAGATGAAAACCGGATTACCGGTTCTGTACTCGGTGCGGTAGCGGGTGGCGTGCTGGGGCACCAGTTTGGTGGCGGTCGCGGTAAAGATGTCGCCACAGTCGTTGGTGCATTAGGCGGCGGTTACGCCGGTAATCAGATTCAGGGTGGGATGCAAGAAAGGGATACCTACACCACGACCCAGCAACGTTGCAGCACTGTGTATGACAAGTCAGAAAAAATGCTCGGCTATGACGTGACGTATAAAATTGGTGACCAGCAGGGAAAAATCCGTATGGATAAAGATCCCGGTACGCAAATTCCGCTGGATGGCAATGGTCAACTCGTTTTGAATAACAAAGCGTAAAACAGAAGTACTCTGCATGTTGGCTCCTCATCGCTCAGGCTGAGGAGCCTTTTTTCATTAAAAAAGCCTCACATTTCTGCAAGGCTTTAATCAGTCAAATAAAGTCGTGTTGGCGAACCAGCAGCAGGCCTGTTATCACAATTGAAATAAATGCAAACAGTACTGAACCACCCAACAAAACCCACAGACCAAATAATAATGTTATTACTATTAACACTTTAATGAATGGTAATAGCAAAATCATCTCCATTTTCCTTCTGCATGTGTTAAGTAAAGGTAAATACCCTTTATCCTCGGAAGTCGTTCAATACAGCACTTAGGGTGAGAGCAAAGGAAAGCAAGTACATAGCTGCATCATCATGATGCTCATTATTTGTATCATCCGGACTAATCATTAGCCGCGCAATAATCACAATTAAGAATAGCAAAGCGGGGGAAAACGCTGATAGATTTTACCTATTATTGAAATGTGATATCTCTATCACAGAGGTGAGATGAGACGGTTTCCCGTCTCATTTTTTTTCAGGCTTTGATCAAATCCGGCCACAGCCGCAGAGTGGTTTGAATGATTTGCAGCAGTTTTTCACAACTCGCGCCTTCACGCGCGCTGATCGACATGCCCTGCAAGATACATCCTAAAAACTGCGCTAGTGCGAGCGTGTCAACCGTCTGCGGAATTTCGCCGCGCAGCTGGCGAGCGGTGAGAAACTGACGCAGCGTCTCTTCCTGCTGTGCGTGTCGCGATTTTATGGTGTTCGCAATGGCCTGTGACGATGCCGCCAGCGTCGCCGAGGTGTTGATCATAAAGCACCCGGCGGGCGTATCCGTACTGGTAAAGCACTTCGCCACGGCGGTGAAGTAATCCCGCAGCGCGCTTTCCACAGATTTTTCTTCGCACAACAACTGCGCTTCGTGCTGGCGCGCGAAACGGGTGATGTAACGATCGAGGACGGCGCGAAACAGCCCCTCTTTGTTAGTGAACTCGGCATACAGCGTCGGCGCTTTCGCCCCGGTCGCTTCGACGAGATCGGATAATGATGTGGCTTCGTAACCATGTTGCCAAAATAGCGTCATGGCTTTGTCGAGCGCCGCTTCCCTGTCGAACACTTTCGGTCGGCCACGGCTTTTTTTGGTGCAACTGCTGACTTCACTGGTCATATCGCCGCCTAACCTTTGTTAGTTTGTTGAATGACCATTATAAAAATATTCCCGACAGATAACCAGCAGCAAATTAGCACATATCGATAAATCATATCGTTATGAATTTTAAATAAATTTCATTTTATTTAATGATCGTTATAAAAACCATTGACGCCTGATGCAGATCACATCTACGATTTGTGTATCGATCGTTAATTAAATGTTTAACGGCATCCTTCATCTGCATCCAGGAATGACATCATGAAAAATATCACTGCGCTGTTTACTGCTGCTGTACTGAGTTCTCTCTCTTTTGCCAGTTTCGCTGCTGTTGAAGTGCAATCTGCTCCGACAGGCCAGCAGGAAGTGGCGACCGTTGGTGTACGTGCGAACTCCAACCTTGCCTCCGTAGAAGATCAACTGGCACAGAAAGCCGATGAGATGGGCGCAAAGTCGTTTCGCATCACCTCAGTAACCGGCTCTGACAACCTGCACGGCACTGCTGTTCTTTACAAATAAGCGCAACACATTACGCCACGGTGATAAAAAAGGCCCCGCGAATTATCGCAGGGCCTTTTTTTACGCCAGCAGGGCAGTTACATCACCTGCGGGTCGTTTTCAATGTGGCGGGTGACATCGACCGGCATCCCGGAACGTACTTCCATCGCATGGCTCATCACTGTTGCATCGCTGCGCGCATCATCTTTGAACGCTTGCATCGCAGCGTTCAGCACGATGGGTAATGTTTTGGGATCATCGTTAATCGATTTCGATAGCGGCTGATGCACTTCCACCAGCCATCTGCCATCAGGCTCAACTGACGCTTTGATCGGCGTATTGATGATATTCACTGGCGTACCCGGGGAAACCTGGGCGAACAGGTTAGAGATGTCTTTATCCCGCAGGCGAATGCAGCCGGAGCTAACGCGCATACCGATACCGAAATCGGCGTTAGTACCGTGCAGCAAATAGACGCCACCAAACGCGGCAAGGCGAATGGCATGGTGGCCCATCGGGTTATCTGGCCCGGCAGGCATCACCGCTGGCAGATCTATTCCCTGCGCTTTATAGCGCGCACGAATATTCGCGGTCGGTGTCCAGGTGGGGTTCGCGCGTTTATCGGAAACCGTGGTGACCATGGTGGGCGTCAGCGTGTCGCCACCCAGTTGGCCAATGCCGATCGGGTAAACCGTGACTTCGTTTTTACCCGGCGGATAGTAATAGAGGCGCAGTTCGGCGAGGTTGATCACAATGCCTTTGCGCGGCACATCGGGCAGCAGCGTTTGCAGCGGAATGGTCAGTACACTGCCCGCGCGCGGGACATACGGATCGATACCGGGGTTGGCCTGCAAAAGCGCAAGAAATCCTACATTGTATTTCTTGGCAATCGCCTCCAGTGAACCGCCGTCGTTCTGCACGACATGAAAACGGTTCTCGCCAACGAGGTTACTGCCGGAAGGGGGTAAAGGCCAAGTGTTAGCGTGTGCGGGGAGGGCGAGAGTGACAGTGGCGGCGGCGGCCAGCAGCGCGAGCCAGTGAACGAAACGCGACATTTTTATCATTACCATAATCCATGTAAATCATAAGGTTATTGCTATAAAGCTGTGTGATGGAATTATGGTAGGTCAGCGTGTAGGGAAATCCTGGAGTATTGCAAAATATTTGTAAATGTTGAGGAAAGTAAAGGTGCCGGTGCCGGGTCATGCGACCCGGCGTAACGCATTTTGTCAGGCTACCGCGTTTTCGGCGAGCTGCTGCATAAAGTTACGAACCCAATCCATCCGCACTTTGCGCTCGCTGAGATCCTGCATAAATTTCAGCCGCGTTGGGCCATCGAGGCGGAAATGCTGCGGTTGTTTCTGCAGCAAGCCAATCAGCCACGCCGGGTTGACATGATTTTTCGCGTTGAACTCAATCATGCCGCCTTTTTCGTTGCCTTCCAGCTTGCGGATCCCCAGTTTTTGCGCCTGCTGGCGCAAGCGGGCAATATCCAGCAGGTTACGCGCTGCATCCGGCAACAGGCCGAAACGGTCAATCAGCTCAACTTTAATCTCCTCCAGCGCATTTTCATCTTTAGCGCTGGCGATGCGTTTATAGAATGACAAGCGCGTGTTGACGTCAGGAATAAAGTCATCCGGCAGCAGCGACGGCATACGTAATTCCACTTCGGTTTGCTGGCTGGTGAGATCTTCCAGCGACGGCTCGCGGCCCGCTTTCAGCGCATCGACTGCATTTTCCAGCAGTTCCATATAGAGCGAAAAGCCGATGGTTTCCATCTGACCACTCTGGTCTTCGCCCAGCAGTTCTCCCGCGCCGCGGATCTCCAGGTCATGCGTTGCCAGCGCGAAGCCCGCGCCTAAATCTTCCAGCGAGGCGATGGCCTCCAGGCGTTTTTGCGCATCGGTAGTCATCGCTTTGGGATGCGGCGTCAGCAGCCAGGCGTAGGCCTGGTGGTGCGAGCGCCCGACTCGCCCGCGCAGCTGGTGGAGCTGGGCAAGGCCGAAGTGATCGGCGCGTTCAATAATGATGGTGTTGGCGGTCGGAATATCGATCCCGGTTTCAATAATGGTGGTGCACACCAGCACGTTGAAACGTTGATGGTGGAAATCATTCATCACCCGCTCCAGCTCGCGTTCACGCATCTGGCCGTGACCGATGGCGATGCGCGCTTCCGGCACCAGTTCCGCCAGCCGGTCGGCGGCTTTCTGGATATTTTCCACATCATTGTAGAGATAGTAGACTTGCCCACCGCGCAGGATCTCGCGCAGTATTGCCTCACGAACCACCAGGTTGTCGTACTCGCGTACAAAGGTTTTTACCGCCAGGCGGCGCGCGGGCGGGGTGGCGATAATCGACAGATCGCGCATCCCGCTCATCGCCATATTCAGCGTACGGGGGATCGGCGTGGCGGTCAGCGTCAGGATATCCACATCGGCGCGCATCGCTTTAATACGCTCTTTGTGGCGCACACCGAAACGGTGCTCTTCATCGACAATTAACAGGCCGAGATCCTTCAGTTTGACATCGCTTTGCAACAGCTTGTGTGTGCCAATCAGAATATCGATTTTTCCTTCGGCGGCCTGCTCCAGGATCTGCGCCTGCTCTTTGGCGCTGCGAAAACGTGAAAGCATTTCGATGCGCACCGGCCAGTTGGCGAAGCGATCGCGGAAGTTATCGAAATGCTGTTGGGCGAGCAGGGTGGTTGGCACCAGCACCGCCACCTGCTTATTGTTTTCAACCGCAAGAAACGCAGCGCGCATCGCCACTTCGGTTTTACCGAAGCCGACATCGCCGCACACCAGCCGGTCCATTGCCAGCGGCTGGCACATATCGCTGAGCACCGCGTTAATAGCCTGCGCCTGATCCGGCGTGGTTTCAAACGGGAAACTGTCGCAGAAAAGTTGATACTGCTCTTTGTCATGTTTAAAGGCGAAGCCCGCTTTGGCGGCGCGCTGCGCGTAAATATCCAGCAGTTCTGCGGCGACATCGCGCACTTTTTCCGCCGCTTTTTGCCGCGCGCGCGACCATGCATCGCTCCCCAGTTTATGCAGTGGCGCGTTCTCTTCCGCACCGCCTGCATAGCGGCTGATTAAATGCAGCGACGAGACGGGCACGTACAGTTTGGCGTCGCCGGCGTAGGTCAGCATCAGATATTCGCCTTTGATGCCGCCCGCTTCCAGCGTGGTCATTCCGGCATAACGGCCCACGCCGTGTTCCAGGTGCACCACCGGCTGGCCATCATGCAGTTCGGCCAGGTTACGGATCAACGTATCCGGGTTGATGGTGCGCCGTGTATCCTGGCGGCGACGCGCGACGCGCTCACCGAGCAGATCGCTTTCACAAATTAGCGCCCGGCTGCGTAACGTATCGATAAAGCCGTGTTCTGCGGCACCGATCATCAGGTATGTGCCAGGCGCTTCGGCTTCATCGAGACGCATAATACGCTTAGGCGCAACTTTGATGCGTGCCAGCAGCTCAATTAACGCCTCGCGACGACCTTCACTCTCGACGGAGAACACCACCGGCCCGGCGAACGATTCGAGGAACTTACGCAGGTTATCCAGCGGTGATTTCTGCTGCGCCTGTACTGCCAGATCCGGCAACGACCGGTAACCCAGGTTAACATGCGCGGCTTTGTCGGCCAGTTGTTCGGTTTTTAACTGGATGCGCGGCCATTTCTTCAGCTCGCTGTAGAGCTCATCAACGCGAAGCCACAGCGTCTCCGGCGGCAGTAAAGGGCGCATCGGGTCAACACCGCGGTTCTCAAAACGCGCCTGCGTCTCCTGCTGGAAGCGCTCGGCGCTGCTTTCCAGATTACCGGTGTTAACCAGCAAGGTGTTTGCCGGGAAATAGCTGAACAGCGGCGGCAGCGGTTCGCTGAAAAACAGCGGTTGCCAGTACTCAATCCCGGTAGGCAACGTACCTTTGCTGACTTGCTGGTAAATATGCTCGGCATCGCGTTTGACCTCAAATTTATCGCGCCACTGGCTGCGGAACAGCTCAATGGCGTTTTTATCGGTCGGGAATTCGTGCGCGGGCAGTAAGTTAATTGCTTCGACTTCTTCCAGCGTTCGCTGGGTATCGGCGTCGAAAAGACGCAAACTGTCGATTTCGTCATCGAAAAAATCGAGGCGGAAAGGCTGCTCGCTGCCCATCGGGAAAAGATCAAGCAGCGCGCCGCGTGTGGCGTACTCCCCATGCTCCATAACCTGATCAACATGACGATAACCCGCGCTATCCAGTTGGCTGCGCAGCTCATCGCGCGACAAGCGTTGCCCTTTTTTCATCACCAGCGCATGGCCGTGCAGGTAGCTATGCGGGCAAACGCGTTGCATCAGCGTATTTACCGGAACAATCAGCACGCCGCGCTGCATGGAGGGGAGCTGATATAAGGTCGACAGGCGGGAAGAGATAATTTCCTGATGTGGTGAGAAGCTGTCATACGGCAGCGTTTCCCAGTCGGCGAGGTTCATGACCAGGTTATCGGTAAACTGCCCAATCTCATCCTGCAAGCGCAGCGCGTTTTGCATATCCGGCGCAATCAGCACAACCGGGCCAGGATGGCGCTCAATGATTTCCGCAACTTCGGTGGCGCAGGCAGCACCTGTCAGTTCGCCAAACTGGCGCTGGTCGCCTGCTTTGACAGGCAGGGAATAACGGTATTGTTCAGGCATGGGGATATCAAGATCTCGTTATGGATATACCCCCCGTTATGGGGGCATATCCCTGATACGCAATACCATTATTATCTGTGATTAAGCGGGTTTAGCCAATACGACGCGCAGGATTAACGCACTTGCACCGCCGTGAGATGTTTCGTCGGTGGCGTGAAAAAGAGATCGGCGAACAGCGCCGACGACAATTTTCGCACCATCAGTCCAGCCAGCGTACAAATCAGCAACGTGGCGAACGGATAAATTAACAGCAGCGCCAGTTCGACCGTTTGCGGCCATGCGCCCGCGTTCATCGGTTTGAGCAGCGCAAGGCTGATGGCCTCAATCAGAATGCGGTGAGTGGTATAAATTGCCAGCGTATTGGAGCCGACCACGTTCAGCAGGCTCTTTTCGTTGGGGGGAAAACGCTGCTCCAGCACCTGGAACAAACGCATAATGCCCACAATAGAAAGCAGACACAGCGGCAGTGGCATATTGAACATCCATAGCCCGAAAGCCACCACGGCCGCCAGCGCAAACAGTAATCCGTAGCGGCGGAGCGACACGGTTTTGACCCACTCCATTACGCTTGCTCCATACCAGGCGCCGAGCGAATAGAAAATCATATTACGCACCACGCTGTTCATCCCCCACCACGGCAGTGGCAGGTAATTAATTGCCAGGCTTGCCAGGATCATTAGCGCTAATAGTGGCACTTTCCAGTTACTGAGCAGCTTACAAAGCGTGAAATAGACCACCAGCGCATAGAGATACCACAAGCTGGTACTGGCGGTGAGCATGCCCTGCGCGAACTCACGCCAGTTCTCTGCGTAAGCCGCGTTGGCGGCATTACTCAGATCGCGCTGCGGCGCGAGCCAGTCATTTATCTGGCGTAACCCAGCCCATTGCAGGAGGCCCCACAGCGCCAGCACATAGACGATGCTCCAGATACGCTTATCGAGCGTTTCTTTCCACGGCACATCGTCGATATATCGGCGAATGAGATAGCCGGAGATAAAAAAGAACACCGGCATACGAAACGGTGCGAGGTAAAGGTTGAAATAAATCCAGCATTTAGTGAGCGTTTGCGACCACGGATGCTGGAAAGTGGACAGGTGCGGGTAAAACGTGATGACGGAGTGATAAACCACAACCAGACAAATACATAACCCCTTGATTTGATTAATCCATAATGTTTTCTGTTTCATTAACACTGTTGCCTGTTTTGCCAAAATCCTGGTCGTTGATCCTGGGCAGACGGGAGAGGGATGTATTGGGGAAGTGTCTGTATTTGTTCATTTTCGGATTAAGGCGAGAGGGCGTTAGCGGTCAACAGCCGTACAAACAAACGGAAATGCAAACTGGCTGACGGTTGTTTATTGGTTTGATTTCACGGAATTTTTCCTTATCTGTCTGACGAATACTTACCGTTTCACTCATTTACGCTCTGTGCTTTCGCTTATATACTCCTCACTCTGCTATCAGCAACCAGACGGATTTCATGTACCAGCCTGTCACTCTTTTCATAGGCCTGCGCTATATGCGCGGGCGCGCAGCGGACCGCTTCGGCCGCTTTGTCTCCTGGCTGTCAACCATTGGCATCACCCTCGGTGTTATGGCGCTGGTAACGGTGTTATCGGTGATGAATGGCTTTGAGCGCGAGCTGCAAAACAACATTCTGGGGCTGATGCCGCAGGCCACTCTTACCACGCAAAGCGGCTCACTGAATCCAGCGCAGCTGCCGGCAAGCCAAATCAAATTACAGGGCGTGACGCGAATTGCGCCGCTCACCACTGGCGATGTAGTGCTCCAGAGCGCGCGCAGCGTGGCGGTGGGGGTGATGATGGGCATCGATCCAGCGCAAAACGATCCGCTGACGCCATATCTGGTGAACGTCAAACAAAGCGATCTGCAAGCGGGCAAATACAACATTATCCTCGGTGAGCAACTGGCCGGTCAGTTGGGCGTGAACCGTGGCGATCAAATTCGCGTGATGGTGCCCTCTGCCAGCCAGTTTACGCCGATGGGCCGTTTGCCGAGCCAGCGTCTGTTCACCGTGGTGGGTACATTTGCGGCGAATAGTGAAGTCGACGAATACCAGATGCTGGTCAATATTGATGACGCTTCACGCCTGATGCGCTACCCGGCGGGGAATATCACCGGCTGGCGTTTATGGTTGAATGAGCCGCTGAAAGTCGATGTGCTCAGCCAGCAGACATTGCCGGAAGGCACCAAATGGCAGGACTGGCGCGATCGTAAAGGCGAGCTGTTCCAGGCCGTGCGGATGGAAAAAAACATGATGGGGCTGCTGCTGAGCCTGATCATCGCCGTTGCGGCATTCAACATTATTACCTCGCTGGGTCTGATGGTGATGGAAAAGCAGGGCGAGGTAGCGATTTTACAAACCCAGGGCTTAACCCCACGTCAAATCATGGCCGTGTTTATGGTGCAGGGGGCCAGCGCCGGGATTATTGGCGCGTTGCTGGGTGCCGGGCTGGGCGCACTGCTCGCCAGCCAGTTAAATAACCTGATGCCGATTATCGGTGCCTTCCTTGATGGCGCAGCCCTGCCGGTGGCGATTGAACCGCTGCAGGTGATTGGTATTGCGCTGGTGGCGATGGCCATCGCGCTGCTCTCTACGCTTTATCCTTCCTGGCGCGCCGCCGCCACTCAACCCGCTGAGGCTTTACGTTATGAATAAGATCCTGTTGCAATGCGACAACCTGTGCAAACGCTATCAGGAAGGCAGTGTGCAAACCGACGTACTGCATGATGTCAGCTTTAGCATGGCGGAAGGGGAGTTAATGGCGATTGTCGGCAGCTCCGGCTCCGGTAAAAGTACGCTGTTGCACCTGTTAGGCGGGCTGGATACGCCAACCTCTGGCGATGTAATTTTCCGTGACCAGCCAATGAGCAAACTCACCTCGACCGCCAAAGCGGAGCTGCGTAACCGGGAATTAGGCTTTATCTACCAGTTCCATCATTTGTTGCCGGACTTCACCGCGCTGGAAAACGTGGCAATGCCGCTGTTGATTGGCAAAAAGAAACCAGCGGAAATTAATGAGCGTGCCCGGGAAATGCTGCGCGCGGTTGGGCTTGAACATCGCGCCAGCCACCGTCCTTCCGAGCTTTCCGGCGGCGAACGCCAGCGTGTGGCCATTGCCCGCGCGCTGGTCAACAATCCGCGCCTGGTGCTGGCAGATGAACCGACAGGGAACCTCGATGCGCGTAACGCGGACAGCATTTTCGAACTGCTGGGCGAACTGAACAAAATGCAGGGCACGGCTTTCCTCGTGGTGACCCATGATTTACACCTGGCGAAGCGTATGAATCGCCAGTTAGAAATGCGTGATGGTCGCCTGAACACTGAAGTCACCCTGATGGGAGCCGAGTAATGGCCTCACCCCTCTCTTTACTGATTGCGCTGCGTTTTAGCCGTGGTCGCCGTCGTGGCGGTATGGTGTCGCTGATTTCGGTGATCTCCACCGTTGGCATCGCACTGGGCGTGGCGGTGCTGATTGTTGGTTTAAGCGCGATGAACGGTTTCGAACGTGAACTGAACAACCGTATTCTGGCGGTGGTGCCGCACGGTGAAATCGAGCCGGTGAATCAGCCGTGGACGAACTGGGACACAGCGCTGGAAAAAGTGAAAAAAGTGCCGGGCATTGCCGCCGCTGCGCCCTATATTAATTTTACCGGGCTGGTGGAAAGCGGTGCCAACCTGCGCGCGATTCAGGTGAAAGGCGTTGACCCGGCGCAGGAAACGCAGCTTAGCGCCTTGCCGAAATTTGTGCAGGGCGACGCCTGGCAAAATTTCCGCGCCGGTGAGCAGCAGATCATTCTGGGTAAAGGCGTGGCCGATGCGCTAAAAGTGAAGCAGGGCGACTGGGTTTCCATCATGATCCCCAACTCCGATGACGCGCATAAACTGCTACAACCCAAACGCGTGCGTTTGCATGTTACGGGCATTCTGCAACTGAGCGGCCAGCTTGATCACAGCTATGCGATGATCCCGATGCAGGACGCGCAGCAATATCTGGATATGGGCGGCAGCGTCACCGGCATCGACATCAAGGTAAATGATGTGTTTAACGCCAATAAACTGGTGCGCGACGCGGGTGAAGTGACCAACAGCTACGTCTATATCAAAAGCTGGATTGGTAAGTACGGCTACATGTATCGCGACATTCAGATGATCCGCGCCATAATGTATCTGGCGATGGTCTTAGTGATTGGCGTGGCCTGTTTTAACATTGTCTCGACGCTGGTCATGGCGGTAAAAGACAAGAGTGGTGATATTGCCGTGCTGCGTACGCTTGGGGCGAAAGATGGGCTTATCCGCGCCATTTTCGTCTGGTACGGTCTGCTGGCGGGCCTGCTTGGCAGCATCAGCGGTGTGGTGATCGGCGTTGTCGTATCATTGCAATTAACGCCAATCATTAACGTGATTGAAAAGTTGATCGGCCATCAGTTCCTGTCGGGAGATATCTACTTTATCGATTTCCTGCCATCGGAGCTGCACCCGCTGGATGTCGTCTATGTGCTGGTGACGGCGCTGGCGCTAAGCCTGCTGGCAAGCTGGTATCCGGCGCGCCGGGCGAGCAATATTGATCCTGCACGAGTGCTGAGCGGGCAGTAATTCCGCGTGGAACGGGCCACAACGAAGGAGTGGCAATGAATTACGGATTTGATATCGGCGGCAGTAAAATCGCGTTGGGCGTCTTTGACGCCAACCGGCGCTTACAGTGGGAAAAGCGCGTCGCCACCCCGCACGACAGCTATCAGGCGTTTCTGCGCGCCATTGCCGATCTGGTTGCCGAAGCGGATGCGCATTTCGGTGTCAAAGGCAGCGTCGGCGTCGGTATTCCCGGCATGCCGGAAACCGCCGACGGCACGCTGTATGCCGCTAATCTCCCCGCCGCCAGCGGTCAACCGCTGCGCGCCGACCTTACTGCGTTGCTTGAGCGCAATGTGCGTATCGACAACGACGCCAACTGCTTTACGCTCTCCGAAGCCTGGGATGACGAATTCCGCCAGTATCCGCTGGTGATGGGGTTAATCCTCGGCACCGGCGTTGGCGGTGGGCTGGTGGTGAATGGCAAATCCATCTCTGGCCGTCGCTTTATTACCGGTGAGTTCGGTCATATCCGCCTGCCGGTGGATGCGCTGGGGCTGATGGGTTTTGATTTCCCGCTTACCCGCTGCGGCTGCGGAAAGATCGGTTGTATTGAAAACTATCTCTCCGGGCGCGGTTTTGCCTGGCTGTACCGACACTTCTATCATCAATCCTTGTCAGCGCCGGAAATCATTACGCGCTGGGAACAGGGCGAGGCGAAGGCGCTGGCGCATGTGGAACGTTATGTGGATTTGCTGGCGGTGTGTCTGGGTAATATTCTGACCATTGTCGACCCGGATCTGCTGGTGATTGGCGGCGGTTTATCAAATTTCAGCGCGCTGACCCGGCTGTTGCCAGCGCGTATTGCGCCGCATTTGTTACCGGCAGGCGATGTACCACGTATCGAACGCGCGCGCCATGGCGATGCGGGCGGGATGCGCGGCGCTGCCTTTCTTCACCTCACTGACTAATCTGAGAGGATGCTATGCAATCGCGACGTTCACATCGTCTCAGCCGTTTTCGCCGTAACAAGCGCCGTTTGCGCGAGCGCTTGCGTCAGCGAATTTTTTTCAGAGACACAATGGTGCCAGGCGTAATGGAAAAACCAAGAGTCGTCGTTCTGACGGGAGCGGGCATTTCCGCTGAATCCGGTATTCGTACCTTCCGCGCGGCAGACGGGCTGTGGGAAGAGCATCATGTTGAAGACGTGGCGACACCGGAAGGTTTCGCCCGCAACCCGCAACTGGTGCAAACCTTCTATAACGATCGGCGCAGGCAGCTGCAACTGCCGGAGATTGTGCCGAATGCCGCGCATCTGGCGCTGGCGAAGCTCGAGCAGGCGCTGGGCGATCGCTTTTTGCTGATCACGCAAAACATCGACAACCTGCACGAACGCGCGGGCAATAAAAACATTATCCATATGCACGGCGAGCTGCTGAAAGTGCGCTGTTCGCAAAGCGGGCAGGTGCTGGCGTGGACGGGCGATGTCACGCACGATGACAAATGCCACTGCTGCCAGTTCCCGGCACCGCTGCGCCCGCATGTGGTGTGGTTTGGCGAAATGCCGCTGGGGATGGACGAGATTTACAGCGCGCTGGCAATGGCGGATGTGTTTATCGCGATTGGCACCTCCGGGCATGTTTATCCGGCTGCCGGGTTTGTACATGAAGCGAAACTGCAGGGCGCGCACACCGTAGAGCTGAATCTCGAACCGAGCCAGGTTGGCAGCGAGTTTGAAGAGAAACACTACGGTCTGGCAAGCCAGGTCGTACCGGAATACGTTGAAAAGCTGCTGAAAAAGCTTTAACCATCACCGCCATCCTTTTTAGCTAAGGGGATGGCGGTTTAGCGCTTTTTACTGACCTGTTCGCCACGCGCCAGCGTGTGACTATCGTGAAAATCCCTGGTAAGTTCCCCGTAAGACAACCCCCCTGATGATAGCGTTTCCACCGCTAACAGGAGCATGATCATGGGTGTTGTGCCACGTTGTGTTGTCGCAGCCAGTCTTATGTCTGTTGTCTTTGCCGCCCGGGCCGATGAACCGCCGGTTTGGGGAGTTGGCGTCGGCGTCATTAGCACGCAAAAGCCTTACCAGGATAGTGACCGTCAGTACACCCCGATCCCGATTCTGCATTATGAAAACCGTTATTTCCGCTTTTCAGGCACGGCGGCTGAAGTGAAATTGCCCGCGCTACATCTGAGTGAAACCCAACAGCTCAATATCGGTCTAATAGCCCGTTACGATGGCGCAGGCTATTCGTCCGATGATGCCGATATCCTGAAAGGGATGGACAAGCGCAAAGGGGGATTCTGGGGCGGAGCGGGCATCGGGTGGCAAAACCCGGTGGTGGATCTGTTTACCGACTGGACTCACGATCTTTCCGGTAACAGTCGCGGGCAACGTTTACGCCTGGGCGCAGAAAAGCGCTGGCATCTGAGTGAGCAATTTACGTTGACGCCGCGGCTGGTCGTCAGCCGTTATAACAGCAGCTATGTCGATTACTACTACGGCGTGCGCCGCAGCGAAGCACGTCCGTGGCGGCCTGCATACCGTGCAGATGCCTCGATTAACACCGAAATGGGCGTACGCAGCCTGTACACATTCAATGAACATCACACGCTGATGGCTGATGTGGAAATGACGCTGCTGGCGTCGGAAATTAAGGACAGCCCGCTGGTGAACAGGACTAACGAAAACCGCATCTTAATAAGTTATCTGTACTATTTCTGATGAGCCGAATATTACTGATTGAAGATCACGACCATCTGGCGCGCCTGATTGCCAAAGGGCTGGCAGCGGCGGGCATCGCTGTGGATATTGTCGGGCGCGGCGATGCGGCCTGGGCGGCGATAGCACAGGTCTCTTATCAGGGGCTGGTGCTCGATCGCGGTTTGCCCGATGGCGACGGTATCCAGCTATTGCATCGCCTGCGCCAGGCGCAGGTCGCGATCCCGTGTTTGATCCTCACCGCCCGCGATGCGCTGCACGATCGCGTCGAAGGGCTGGAGGCGGGCGCGGATGACTATCTCGCCAAGCCGTTTGCCATGGAGGAGCTGGTGGCGCGTGTGCGTGCCCTGTTGCGCCGTCCGGTGCAAAGCCAGCCGCTGCAACCGGCGTGGGGCGATTTAATCCTTTCGCCGGAAGCCAGCATTATGCAGTGTGGCGAACAGCACATTGCGCTGGCACCAGCTGAGCTGCAAATCATGTTAGCGCTGGTGGGAAAGCAGGGCGGCGTAGTGCGCCGTAGCCGGATGGAAGCCGCCGGATGGGGGTTAAGCGATGCGGTAACGCCGAACGCGCTCGACGTCGCGCTGCACCGGTTAAGGCGTAAGTTAACGGCGATTGATTCGCGCCTGCAGATTGTTAACCTCAGGGGATTAGGCTATGCCATCCGGGAAAAAACGTTGGCTGAATAGCCTTGCGCTGAAGATCCTGCTGGCGTTTGTCGCCGGGGCGCTGCTGAGTATTGCGTTGCTGGTGCTGTCTGGCCGGGTGGTGAAAGAGCGCTTACCGGGGATGGATCTTTCTGACTATACCCATCGGCTGGCTCAGGACTTGCAGTTTGACGCGCGCGGGCAACCGACCGGGTTCAATAACGGCGACCAATTTCCACTGTGGATCTACCAAAGCATCACCGATGATGTGGCTTATCGCGTGCTGGATGGCGAAGGGCGAGTCGTGCTGATGTCGCCCGGTGCGCAACACTGGCCGACGCTTGCACCGCAAGTATCACGAGAGTTTAAATTCACGCTTAACGGCATGATTTACGATGGTGCGACCGAACCGTATGTTCTTGCAGGCAAAACCTGGTGGATCCAGATGGCCGCCAGCTCGCGGATTATCGATTTTCTGCATCGCGGTTTTGCCTTACCGTTTATCCGCTTTGGTATCGAGTTGTTCAGCCTGGTGCTGCTGGTGGTCTTCGGGCTTTGTGCGTGGGTGACGCTGAAATATTCCCTCAAGCCGCTGCGCAATGTGTCGACGGAGGCGGCGCTTATCTCGCCGCGCTCGCTGGATGCGCGTCTGCAAACACGCGGCGTACCGACAGAGATCTCCCCGCTGATTGACAGCTTCAACCAGGCGCTGGCGCGACTGGAGAAGGGGTATCGTAATCAGCAGGATTTTCTGGCGAAAGCGGCGCATGAGTTAAAAACACCACTGACGCTGATTCGTGCAGAAGTAGAAATGATGGAGGCCACGGAGGAGGCCCGTGAGCCGCTGTTGTTGCAGGTCGAACATCTGGCGCGTCAGGTTCAGCAGTTATTACTGCTGGCTGAGGCCAGCGAACCACTGAGCTACCAGTTTGCTCAGGTTGATGTCCATGCGATTGCCCGCGATTGCGTGCAGTTTCTTCAGCGTATCGCTTCAGATGCGCAGGTTTCGTTGACCTTATCAACGGCAGACGATCCGCTGCGCTGGCGCGCCGATCGCGGGGCGTTATTCACTCTGCTTAAAAACCTGATCGAGAACGCTATCCAGCACGCGCCACCCGGTACGTCCGTGCATATTGCCGTCAGTGAAAATGGGTTTACGGTGCGCGATGTCGGGCCGGGCGTGGCGGAAGACGAATTACCGTTGCTGTTTTCGCGCTTCTGGCGCGGCGCGCATCGACGCGATAGCGGGGCGGGGCTGGGGCTGGCGATTTGCCATGAAATTGTGCTGGCGCACGGCTGGACGCTGCAGGCGGAAAATGCCAGACCGGGGTTGCTTCTGGCGGTGTCGACCGGGTGAGCGACCCGGTCGACGAAAGCGGTTAACGGCCCGCTTTTAACTTCTGGTAGTACTCTTCATAAATGGCGCTGGTGCTGCCGACATCGTTTTGCCATTCACCTTTCTGGATGGTTTCGGCATCTGGATAGAGGGATTTATCGTTTGCCACTTCAGGTTTGAGCAGCTTACGCGCCGCCAGGTTTGGCGTCGGGTAGCCGATGGTTTCCGCGACCTGTTTGGCGATTTCCGGGCGCAGCAGGAAGTTAATCAACTTCAGCGCACCGTCGACGTTTTTCGCGTTTGCGGGAATCGATAAGCTGTCCATCCAGAAAATACCGCCTTCTTTCGGCCACACGACCTCCAGCGGCGTTCCCGCCTGGCGCGCAACCCAGGCGGAGCCATTCCACACCATACCGAGGTTCACTTCACCTTCCATATACGGGTTCGCCGGGTTATCGGAGTTGAACGCCGCCACGTTTGGCATCAGTTTTTGCAGCTCTTTATTAGCCGCTTCAATCTCTTTCACATCGGTGGTGTTGCCGGAATAACCAAGTTTGCGCAGCGCCATCTGGAACACTTCGCGCGCATCATCAGTTAACAGCAGGCTGCTTTTGTATTCCGGTTTCCACAGATCTGCCCAACTGGTGATGGTTTTCGCATCGATGGCGTCAGTATTGACGCCGATCGCAGTCGCGCCCCAAATGTACGGAATGGAGTAATCGTTATTCGGGTCGAATGGCTTGTTAAGCATCTCGGGATCGAGATTGTGGAAGTTAGTCAGCTTCGTTTTGTCGATCTTCTGGATCATGCCCTCTTTGCGCATTTTGTCCACGAAGTAGGTCGACGGGACGACCAGGTCGTACGCGCCTTCTTTATAGGTTTTGAGCTTGGCGTACATCGTTTCATTCGATTCATACGTCGAATAGATAACCTTGATGCCGGTCTCTTTGGTGAACTGCTCCAGCAGGCCCGGCGGCACATACTCGGTCCAGTTATAGAAGTAGAGTGTTTTGTTGTCGTCAGCGTGTGCGGCGCTCATGCCGAGGGCAAGTGCGCCCGCCGCGAGCAGGTGGCGTGACCATTTTTTCATTCAAACGTCCCCTGAGTTAGAGCCTGCCTTGCAGGCTATTTTATTTGCCATTCCGGGTCCGGACAGTGCCCGAACGCCTAACGTTCTGCGGCTTCTGTGTGCTGTCCGCCCGAACTGGCTGCGTCCATTACGCCTGGCGAGGCAGGCTTTTTGTTTTCGTCGTATCACGCGCAATCAACTGGCTGGCAATCACCAGTACCAGCGACAGCACCAGCAGGATCGTCGCCAGCGCGTTCACTTCCGGCGATACGCCGACTTTGACCATTGAGTAGATCTTCAACGGCAGAATTTCATATCCTGGCCCGGTAACGAAAGAGGAAACCACAACGTCATCCATCGACAGGGTAAAGCTCAGCAGCCAGCCTGCGGCGACAGCAGGCATCGCCAGCGGCAGGATGATTTTGCGCAGGATGGTCATCTCGCTGGCACCCAGATCTTTGGCCGCTTCCAGCATCCGCACATCAAACCCTTTCAGCCGCGAGAACACCGTGACCACCACAAACGGCAGACAGAAGGTGATATGCGAAAACAGCAGCGACCAGAAACCCAGGTGCACGCCGAGCAGCATAAACAGCACCAGCAGGGAAATTGCCATTACGATATCCGGCGACATCATCACCACAAACAGCATGCCGCTGACAAATGGTTTGCCGCGAAAACGGTAGCGGTAAAGCGCCACGGCAGTCAGCGAGCCAATTAACGTCGCGAACGTTGCCGACAGCACCGCCATCGTCAGCGAGTGCTGCGCCGCCTGCAGCAGGCTGTCGTTATTCATCAACAGGCTGTACCACTGGGTGGAGAAGCCCTGCCAGTTGATGCCAAAGCGCGAGCTGTTAAAGGAGTTGACGATCAAAATAATGATCGGGATATAAAGGTAAGCGTAAATCGCGGTCATAAAACCGCCGCGCAGCAGTCGACCGATCATTCGAGCTCCACCTTTTTATTCAGCAATCGCGCGGCGCGCCAGTAAACCAGCAACATCAGCCCCATCACGATGGTCAGTGTGATGCTGGTTGCCGACCCAAACGGCCAGTCTCGGATGTTCAGAAACTGGCTCTTAATCACGTTGCCGACCAGCAGGTTTTTTGCGCCACCCATCAAATCCGAGACGTAGAACAGCCCCATGGCCGGCAGCATCACCAGCAAACAGCCGGCGACAATCCCCGGCATCGTCAGCGGAATAATGATGCGGATAAAGGTTTGCAACTTGCTGGCACCGAGATCTTTTGCCGCTTCCAGCAGCGGTTTATCGAGCTTTTCAATACTGGAGTAGAGCGGCATGACCATAAACGGCAGCAGAATGTAGACCAGCCCGATAATCACCGCGCCGGGGGTAAACATAATGCGCAGCGGCGTATCGATAACGCCCAGCCATAGCAGGAACTCGTTAAGATACCCTTTCGTGCTGAGGAAAATTTTCAGCCCGTAGATGCGGATCAGTGAGTTGGTCCAGAAGGGGACAATCAGCAAGAACAGCAGTAACGGACGCACCTTGGCGGGCAGTTTCGCCAGAAACCAGGCAAACGGATAGCCCAGCGCCAGACACATCAGCGTGGCGATAAAGGCCATGTTGAGCGAATGCAGCAGCACGTCGAAATAGAGCGGATCCAACAGCCTGGCGTAGTTATCCAGCGTAAAGACCAGTTTGACGAAGTTAGCGTCGTCGCGGGTCAAAAAGCTGGTGGCGATGATCATCAGGTTGGGCAGGAAAACAAACAGTACAAGCCAACCGACGATGGTCGCGATCACGCCCTTCTGGAATTTACTTGTACTCTTCATCAGCCAGCACGACCTCCCAGCTCTCTACCCAGTTGATGGCCATTTTCTGGTCCAGCGAATGGTCAAAATCCGGGTCGTCTTCATTAAAGAACTCGCTGACCATCACCATTTTGCCGTTTTCCAGCTCGACCATCGATTCCAGCGTCATCCCTTTATAGTTACGTTCGCGCACGTAGCCAATCAGCCCTTCGGTTTCGGCAATATCATGGATCTCTTCGACACGCAGATCTTCCGGGCGAAGCAGCACGTTCAGCTGCTGGCCTTTTTCCACCGCGAAGTTGACATGGATATTGCACTCGCGACCTTCGACGTTTGCCCGCACGCGGCTGTCGTCCAGACGCTCAATCACCGTGGCGCTGAAAATATTGATTTCACCAATAAAGCTGGCGACAAACAGGTTTTTCGGCTCTTCATAAATTTCGCGCGGCGTGCCGTCCTGCTCGATGCGCCCGTCGCGCATCACCACGATGCGATCTGACATGGTCAGCGCTTCTTCCTGATCGTGGGTCACAAAGACAAACGTGATACCAAGCTTGCGCTGCAACGCTTTCAGTTCGTTCTGCATCTGTTTGCGCAGCTTATAGTCAAGCGCGGAGAGGGACTCATCCAGCAGCAGTAAACGCGGCTTATTCACTACCGCGCGGGCAATGGCGACACGCTGTTGCTGGCCGCCGGAGAGCTGGTGCGGTTTACGCTGGGCGAACTCGTCAAGCTGCACCATACGCAGCGCTTCGGTGACGCGCGGGGTAATTTCTTGCGCCGGAGTTTTTTGCATCCGCAGGCCAAATGCCACGTTTTCGAACACGGTCATATGCGGGAAGAGGGCGTAACTTTGAAAGACGGTATTCACATGGCGGTGTTCTGCCGGAACGTGGGTGATATCCTGAGCATCAAGATGGATATGGCCGACATCAACGCTTTCGAGCCCGGCGATCAGGCGAAGAACCGTCGTTTTACCGCAGCCCGAAGGGCCAAGCAGCGTCAGAAATTCGCCGTTATTGATGGTGAGATTAAAATCAGAAATGACATTTTTGCCATCAAAGCTTTTGCGAATACCAGCCAGTTGCACCAGCGGTGAACGCGAACGCGATTGTGTGTTCAATTATTTACTCTGTCCCGTGTTTGCGCATCAAAAGTGATATCCGATGCGGGGTTTGTGATGAACCACCTTCAGGGTTGTGCACGATTTTAGGGCTGGCATTCTACGGCAAACCCATGAAATCGCCAATTGTTGTTCTCCTTTGACCGCGCAACACCGCATGTTCTCAACAATACTGACTACGCCGCGCGCAATTTTGAAAATATTGCCGTTTACGGGGTAAAAGTGACCTGACGCAATATTTGTCTTTTCGCGCTTACTGATAATGTTGTGACATTTTGTAGGGGGGCTTCATGGACAAATTATTAGAGCGTTTTTTGCAGTACGTTTCTCTGGATACTCAATCTAAGCCCGGCGTCCGCCAGGTGCCAAGCACAGACGGCCAATGGAAGCTCCTGCGTTTACTTCAGAACCAGCTGGAAGAGATGGGGCTGGAAAATGTGACATTAAGCGACAAAGGCACGGTGATGGCGAAACTGCCGTCGAATGTGCAAACGCCGGTTCCGGCCATTGGTTTTATTTCTCATGTCGACACCTCGCCGGATTACAGCGGCAAAAATGTTAACCCGCAAATTGTTGAAAACTATCGCGGCGGCGATATTGCGCTGGGCATTGGCGATGAGATCCTCTCGCCAGTGATGTTCCCGGTGCTGCACCAGATGTTGGGCCAGACGCTGATCACCACCGACGGCAAAACGTTGCTTGGCGCGGATGATAAAGCCGGCGTCGCCGAAATCATGACCGCGCTGGCGGTACTGAAAAAGAAAAATATTCCGCATGGCGATATTTGCGTCGCGTTCACGCCGGATGAAGAAGTGGGCAAAGGGGCGAAGCATTTCGACGTGGAGAAATTCGGCGCGAAATGGGCCTATACCGTTGATGGCGGCGGCGTGGGCGAGCTGGAGTTTGAGAACTTCAACGCGGCGTCGGTGAACATAAAAATTGTTGGCAACAACGTGCATCCCGGCACGGCGAAAGGGGTGATGGTTAACGCCTTGACGCTCGCCAGCAAAATTCACGCGCTGGTGCCGGAAGAGGAGAGTCCGGAACAGACCGAGGGCTACGAAGGGTTTTATCATCTCACCAGCATTAAAGGCTCGGTCGATCGCGCCGACATGCACTACATCATCCGCGATTTTGACCGCAAAAACTTCGAAGCGCGTAAACGTAAGATGATGGAGATCGCCAAAAAAGTCGGCAAGGGTCTGCACCCGGACTGCTATATCGAACTGGTGATTGAAGACAGCTACTACAATATGCACGAGAAAGTGGTCGAGTTTCCGCACATTCTGGACGTGGCGCAACAGGCCATGCGCGACTGCGATATTGAACCCGATCTGAAACCGATCCGCGGCGGCACTGACGGGGCGCAGCTCTCGTTTATGGGATTACCGTGTCCGAACCTGTTTACCGGCGGTTATAACTACCACGGTAAACATGAATTTGTGACGCTGGAAGGGATGGAGAAAGCGGTGCAGGTGATTGTACGCATCGCCGAACTGACCGCCAAAGCTGAGTAAACCTTCTTCTATTGCCCGGTGGCAAGCACCGCCGGGCAACCTCAGGCATTAATCTTCAAAGAACCAGTAACCGCTGTTAACCAGCGCCGCAAGCATGGCGAGGAACGAGGGATCTTCCAGCGCATCGCCGAGCAGATCTCCCGTCAGCACGATATGGCTGGCGAGTGCCTCCAGCGCCGGGCGATGTGGAGAGTTGATCCGCTCGCCGTTGGCGAACACATCTTCCCCGATTCGCAACACGCGCAGGCCGCCAAGGCGCACCAGTTTGTCGCCTTGTTGCAGCGCATCATAGATCTCATCCGGTTGATAAGGCGGCTCTGGCGGCGCAACATCCAGTTCGTGGCGTGACTGGGAGATAAATTCGCCCATCCACTCCCTGAACTGCTCCGGTTGATTAATCAGCTCAAGCATCATTTCGCGCAGTTTATCCAGTTCGTGCGGCAAAATATCTGCCGGATGGTCGCGCAGCTGCTCGTCGGGATCGCTGTAACGCTGGCTGCCCAGCTCGCGTTGCAGAACATAATCGGCGAAGCCGCTAATCAGCTCGCGACCGCTTGGTGCACGGAAACCTACCGAGTAGTTCAGTGAGTTTTCCAGCGAATAGCCTTCGTGCGGAAATCCTGGCGGAATATAGAGAATATCGCCCGGCTCCATCTCTTCATCAATAATCGCTTCGAACGGATCGACCTGAAGCAGATCCGGATGCGGGCAGTGCTGCTTGAGCGGCGTTTTCTCGCCGACACGCCAGCGACGACGGCCGGTTCCCTGAATGATAAACACATCATACTGATCGAGATGCGGGCCAACACCGCCGCCGGGCACGGAGAATGAGATCATCAGATCGTCTGTGCGCCAGTCGGGCAGTACCCGGAACGGGCGCATCAACGCGGCGGCCGGCTGATGCCAGTGGTTCACCGCCTGCACCAGCAGCGACCAGTTGCTCTCACCCAGGTGATCGTAACTTTCAAAAGGGCCGTGCCCGACCTGCCATTTGCCATCAAGGTGGCTAACCAGCCGGCTGTCCACTTCATTTTCCATTGCCAGCCCTGCCAGCTCATCGGGGCTTATCGGGTCGACGAAATTCTTAATGCCACGCTTCAGCACCACCGGGCGTTTTTGCCAGTAGCGTTGAATAAAGTCTGGCCAGTTTATCTCTACGTGATATTCCATATGCGTTTCCGGCAAATAATCAGTGGCTGAATAAAGGATCATAGTAATGCTGATATGTCATTTTGTCTGCGTAACAATGTGACATAAAAGTAAAAAGGAGCCGTAATGGCTCCTTTTTGTTCTTTTTGCCCGCGTTGTTACGGTGGAAGATTAATCGTTGGCTGTTATCGTCTGCTGACGGCCAAAAATCACCTCCATTTTTGCGCCACCGAGCAGGCTTTCACCGGTCAGGATCTGCCCTTCGTACTGATCAACAATTTCTCGCGCCACCGCAAGCCCGACGCCCTGGCCGGGGCGTAACGTGTCGGCACGCTGCCCGCGATCAAACACCATCTCGCGTTTCGCCGCAGGAATTCCCGGCCCGTCATCTTCCACCAGAATATGCAGCGTATCGTCGGTCTGCCGGGCAGAAACTTCGACAAACTCCAGACAGTATTTGCAGGCGTTATCCAGCACGTTGCCCATCACTTCCATAAAATCGTTTTTCTCGCCGACAAAACTGATTTCCGGTGAAATATCGAGCGTAATATTGACGCCTTTGCGCTGATACACTTTATTCAGCGCCGAGGTCAGGCTGTCGAGCAGGGGCGCGACCGGGTGCAGTTCACGGCTGAGCAAACCGCTGGAACCGCGCATGGTTGCCCGGTGCAGGTAGTAGCCAATTTGCTGGGATATCCGGCTGATTTGCTCCAGCATCACCGGCTCAGCGTCACTGACGGTCATTTTCTCGCCGCGCAGCGATCGCAGGGTACTTTGCAGCACCGCTAACGGCGTTTTCAGGCTGTGCGTCAGATCGGTCAAGGTAGTGCGGTATTTGTCGTACCGCTCGCGTTCACTTTTTAACAACCGATTGAGGTTGCTCACCAGGCTGGTGAGCTCGCGGGTGGTTTCCGGGTTGAGCTGTTCGCGATGGTGCTCTTCCAGCTCGCGCACTTCGCGCGCCAGATCTTCAATCGGCCGCAAGCTCCACCACGCCGCCAGCCATAACAGCGGCACCACTAACAGCAGGTTGGCGGCGAGCACGTAAACGAACCAGCTCCACACCATATAAGAGCGTTTAAGCTCAATGGGGATGGTATCGACCACCACAATGGTTAACTGCGGCATGTGCGCCGTTGCCGGGTAGATATTCACCGCCACCGAGTGCGTCATCTCTGAGCTGCTGTCATCTTCGCGGATCTCTTTCAGCTTCTGGGCAATCGAGTGATCGTCATCAACCAGCGTACTACTGTTATCGACATCGGCTTCTATCTCATGAAAGCCGTTAGCGGTAAGCCAGTCCGGCTCGATCAGATTTTGCAGCCACGGTACATCTTTCTGCGACCAGATAAGATTCCCTTGCTGATCGTAAATCAGCGCCACGGTCGGGCTTTGCAAATTGAGGGTGTCAGGCAGATCCACACTGAGTTTATTGTTATCCCAGTGCGCCAGGGTATAAAACAGGTTGCTCTCGCCACGCAGCAGGCGGAAGGTCGTTTTGTCAAAGCTGACGCTATAACCCACCAGCGCCACCATACCGTAGGCCAGAGAAAGCACCATCACAACGGCGGCTGTGGCGAGTAAAAAACGAACCCGCAGAGAGAGCGGCAGAAAATGCCGCAGCAGGCGTCTCATTTCGGCAGTTCGAACAGGTAGCCCTGGCCGCGCACGGTAGTGATAACGTCGTCAGGATAGAGCGTCTGGATTTTCTTACGTAACCGCCCCATCAAAACGTCGATAGTGTGGCTTTCGCGCAGTTCAGCGTCGGGGTAAAGCTGCAGCATCAGCGAATCTTTGCTGACCACTTTGCCGCTGTTGCGGATAAGCGTTTCCATAATGGTGTATTCAAAAGCGGTGAGTTTTACCACGTCGTCATTAATAGAGAGTTCGCGACGGGAGAGATCGACCTGGAACGGCGGCATGGAGATCAACTGAGACGCGAGGCCGCTGTTGCGGCGCATCAGCGCCTGGATACGCGCGACCACTTCTTCAATGTGGAACGGTTTGGTGACATAGTCATCTGCACCGGCGCTCAGCACTTCCACTTTGTCCTGCCAGCCTTCGCGTGCGGTAAGCACCAGCACCGGCAGCGTGACGTCATGGCTGCGCCAGCGGCGGATCAGCGACAGACCGTCTTCATCCGGCAGACCGAGATCGACAATGGCGATGTCCGGCAGATGTTCGTTAAGAAAGTAATCCGCTTCCTTTGCATCTTCTGCGGCGTCGACCTGATGTCCTAACTCCTGCAACTGAACCTTTAAATGGTGACGCAACAGAGCATTATCTTCCACAACGAGTACGCGCATCGTCAGAACTCTCCATATATTTTTGATATAAATAGTTTAACGCTGATTGTGGTGCGCAGGGGATAAACATTTCTTAAACCGGGGGAGAAAGAAACCCTCTTTCGCGGCGGAAAGAGGGCTAACAGCAACGGCGGGGGGGTTATTTCAATTCATCAACCATAGTGATGGCACGACCAATATAATTGGCCGGGGTCATCGCTTTCAGGCGCTCTTTTTCGTTTTCCGGCAGCGCCAGGCTATCGATAAACTGCTTCATGCCTTCCGCATCAACGCGTTTACCGCGCGTCAGCTCTTTCAGTTTTTCGTACGGTTTTTCGATCCCGTAGCGGCGCATGACGGTCTGGATCGGCTCGGCCAGTACTTCCCAGTTATGATCCAGCTCATCAAGCAGGCGGTCGCGGTTCACTTCCAGTTTGCTCACGCCTTTCAGCGTTGACTGGTAGGCAATCAATGCATAACCCACACCAACACCCAGGTTACGCAGCACCGTGGAATCGGTCAGATCGCGCTGCCAGCGGGAAACCGGCAATTTGCTGGCCAGATGCTGCAACACGGCGTTGGACAGCCCAAGGTTGCCTTCTGAGTTTTCAAAGTCAATCGGGTTAACTTTGTGCGGCATGGTTGAAGAGCCAATTTCACCGGCGATGGTTTTCTGCTTGAAGTGGTTCAGCGCAATGTAACCCCAGATATCACGGTCGAAATCGATGAGGATCGTGTTGAAACGCGCCATGCAGTCAAACAGCTCGGCAATATAGTCATGCGGCTCAATCTGCGTGGTGTACGGGTTCCACTGAATACCCAGCGAGGTGACAAACTCTTCGCTGAACTGATGCCAGTCCACTTCCGGGTAAGCGGCGATATGGGCGTTATAGTTGCCGACCGCACCGTTGATTTTGCCCAGAATTTCCACCTGGTTAAGCTGGCGGAACTGGCGCTCCATGCGGTAAGCCACGTTCGCCATCTCTTTACCCAGCGTCGACGGCGTTGCCGGCTGGCCGTGAGTACGGGAAAGCAGCGGGATATCGCGGTACTGAACGGCCAGATCTTTTACCGCCTCGATGATCTTGCGCCAGTACGGCAGGATCACTTCGTCGCGCGCGGTTTTCAGCATCAGCGCGTGAGACAGGTTGTTGATGTCTTCTGAGGTACAAGCGAAGTGGATAAATTCAGAAACGGCGTGCAGCGCCGGGATCCCTGCCACTTTCTCTTTCAGGAAATACTCCACCGCTTTCACGTCATGGTTGGTGGTGCGTTCGATGGTTTTGATGCGCGCGGCGTCTTCTTCGTTGAAGTCTTCAACGATTTTATCGAGGTAACCGTTTGCGTCGGCAGCAAAAGCAGGAACTTCCTTGATCGCCGCGTGGGTCGCCAGTTTTTGCAGCCAGCGTACTTCAACCTGAACGCGAAATTTCAGCAAACCGAATTCGCTGAAGATGCCACGCAGTGCGCTGACTTTATCGCCGTAACGTCCATCGACAGGGGAAACGGCGGTCAGGGAGGATAATTCCATAAGTCACAACTCCGGGAGGTTAACAATGAGCGAGAATTTGTTTGGCCTGCGTCGACAGGCGATTTCGGGAAAACATTAACTGTAGACGACCGCCGCCAACCTGGTGCCACAGCACCGCAGCGCGGATACCGGCCAGCAAGGTGGCGCGGACTTTCGCCTGCACCTGCGGGCTTTGCAGCACGGCAGGCGAGCCGGTGACCTGAATACGCGGTCCCAGCGGGCTGATAACGTCTACATAGATGGCGGCCATTGCGCTCAGCAGCGTTTCTGACTGCAGGTCAAAATGCTCTAACTGGCGCTGCAAACCGGCGATGCGGTTACCGAGCGTCTCCATCGCGCCTTTGCTGGCGGCGAGCTTGCGCTCCAGCACCATCATACTGAGCGTGTAACGGGTCAGCTCACCGTTCAGCCCCTGGCGGTTGCTGGCGTTCAGCACGCCGAGCAGCGTTTCCAGCCCGGTACGCAGGTTGGTTTCGCTGCCGCCAAAGACGCCTAAGGTGGAGTCCGGGTTCAGGTCGATTACGCTATTTAACGAGACATGCAGCGCATCTGCGTCGCAGTGTCCCTGGTGCGCCAGTTGCTGCACCAGACGAGCCGACTGGCAAATTCCCGCCAGCGCCAGGGTAATATCGTAATAGTTCTTCGCCACACTCACTCCTTTATCTGCCCGCCAGACATCACTGCTGCGGGCGTTGGCCAGTCCGGTTGTGCAAAAGGTCTTTTAAAGGGGCAGCGGCAGGCGCTGCTCAATAATACCGCCGCCGAGGCACACTTCGCCCAGGTAGAACACCGCAGATTGCCCCGGTGTAACGGCGGCAACCGGTGCATCGAAGCGGACATCAATGCGATCATCATCCAGCGCGGTAACCGTGCAGGGAATATCTTCCTGGCGATAACGCGTTTTTACCGTGCAGCGCAGCGTACCTTTCAGCGGCTCGCGATCGACCCAGTGCAGCTGTTGAGCGATCAGCCCGACAGACATCAGGCGCGGGTGTTCGTGACCCTGGGCGACAATCAGAATGTTGTTTTCAACATCTTTATCGACCACATACCACGGCTCTTCGCTGCCTTCTTTAGTGCCGCCGATGCCCAGCCCTTTACGCTGGCCGAGCGTGTGATACATCAAACCCTGGTGCTCGCCGATCTCTTCCCCGTCGACGGTAAGGATTTTACCCGGCTGGGCGGGCAGATAGCGGCCAAGGAATTCGCGGAATTTACGCTCGCCAATAAAGCAGATACCGGTCGAGTCTTTTTTCTTCGCTGTAATCAACCCCAGCTCTTCGGCGATTTTACGCACCTGCGGTTTTTCAAGTTCTCCAACCGGGAACAGGCTCTGCGCGATTTGCTCGTGACCGAGCGTATACAGGAAGTAGCTCTGATCCTTATTGCCATCAAGACCGCGCAGCAGGCGGCTTTTGCCGTCAACGTCGGCGCGGCGCACGTAGTGGCCGGTGGCAATATAGTCGGCACCCAAATCTTCGGCGGCGAACTCAAGGAAGGCTTTAAATTTGATCTCTTTGTTGCACAGAATATCCGGGTTCGGCGTACGTCCAGCTTTATATTCAGCCAGGAAATGCTCGAACACGTTGTCCCAGTATTCTGCGGCGAAATTGACGGTGTGAAGCTTAATGCCGAGCTTGTCGCAAACGGCCTGCGCGTCGGCAAGATCCGCCGCCGCAGTGCAGTATTCCTCGCCGTCATCCTCTTCCCAGTTCTTCATGAACAGGCCTTCCACCTTGTAACCTTGTTGTTGCAACAGGTAAGCGGAAACGGAAGAGTCGACACCGCCGGACATGCCGACGATCACTTTTTTTGGGCTATCAGACATAGAATACTCGCGACTAAGAACTTCAGGGCGGCGTATTCTAGCACGGGCTGGCGGCTCAGGCATCCCCTGTAAACGGCCAGTTAAATTCTGCGATGGTTTCCAGCGGCAGACGCTGGCCGGTCTGGTAGCAGCGAATGCTCTCCGCAACCAGCGGCGAACGCAGGTTTCGCGCGTTCAGGATCTCGTCTGCGGTGACCCAGTGGCAGCAATCGATATCGCTGTCATGGGGTTCAGTGGCGCACATTTCGTTAAGCTCGACGGCAAATAAAAAACGCAGGAACGGCGTGCGATCCGGCGCCAGCCACTGGTGCATCCGGATAAAGTGTTGCGGTTCGGCGTGAATACCCGTCTCTTCCCACAGCTCACGCTTTGCCGCTTGCAGCAGGGTTTCATCGGCTTCGAGGTGGCCTGCGGGCTGATTCCACAGCACCTTGCCGCGAATGGTTTCTTCGACGACCAGAAATTTACCCTGCGCGTGTACCACGCAAGCGACAGTTACATGGGGTTTAAACATCATAGCCTCCCTGATTAAGCATCACGCCATTCGCCAGTGGCGAGGTTATCCAGCGTGTAGTTTCCCATAGCGTAGCGGATGAGACGCAGGGTAGGGAAGCCAACATGCGCCGTCATGCGCCGCACCTGGCGGTTACGACCCTCATACAGGGTGATTTTCAGCCAGGCGGTAGGAATCGATTTGCGCTCGCGAATGGGGGGATTACGCGGCCACAGCCAGCCCGGCTCCTCTACGCGCTCAACGCCAGCAGGCAGTGTCGGGCCATCGTTCAGCGTTACCCCTGTACGCAGCGCTTCAATTGCAGCCGGTGTCGGTTCGCCTTCCACCTGCACGTAATAGATTTTGCCGGTACGTTTGCCTGGTTGCGTCAGGCTTGCCTGTAGCGCGCCATCATTTGTCAACACCAGCAGCCCTTCACTGTCGCGATCCAGGCGGCCTGCGGCGTAAACGCCCTGTACCGGAATAAAATCTTTCAGCGTGCTGCGTCCGGCTTCATCGGTGAATTGCGGCAAAACATCGTAGGGTTTATTGAACAGAATCACGCGTTTTGGTTGGTTTTGTGGTTCAGACCTGGTGGCTTGTCGTGAGCTGAATCGCTTAAGGCGGTGATTTCTAAAAGAAGTTTTGTTCATGGTATTTTCAGTAGTTATCAATTGCCGCATTATAGCTGAATCACGATTGCCTTTCATGGAGCCTGAGTATCGGTTAGTATGTTCGGGCTCATTACAATTCATTAACAAAAACGGTTTGCTCTGTGTGAATCACGTAACAGGTGAGCGGACGCAGTCTGAGCGCCCCGGCATGAAGTCAGCGAGCAAACAACCAGAAGCGCTCGAAGGAGAGGTGAATGGAAAGCAAAGTAGTTGTTCCGGCGGAAGGTAAAAAGATCACCCTGCAAAATGGCAAGCTCAACGTTCCGAATAACCCGATTATCCCGTTCATTGAAGGTGACGGTATCGGCGTGGACGTGACCCCGGCGATGCTGAAAGTGGTGGATGCCGCTGTGGAGAAAGCCTATAAGGGCGAGCGTAAAATTTCCTGGATGGAAATTTATACCGGTGAGAAATCTACCCATGTTTACGGCCAGGACGTCTGGCTGCCGCCTGAAACACTTGATCTGATTCGTGAGTATCGCGTTGCGATTAAAGGCCCCCTGACCACGCCAGTTGGCGGCGGCATCCGTTCCCTGAACGTTGCGCTGCGCCAGGAACTGGATCTGTACATCTGCCTGCGCCCGGTACGTTACTACGATGGCACGCCGAGCCCGGTAAAACATCCGGAACTGACCGACATGGTCATCTTCCGTGAAAACTCAGAAGATATTTACGCGGGTATCGAGTGGAAAGCCGACTCAGCCGAGGCAGAGAAAGTGATCAAATTCCTGCGTGAAGAGATGGGCGTGAAGAAAATTCGCTTCCCGGAACATTGCGGTATCGGCATCAAACCGTGCTCCGAAGAAGGCACCAAGCGCCTGGTGCGCGCCGCGATTGAATACGCAATCACTAACGACCGTGATTCTGTAACGCTGGTGCACAAAGGCAACATCATGAAGTTCACCGAAGGCGCGTTCAAAGACTGGGGTTACCAGTTGGCTCGCGAAGAGTTCGGCGGCGAACTGATCGATGGCGGTCCGTGGCAGAAAATCAAGAACCCGAAAACCGGTAAAGAGATCATCATTAAAGATGTGATTGCCGATGCGTTCCTGCAACAGATCCTGCTGCGCCCGGCAGAATATGACGTTATCGCTTGTATGAACCTGAACGGTGACTACATCTCCGACGCCCTGGCGGCGCAGGTTGGCGGTATCGGTATCGCTCCTGGTGCGAACATTGGTGACGAGTGTGCGCTGTTCGAAGCGACTCACGGCACGGCGCCGAAGTATGCAGGTCAGGACAAAGTGAACCCGGGCTCTGTGATCCTTTCCGCAGAGATGATGCTGCGTCACATGGGCTGGGTTGAAGCGGCTGACCTGATCGTTAAAGGCATGAGCGGCGCGATCAACGCCAAAACCGTGACCTACGATTTCGAACGTCTGATGGAAGGCGCTAAGCTGCTGAAATGTTCAGAGTTTGGCGACGCGATTATAGCGAACATGTAATCCGCCTCGCGGGTTAAACAAATACGGGAACCGGTTGGTTCCCGTTTTTTTCGGCTCTGAGAAATTCTTCCCCAAAACTTTCCCCAAAACCCTTCCCCAAAACTGGACGGAAATTAACCCGTTTTCGTACTGACAATTGTCCAGTCTTTACCGCGATCGTCATTATATTTATCGGTCATTTTTCTTGATTTATGCCCCAGTAATTTCTGCGTATCGAGGCCTTGCTCTCTATATAACCTTTCCGAAAGAGAACGCTGTTCATGAAATGTAGGTGCTTCTCCTTTATTCCATTCCAGTCCGCATTTATCTCGCGCTTTTTTAAACGTGGTTGTTAAGGCATTCCCTGAAACACGATCCCCTCTTTTTGCCTGTGAGGTGGTATGTCTGAAATGCACCAAATATTTACTGACAACTGCATCGCGGCATTTAGATATTACTTCCCTCAGAGACAGCCCAATTGCTTCACATTTTAAATCCAGTGGGATAGCCAGCCGTGAACCTGTTTTTTCCTGCTCCACATGTAACATATCGTCCCAAATATCAGTGAATTTCATATTGCTGATATCGCCAAGCCGTTGTCCAGTGACAATAGCAAGTAACATCCCACACTGGAGATATGGCTCCTGCTTTTCCGCTGCCAGAAATATAGTGTTCCACTCTTCAAGAGATAAGCGTTGCCGCTGAATTCTGTTTCTCGGCTGTTTAGTAGCAAGTGCCGGGTTAAATCCCGGCGGCACGTGACCGCTATGCTGTGCTTCCTTGAACACGTCGATAAGTACCATGCGAACCACTTGAGCCATGCGGTTATGGCCTTCAGCTTTTACGGCATCGATAATCTCTGCAATATCCAGTGCTGAGATATCTTTTAAATGCTGCATCCCGCAATGCTCACGAAATAAACGAACAGGTTTATTTTTTTGTTTTAACGAATTGAGCCTTAACTCTTTATGCTGGAACCGATCCTCCTGGACAGCGATATATTTATCGAGCCATTCAGTTACAGTAATGTCAGTCCTCTTGCCCTTCATCCGTGCCAGACGGTCGTTAACGCTGAGTATCTGCCTGGTGCGCTGCTCGGCAATGATAGTGTTGGCCTCTGTAGCGACTTGTTTCGCTTCTGCTTCATCAGTTCCGAGGCTGTGGAACCGGCCAGATATGGGGTGCTTATATTGCCAGTAAACCTTCCCGGTACGCTTATCCAGTTTGCAATACAGGTTTGGAATAGAGATTTTATGAGAACGCGGTCTAGCAGCCATCTGCAATAATCCGTTTTAGTTTTGGACTGGCGGTAACAGGAAGTTTTGGTTCAGCAAGAACACCCACAAAGCGCGCGCTGCGGTCCACCATCCAGCACCGGCCTACCTTCATCGCTGGTGGAACCATCATTTTGCCTTTCGCATATTTTTTCAACACACGTTCACTTGGAGCCAGATCTCCAAATTCTTCCTTCGCCCAGTCGAGTAGGGGGATCATTCGTGACATTAGCTTCTCCACACCGGCTGCAACCGGTTATTTCAATCTGTACGCACATGACGAGCAACCAAGCCTGGCGCCGTCGTTACATTTCAAACAAATCACAGGCTCGCTGGTGGCCGGAGCCACAAATTTCATGACTGGGGCAGGGACAAGCACCGGCATTGGAACGTGAAAAACCTGCTGGCGCAGTGCGGCGATCTCGTCGGCGTGCTCCAGCGCAATCTCTTTCCAGTCCTGTGCCTCAGCGCGCCACCAGATCACGTCTTCGCGCAAGCGCCGTTGTCGCCGCAGTTTCAGTTTGCTGGCCATTAGCGCTTCAATCCCTCGAATGAAACAGTGGCATTAAACATGTCACTCGGATCGCGGTAGAACTTAATAGAGTGAACGCGGAGAACACCTATACGGTTGTTGGTAAATGAAATCATGAAGGTGTCACCTTTCCTGGGCATCGGTTCGTAAATCAGACCAGCGCCAAAGTAATGGCCTGTGATCTCCATCTTTCCCTTTTCCTTGAAGCCGTGAACAAAGTGCAGGGCGTGGCCCCATGTTTGCGTGGTGTAATCGAATTCCGTGCTTTCAGCCCTGTTACCTTTCAGCAGTGCGAGTAATTTAGCGAGCATGGTCGGCTCCCAATTCAATGAGCTGCTGGCAATCCACGCAGGTCTTGCAACCGGCAATAGCGGCGCGCCGCGCTTCAGGTATAGCCTCGCCGCACTCTTCGCAATGCTCGGCTGACGGAGCATTACGGTCAATGCGAATGCGTTGTAAGGCGTGCGCCATGTTGAGCTCTACCAGCTCGTTAGCCTGGTCGATGATTTCTGCTGCCATCATGCACCGCCTTCAATGCGCTTGAATTCGATCACCCATACCCACGGATTTGCCTGCCAGCTTTCTTCGCCGTAGATGGACTCCCACAGCCAGGAAAATACTTCGCGTGCATCATGGCTTGCACCGCCGAAATATTGATCCCCCTGATTTAAGCAATACCGGCCAGTGGCAGGTAGCTTAACCAACCCTTCATGCGCGGCATCGTACGGACTGATTGACTGGAGGCGCTGCACTCCAACTCCGGTAATCTCCAGCGTGATGCGGCTGGCCCAGCGCGGCATGTGTATTGATGGCGTCCAGGCTCCTTCAAAATCGAAGCCATCCTGAGAAGTCCAAAGGCCGTAGTTTTTGGGTTTATGAATAGCGCTGGCGCGATAAATACGCTGCGCGTCTTCTCTGCTGCACAAGTTGCCATGTGCATCCACTGGATGACCATCTTCATTACCGATGCATGAGAACGTCTCGCGCACCCAGATACGATCGCCTACATCACCGTACGGGCAAGAGAACAACTTAGAGCGGGCGTGAGTGCCAGTGGCATTCGATTCAGCCCAGTGGTATTTGCCGATATCGTTACGTTTGGTTGAATCAGAGATGCGTAAAAGGCCGAACCGGTTTGATTCAGGCTGCACCTTCATGATCCTGCGTGTCTGCGTCTTCCTGCCATCGAGAATGGCGCGAACCATCTCGTCGTTAAAAAACATTGGGCGCTCTTTCACGGTTGCACCCCTTTCATCTGCTCAAACTGGCGGGCGATAGCTGCGGTTTCTGGGGATGGTTCGGATTTATTGCGAAGCCAGATGCAAACGGCACCATCTTCCGTGTCGTGAATGGAACCAACAAACCATCCATACCCAGCAGGCGCTTCTGGTTGCCATTTCGAAATGTCGTAACCATCGACAGGCGGATCAATTTCTTCCTCATCGCGGTAATCTACTGTCCATTCCAGCCCGTTAGCGTCCATCCATGCATTAAATTCAGCGGTTGGAATATGCTCGCGACCATCGCAGAAATCGTTGTATACCGGGTGAGTCCAGTAGCCGTATTGATCGCGTTCTACTTGCACCGGAGTTACTTTTGCTGAACGAGCACCGCCATGTATTTCACATAGCGTAATTTCATGGACGTCAGAGTATTCACCGTAACCGTCGCTGAATTGCATTTTGCAACCGCATTTAGATTCACCATTTATAAAGACGATTTTCATTGCGTTGTATCTCCTTTGCGCGCTGCAACGCGCGATTTTTGGATGCACGAATCCCTCGCCGGGTGGCGATAATTAAATTGATTTCGCTTCCAGAAATGCCCCGCTGCGGGGCATTTGCAGCAGAGAAATTAAGCGCTGAAGGTACCGATAAATGTTTCCACGCTACTGCCTTTGAATTTTTCTACGAGCAGATCGCGGAATTCGGCGGCCATCTCTTCTTCGTAGCTTTCCAGTTGCGTGATACGCAGAACCAGCACCGGATTGTCGCTGGCGAGAATACTCATGCGAAGCTTGATGCGGTATTCACCAAGCCCTTCATAAGGGACACACTTAAATTCGAACGCCACCGGCATAATGTCTTTGCTCTTGGCTTCAACACTTTCCATTACAGAGCGCTTACCGCTGAAGTCCTGATCTTCAAATTCCGCGCTGCGAATCGCGTCGATTGTAATTTTGCGAACAGCCGCCGCCGCGCGCTTGGCTTCAATAACCTGTCCGTCGGCATCGAACCCGGTGACATAATCAGACCAATCTTCCAGCCACTCAGCCAGTTGCTTCTGGTTGTTGCGATCGCCGTTAATATTCAGCAGCGCGGTATACGATGAGGTGCGTTTTAGTGCCAGAACAGCTTTGTTATCTGCATGACCGGGATTTTCCAGCGTGCCCAGGTTGAATACGGATACCGCTGCCATGCTGTCGGCATTGATAAAACAGCGGGTGCCGTCAGCAGCATAGTCGCTGGAGTAGCGGACGAAATCTTCGATACTCTGGGTTTCCATCTTTCCGCGGAACCGAAAACGGGTGGTATATAGCTCTTCCAGACTTTCCACGCTTACATCTTTCGGCAGCGCGACAGCCGGGCAGTCAGCGCCAGCGAGCTTTTCTTCAACCAACTGACTGAAAACCAGATCGCGGATCTGACTGATGGCGGTTGAGTCGACTTGTTGAGACATGGTTTTTCCTTACGTGATTGATTAAGAAACCGGGCCGGTTAGCGCTGTGCCTGGTTCGGCTGGCCCTGAAGGGTGAACAGTTGCCCCTGGTCTTCCTGCAACACGGTGAGCTTCCCGCCGCGGTTGACATACATCGGGGTTTCAGTAGTGTCTTCTTCTGACGACTTGCCTCGCGGTGTGGGCTTAACGAAAGCCAGCTTATGCACGATGCCCACGCGCTTTTCTTCCATCGAATTGCTAAGGCGGGAAATGTCGAAAGTGAGTGTCACCTTGCCTTTGTTGCCGTTGTTAAGCACGCCCAGGGCAACTTCATTCAGTGCTGCAGCCACTTTCGTTTCGAATACACCGCCGTCGAGTTCCCCGAAGAAGTCGGGGATATTGGTCAAACGTTCTTTGTCCATCGGTTTTACCCTCTGAATGGCGGCAGACACCGCCGGTTAGTATCTCCACACAACACAGGAGAGCACCTGCGGTGAGAAGCCGCCCGACGGGATTGGGGAATGAGCCGTCCCGGCGGTGATGCTCTCTTGTGTTGCGTAAAAAATTGCGGCGCCCTCACGGGAAAGATCAGACGCCGCCAAAGTATTACCAGTTGGCATTATTGGTTTGCTGTGACACCGGTGCGCTGCATCGCGCTTACGAACATCACAACGGAGAGAGCACTGCCGCCACCCCTTGCGGGATAACCCGTCTATCTGCCTGGCGGTAGGGCGTTTCCTGGCATCTTCAGTGCTCTTTCCTGTTGTGCCCGGACTCTTCCCGGTGGTCACACCGAATCGCCACGATGGTGAATCGCTCAGGCCAAAGTACGGGGCTGGCTTGCACATTCCGGCTACCCGCTTGGGTTAGGGATACTGTCAAGTGAACCCACCGGACCGCTAACGACGCATGTGTCATACGTCGGTGTTGCTTACAGGTACATTATGTACCGCAAGGGTACATTGTCAAGCGCAAAAAAACCTGCCGGAGCAGGTTTATTGAATTGTTTAATTTTTTATCTTATTTCTTCGTGGCTTACCTGAAAAAATGACGGTTCCTATAATTGAGCAGTTACCGTTTATTTTCATGTAAGGCTCAGGCCAGTTTGGATTTAGCGCTTTCAGGTACTTACTGCCGCCATCCTCAATAAGCCGTTTGAAAGTTGTTTCTCCGGTTTCATGCATAAGAGCTATTACATCATCACCATGGGATGCAGCTACTTCCGGGTCTACAAAAATCATATCGCCTGGACTGTATTCCGTAATCATTGAATCCCCTATGACTCGAAGAATGTAGGTCATAGGGCTACAAGCTACAGGGCATGGGTAGTTTTCCGTCACACTTAAATCAACCTCTGTATAACCTGCTTCTGTCCATGCGCCTGCTTGTACCCAAGATATTACCGGCACCAATGTGAATGTTTTATTAGTATTCGACACATCCAGCGCTTTGGAAACATTAGTGGTTTGATGTTCTTGATCCATCCAGCCTGTCGGCAGGTTGAAACATTTCTCGATGTGGCGAGCCATATCATCGCCTATGTTTTTTGTTGCCCCATTCCCCATGAAGCGGCTTGTTTGAGTTGGGTCGCGGTCAATCATGGCGGCAAATGAAGTATTGCCACCCGCACCATCTCTGAGTTTCCGAGCGTTATCCCGGCGAATTTCGTTTATCGTTTTCATTCAGAAATTAAACATCGTGTACCTTATGGGTACAAGTACCTTGAGGGTTCATTATTTTCGTGTAATATGTACACAGGAGGTACATAACATGAAAGACTACTGGGATTCATTAACCAAAGGGCAGCAAGGCGAGTTAGCCAAATGTGTCGGCTCAACTCCTGGTTATCTACGCCTTGTTTTTAATGGCTACAAAAAAGCTGGTTTCTCATTAGCTAAAAAGCTGGAAGAGAAAACGGGCGGTTCTATTACCAAGTCGGATCTGCGTCCGGATATTTATCCGAAACAGTAACAGCAGTTGCGCTGTTCGGTAACTACCAAAGGAAAAACAAGATGGTAGAGCACAGTTTGAAAGAAGTGGTTAAAGCGATGTGTAAAGCCTATCCCGGTGGTCGTGAAGCGATGGCCGGTGCGCTTGGCATGACCGCCACGCAGTTCAATAACAACCTCTACGAGAAAAACGGCTGCCGGTTTTTTGAAGTGACAGAGCTGGAAGCGATGGAGGACTTATCGAATACCTCATTCCTGGCTGATTACTTTGCTAAGCGCCGCGGCTGTCTGCTGGTGGAAGTTCCAACCTTTGAAGATCTCGATCGCGTCGACCTTTTCAGCAGGGCGATGCGCACCGCCGCAGCTCGCGGGCAGGTTGATCAGATTATCCAAAAGGCACTGGAAGACGGGGTGATTGAACAGCATGAAGCAGAACTTATCCACGAATATCACCGCCGTCATATGGCTGCGCGTGAAGAAGAAGTCGCGGCAATCATCGAATTATTCAGCCGCAAAAGAAGTGACGCCAGCAGGTTGCAGCCTCTGGCGTCGTGGCGTGTCGATCGTTGTGGAGATACCTACGCATGAACAGTTTAAACCGATATCGGCCAGCTAAGCAATTCCGCTGCCCACCGCTGGTGGGGCGTAATGCACCGTTCGGCTATGAGGAAAGAGTACGCGGTACCGCTGACGTCCACAACTACCAGCGAGCCGACGGAATGGTAGAGGCGTTTGCCACTATGAACGAGCAGGGGCGCGAAGAATGGCTGAAGTTAACCGGCGGTTCAGAGACCACCGCGGAATCCCGGTACGGGTCATCCGCTGGGAGCCAGAAAAGCAGCGCGTTATCTATCTTCGTGAAGCGCAAGGTTACGAGCATGAATGCTTCAGCCCGCTTGAGCAGTTCCAGCGTAAATTCAGAGAAATAAAGGACGACCATGAGCACTAAATTAACCGGTTACGTCTGGGACGCCTGTGCCGCTTCTGGCATGAAGCTGTCCAGCGTGGCGATCATGGCGCGCCTGGCTGACTTCAGCAACGACGAGGGCGTGTGCTGGCCGTCCATCGAGACGATTGCCCGCCAGCTTGGCGCAGGCGTTAGTACGGTACGTACCGCCATTGGTAAGCTGGAGGATGAAGGGTGGCTGTCACGCAAACAGCGCCGCAACGGCAACCGTAATGCATCTAACGTCTATCAACTCAACGTGGCAAAACTCCAGGCTGCTGCCTTTTCTCACCTGTCAGATTCTGACCCGTCGAAATCTGACGCATCAAATTCTGATGCATCAAAATCTGACCCGTCAAAATTCGACGCGTCGAAATCGAGCAAAACCGGCAGTTTTCACCCCCCAGAATCTGGCGGGGATCCGTCAGTAAATTCAAAACAAGATCCATCAGATAAAAAACCTTCTTGTCCGGTTGCTGCGCAACCCGACGTTGCGGTGGTTATCACCGATCAGGCTAAACAGGTTTTGACTTACCTGAACCAGAAGACCGGATCACGGTATCAGGTCAGTAAATCTTCGCTGGATAACATCCGCGCTCGCCTTGGTGACGGTTTCACCGTTGCTGAGCTGGATCTTGTTGTGGACTACACGACCGCAAAATGGGGGCAGGATCTGCGCATGGCTGAATACCTGCGCCCGACAACGCTTTTCCTGCCGTCAAAATTCCCTGGTTACCTTCAGGCAGCGAACAAGTGGGTTGAGGCAGGGCGCCCGGAACGCCGTAACGGCGAATGGGTA
The DNA here is from genome assembly GCF_039409795.1 of Kosakonia sp. PSU_27. NCBI lineage: Bacteria > Pseudomonadati > Pseudomonadota > Gammaproteobacteria > Enterobacterales > Enterobacteriaceae > Kosakonia > Kosakonia sp. PSU_27. The sequence goes on along the minus strand of NZ_JBCIVK010000004.1, from coordinate 191,105 downwards.
AGCAGCACAGCAGCGCGGGCCAGTTTCCAGAATGTTGACTACACGCTGCCGGAAAACGCGGGGTTCCGGTCATGAGCACGTTTGCCGAAGTACTCGAATACATTCAGCAAAACGGCGAATGCACCACTAGCGAGGTGTGTTGCGGCCTGGAAAATCTGGATCTCAGAGTTGTACAGCGCACGCTTGAGCGCCTGGCGAGCATCGGCCAGTTAAAGCGCAAGCCGCTTGGCCGCTTTTTCCTGTATTACACCGACGCACCGATTGCCCCCAGCGAAACAGGCCGTCCGGTTGAACTGGCGAACAAGGCACTTGATCTGGAGGCAAGGGGCTTACGCCGTCGCGCTGCCACTGTATGGCTGGAAGCCTTTGAGTGTGCAAAAACGCCGCAGGCCAGAGCGTGCTTCGCGCTGCGCCGGGCAAAGTGCCTGTCAGGAATGACGCGCGGTGTCGCTGATGGTGCCGGTAACCGCTGGAACGAAACCAATATCGGGGGTTCACAGTGAGCCAGGTAGATAACATCATTACCATTGCCAGACCATCAGAAACGCCAGCGCCGCGCATTTACCAGCGCCCGTTCCTCAAATGGGCTGGTGGCAAGTATTCACTGCTGCCAGAATTTGATCGCCTCATCCCGGCGGGTAAACGCCTCATCGAACCATTCGTGGGCGGCGGTTCGGTCTTCATCAACTCTGATAAGCATGAAAGTTTCCTGCTGGCGGATGTAAACGCTGATCTGATCAACCTGTACCAGATGCTGACAGTGGTTCCCGAGCTGGTAACCGAGTGGGCTAAGGGATTATTTGAAAAGCTGAATGATCTGGACGGCTTTATAGCGTGCCGTGAAGAGTTCAACGAGCAGAAAATGTCCGGGCCTGAGCGGGCCGCAGCCTTTCTGTATCTCAATCGCCACTGTTTCAATGGTCTGATCCGCTACAACAGCAACGGTGATTTTAATGTCGGCTGGGGGAAGAAACACAATCCGTATTTCCCCGAGAAAGAGCTGCTTGCCTTTTCCGCTATCTCTAAAAAATGCGTATTCATGAACGCCGGGTACCGCCGCACGCTGGCACTGGCAGGTGAGGGTGATGTCGTTTACTGCGATCCGCCGTATGAACCTATGCCCGGTACCGCCGGTTTTACCAACTATGCCGCCGGGGGGTTTACATGGGACGACCAGCAGGAGTTAGCGCGCTGCTGTGTTGCTGCGCATCGACGTGGCGCCAGAGTGGTGATCAGCAATTCCACCGCGCCCCGCATCATCGAGCTTTACAAGGGGCATGGCTTCGACCTGCACCACGTCAGCGCCCGCCGCGCCATATCGAGCAAAGGCAGCACGCGCGAAACCGCCACCGACATCGTGGCCATTCTCTGAGGGGGAACCGTGGAAGCACGTAAACCACTGACTGACCGGCAGCAGCAGGTGCTTAATGCGCTGGTGGATTTTCACAACATGCACGGCTACCCGCCGACCTACACCGAGCTTGCGGCGCTGATTGGCGTCGCGTCTGGCAATGCTGCTTTTGAACACCTTCGCGCCCTGGTGAAAAAAGGCTACATCACGATCGCCAGCGGCACCGCGCGAGGCATCAAAGTGATTGGCGTAAACGACACACTGGCCCTCGATGAGGCCGAAGAAGTGATCCGCGCGCTACTGGCGGGTGAGGAAAGCTCGGCTGATCTGGCTCATGAATGGCTGAAACGCAGAGGGTCCGAGGCATGAAGCTAATTTTACCCTTCCCGCCGAGCGTCAACACATACTGGCGTGCTCCGAATAAAGGGCCGCTTAAAGGCCGCCACCTCATCAGCGCCGCCGGGCGTAAATATCAGAGCGACGCCTGCGCGGCAATTATCGAGCAGTTGCGCCGTCTGCCAAAGCCATCCAGCGAACCAGCTTCAGTGGAGGTCATTCTCTACCCGCCGGACGCACGCCGCCGGGATATCGACAACTACAACAAGGCGCTGCTGGACTCGCTGACGCATGCCGGAGTGTGGGAGGACGACAGGCAGGTTAAACGTCTGCTGGTGGAGTGGGGGCCGGTAGTGAAGGGCGGCAGGGTTGATGTCACGATCACCCTACTAAATAAAGTGGTGAATGGATGAACAGTATTCCCATGCTCTTTACAAAAGAAGTTGGTAAGGTCGAATTGTGTCAGCGAAACGGGGTTGCAGTCCCGCTCGCATTTCAAACGGTGGAGAAAAAAATGAATCAATTACTCATGATTGACGGCGTTTCCGTACGTCAATTTTTTGAATCCCATTATTGCCTCAACGACCTTCAGAAAGCAGCGGTAAACGCCCAGGGAGAAACCCGATCGGCTCGCTCAATGGAAGTCTATGAGTTCATGCGCAGACCTGAGACGCAGGCGCTTGTTGAATTGCTCGAAAAAGAAACTACGGGAATTTCCCGTAGTGCCCCTGTGATGGCAGTTCAGGGGCGTAACGGTGGCACTTACGTCTGCAAGGAGTTGGTTTACGCTTATGCTATGTGGATCAGTCCGGCATTTCACCTTAAGGTAATCCGTACCTTTGATCGTGCTATCACTACTGTAGATCATGCTTCCTCTGCTGCCGCCGATAAAATGCAGGCTGGCATCATACTGCTCGGCTTCATGCAGAAATCATTAAACCTTTCCAACTCTTCAGTGCTTGGCGCCTGTCAGAAACTCCAGGAAGCTGTCGGTCTTCCTAATCTGGCACCACAGTACGCTATCGATGCGCCCGCTGACGCGCTTGACGGCTCCAGCCGCCCAACGCAGTCTCTTAGCGCGCTGCTGAAAACTCACAAAATAGCGATGACTGCTGCCCAGGCATACCAGCAATTGTCAAAGCTTGGCATCGTTGAGCACAAAGAGCGCCGCAGCCGTAGCGGCAGCAATGGGGTTAAACGTTTCTGGTCCCTGACCGCTAAAGGCTGCATGTACGGCAAAAATATCACCAGCCCGGCAAACCCGCGAGAGACTCAGCCGCATTTCTTTGAGTCCCGGTTCGCTGATCTGCTGCGCCTGCTCGATACAGTGCATTGAGGCCGTTTTGAGAGCGCTACTGACTCCAGTGGTTGTCACTGAGCTTGGGCTGGTCATGTTCCGCCCTGGCGTTTCCCTGCTGCCGCATTTTCGCCGCGGGCGCATGTTGCTTGAGAACGAACCCGAGCGCCTGGCGGGTATGCCGAACGGTGAACTGCCACCAGCAGAGCAGCCGCTGGCGGAAGATCCGGCGCTGGTGGGTGTCTTCGAAAATGAAGCGGTGTTGCGCCGTGCCGGTGGCATTAACGGTCTGGAAAGCTGGCTTGAATCCGGTACCGGATGCCAGTGGCCACACGAAAGCTGGCACGATGAGAACATGACAACCATGCGGCACGCACCGGGCGCGATCCGGCTGTGCTGGCACTGCGACAATATCCTGCGCGAGCACAGCACCGAGCAACTGGCGACCATAGCCAGGGCAAACTGCGCCGCCTACATCCTCACGACCGCCCGCCGTGAGCTTGGCTTTGACGACTCCCATTCACTGACGCTGCCGGAGTTCTGCTGGTGGCTGGCGCGTTACGGCCTCGTAGACGTACTGCCGGAGGAAGCCGCACGGCAGGTTCTACTTATGCCAAAGCCGGTCATAAAGTCGGTAACGCGCGAGCTTGATCTGGTGCCAGGCATGCCGCAGGCGCGGGAAATTGTTGAGGAAGTGGCAAAGCAGGTGCTGGCGCTGCGTATCGATCCGGAGACGCCGGAATCCTTCATGCTGCGTCCTAAGCGCCGCCGCTGGGAAAACGAGAAGTACACCCGCTGGGTAAAAGTGCAGCAATGCATGTGCTGCAACAACCCGGCAGACGACCCGCACCACCTGATTGGCCACGGTAATGGGGGAATGGGTACAAAGGCGCACGACCTGTTTGTGATCCCGCTTTGCAGAGCGCATCACGACGCGTTGCACGCTGACACCGTGGCATTTGAAGAAAAATATGGCAGCCAGCTTGTGCTGGTATTTCGGGTATTAGATCGCGCGCTGGCCATCGGCGTGCTGGCGTAAAGTGGAGATGACTGATGCGTGATATGTATGAAGTGATGGATATGTGGGGAGCTTGGGCAGCATCGGATAATAGTGGTGTTGACTGGCAACCCATAGCGGCAGGGTTTAAAGGCCTCCTGCCTCATGGTAAGAAATCTCGTATTCAATGCGATGATGATGAAGGGATCATGATTGATGGGTGTGTGGCGCTTCTGCGTAAATATAAACCAGAAGAGTATGAGCTTGTCATGGCCCATTTTGTTATTGGAATTTCGTTGCGAACGATAGCGAAGAAGCGGAAGTGTTCCGATGGAACTGTCAGGAAGGAGATGCAGACGGCTATGGGATTTATTGATGGTTGCCTGTCAATGTTATATTAAAAATATATAGAGGGGTTTCCCCCTCTTTTTTACTTGTTGTTATCGTCTTCTTTTCTTAAAGTCACTTTGGCATCAACACTAATTTTTTTCTCTTGGTTCATAGCGGATGAAGCTTTAGATATAAAATTAATAGTTGCTGCACTTGCGGCTGACGCCCCTTCAAAGAAAGCGGACATTATGAATGTGATAGCTACCAACCCAGCCAGCAAGAGAGCTATACACGCTAACGGTATGGCAAAGTATTCTCGATTTTCATTCCACCAAATATGATTTCTAAATGAACTGGTGGACGAATAGCACTGGTCATATGTATCAAAAGCTCCGACTTGTTCTATATACAAGTCACGATATATATTTTTAAATGCTAAGCAGGCGCCGTATTTATTTACAGCAAAAATAGGAGGCGTTGATTTCATTTTATTCTCTATCTCTGCTATCTCAGCTTGTTGCTGCTTTTTCTTTTGTAATAATTCGTTAAGGTAATTTATGTTTTCACGTTGTTTTTTAACAAGTGCGATTTGATCTTTTTTTGATTTCTCTATTGCCTCGTTAATACATTCTTGCTTTGATGTCGGCTTTTGTTCATCGTATTTCTTTTTCATTGCCCCGCCTACGCAAATGTATTCTGGTAAACGTCTGTCTATTTTAAAATCATCTGATGCTAAGGGTATATAAGTTAATGTGCGTTGTTTGTGTGGGGATGAATATTTATAAGATGAATCAAAATAATACGAGTACGGAGAAGACATTTCCTCTCCCTCAGCAATTGTGAGTGTGCGAATTTCTTCAGTTGGTTTAATTAAGGACTCAGGTGGAATGATATTGCCCTCATCGTCTTTTTCAAGGCTGCGTTCTGTGGATTGTATGAAAAGTTCTAATGAATTGCTTTCGTAACCAGACAATATGTTTGTTGACTTTGGGTTTGAAGCCTGCTCAGGAGTGAGATAACCCTGTGAAAGATACAATAAGAAAAATGTGCGTCCTAAGTTTGTATTCTCAAATTCATCATCGAATTTAATGCTAATTGCTGTAGTTGAAGCTATGGCAAAAATAATAGCTGCGATACTAATTTTTAATTTGTTACGTTTAATTATCTGGTATACGGTGACCATTTTAATCCTTACTCTGTGTGCTTTGTCCGAAAAGAAGAAATGAGTCTCAGAAAACGAGCAATTCTCTACCAGTTCAAAAAATTTTCAAGTCTAAAATTCTGCTAACGCGTACGCATTTTTTCGTTTAACGTGTTAAGGATGGTCGCTTAGACACGAACTTAAAACGCTTTCGAACCCCGCTCTAACGGGGTTTTTCTTTTTGTGAAAATGGGCGGCTGGTGGGTGTTGTCGCACCCGACCAGCCATTCGCTCATGTTTGAGGTCACAAGCGAACCAGGGCCCACTGCTTTAGCGCAAAAGCATAGTGAGCCTATCAGAGTCCTGCTGACTGATCCATGAAAAATACTGTAAATTTAAACAGTGTTGATTTAATCAATGCTGACTGCCTGCATTACATCGCAACCCTTCCTGATAACTCAATTGACCTGATTGTTACCGATCCGCCTTACTTCAAGGTTAAACCGAATGGCTGGGACAATCAGTGGAAAGGCGACGAGGATTATTTAAAGTGGCTCGATGGCTGCCTGGCGCAGTTCTGGCGAGTCCTCAAACCATCGGGCAGCATCTATCTGTTTTGCGGCCACAGGCTTGCGGCAGATATCGAACTGATGATGCGCCGCCGGTTCAGTGTGCTGAATCACATCATCTGGGCGAAACCGTCCGGAAGGTGGAACGGCTGTAATAAAGAAAGCCTGCGGGCTTACTTCCCGGCGACTGAGCGGATTCTTTTCGCCGAACATTATCTGGGGCCGTACCGACCTAAAGATGATGGATATGAGCAGAAAGGGACTGAGATAAAGCAAAGCCTGATGGCTCCCCTGATTGAATATTTCCGGAACGCCCGCGCATCACTTGGCGTGACGGCAAAGGAAATTGCAGACGCCACCGGCAAGAAGAATATGGTTTCGCACTGGTTCGGTGCCAGCCAGTGGCAACTACCGGGCGAAGCTGATTACCTGAAGTTGCAGGCGCTGTTCACGCGCATAGCGACAGAGAAGCAGCAGCGGAGCGGGCTGGTTCAGCCACACCATCAGCTGGTGGTCACGTACCATTCGCTTAACCGTAAATACTGCGAGCTACTGGAAGAATACAAATCGCTACGGCGTCCCTTTGCTGTCACCGCGGCGGTTCCGTATACGGACGTATGGACCTACAAGCCGGTGCAGTTCTATCCTGGCAAACATCCGTGTGAAAAACCTGCGGACATGCTCAGGGACATTATCAACGCCAGCAGCAGGCCCGGTGATCTGATCGCTGATTTCTTTATGGGCTCAGGTTCTACGGTTAAAGAAGCGGTGAAACTTGGCCGCCGTGCGATCGGTGTTGAACTTGAAACAGAGCGTTTCAATCAGACAGTTGCTGAAGTGTCAGAAGTGTCGCCTGCGAAAGGTAATAGAACATAAAGGCCCGTTTAATCGGGTTTCGCTATTTGGCTGCCAAATACTTTGGTGTTGTTCTAATTGCGGACTTACTAAACTTTTCTATTCATTTTCCGATAACAACTTTCGGTGCTATCGGGTTTGGTCATCCAGTGTTTTTACAACCTTGCTTGATGGAAGAGTTTTTCCTGCTTAACAAGGAGCGTGTATGAATAGAAATTTATCAAGTTCACAAATCAGAATAGAAAAAACCATAAATTTAAAATCTTGGCTTTTTGGCGCGCTGGCCGCTTTCATCTTAAGCTTCATAGCAATTAATTTTCTTCCAAAGGATTCATTTCTCCGGATTTCAAGCTTGATAGCTTTAACCGCTATTGCTTTGGTTCCGGCAAAAAAAATATTCTATCTTGTACTTTCTGCTGATTCTCGTTGTAAGGCCTGTAATGCACAATTTTCTGTACAACGGGTTGATTCAAAAAAAGATTTTCTTACAGCTATACCGCGTAAAAAAATCAAAAACGAGGGGAAGGTTGGAGGGTATGGGCCTGACGTCGGTAAACAAATTATAGTCCATGAATCCTGGACGGAAGAGCGTTACAAAATCACCGATACCTTTACTTGTGCTGAATGTGGTGACACTCACGTATCCACACGTGTCACAACCCAGAGAACGGGTTATTCCAGTACGAAGATACGTAAATGATAATTTTTCTTAACTAACTGGATCTCATAAAAGGCTGCCTTATGCAGCCTTTTTTTATTCCCCTCATTCTGAGAGGACTCACAGCATATACGAGGGGGCTAAATGTCCGAACCTGTTTCCGGTTCCGCTGCGGCGGCGAGTGCTTTAACCGGTGCCAGTTTGTATGGCTTGTTAACTGGCACCGATTACGGCGTTGTGTTCGGTGCGTTCGCTGGTGCCGTGTTCTATGTCGCCACGGCTGCCGATCTGACGATTCTCCGCCGTTCGGCCTACTTCATCGTTTCTTACTTCGCTGGCGTGTACGGCTCCGGGCTGGTGGGTTCAATGCTGGCGAGCATCACCCATTACAGTGATAAACCGCTTGATGCGCTCGGCGCGGTTTTGCTTTCCGCTGTGGCGATTAAGACGCTCACCTTCTTCAGCGAGCAGGATCCCCTGTCGCTGCTGCAAAGGTGGCGGGGAGGGACAAATGGTAACAAGTGATCCGCTGGTGCTGACTAACGTGGTGACCAGTACCGCTATCGTTCTGCGACTGATGATGTTTCGTAAGCCCGGCGGGCGACACAACTGGTGGGCGTCATGGCTGGCTTATCTGATCATCCTGGCTTATGCCACGGTGCCATTCCGTTTCATGTTCAATTTCTATTTCCATGTTCACTGGGCGACCGTGCTGATGAATCTCATCATCTGCGCTGCTGTATTCGCGGCGCGCGGTAACGTAGCCCGGATTTTTCACGTACTGAGGCCAGAATAATGCAGATCAGCGATAAGGGCATTGCACTCATCAAACAGTTTGAAGGTCTGCGGCTGACGGCATATCAGGACAGCGTTGGCGTATGGACGATCGGCTATGGCTGGGCGCAGCCGGTGGACGGGAAACCAATCCGCGCAGGGATGACCATCAAAGAGGAAACGGCAGAGCGCCTGTTGCGTACCGGGCTGGTGAGCTACGAGAGCGACGTTTCGAAGCTCGTAAAAGTGAAGCTAACGCAGGGCCAGTTCGATGCGCTGGTTTCTTTCGCCTACAACCTCGGCCCGCTTCCTCTTTCAACCTCGACGCTGCTGAAAAAAATCAACGCAGGGGATTACCGCGGCGCCGCCGATGAGTTCCCGCGCTGGAACAAAGCTGGCGGGCAGGTGCTGGCTGGTCTAACCCGACGCCGTGAGGCAGAGCGTGCTCTGTTCCTGTCGTGATGAACCGCATAACAGCTATTGCATCAATTGCGGCGGTAGTCGTTATTGCCGTTCTGGCCGCGCTGCTGGCATTTGCAAAAGCTGACCTGTCTACAGCCGAAAGCGATAACCGCGTCCTGAAGAGTGACAACGCGCTGCAGGGGCAGGTGATTGCCACGCAGGCATTCAACGTGAACCGGTTTAACAAGGTGGCGCAACTGGCTGCAAGCGCTAACGCTGTGGTTGCCAGCGATGCCGAAAAAACCGTTATTGAATACCGGGAGATTCTTCGCCGTGAGAAAACCTGTGATCTGCCTGTTCCTGCTGACATTGCTCGCGGGTTGCTCGAGTACGCCTACCGTTTACGTGCCAGCGCAATGCACGCCGATCCCGGCCAGCCTGACACAGCCGATGTTAGTGCCGCTGCCACCAGCGGGCTGACATATTGCCAGGCGGTGCTATGGATTAAGCCTCTACTCGCCACCATCGAGCAGGGTAATAACAACTTTGCTGGTATCCGGGATATAGAGAGTCAGCGGCAGCAACAAAAATAGCCCTCCGAAGAGCGCGATTGGAGAAATATTTCGTTTTTCTGAATTGATCGCGGGGCTGCTGGCGAATATTGAGCAATGCCTTTGATGATTAAGTGGCTGTAAATAAAAACAGCTTTTATGTGTACTTTTATGCATTGATAGTTTTATTATTGTTGAGAGTAAATCTAATTCAATCAATAATTTAACTTTGGTAAAATGGTATCTATGAAACGCATAAAGGTATTGTTTGTAGCGCTTTTTCTTGCAGGGTGTACTAATTTCTCCGCACAGCAACCTTATCGTTCCGCGAATGGTGAGCGTATGGTCATTAGCGCAAATATGCCCAATGGTATGTTGAAGTTGTGGGTGAACGATGTCCTGGTGGTTGACGATACATCCCTTAACCAGGATAAAAGCCTCGCAGCAGCTTTCAGCCAAAGCTATACAAACGTTTACAATGGTACCTATAAGGGGCAAAAAGTTATGGCTCGCTGTAAGTTTACCCGTGACTCAAGGGAGTGCGATGTGTTCGTCGATGGCGAGCATGCAGCCAACCTCTTCCTGAGATAAATTTTATGCCATAGGGACTACAGCAGGCATTCACTGAGTGCCTGTGATAATGCTTTTTATACGGACAAAATCAGTTTAATGTTTGATTCCTGATAGTGATAACAAAGGGGATAAAGCATGCCTGATCTGTCGCCGTTGGATTCGTGGTTAAAAGTTAGTACGTGGGACACTCATCAACCTTCGGATGAAGAGCGATTTTATAAATCGATTTATAAATTAATTTTATCAAATGAGAAGTTAGTTGAACCTCAATATATCCGTGATTACATTATCGGCTATCATGCAAAAAGTAATAATCATGAGCATTTAGATAACATTGCTGGGATATATACCGAGAAATACGATATTATTTTTAGCTTCTTATATGAAAATAAAATAAACCTAAATTGAATTATTTATTCCATTAAAGCCACTGGCTTCCGCTGGTGGCTTTTTAAGGCGGCGCTATGAACAGAGACGAAACAACCAAGATGAAGGTCATCATTGATGGAAATTTAACTGAGGTTCCCTTCCATTACGAAGAATGGAGCGGTGGACGCACTGTTAAGGTTCCTGACCTGACAGGCAACTTTATTAGTGTCATGACGATAGATTCCCGCATACCGCAGTTTATTACCGATCCTCAGTAACACTCATATCTAAAACTAAGGTCGCTAAGGCGGCCTTTTTTATTGCGCTTCGCATGCGCTAAACAATCGAGAGTCTTTCAGTCGTGAGCCTGGGGAAAGCTGTTTTCTCGGGCGGCTGTCCCATGCGACAGGCTCACATCTAAAAGGAACGCAATAGGCAGGTCGCTATCGATAGTATCGCGTATGTCCAGCCATTGCCCGACGCCTCTCATTAACGTTAATGATAGCCATTATCGTTTCAATGGGTCCTCCCGGCGGGGTCGCCAGCCACGGGGCGACGCGTCCGCGGGTTTCGGCTAGTTTTCGCGTTTTATAGTCATCATCATCATGTGGGCAGCTTATTGATTTTTAAGGTGTCCGCTTTTCAATGATGTCGAATTGTTCAAAAAGTGTTCATCATCATGGACCAGGAAATCGCAGCGTTAAAACTCAATATCAACCAGCTCGCCGGTATCACTGGCGTCCACCGGCAGACGGTTGCAGCACGGCTGAAAAATGTCAGCCCGGCACATCACCCGCGGCTTTTGCCCGACGGGTGGACCTGTCAGTGTTATCAGGGAATGTGCGGGTGATGAGTTTTGAGCGTCTAACGCTGTCGCCCTTGAAGAGAAATATCCTTTTACCCAGTCCATCCCGGCGGCATTGGCGCCAGAATTTATAGGCATTGTCGGTGACGCCATCCTCACCGCCGGAATCGACCGCCATTGCCATCAGTCGCATGCGTTTTTTCGGGTCGCCTGACAGAGGCCAGGACTTTTCAAACACATCAGAAAGCAGTAAATCCCAGTCCTCGGGATAACTGGCTGGATCTACCGGGTAACACTCTCCATCCTGGCTGGTTCGCAAGGATTGGCGAATGTTGTAGCGATCAACTACCCATCGTTCTCCCTGAGCACCATACCCGGTCACCTGAACCACAAACCGGCGGGATTTACCGCCCTGAACGTCGACAGTCGCCACAATAAATTCAACACCGTCGGGTACTGCGCGTTTGGGCACATCTTCGGCACGCTGCTCAAGCAGTTCGCTTTTACGCTGTTCAAGACTGGCGCGGGGCAGATAAGGCCTGCCAAAGTCGGTATTAACCACCGTTTTGAGCGTTTCCTCACTCCGGGTGGCTTCATACTCCTGCTCAGCCGTGAGGAATTTATAAATCATCTGCGCCCATGTCTGGTACGCAGCAGCGGGCCCCTCCATCCAGAACGATGCGATACGCGAGCGACGTGGTTCACCGAATCGATTGCCATCCCGGTCTATTTTTTCCCCGTCGCGTAGCCAGACATGCCGGATATTCAGTTCACGCTTCATCTCCGGAGTTATCCTGCCCTTGCAGGCAGGGCACTGGAGATAAGCGGCTTCACTTGCCAGAACCGGATCCGCCGTTTCCCTGTACCCCGCCATATTGGCGATTTCTGGCTGGAAATATTCGTGGCAATGCGGACACTGCCAGTACAGGCGGCGACGGTCGCCACGATTAAATAAAGAGAGGATACCGGTAGTCGGCGGCGCTTCATGTGGCGATGCAGGCCGCCATTTAGTGTCACGAATATCGCGACCGGGCGAGCTTTCGACCAGGGTCATGCCGCCGGACATAAACGTGGTTGTTCGTTTTGAACCGAGTGAAAACGCATCACCTTCCCCGTCAATATCTTCGGGGAACCGGTCGTAGTCAGTAAGCGCCACACTTTTATAGTCCGACGACGACATGATATTGACCGATGGCCAGCCGAGTTTGAGGTAGTTACCCGCCCGGAATGTCCGGTCATGGACGTTATTGTCATTGCGGCGGGGACTCAGCCGGGCTTTGACTTCCGGACTGCAGCGGAATGTCCTGTCGAGGCGCTTTTTCGAGTGCTCGCGCGCTTTCTCCTCGGAAACCTGGATGACCAGCATGTCAGCCGGATCACAGACAATGTTGTAGACAATCCAGCCATCGATCAGACCAATGGTTTTCCCGGTTCGGGCTGGCCCGACAAAAACCACTGCATCATATTCCCGCGATGCCAGGCAATTCATCGGCTCAATAATATAAGGTGCAAGATTTGGATCCCACGGTACGGAGTTACCCGCGCCCATCGGCACACGCATATATGAGCTGACCGCATCGGCCACCTGCATACGACGCGGGGCACGTAAAATGCCGGAGACATCGCGGCGGATCCCCCTGGCTGATGCCCGTTTTGCCATCAGTCCTCCTCTGGCTCTCCCTCCTCTGGTTCGGCGTCCATTACTTTTTGTGCCACCTGGTCGCGCAGATCATCGATAACACTCTGTACGCGCGATACCGCAACCGGCGTCAGCGCGCAGTCGCGCTCAAGAATATCCGGGAGCGTCTCAAGCACCATAACGACAGCTTTCGCCATTAATGAAAATTCCCGTGCAACGTCTTCGGCCGGTATCAGTTGATTTGTGTCGACCTCGAATTTCAGCCGCTCATTTTCAGCTTTCCAGTGCGCGAGCCTGTCTGCTGGCTCCATCTCTTCCACGTTTGCCGTGGAGACGGTCGGGATCATCAGTTCGCACAGAATGTCTGTGACGAGATAAAGTTTCAGTTTGCTGTTACTGCCGGGTGCCGCTGTATCTTCTACAGACAGATGCACTTAAAGACCAGGTTAATAACGCCTTATGGCGCGAATCCCCTGGTCCGAATTATGTGCATTTCCCGAAATGGCTCGGCAGCTGGTTTTACGACGAACTGACGTATGAGGAGCGATCAACCGATGGCAAATGGAGCAAACCGGGGCGCGGCGCGAATGAAGCCTTCGACCTGCTTGTCTATGCCAGCGCGCTGGCGACCCTTCACGGCTACGAGAAAATCAAATGGCCGGATGCACCTGAGTGGGCACGGCGGGAAACCTGGATGGAGGACGCGCCGGCGGAAACTGGCGAAACGCCACCCGCGCCGGAAGTTCATCCCGTGCCGGTAGTTAAAAGCCGGCGTAAAAAGTCGAAATCCGAAACAGAAGCAAACCCGTGGGCTACGTCAGGAGGCTGGGTGTGAACCAGAGTGATATTGAAGCCATGATCCAGCGTTATACCGACGCAGAAATGGCGGTGCTGGGCGGCAAGTCCATTACCTTTAACGGGCAGCAGATGAGCTTTGAAAATCTGGCCGAGATCCGTAAGGGACGGCAGGAGTGGGAGCGTCGACTGGCTACGATTAACAACAAACGCCGGGGCAGACCGGGCTACAGACTGGCGAGGTTCTGATGACCATCCTTGACGATGCAATCGGACTTTTTTCGCCGGCATGGAAAGCTTCACGGCTGCGGGCAAGGGCGGTGATACAGGCTTATGAAGCCGCGAGACCGTCCCGGACTCACAAGGCACGCCGGGAAAATCGGTCCGCTAACCAGCTGAGCCAGATGGGCGCCGTTTCCCTTCGGGAGCAGGCGCGCTGGCTCGACAACAACAACGATCTGGTGATCGGCATTTTCGACAAACTGGAAGAGCGTGTCGTGGGAGCGAACGGGATTGTGGTGGAGCCACACCCCAAGATGAACAGCGGCAAAATTGCGAAAAAGCTGGTGGTGGATATCCGCAAGAAGTTCGCTGAATGGTCTGTTAAGCCTGAAGTCACCGGCCAGTTCACCCGCCCCATGCTGGAGCGACTTATGCTTCGCAGTTGGCTGCGTGACGGTGAAGTATTCGCCCAGATAGTCAGCGGAACGGGCAACGGACTGGTGCCCTCAGCGCGGATCCCATTCTGGCTGGAGGCGCTGGAAGCGGATTTCGTCCCGATGAACAGCGATGAATCCCGCAAACTCAGCCAGGGGGTTTACCTTGATGACTGGGGGCGTCCGAAAGCCTATCAGGTCTACAAGATTCTGCCGGTTAGCGGGAAACAACTCGACACCAAGGATGTTGATGCGGAAAACATGCTGCACCTGAAGTATACCCGGCGGCTGCATCAGACCCGCGGCAATTCGTTGCTATCCGGTGTCCTGATGCGGCTCAGTGCCCTGAAAGAGTATGAGGATTCAGAGCTGACTGCCGCACGTATTGCCGCCGCGCTGGGTATGTATATCAAAAAAGGAGACGGGCAAAGTTATGAGGATGATTCAGCGGGAACGGGCAAAGATGACCGCGAGCTGATGATCCAGCCCGGTATGCTGTATGACGACCTGCAGCCCGGTGAAGAGATCGGGATGATTAAATCTGACCGCCCCAATCCCAACCTGGAGACTTTCCGCAACGGCCAGCTGCGCGCCGTCGCTGCCGGCACCCGCCTGAGTTTTTCGAGTACTGCGAGAAACTACAACGGGACCTACAGCGCGCAGCGTCAGGAGCTGGTGGAGTCCACCGACGGCTACCTTATCCTGCAGAACTGGTTTATCGGCGCGATAACCCGACCAATGTATCGGGCCTGGCTGAAAATGGCGGTGGCATCCGGTGAAATTGTGGTGCCGCGTGGTGTCGACATGGACACGCTCTATAACGCCGTCTACTCCGGCCCGGTGATGCCATGGATTGACCCGGTAAAAGAGGCCAACGCCTGGAAAACCCAGATCAGGGGTGGTGCCGCCACTGAATCTGACTGGGTGCGCGCCAGTGGTCGCAATCCTGATGACGTTAAATCCCGTCGCAAAGCTGAAATCGACGAAAACAAAGAACTGGGGCTGGTGTTTGATACAGACCCTTCCAATGATAAAGGAGGCACCAGTGCCGAAGTTAAAGAGCCGGGCGCGCCACCGTCCGAAAGCCAGCGCAAAAAGTAACTCCTGGTTCCGCATGCAGGCCAGCGGGAGCAGTACGGCCGATATTTTTATTTATGATGAGATCGGCTACTGGGGGGTAACGGCAAAACAGTTTGTCAGCGATTTAAAGGCGATGGGTGATATCAGCCTGATCAATCTTCACATCAATTCACCGGGTGGCGATGTCTTTGACGGCATCGCCATTTTTAATGCGCTGAAGCATCACGGTGCGTCCATCACTGTTCACATTGATGGTCTGGCCGCGTCGATGGCGTCAGTCATCGCGATGGTCGGCAACCCGGTCATCATGCCGGAAAATACCATGATGATGATCCACAAACCATGGGGTTTTGCGGGTGGTGATGCCAACGATATGCGCGATTACGCTGACCTGCTGGATAAGGTCGAATCCGTGCTTATTCCGGCTTATGCGCAGAAAACAGGCAAGTCCACTGAGGAGATTGCCGCCCTGCTTGAAGATGAAACCTGGATGAATGGTGCAGAGTGCCTCGCCATGGGTTTCGCCGATCAGGTTACCCCTTCACTGCAGGCGATGGCCTGTATTCATTCCAAACGTATTGAGGAATTCGAAAAAATGCCAAGCAGCATTCGCAATATGATCACGCCGCCGCGCAACAGCGCCCAGCGCGAGAATCCGGCACCGCAAAACACTCCGGACACGCCTTCCGGTGCGGACGAAACAACAATTCGTGCCCAGGTGCTGGCGGAGCAGAAAGCCCGCGTTAACGGCATCGGCGATCTCTTCGCGATGTTTGGCGGGAAACATCAGGAGCTTCAGGCCAAATGTGTTGCGGATCCGGAATGTTCCGTCGACCAGGCCAAAGACCTGCTCCTGGCTGAGCTCGGAAAAACGTCCACGCCATCCAACAAAACCACACCGGCTCACATTTATGCGGGCAACGGTAATTTCTGCGGCGATGGTATCCGCCAGGCGCTGATGGCGCGCGCTGGGTTTGAAGATCAGGAGCGGGATAACGTTTATAACGGCATGACCCTGCGTGAATATGCGCGGATGTCCCTGACTGAACGCGGAATTGGTGTTGCAAGCCATAATCCGATGCAGATGGTCGGCCTGGCGCTGACGCACAGCACCTCTGATTTTGGCAATATTCTGCTCGATGTTGCCAACAAAGCGTTGTTGCAGGGCTGGGATGAAGCGGAAGAGACATTCCAGCGCTGGACCAAAAAAGGCCAGTTGTCTGACTTTAAAACGGCGCACCGCGTCGGTATGGGCGGCTTCCCGTCGTTGCGACAGGTTCGCGAGGGGGCCGAATACAAATATGTCACCACAGGGGATAAAGGCGAAACCATTGCGCTGGCCACTTACGGTGAGATTTTCTCTGTCACCCGTCAGGCCATTATCAACGATGATCTGAATCAGTTAACGGATGTCCCGATGAAGATGGGGCGCGCGGCTAAAGGCACCATCGGCGATCTGGTTTATGCCGTACTCACCAAAAACGCGAAACTCTCCGACGGAAAAGGCATTTTCCATGCAGATCACAAAAACCTGTCCCAGGGTGCTATTTCCGTAAGCGAAAGCTGACGAAGCAGGAACAGTCCCTGCTTTCCAGTAAAGAGCAGGTTATTGCGCTGGCGCAGCAGAAAGCCTTGCTTGGCGATCAGATTGTTGCGCAGGAACAACTGAATAAGCGTATGGACACGGCGAGCAAATATGTCACGCAGATGTCCGCGAAACAGGCGGCGCTGAGAAATTCAGCAACGCTAAGTGATCGTGATGCATCCCGACAAAATTCATTTGCCCAGCTTGAGAGTGGCTGGCTGAACGCCGGCGGTAAGCTGACAGATACCGATTATCAGCAAGAACTGACGGCCTTGCGCGCTTATTACGCTGAAGAGGATAA
The DNA here is from genome assembly GCF_039409795.1 of Kosakonia sp. PSU_27. Lineage (NCBI taxonomy): Bacteria > Pseudomonadati > Pseudomonadota > Gammaproteobacteria > Enterobacterales > Enterobacteriaceae > Kosakonia > Kosakonia sp. PSU_27. The sequence goes on along the minus strand of NZ_JBCIVK010000004.1, from coordinate 174,041 downwards.
ATTGCGCGGCGACTGGCAGGCTGGCGCGAAAAAAGGATTTGCTGAATTTGCAGATACGGCCACCAACGTTTATTCGCAGGTACAGCAGATTTCGCAGGGCGCCTTCACGGGTATGTCATCGCAGCTCACTGATTTTCTGACTACAGGCAAATCAAACTTCAAAGACTTTCTCACCACCTTTCTTAAAGGGATCGTTCAGATGGTGAGCCAACTGGCAGTTCTGCGGACTGCGAAAGCCGCGCTGGGCGGTACCGCCGTTGGTTCATTTCTGGGATTTGCTGGTGGCGGGTTCACCGGACAGGGTGGTAAGTACGATCCTGCCGGTATTGTGCATCGAGGTGAGTTTGTCTTTCATCAGGAGGCGACGAAACGCATTGGTGTAGGAAATCTCTATCGCCTGATGCGTGGTTACGCCAGCGGAGGGTTCGTCGGCAATGCTTCTTCCTCTCTTTCTGTTCCTCCGGCAGGTGTCAGTGTTTACGCTCCGGTTTCCGTTGTCACTCAACAAAACGGGAACGGTCAGGCGGGAGCATCAAACGACAGGGTTGGCCGCGCTTACCAGCAGGTCATTGATCAATCAGTGAGAGACGGCATTGCTAAGGCGCTGCGTCCTGGCGGTCTGATTTGGGCAGCAAATAATACCAGGTGATGAGATGGCGATCGAAGCTTTTATCTGGCCGATACAGTCGGCCGGACAACCCACGACAAAGGTTAAAGATATCGTCAGAAAAGCGCAGTTTGGTGACGGGTATGCCCAGGTCAGTGGTACGGGACTGCATACCGAGTCGCTGACCTTTGATTTTTCTTTCACGGGCCGCACAGAACTGGCACTGGAGATGTATTCATTTCTGCGCCGGCACAAGACGAAATCATTTTCTTTTAAACCACCGTTCGGTGTTATGGCTCTCTGGCGTGTTGAGGCTGACAGCCTGCAACAGGTGGTTAAAAGCCAAAACGTCATGACGATCACCGCTACTTTTGAACAGGCGTTTGCACCATGAGTTTAAACAGCGACTATCAAAAACTGGAGCCGGGAAACACGGTCAGACTTATTGAGGTTGATGGCACCGCTTTCGGTGTGGGCGATGTTCTTCGTTTTCACAGCCACAACATCCCTCACACTGAGGCGGAAATTACCACGGCGGGTGGTGACGAAACCCTGCTGCCGGCGAAATCTGTCTGGTGGCAGGGGAACGAATATAAAGCCTGGCCGTATGAACTGGACGGGATTGAGGCGTCAACCAGTGGCAGCAGCGCATCACCGAAGCTGTCTGTCGCCAACCTTGACGCGTCGATCACTGCGCTGTGCCTTGCCTACGATGATATGTTGCAGGCGAAAGTCACCATCCACGAAACGCTGGCGCAGTACCTGGATGCGCAGAACTTTGCAGAGGGAAATCCGACGGCAGATCCGCTGCAGGAAAAAATGCAGGTCTGGTATATCGATGCAAAAAGCAGCGAGACAAACGAAGTCGTGGAGTTCACGCTTTCCAGCCCGATGGATTTACAGGGACTGATGATCCCGACGCGCCAGTTACATTCGCTTTGTACCTGGTGCATTCGCGGCCAGTACCGTTCCGGTAATGGCTGTGATTATGCCGGGACGCGCTATTTCGATAAGCACAATAACCCGGTAAGCGATCCGTCGCTGGATGAATGCAACGGCACTCTGACAGGGTGCAAACTGCGTTTCGGGGAAAACAATGAACTGTCGTTTGGCGGATTCCCAGGCACATCGCTGATCCGGAGCTGATATGCATCAGAAAATCATTGATGCCATTATGGCGCATGCCGCAGCCGAATATCCCCGCGAGTGCTGCGGTCTGGTGGTGCAGAAAAGCCGGGTGGAACGCTACTTTCCGTGCCGCAATATTGCCGAAAAACCGGAGGACAATTTTATCCTCTGCCCGGAGGATTATGCAGCCGCAGAAGACTGGGGAACTGTCACCGCTATTGCACACAGTCACCCCGACGCCACCACCCAGCCCAGCGAGACGGACAAGGCGCAATGCGACCTGAGCGCGCTACCGTGGCACATTGTGAGCTGGCCTGAAGGCGACTTTCGCACCATCCTGCCTCGCGGTGAACTGCCGCTGCTGGAGCGACCGTTTGTTCTCGGTGTCTACGATTGCTGGGGGCTGGTGATGAGCTGGTTTCGGCAGACGCACGGCATTGAACTGCCTGATTACCGTGTCGATTATCCTTGGTGGGAAGACCGGTATCCCGATAATTTATACCAGGACAACTGGTACGAATGTGGATTCCGGGAGGTGTCCGGCGCGCCAGCTCCCGGCGACCTGCTGATCATGCAGGTGCAGGCAAATAAGTGGAATCATGCGGCGATCCTGCTGGAAGGTAACATGATATTGCACCATCTGTACGGACGACTGAGCAATCGTGAGCCATGGGGGGGATACTGGAAGGAGCGAACCATGCTCATTGTTAGATTAAAATCCTGACTTAATAGAGATAAGTAAAAAAATATTATGTTTTATTCCTTTTGCCATATGAATTATAAAAGCAGTCAGGCTGGAGTGTTATTAATTGCTAATGGTTATTCCTTTATATTATAGTTTGTTGTCGGCTTAAATATTAAGGGTTTTTTATGAACTATAAGCAAGCAATTAAGAAAATAAGATTAAATAGGTGTGTAGGTGTATTACTTATTTTTTTTGGTATCGTGATAACGATATTTTCTTTTTTAAAATATTTATACGTTAAAGCAAATAATATCGCGGGTGATGATTTGCTGGGTGGTCTTGGTAACATAGTTAAAAATATCATTTTAGCCATCTACAATATTCCATGGATTCCTAAGGCTCTTTGGCTGAGATCTCCTAATATCAATCCTGATAATATTTTATCGTCAGGGAATATTTTATTTCTCTTATTTTATATCATGATATTGGTTGGGGTGTCTTTTTGGTCCTCTGCCAGTGAGTTGTCGTCACGTTTGGAAAAAATTCGTATTAAGATCGCCAATGAACAATTGGCTGCGTCTATTCGTGGAGAGCCCCGGCCTGATATTGATAAAGTCATTGGTGGTGTGGTGGTTGATAAGAAGGGGATATATTCTAAGCTCCATGAATTATATATTGCACCTCTCATTGTTACTGTGCTTGGTGCTTTATTGACTTACCTGTTTAACTTGAATTGATTTGTCATCATACAACGTATTAATTTCACATTCCTCTATTTTTAAAAAAAGACCGACTGTCGGTCTTTTTTATGGAAAGAAAATGAACGAAATAATGACCAGAATTGAATTGGGTGGTGTCCTTGGGAAAACTTTCGGTAGGGTTCACTACCGCCTGATTCGCACAACACACGAAGCAACGCGTGCGCTGGCTGCTACCGTTAAAGGTTTTGAGCAGTTCATGATTTCCAGCAAGAGGCGTGGGCTTACCTATGCTGTATTCAAGGGTAAAAGAAACATCTCTGAGCAGGATATTGGTTATCCGGTATCGGGTGAAGTAATACGCATTGTCCCGGTTATTATTGGCAGCAAACGTGCTGGCTTCCTACAGACCATTCTTGGTGTGGCGCTCATAGCTGCTGCCGCCTTTGCCCCATGGGGAGCTGCAGTCTGGGCAAGCGATATTGCTTTTAAGGTCGGCGCGGTCATGGCGCTGGGCGGGGTGGTCCAGATGCTTTCACCTCAACCTGGCGGGATCGCCAAAACACAAAGTGCCGATAACAAACCCTCTTATGCATTTGGTAGCGTAACCAACACAACCAGCCAGGGTTATCCGGTTCCGCTTCTTTACGGTAAACGCCGTATCGGCGGCGCGATTATTTCCGCCGGTATTTACGTCGAAGATCAGCAATAACACTTCATCTGCTTAATCACCGCCAACGGCGGTTTTTTTTATGGGCGAAATATGGCAAACAAGAAAATCCAGGGGCGCAAAGGCGGCAGCTCAAGTTCCCGCACGCCTGTAGAACAGCCAGATGATCTCCAGTCTGTCGCGAAGGCGAAGATCCTTGTCGCGCTGGGAGAGGGGGAATTTTCCGGCCAGCTCACCGGCCAGAGCATTTTTCTCGATGGCACGCCGCTGCTGAATGCCAATGGCTCATCGAATTTCAGCGGGGTGACCTGGGAGTTTCGCCCTGGCACGCAGGCGCAAAATTATATCCAGGGTATTCCTGGTACCGAGAATGAGATCAGTGCCGGCATCGAGATTAAAAGCTCAGCGGTATGGACGCACACGTTTACTAATTCTCAGCTTTCTGCGGTACGCCTGCGCCTGAAATGGCCATCACTTTTTAAGCAGGAAGATGATGGTGATCTGGTTGGTAATCATGTTCAGTACGCGATTGATCTCCAGGTGGATGGTGGTGCTTTTGTCACGAAAATTAACACCGCCGTCAGCGGGAAAACCACATCAGGCTACGAACGCAGCCACCGTATCGATCTGCCAGCCGGTGTCACGTCCTGGACGGTGCGGGTAAGGAAAATTACCGCTGATGCCAACAGTGCCAAAATTGGCGACACCATGACGCTCCAGAGCTACACGGAGGTTATTGACGCCAAACTGCGCTATCCCAACACTGCGCTGCTCTATATCGAATTTGACTCCAGCCAGTTCAACGGCTCCATTCCGCAGATTTCCTGTGAGCCACGCGGACGCGTGATCCGCGTGCCGGACAATTACAACCCGGAAACGCGCGCATACAGCGGAACGTGGTCCGGCGCCTTTAAATGGGCATGGACTGATAACCCGGCATGGATTTTTTATGATCTGGTGGTCTCTGACCGTTTCGGCCTGGGCGACCGACTGACGGCTGAGAACATCGATAAATGGACGCTCTATCAGGTGGCGCAGTATTGCGATGCGCCGGTGCCGGACGGTAAAGGCGGCAGCGGTACCGAACCACGCTATATCTGTAACGTCTATGTTCAGGATCGCAACGACGCCTATACGGTGTTGCGTGACTTCGCCGCCATCTTCCGGGGTATGACCTACTGGGGCGGCAACCAGATTGTTACCCTGGCGGATATGCCCCGCGATGTCGATTACAGCTACACAAAAGCAAACGTCATTGACGGCCGATTCAGCTACAGCAGCAGCACGACGAAAAGCCGGTATACCAGCGCGCTGGTCTCCTGGTCAGATCCAGATAATGGCTATGCTGATGCGATGGAGCCTGTTTTTGAGCAGGAGCTGGTCTCCCGCTACAAAGGCTTCAACCAGCTTGAAATGACAGCGATCGGCTGTACCCGCCAGTCAGAAGCGAACCGAAAAGGGCGCTGGGGGATCCTCACTAACAACAAAGACCGGGTGGTTTCTTTCTCCGTGGGGCTGGATGGCATGATCCCACAACCCGGCTACATTATCGCTGTGGCCGATGAGAACCTGTCAGGCAAGGTAACCGGGGGGCGTATTAGAGCGGTGAATGGCCGGGTAATCACCCTGGACAGAGCGCCTGATGCGGTTGCCGGTGATCGGCTGTTCCTCAACCTGCCTTCCGGTGCTTCGCAGAGCCGTACCATTCAGAGCGTTAATGGAGAAGTGGTCACTGTGACCACCGCTTATAGCGAAACGCCGGAAGCAGAAAGCGTGTGGATAGTGGAATCAGATGAACTGTACGCGCAGCAGTACCGCGTGGTCAGTGTGACTGATAATAATGATGGTACTTTTTCCATCACAGGCGCGGCTCACGATCCGGATAAATATGCCCGTATTGACACCGGGGCCATTATCGATAGTCGTCCTGTCAGCGTCGTGCCGCCGGGCAGCCAGTCCGCGCCCGATGATATTGTGATCGGCAGTTATTCCGTGGTTAATCAGGGGATCAGTGTTCAGACCATGCGCGTTTCATGGACTGATACAGCCAATGCGATCGCGTACGAGGCGCAGTGGCGCCGCAATGACGGTAACTGGGTGAACGTGCCGCGCAGCTCCACCACCTCATTCGAAGTACCAGGAATTTATGCGGGGCGCTATCTGGTGCGCGTGCGCGCCATCAACGCCGCTGAAATATCCAGTGGCTGGGGATACTCAACCGAAACCACGCTGACAGGAAAAGAAGGTAACCCGCCGAAGCCGGTTGGATTTATGGCGACGGGTATTAACTGGGGTATCCGCCTCAACTGGGGATTCCCGGCCAATACCGCCGATACGCTGAAAACTGAAATTCAGTACACGGCCAACAGCGATTTTTCGGATCCGTTGCTGCTCTCCGATGTTCCTTACCCGCAGGCAGAATACACCCAGCTCGGACTGAAAGCCGGGCAGGAATTCTGGTACCGCGCGCAACTGGTCGATAAAACCGGCAACGAATCCGGCTATACCGACTGGATCAGGGGGATGGCAAACGACCAGGCCGCTGACTACCTGGAGGGTATTGGGGATGGTTTCCTTACATCCGCAGATGGCGACCGGCTGACCAGTGACATTAATACCAATCTTGATGCTGCACTGCAAAACGCGCTGGCGAACCACAGCACCATTGAACGCCAGTGGGCGCAATACGGTGAGGTACGCGCTAACATTCTGGTCGTGAAAACGACGATAGCAGAAGTCGGTAACGCTATGGCAGAACTGTCCACCCAGGTGCAGGCACAGATTGGCGATGTCACCGCAGCGCTGGAGGACAAACTTACGGCGGTGGTGGATGGCGATGGCGCAACTGCTATCTATACGCTGAAGTCCGGCGTCAGGATAAACGGCGTGATGTATAACGCCGGAATGTCGATCGCCGTGCTGGCGCAGGCTGGCCAGCCAGTTGTAACGCGGGTCGGGTTCAATGCTAATCAGTTCGTGCTGATGAGTGGCAGTGGTGACACGCAATATTCCCCGTTCGCGGTGGTCAACGGACAGGTGTTTATCAGTGATGCGTTTATCCAGGACGGGACAATCACAAACGCAAAGATAGGAAATTTTATTCAGTCTAATAATTATGTGGCTGGTTCAGTGGGATGGAGGCTTGACAAGTCTGGAACATTTGAAATTAACGGAGTTGCTGGCGGTGGCCGGTTAATCATAACCAATACTTTAATTCAGGTTTATGATAACAATAATGTGCTCCGTGTAAGAATGGGGTTATGGTAATGGCTCAGGGATTACAATGCTGGGACGGCTCAGGCCGTCTCGTTGTTGATTTATCTGACTATAATTTAAGATTCATCGGAACAGCAAGCGTTACATTTTCCCCTGGAGATACTATTAAAAATATATCTTATGCAGATTGTACAGAGGCTGGAACAATTGTAGCTGTAACAGGATCATCAATGAATACTCCAAACGAGTATTTTTGTCGCGCATATAATGGGGGGGTTAATGCATTTTTCTTTCCAGTTAATGGGTTAAGTGTTTCTCATTCAATAAATGTGGAGATCTATAAATTTCAATGAGCGGATTCGAAGTTTATAACAGTGCTGGTAAATTGATGGTAGATTCATCAAACCGAACCACATCAATTTATGATCTTCGTGATACTGGTGCTGTAACTGATAAAGGAACGATAAAAGTTGCAAGTGTCTTTGGTGATGGTGCTACCCTTGGATACCTTAATTCTCAGTTTTGGAATGACAGCAGTTCATTACGTTGGATACAAATGAACTCTGGCCGCTATGGTATGCCAGGTGCTGATTTTTTTGAAGATAACGCTGGTAGATTCATGCGCACCAGAAGAACGGTACCTATAGAAAGTGGTTATCTTGATGTGTTTAATTCCACAGGATCTCTTGTATGGTCAGCAGTTACCGCATCAAAGGCACCGAGGATTATCGATTTTTTGGATATACCCGCTGGATATGATTTAATGAACAATACATTTGTTAAATCTGTATCATTTTCACCATGGCTACTTATAAATTCTTGTCCAGGTAATGTGACATATGATGGTGAAACAACAGGCTATTCAGGATTAATGATCAAATGGGATGGCACAAACCTTCTTGCAAGATATGTTTCTCAATTACAAAAGACATGGGCGCAGACCTTTCAAAGTGCAGGCCTGCGGATACCATTAGCTGTTTTTACAGGCTACTAACCAGCAAAGCGCCTGTTTGGTTGAGTTGATAATATATCTTGTTGTGGACCTCTGACAGGGTCAAATAAATATGCGATATACATCACGCCTTTTTTGTTATAACAGATACTTTTAACCCTGTTTTTAATATGCCTTGAAAAAACACCATTGCTTGTATCTGAAATAATTTCAACTTGTTTAATGTCACAGTTTATCTTTGTCTCTACTTTACCACCTAAAGATATCCTGGCCGCTTCTGTTGGGTAGTCCATAACATAGTTATAAGTTCCAGAGGAGCAGGCGGATAACATTATTATGAAAACAATGCTGTGTATTTTTTTCATGGTATATGATGTTTAATTTTATCGTAAGGCTGTTATTTCATCACATTGGAGTAAATATGTCAGCAGGAACTTTAACCTTAACTAATAATTCTGCTGTGGTGAGCGGCAGCGGAACGGCATTCACGACAGACCTGGCCGCTGGTGATTTTATTGTTGTGACCGTCGGCGGTATTCCTTACACGCTGCCGGTGAAAACGGTGGGCAATGCAACCGCACTCACGCTCGTCAGCAATTACACCGGGCCAACGCAGGCCGGTGCAGCCTGGTATGCTGTGCCGCGCGTCGCAATGAACCTCGTTACTGCTGCGCTGGTGGCACAGAGTACTGAAGCGCTGCGCGGATTGAATTACGACAAGCAGAACTGGCAACAGATTTTTAGTGGCACAGGAACAGCCACAATTAAATTACCTGATGGTAGTGCGTTTACCGGGCCGACATGGAACAGTTTTACAACAGAGTTGGACAGTATTAAAACAGCGTTGGACGGGAAGGCAAAAAAAGGAGATAACAGCGATTTAACCAGCCTTAGCGGGCTTACAACCGCGATATCTGTAGCTCAGGGTGGAACAGGGGCTAATACAGCTGCTGCTGCCCGTACCGCTCTTGGAGTTGCATATGGCACAGGCGCAGGAACAGTTGTACAGGGAAATGATAGCCGCCTTAGTACAGTCGATGGCAAAAGCGGTGGTGCTATCTCATCAGGACTAACAGTTTCCGCACCTGGACTGACTCCGGCACTGGAGGTTCCCGCATCCAGCGCAGATGCAGCAGGCACCAATGCGGTATACCGCGTGGCTAATACTGGTTCTTCTATGATCGGGTATATGGCCACAGTGACAGGTCAGTACTTTTCTTTTTCTGAAGCCTTAAATTATACCAATGGTTCTACCCAGTACTGGGAGAAAAGGTCTTCCGGACAGACAAACAGCCCTCTTGGACTTCTTGCTGTACAGGGGTCGGATGTGAGAATTAAATACGATTTTCACCAACCAAAAGCCGGGGCGTGGGATCGCATTTCAGCGATTGGAATCTGCGAGTTTAAATATAACGGACAGGACGTAACACAGCGCGGGTTTATAGCCCAACAGATGAATGAAATTGATGAAACATATACTTTTTTCTCCGGGATAGCAGAGAACGAAAAGGGCGAACTCTTCGATATCATGAACGTAAACGATCGTGCGGTGATTGCAGATATGATCGTGGTTATCCAGGAGTTGCAGGCTAAAGTAGAAGCTCTGGAGAGTAAAGGTTAACCAGTTGCATTCTTTGTCTAAATATTTACATTCTGCATAACTGATTCATACAGCTAGTACTTTAACTCAAACCAGCAATTTTTGTCCGTCTACAAGCCAGACGGTATCTTGATAATTTCAACTGGTAAAACTACTGTATATAAAATCAGTATTAAGCAGGGCTACATCATGCAATTCATTAAACCAGCAGATTTTCCGCGCGCAGTTGTCGCGCTCCCCCTCTTCAGTGACCTTGTCCAATGCGGGTTTCCCAGCCCGGCTGCGGACTATGTAGAGCAGCGCATCGACCTTAACGAGCTGCTGGTACAGCACCCCAGCGCCACATACTTCGTAAAAGCTGCCGGGGATTCCATGATCGATGGCGGGATCAGTGATGGTGATCTGCTCGTTGTGGATAGTTCCCGTACCGCCCAGCATGGCGACATTGTGATCGCAGCAGTCGACGGCGAATTCACCGTGAAGCGTCTCCAGCTCAGACCAACCATTCAGCTCAACCCAATGAATTCTGCATACAGCCCGATCAGGGTGACAAGCGAAGATACGCTGGACATCTTCGGTGTCGTGACTTTTATCGTTAAAGCAGCGAGCTGATCATGTTTGCGTTGTGCGATGTAAATAGCTTTTACGCATCGTGCGAGACTGTTTTTCGGCCTGATTTGAAGGGACGGCCGGTCGTTGTTTTGTCGAATAACGACGGCTGCGTGATCGCCCGCAGCGCCGAAGCGAAACCTTTCGTGGTGATGGGTGAGCCTTACTTCAAACAGAAAGAGGCGTTCCGGCGCCATGGTATCGTCGCATTCAGCAGCAATTACGAGCTGTATGCGGACATGTCGAACAGGGTGATGACAACCCTGGAAGAGATGAGCCCTCGCGTGGAAATATACTCAATCGATGAAGCATTTTGTGACCTGACCGGCGTGCGTAATTGCCGTGATTTAACTGACTTTGGGCGCGAGATCCGCGCGACCGTGCTTAAGCGCACTCACCTCACTGTCGGCGTCGGCATAGCGCAAACAAAAACCCTGGCGAAGCTGGCCAACCACGCCGCAAAAAAGTGGCAGCGGCAGACCGGCGGCGTGGTCGATTTGTCAAACGTGGATCGGCAGCGGCGGCTTTTAGCGCTTGTACCTGTGGAGGATGTCTGGGGCGTCGGGCGGCGTATCAGTAAAAAGCTGAACGCTCTGGGTATTAAAACCGCGCTTGAACTCTCAGAACAAAGCACCTGGATCATCAGAAAACATTTTAACGTCGTGCTTGAGCGAACGGTGCGGGAGCTACGCGGCGAACCGTGTCTCGATCTTGAGGAGTTTGCGCCGGCAAAGCAGGAGATTGTCTGCTCGCGTTCTTTCGGTGGCCGTATCACCGACTACGATGAAATGCGCCAGGCTATATGCAGCTATGCAAGCCGGGCCGCAGAAAAGCTACGCGGTGAGCATCAGTATTGTCGATTTATATCCGCTTTTGTTAAGACCAGCCCGTTTGCATTAAACGAGCCGTATTACGGCAACAGCGCATCGGTAAAGCTACTCACGCCAACACAGGACAGCAGGGACATTATCAATGCCGCCACCCGGTGTCTGGATTCAATCTGGAAAGATGGTCACCGTTACCAGAAAGCAGGTGTCATGCTCGGCGACTTCTTCAGTCAGGGCGTTGCGCAGCTCAACTTATTTGACGATAACGCACCGCGCGCGGACAGCGATAAGCTCATGGCTGTACTGGATCAGCTGAATGCAAAAGATGGGCGCGGTACGCTATATTTTGCAGGGCAGGGCATACAGCAGCAGTGGCAGATGAAGCGCGATATGCTGTCGCCCCGATATACGACACGCTTTTCAGATCTTCTTCTTGTCAGATGATAATGTTTGCGTCGCGAAACAAAAATTTATTGCCAGAGGCTGCTGTGTTTAGCGTTTTGAATCCTCTGCGATGAAGCATTTCGATCATTTGGGAAGATTTTGCAAAGCATTTAGCTTGAAACGGATGGTGAGGGTATGCGTTAAGCCATTCATCAAGCATCAATGTAGCCAGCCCTTTTCCTCTTTGGTCCTTTTTTATGTTGATGGCACGAATTTCAAGAACGGACTGATCATTAGGTCCACGTGCCACCATCAACCAAATGAAACCGTATCTTTTTTCATCTGACGTGTTGGTAAGAATATAAAAAAAATGACCCGTAAAACTTCCTGAGTCGCTGAGTTTTATCATGTCTCTCAATTGTTTTTCCAAATTTTTATTTTTTTGAGGAGTAAGAAATTCCTTTGAAAAATTTCCGCTTTTGGCTCCTAATTCAAATTCATTCATTATAAAAGGGATATCTTTAAGCGTAACTGCTCTCTGGTTGACACTGTTCATCAGTTTGTCCTCAAATTTGGCATAAAAAACTATGATATGGGTTTTAATAGATAAGAGTTTTGATTTTTTACATTCCCAACAGCGCGCGAAACTGCATGCCAAGTAAATTTATCTGCCGGTACTGAGCCAGCAACTGCAATTTCTTCCGCTTCCTTCCCGCCAATATCCTGCCTCATCCATTCACGCGCCGCTTCTGGAGTAAGTACTAGCGGGCGCCTGTCATGAATATTCACCAGGCCTTTATCGGCCGCTGCTGTAACAATCAAAAATCCTTCCGCCTCATCACCTCGTTCGAACGGTGTGCTTCCGATCGCTGCCATGAAAATTGGCTGGCCGTCGGCGCGGTGGATGAAATATGGTTGTTTTTTATCTCCCTCCTTCTTCCATTCAAACCAACCGTCAGCGAAACAAATTGCTCGCCCATGTTGCCATAGAGGTTTGAACATTCTGCTGGTAGCCGCAGTTTCTACCCGGGCATTAATCAGTGGCGGTTTATCCCACCATCCCGGTGCATATGACCAGATTACCGGATCGAGGTGTAAAAGATTATCGCGCTCGCTGAGTAATAGGACTTTGGTTCCCGGAGCCACGTTATAGCGTCCAATGGGTTCTGGATCATATGGAATATCACGTTCGGCTTCATCAGTCAGGTAAGCCAGATATTCTTCACGGGTTTGAGCTTGTGCAAAACGTCCACACATAGACACCTCCAGCACTGTAATGCTGAAAGTATAGGGTAGGGAGAAAAACTGGTGCGCACCCTTAAGTACTACGTTTTATAAGGGAATTTGATTTAACAGTACACGGAAATTTAAGTAAAGGAACGGTCGGCGATTCTGGTAAGTACCTCTCAAAAAAACGCACTGAACAGACAGGAGTTTTACCTTCATTTTACCTTTGTTTTACCTTGTCGGAATCGCAGGCATAAAAAAACCAACCGCAATGGATTGGTTTTCTTGGGATTTTTTGGTCGGCACGAGAGGATTTGAACCTCCGACCCCTGACACCCCATGACGGTGCTCGTTACTTTAAAGCCGTTTTATGCTGTGAGTTCAACCGAGGGATGCAACACATTGGTTAAAACGCATCCTCGAGTCGCTTTAGTTCTTTTCAATCAGGCCTAAACTTTTCGACGCTGTTGCCGACTATTAACAGTTAAATCAATATAATCAAAGGGAACCCATGGCTAAACTTCGTACTGCACTGCTATTAATTTCAAGTGTTTTTTCTTTGACCGCTTGTGGCGAAAGCGATCCTGACGTAAAGGCGATACAAGATACAAAGCCTGTATTTTTTATGGGTGACTCTTATAAGGAGGGTTTTGACAAGTGGAGTGTTTGCGGCTCAGTGAAATGGGAGAAAATGAAGGAAGACGTCACAAGAATGTATGAGGGGAGAGACGTAGTCAGGGTAACTTGTAATGTAGATAATGTTGATGATTATGCGGAAAAACTCAAAAGCCTTATGCTTGACATTATTGCAAAGAATCCAGACAAATCTACAGCAGAAAAAGATAAAGCAACCGCAAGCCTCATAACCAATCTTGATTCAATTCAACTAAATCTATATTTTCTCCCTCCTAATGGGTCAAAACCGCGACCATATCTTTACGCATATAGATACAAATGGAAGGACGGTAAATCTGGTGTTGACATACACCGCCCTGAAGGGTTCATCAGGGTGATTCAAGGTCAGAAAAAAGATGTATTCGACCTGATGTTTAGCAATAAAAATAATGAATATTCCAATGGTCTTGATGCTAGAGCAATGGCGACCCTATTTATGTCTATGAGAAAAGACTAACAGTGCAAATAAACCCATTTGCCCAAGGTAGACAAATGGGTTTATTCCTGACTGAATCGTCACTGAAAACATGCTGAAAAGATACTACCCACACAGTATTTTTCTTGCTCAGAAATCCACTTTTCAAGCCAAATAAAGAAGATGTACCTAACTTATTGCTCATGTTAGATAACGCAGCTGATTTAAAATATCTTATTTAACTCGGAAACGTATTCCCCAAAATGATCCGCACCGTTTTGATAATCAATAGGTTAGTTGTTGTGCTTCACTGACGATTCAATAGGTGGAAATGATGTGTTTATTTAATAAAAACAGCTTTTTAACTTTAAATTAGCTATGTACTGCTGCGTCACATGGGCTGGGTTGAAGCGGCTGACCTGATCGTTAAAGGCATGAGCGGCGCGATTAACGCCAAAACCGTGACCTACGATTTCGAACGTCTGATGGAAGGCGCTAAGCTGCTGAAATGTTCAGAGTTTGGCGACGCGATTATCGCGAACATGTAATCCGCCTCACGGGTTAAACAAGAACGGGAGCCGGTTGGTTCCCGTTTTTTTCGACTCATTCCCCCAAGCTACGCATTTTTGCATCTAATTTCATTAAGTTATTGTAATAATCACTGCCTTTCTTAACTTTTTGAAGATCTCTGTCTACCATCTGCCGAAAAGAGCGACCTTTATTATTGACAGGATTAGGATCAGCGCCATGGTCTAAAAGAAAGAACATTTTATCAAAATCCGCGCTAAAGAAAGCCTCCACGAGAGGCGTCTCTCCAAGGGAATTTTTTGTGTTTATATCTGCTCCTCTCTCGATTATTAACGCCAGTGGGGCTGTGGTTTTAGACTCGAGAGTCGAGAAAATAAGTGGTTCATGATAAATCTTATCGCTGGCGTTAGGATCCAGTCCGCCATCCAGTAACGCCTTTAACCAAATGTCTTTATCGCCCTTTGCCGCTACTTCGGCAGGGCAACCAGGCATCCTCGGTTGCGGCTGTAGTGGATCAGCCCCTGCGCGCACTAAATCCGACACAATCACTAATCGCTCTGGCGGATTGTCATTGTAAAGAGACTCATTGATCGCAAAAAACAGCAGTGTCAGATCCTCGGTGCCCGGCGTATTAAGGTCAGTCTCTTTCGCAAGGCGGAGAACGGATTCACGATCTGCCGCCTGAATAGCTTTAGCCAGAACAAGTTGCTGTCCGGCAAAATGTTTTTCAGGATCTATTTTTTTCATATCATTACACGCCGATAAAAGAACAAGCAGAAAAGAAAAAAGCATTACGGATGTGAGTTTTTTTATGCTAAACCCTACTTTTAATGATTCCAATATCCTCATCCTTTTGCGCCTCAATGCAGTCTATCACCTGTGACATCCCATGCTTATCCAGCATATTTCCGGTACCTCCAGAGAGTGCGTGAGGTTTACCTATGGCATCAGGGAACATGTTTGAAACCCCTGCTTTTAATGAGAAAAGCGAGGTGTCAAAATTAGCCTCTAAGAGGTCTGAAAAACTCGTTTCCTGAGTTTTTGTTAGCATCTCGCCATTGACTCTATAGGCCAGGTAAAGGCTTCTTTATGGGGATGTCTTCACATTGCTGATGAAGACGTTATTCATATTGGGGTATGTCAACCAACGGGGGAGATCATGAGATTTTATCTTCACTTTGCAGGACCTAACGCAATGTATTTGGGCCCTGCCAGCCACTTATTGTGACATGCTGTGAATTTTTTCCTTTAATTCCGATACCTTATTGTAATATTCAGTACCTTGCTTAATTTGCTGCAGATGTTTATCAACTATCTGACTGAAGGAACGCCCTTGCTTATTCACTGGGTTAGGGTTAGCTCCGTGCTCCAGCAGAAAGTCAACTTTATCCAAATCGGCTTTAAAAAAAGCGTCAACAAGCGGAGTGTTACCCAGGGTATCCCGGGTGTTTACATCGGCACCCCGTTCTATTAACAATGCAAGCGTGTCTGTGTTTTTTGAATTTAATGCTGAAAAAATAAGAGGAACATTTAGTAATTTATCCCGAGAATTTGGATCAAGCCCGCCGTCAAGCATAGCTTTTAACCAAATATCCTTGTCACCCATAGCCATCATCTGAGCGGGTGTCCCTGGCATATTCGTTTGAGCTTGCTGGGGATCTGCACCAGCGCGCACAAGCTCGGTGACAATATCTAACCTTTTTTGAGCGTTGCCATTATACATGGCCTCATTAAGAGCAAAAAAAAGCAGAGTCAGTTGTTCATGTCCTGGTGTGTTCAGGTCAGTGACTTTTGACAGCCGAAGAACTGATTCACTGTCTGCAGCCTGAATAGCTTTAGCCAGAACCAGTTGCGGGCCGGCAAAATGTTTTTCAGGATCTATCTTTTTCATATCATTACACGCCGATAAAAGAACAAACAGAAAAGAAAAAAGCATCACGGATGCGAGTTTTTGCATGCTAAACCCTACTTTTAATGATTCCAATATCCTCATCCTTTTGCGCCTCAATGCAGTTTATTACCTGTACCATACCGTGTTTGTCCAGCATGCTTCCAGTACCGCCAGTAAGCCCGGTGGGGTTACCTATCGCATTAGGGAACATATTTGAAACGCCTGTTTTTAGTGCAAAAAGGGATGTGTCAAAATTCGCATCTGTCAGGTCCTTAATGCTCACTTCCTGAATTTTAGTCAGCATCTCTCCATTGACTCTGTAGGCGGATATTGCAGAGCCATCACCCATAAGTTGGGCACCATATTTTTCGACCGTTTCGTGATTGAGCCCTGCGGCGTTGAATGTCCACGTTTGCTGACCGCTGGCCATTCCGGATGCAGAAGCCAGTCCGCCGCCAAGAGAATGGCCAGCTATGTCAATTTTGCTGGCATTTTCTGCAATCATGCGGCCAATATTTACTGCTTTTTCATAATAGGATGAGCTAAAGCCTGCTCCCTGAGCAAAATTATTGCCCCAGTCGGCCGTTTTATCTGGTCGTGTCCCCCTGAAAACAACTGTTGGGTTCATATCATCGCCAAAAACATATTTGTCAGGGGCATAAACGCGACTAAAAAAATTGGGTTCAACCGCCTTGTCAAACAACATCTCGCGTTTTAAGCCAAGAGAGGACAAGGCATTCTCATCATTACTTATATCAACCCACCCCTCGGGCACATCCGGCATCGATTCGAGAGCGTTTATTGGTTGTCCCGCACGTCCATAAACGTTCTGAGCAAGCTTCGCCTTTTCAACGGCCACATTATTCTCTGCCAGCCGGTTAGCTGCAGTCTGCGCATCGGGATATACGCTACGCTGGCCTTTACTAATGAGATTTTTTCTCTCCTGCCAGCGCTCGGCTTTTGTGAGGGGGCGAGTGGGCTCACCCAATCGGCTACCACGACCGCCACCCACGCTGGGTTCTACACCTCGCATGGGTGAATCAGTGCGCGTAAATTGTCCTTGAGGTATATCTGTTGGCGGGGGACGTTTACCGAATGTACTGACCATTTCTTCATAGCGACGGGTGATAGAGCTCACCGGATAAGTAACGGACAAATTCGCCGAAAAAAGCTGAAGGCGCCCCTCCTTATCAATGAAGAACAGCGCTGTCACCGGCGACCATAAACGGAAGCTGTCATCGATAGCCACCATCGTGCCTCGTTCAAGATCTACTGCAGCGACAGTACGTATATCCCGACCTGACTGATTGGGATTTGCGCCATTACGTGAGCGAAGCGTGTCCTGACGGCTTAGCATGGCACTTACCGAAGAGGGAGGCATCGTTCTGATTCTTTGCACTGCGAGTTGAGGATGGATAATGAATGAAAATCGCCACGGAGCGACTTTTTCTTCAAAAATGTAGGTCAATGACATGTAATTTGTCATGATACCGACTCCCGGTTCACGCCATTCCATTTACGGGTGTGCATTTGTTCTCCTGAAGAGAAATAACGGCTTTGCGGGAGGGAATCCGCAGTCCGGTCGCTGGCAAACTCCAACCCGGCCCGATAAAGAAGCATATAAATTCTTGCAGAAATTTACAGTAATGACACTAAAAGTCGCCTACTAGGATCAGTGGGTAAGTTTCATGGGCTTTTTGGGGTTGGTAAGAGGGAACTTGAACCTACGCCCAGCGACGATGAAAGCGGATTAAATAGGCTTCCCAGGAATTGAATAGCTGCTTACGGATAAGTCGTGTTAACGCATGTTATGCTTTTGTTTTATTAATACTTGTGCTCGAAACCAAAACAAAAACGACTCGCGACGTTGTGACAAAAAGTGGTTATCAAAAAAAGTTTTTGTAATCAGAGGGTTATTGCTCATTGTAGATTCAACGTATCGAGAGCGAAAATTCGTTATTTTTATCAATGGGATATAGATAGTCTCATCAATCATTATTACGCCACATGAGCTGGGTTGAGTCTGCAGATCTGATCGACAAAGGCATGAGCGACCCGATTATCGTGCACATGTGATCCAGTTTCTGGGTTAAATAAGAACGGGAGCCGGTTGGTTCCCGTTTTTTTAAGGTTATATACCAGCCTAATTAAAAATAAGAATCCGCTATATGGTTGAGGCAATAAATACTATTTACTCTAATAATGTGTGCTTACTTTAGAGGTATAAAGATCATGTTTAAACGTCGCACTCTTAATGCTGCACTTGCGGCGGTGATTTCGTTGGCCGTATTTTCCGCGCCTGTATTCGCAAATCCGGGAAATGGTAATGGAAACGGCGGCGGTCATGGCAACAGTAACGGCAATCATGGCAATAGCGGTAACCATGCTAATAAAAGTAATAACCCCTCTTCCGATGACCAGGTTAACCGTAAAAACTATGGAAAGCCGGACCATGTTGAGTCAGATATTAGTGCCTCGCGTGCCCGTTCCCTGGCAGTCAATTACGGCCTGACCGGCTATCAGTCTCTCCCGCCGGGGATTGCGAAAAATCTTGCCCGTGGCAAACCTTTGCCTCCGGGGATTGCGAAAAAAGCAGTACCGGCCTCCATGCTTGGCCAACTGCCTTACTATCCGGGTTATGAGTGGCGCATTGTCGGAGATGATCTGGTTCTGGTTGCGCTGAGCACCGCTATTGTTACCGCGATCATCAATGGTGTTTTTAATTAATACAGCTCACGTTTTACCCACAAAGCCTCGCAACCTGCGGGGCTTTTTTATACGCCGGAAAAAGAAAGATGCGAATTCTCTGAATACTTAACAAGTCCGTCTCAGCGTTGGCGTTTTCAGACGAAAAGGCAAGGATTGAAAATTACCTTCCACTGCTCAATGAGTTCTACACTTAGGGTGATGACAGACGAGTGAAATATTTTTTTTGACTTAAGGTAAATTCAGGCCGGTGGAATATAATTGCCGGTCGCTATTTGTTAAATTGTTCCCTTTTATAAAATAAGCCTTACAAAGGAAGATAATGAAAATTAACGCCAGATATGCGGTGCTATTGGTAACGTCATTATTACTCCCGGGTTGCACAAAGACCGGTTCTGCAACGCAGCGCGCAGGGGTGAACGATAAAGTCGATAACATGTTTGCCGGGTATAAAAGGACACAGGTAACCGCGGCGGAAAGCGATATCAACCGCTATGCAGGGCAGATCAAATCGGCGACTGAAAGCCACCTTTTTGAGGGGGATCGTTACGCCGGGAAATCATGTACGCTGCAAATCAGGCTTGCTGAGAATGGCGCTTTAGAAGATGCGCGGCCGATAAGCGGCGATCTAGCGCTTTGCCGCGCGGCTATTATCGCTGTCACGCAAGCGAGACTCCCGAAACCACCTTCACCAGCGGCGTATGCGGCCTTAAAAAACGCGACGCTGGAATTCAAACTGTAATGGGGAAAGCAGGAGCGCATAGATAAGGACTCGCTTTTCACTATTACCTGCCGGTACAGGGGGGAGAAAATTACTCCTGTACCAGCCACATGTCCGACTCTTCAAACATCTCTTCGAGCATACGGTTGAGCTTTTCACGATCGCTTTTGCTGGCGTCGCTGTTCAGACCATTGGCCTGCATCGGTTTTACGCGCACGTCGGCATCAGGAAAAATGCGGTGCACACGTTTAGTCAGTTCTTCGAGGATAATCTCTTTAGCGCCGGGTAAACCCGCAACATTACGCTTGTCATAAACCAGTTCAACAAACACAAGGCAGCCCTTTTCACTGTTTTTTCGTACAGCACTTATACTGGATGAAAAGCCAGTATTCAAGCAAAGAATCCTTTTGCGTTTAACGAGGGGGCGATCTTTGGGCAGTGATGGAAGGTGTTGCACAAAAAAAACACACACGATGCGGGATGGGCAGGCGAGTTTAATAGACGCTCTTTTCCTTTATAAAATGCTCACCGTTTATCTCATGCTGGAACGAATCCCGTCACAAGCCTGATAGATCTTTGGGATGGTCTAAAGCGCACTATTTTTAGCGATCGGGTTCATGTCGGGCATGGCGGCATTAACATTGAGCACCTGACTATATTTCATTACCAAACCGGTGATAAAGACATATACCCGCTTAATAATGAAGACGAGCATTAACGTAGTAAATTTTACTTAAAACCTGCTTTCGCCAGGCACATTGAGTAATTATCGGCAGCGCTAATCTACGCTTCAGCCGCATTTTGTGCGTACTCCTGTGCGCCGCGGCGGCGGTGTGATACTGTTGTATCTATAAGTTTTATGTATTGTTTTACAGGAGTTGTTGTGTTTGCCGAATATGGAGTTCTCAGTTACTGGTCCTATTTTATCGGTGCTATTTTCATCATTTTATTGCCGGGGCCGAATACCTTTTTTGTATTGAAAACCAGTGTTGCCCATGGATTACGAAATGGCTACGTTGCAGCGAGTGCCGTGTTTATTGGTGATGCGGTCCTGATGTTTCTGGCCTATGCAGGCGTTGCCACGCTGATTAAAACCACGCCGGTATTATTCAACATCGTTCGCTATCTTGGGGCGTTTTATCTGCTCTACCTTGGCGTCAGAATGTTGTACACCACGCTCAAACGCGGCGCGAAAGAAGAGGGCGATCATGACGTGCATAAAGGCGATATCTTCAAGCGGGCGCTGATATTAAGCCTGACGAATCCGAAAGCGATTTTGTTTTATGTCTCCTTCTTTGTGCAATTTATCGACATTTCTTTTGCAAGACCTGGGATGTCATTCTTTATTCTCGCCAGTACGCTGGAGTTGATCAGTTTCTGCTATTTCAGTTTCCTGATCGTTTCCGGTTCGTATCTCACACAGTGGGTAAAAACCAGGAAGAAGCTCACCCGGTTGGGTAACTCACTGCTGGGGCTGGTTTTTGTTGGTTTCGCCGCACGCCTGGCGACGCTGCAATCCTGAACCTGAGGCAATAGAGATGCGTTTCTACATCGCGGCTTACCGAAATGCTTTTCGCCGTAGCCATACATTGAGCGGAAAACAACTGGCCACATTTCTGCTTTATAGCGTTGTGGTTTTTGCGCTGTTGATGGGGTTGTATCTGCTGGCGTGGCAAGTGGTGATTTATACGCCGGTGACAAATTATTTAACCGCGCCGGGCGTGATGCAGTTTTCAATCTATGCCGTTCATTTTTTCCAGCTCATTGTCTTGTTGCCCGTGGCTATCCACCTTTTGAAAATGGTGGTCGCTTATCTTTGTCGCAAATAATTATTCCAGTGCAATAACCTGTTTGCTGAAAAAACCACGTCCGAAGACGTGGTTTGGACGGGTTCACTGCGTTAATTCAGGCATACGATCCATTACAAATCTCAATACTTTTTCTCCATCCATCGACGCGAAAGGGTAACTTTCAATAATGGCAATGGGGGCTTCTTCAGCTATGTGATTTTTGAGTTCACCAAGTTTGTACTGAATGTGCGGCGCAACCAAAAAACAGTCAAAAGCAGGGGCGACGCTGGCGAAGTTATCCACGCCAACAGCGCTGACGAGCAGGGGATAACCATGTTCATTAGCCGCTTTTTGCATCTTTTTGGCCAGTGATGTGGCGGTATTGCCAAAAAGACAACATATTAATAGTTTTTTCATAGGTGCCTCCTCTGGTAGTTGCGACCACACTATGCCCGTCGTTGGCGAGAAAATGAGCGCGATATCCAGGTTTACACCACCTAATACGAAAGTTTATGCAGGCATAATTCAAAGCAGTTTATTCATGTTATAGCCAGTAATCTGGTAACCATTCGCTTCATACACTTTTCTGGCATGTTCGTTTTCGGCCGCCACGCGAAGTTTAATTTGCCGAATCCCCGCCGCGCGAAGATTTGACTCCAGAGATTGCATTGCCTGGCTTCCCAAGCCTTTGCCGCGAAAGGCAGGACGCAGGTAAAAATCATAAATAAAAGCGGATTTATCGATAAAGTCGGCTCTGTACCATAGCGATCCCACAATCCGGGTCATGCCGTTGTCGACAAGCGTAATGGTTGTCAATGAATGGCCCGGGGTTTTCTGCGCCTCCGGCAAACTGATTTCAATTTCTCGCCTGGCTTGTTCTGTCGCCTCGTCCTGGGATAAACGGTAATTTGCTGCAATTTCTGTAGCATAATCAGGGATAAAATAAGCAACGAAATCAGCGAATTCAGCCGCTGACATGGGACGTAACCGAATCATTTTCGACCTCAATGTATTCTCCGGGCGTTTTCGCCCGGAGCTCGCTTTGCAAAGGGTTACCGGAACACCGATATCGCTTCCGCCAGGCGAATGGCCTGCTGGTTCAGGCGACCGGTTGCTTCCGCCCCTTCTTGTACTCGTTGTGCATTCTGGTGGGTGATCTTATCCAGATCTTCCACCGCCAGGCTGGCTTCACTCAACGCCGTTGCCTGCTCGGCGGTTGCCGCGCTGATCTGCGCTATCAGCGAGGTCACATTTTGCACTTGTTCAACGATCTCCTTCATGGTTTTTCCCGCGTCGTCCGCCAGTTGGCTGCCGGAATTAACATGTGTCACGCTATTCTCAATCAATGCTTTGATTTCGCTGGCGGCTCGCGCACTACGCTGCGCCAGACTGCGTACCTCTCCTGCGACAACGGCAAAACCTTTACCTTGTTCACCCGCTCGCGCCGCCTCAACTGCCGCGTTCAGCGCCAGAATGTTGGTCTGGAAGGCGATGCTGTCGATAATACTGGTGATACTGGCGATTTGCCGTGAGCTTTCTGCAATCGCCGTCATCATTTCTATCATCTGGTGCATCACCTGGCCACCTTGCCGTGCGGCATCGCGCGTACCTTGTGACAAGGCGGTGACTTCGGCGGCGGTTTCCCGGTTGCTTTTTACCGTGGCGGTTAATTCGTTCATCGTCGCGGCCGTTTGCTCAACGTTCGCCGCCGCCTGTTCTGTCTGGCGGCTCAGGTCATCATTGCCTTGTCTCAGAGACTCCGAGGCTTTCAGCACGGTCATCGCCTGGCCGCTGACATCGTTGACCAGCCAGCGAAACATCAGGCCGAGCTGGCTTATCGCGCGCAATGTCATACCGACTTCATCTACCCGATTGGGTTGATCGACTTGATGTGCTTCGCCACTCGCCACCTGTAAAGCCTGGCGGTACAAGCGCTCAATCGGGCGGACAATTTGCAGCTCCAGCCAGATATTGATAAACAGCAGCAGGAGCGTCATAAAACTGGCGAAACTGACCAGTTGACCGGGCGTCAGATCGTGACCCCAGGCAGCGGCAAGGCTGAATAGCAACGCGATGATCAACGCCGAACGTAACCGCCAGCGCAGAGGCATGGTGACAAACAGGGAGCGCCAGCGCATCAGGCCCGTGCGGATAATTAACCCTTTATGGAAACGCCGGCCGCTCGCCTGGCCTTCACGAAACTGGCGATAAACCTCTTCGGCGGCAGTAACTTCTTCTGCCGCTGGCCGGGTACGCACCGACATGTAGCCTTTCACTTTGCCCTGGCGAATCACCGGAATCGCGTTAGCGCGCACCCAGTAATGATCGCCATTACTGCGGCGGTTCTTTACCAGTGCTGTCCAGGGTTCTCCCTGTTTCAATGTCGACCACATATCGGCAAACGCCTGCTTTGGCATATCCGGATGGCGCACCAGATTGTGCGGCTGGCCTTTGATCTCCTCCAGTGAGAAGCCGCTGACATCAATAAATGCATCATTGGCATAATTGATGTAACTGTCCGGATCGGTGGTGGACATTAACGTTGCATCATTATCGAAAACGTACTCTTGCTGTGTAACGGGTTCATTGTTGCGCATAGTGAGTATTCTCGGGAAAAAGGACGGGCGTGGGATATTGCTAAATTCTTATATATATTTACGGCATGGTTCACTCTGAGCTTTATATTTTTTGACGCACTTCTGATAACCGTAAAACAAAAAGAGGTTTTGCGCCATAAACATAGCCATACAAAATAAAAGTGCTTTAATTACGGTTAGACTGAAAAACATTATATATCTGAATTTTTTATCGCCTGGTCAGAAAGGCCGTTTGTGAACATGCGAGATAGTTAGTGTGCTGACGAATATTTAAGATAAGGCACATAAATAAATAGCTGAATCGTTCTCTGGCTCACTAAATACAGCAATGAGCATTTCCGCTGCGTACGGATTCAGCTAATCTGAAATGAACAACAACGAAAGGATTGTTCATATGAAAGGTAATGTCGTTCATCACGAACACCGCATTGGGTTTATTGTTATCCGCGATGAGAACGGCGAGTTCGCTGTCGCGGAGCTACTGGGGAGCTACGATGTCGAAAGAGGCGATGTCGTGTCCGGCGAGCTGCAGACCAGCGGCGGCGGAACGTTATTCAATGAAACGCAGGATGAGTCGATGGATGTTTTTATGAAGGGGTACGGGCTATCGGAACAGGATGCGATAAGCTATATCCTGCGTACGCATTAAACCGCAACAGCGAGCGTGGCTCGCCTCTGCCGGGCGAGCTGACGCAACCCTTCACTTTTTTCCGGACCGGGCATTTTTCCACCGGGAAAGCCGTTTTTCCGTGGTCATGCAGAACCTTAAGTTAAATTTCCTCTCCCTTGACTGAGAACAGGCAAGGGCAGTTGCAGACGATTCTGCAAGACAATTATCCGACTCTGCGTAATGCTAATGTCAGATTAACGCATTATCTTTTTTCTCATACTTTAGCAGTTTTTATGTTTTTACCTTTCAGGTATTTAAAGTTAATGAGCTTAGGATAGATGATGAATACGATCCCGCATAAGATCCACCAGGTCTACACCCGGGGGATGGCAGCGCTACCGGCAGAGGTGCATGCCTCCATAGACAGTCTCAGGCAATTAAATCCCGACTGGGAATATTATTTTTACGACGAGAAAAAAATGCTGGCCTATCTGCATGAGCACTATGGTCAGGAGATACTGGCGTTATATGAAAAAATAAATCCGCAGTATGGCGCTGCGCGCGCGGATTTTTTTCGCTATTTATTGATGTATCGTGAAGGTGGCGTTTATTTAGATATCAAAAGCTCTTGCACTGTGCCGTTTAGCGAAGTTATTCCGCCCGATTGCGAAATATTATTATGTAACTGGGATAATAAACCGCAGGGTTGCGATAATAATATGGGCAAACATGAAGAGCTTGCTTTTCTGAAAAATGGCGAGTACCAGCAATGGAATATTATTGTCGCTCCGGCTTCACCTTATATTAAAGCTGTTATTGATGAGGTCGTTGAGCGGCTTAAACGCTATAAGCCGTGGCGCTATGGTGTCGGAATGCGGGGGGTGTTAAATACCACCGGGCCAATTCCGTTTACGCTGGGTATAGAAAAAGTGCGTAAGTGTGAGCGTTTTCGCCAGCGGGAAAATCACCGTGACGTGGGGCTGGTCTATCGCAACGTCAGTAAAAAAGTCATTAAGCAATTTAATGCAAGCCACTACAGCAAATTACGAACACCTGTTGTTACGTTGACCGGAGCGGATCATTTCTATTATTTACTCTGGCGCGCTTTTGTTTTTCCGTTCTGGCGTTTGAAGAAAAATACAATTAATGAGAGCAGGAAGGTGCTGAGCAAGCTGAAGTCGCGTTGTACCTGAAGGGAAGATGAAAGTAAAAGAAAGATGGCAGTTTCGACATCAAAACTGCCAGCGAAGATTTTTTGAGATTGTTAAAGCGTATATCCATCACTTGCGCACTTTATAACCTGTAGGCATAAAGTGCGCAAACGCAAATTTTTCTGCGGTTGGATTGATAAAATTTATGATCAGCGTATTAATTCATCACTATTGCTGATTGACCAACCCGGAGCCGTGCCCGGAGCTGGTCATCAGGAGCTATGCCGGGATGCGCTGCTCATGCAGTTTGAAAATTTGCACCATCTCCAGCAGATTCTCAGCCTGCTGCTGCATCGCGTGCGCGGCGGCTGAAGATTCCTGCGACAGCGTAGCGTTCTGCTGCGTGGCGGCATCCATCTGGGTAATAGCGATGTGTACCTGATCGATGCCCGTACTTTGCTCATTACTGGCCAGCGAAATCGTCTCCACTAACTGGCTGACGCGTCCCACGCTTTGCATGATCTCTTCCATGGCGTTACCGGCGTTTTTCACCAGCGTATTGCCTTCATCAATACGACTGACTGAGCGCTGGATCAAATCACTGATCTCTTTCGCCGCTGTCGCGGAACGTTGTGCCAGCGCACGAACTTCAGAGGCGACAACCGCAAAGCCGCGGCCTTCGGTTCCTGCGCGTGCGGCTTCCACGGCAGCGTTCAGCGCCAGGATATTGGTCTGGAAGGCGATACTGTCGATTACGCCAATAATGTTGCTGATTTCGCCGGAGAGCTGATTAATTTCACTCATCGTGGTGACAACTTTTTCCACCACTTCGCCGCCCTGGTTTGCCACACGGGTCGCTTCCCGGGTGATATCGCTGGCAACACGCGAATTCTCGGCGTTGTTTTTTACCACCGAGGTGAGCTCTTCCATCGATGCCGCCGTCTGTTCCAGCGCGCTGGCCTGCGCTTCATTACGCGACGAAAGCTCACGGCTGCCGCTGGCGATTTGCTGCGACGCACCGGCAATCGTTTCGGTGCCGGAACGCACGCCGGTAACGATGCGCGTCAGGTTACCGTTCATCTCCTGCAGGGCCTGCATCAGTTCGGCGGTTTCATCGCGCCCGGACACCACGATAGCAGACTGTAAATCACCGGCTGCGACATTGCGGGCAACCGATACCGCCTGTGCCAGCGGGTGAGTGATACTGCGGATCAGCCACCAGGTGATCAGCATGCCGACCATCAACGTGAACGCCATTACCAGCATGAGCATCAGGCGTGTTTGCTGGTAATGCTCATGATTACTCGCGTCGGTCTGCGCACGGATAAGCTCCGCTTGTTTCAGCGTGCTGGCGACCATCTCATCAATCATCCGTGTCGGTTCACGATCGATTCCTGTCACCAGATGATCGACGCGTTGGGCGCTGGTGGCGTCCTGAACACTGTATTGCTGCAGCGCAGCCAGATAATGGCTTTCCAGTTCAGCGTGTAAATTGATGGTTTTGATGGCCTCGGTATTGGGCAGCCCAATTTGCGGCAGCAGTTCGCTGAGCGTTTTCAACAGCGCCTGCGTTTTCTGGCTCTGTTCGACAAAGGCGTTTTTATACTTGTCGAACGCTTGTTGTCCCTGCGTGCCGCGCAGCAGGGTGTTTTTCCACTCCTGCACCTGAATCTTAAACTGCACCTGCGCGTTGCGGGCCGTGTCGATACTCTCCGCAACCACCTTCTCCGTGGCCATGATCTGTTGGTTTTGTACTAATCCGCTGGCGTTAATCGACAACCCGCGAATACCCATAAACAGCGTTGCCAGTAAAAGAATGGCCGCCAGGAAACCGAGCCGTTGCCCGATAGTGAGATGGTTGAGTTTCATCAATCGATACTTCCCATAGTCAGTGAGGCGCAAAAAAGAGCGCACACCAGCAATATCGACGGGTTTAAGCGCAGCTTTAATGAGGGAAGGGCAGTAAACACGCAGAATTTGAGTTAACTACTTGAAGCGGAATGTGATCGGTTTTTTATGACATTTTCGTGACAAAGCCTGACTGTTGGGAAATACAACAGTCAGGCTAATTTATCGGCATTACGAACCGTACAAATGTTGCTGCTGCGGCTCTGTCGCCATCTTCGATAATAAGCGGAACGGTTTGTTATCCGCGAGCCAGGCCGGGATCTCCTCGGGTGATAGCGGACGTGAGAAAAGATAGCCCTGCGCTTCATCGCAGCCGTATTCGGCAAGCATTCGCGCGGTTTCCAGATCTTCAATCCCTTCCGCCAGCACCACATAATGCAACTCTTTGAGCATCATAATGACGTTGCGGGCGATAATCCGGCTGCCGGTGTCAGTGGTGACCTGGCTTACCAGCGAACGGTCAAGCTTAATCACATCGATGGGAATGCGGCGTAAATAACTGATATTGCTGTATCCTGCGCCAAAGTCATCCAGCAAAATGGTAAAGCCAAGCAATTTTAAACGGTCAAGTTCTTCCAGTGCCGGATCGCTTTCCAGCACTTTCTCGGTCTCCAGGCATTCAATACGGACATCCGAGGTGAACAGCCCGGCGGCCAGCACGTTCTGTTCCAGTTCATCGGCAAATCCGGGGCGCGAAAAATCACTGACCGTGACGTTAATGGACACCGGCAGCAGAATACCTTGCTGTTTCCACTGTTTAAGCTGAGAAATCACCGACTTAATCACCCACTGCGTCAAGTCCGTCATCAGCGTGGTTTTTTCCGCCAGCGCCACAATCACTGCCGGTGAGATCTGTCCCAGTTCCGGGTGCTTCCAGCGTAACAGCGCTTCCACGCCTTCGGTTTTGCCAGAACGCAGCGAAATCTTAGGTTGAAAAACGAGGTAGAGCTGATCGGTGGCTTTGATTGCCTCGCTGAGATCGTAGAGCAGCTTAAAATCTTTATTCCGCTTGTGATCGAGAATCGGGTTGAACTGCAACACCCGGATCTTTTCGCGGATTGATTCATGCAGCGCGCTGATGCCCTGGCGTACAATCTCCTGCACGTTATCGTCCTGCGGCGAAAATTTCACATAGCCTGCGTGGATCGTCAGATTGATATCAATGTCGCCGGTGATTTTCGCCTTTATTCCAGGCAATTTTTCCGCCCGTTTTGCCAGCGTCAGCGCATAGTCCATATCGACCAGCACAGCGTAGCGCCCGGTGGTGAAAGCATACAGCGTGGTCTCTTCTTTCAGCTTTAAGCGCAAGCGCAGCAGTGGCCCGAAACTGCGCAGCATCTTCTCCAGCGCTTCCACGCCCAGGTAGCGGGATAATTCATACGCGCGCGGCATATCAATACAGTCAAAAATCATCAGGGCGTAGCTGCCGCTCGTTTTTTCCAGCGTCAGTCGCTCCATCTCTTTCACCAGAAACTGACGATTCGGTAAACCGGTGAGGGCATCGATTAACCCAATGGTATAGCAGGATTCAAGATAAACGGTGGCGAGCGCGGCGACGCGGTGGAAATTGGTTATCTGGCGTGATGTCGGCGTATAAATTTCAGGATGACTGACACATAACGTGCCCAGCACCGTGCCGTCTTTATTTATCATTGGTGCCGACGCGTAAAAAAGAATATTGCCGCTTTTTACCAAAGGTTGATGATTAAATCGTTCATCGAGCCGGGTATCGGAACTAATAACGGTCTGGCAACCGTGCAGCGAATATTGGCACATGGTCTGTTCGATACGAATTTTGACGTGCTCAATCGGGATATTCTTAACATATTTGATATATTGATATTCGTCGTCGAATGTTGTGATAAAACATCCTTCGACGCCCATCACTTCACATGCCAGACGCGCAAATTCGGCTAGTGCTGCATCGCGGGATTTATCTTCCTTACTCAGCAGCTCCAGTGCGGCAAGCCGTTTGCTTTCGCTTTTTTTGAGACCAGTGAACATAGCGAGCTCCTGCCCAAATCAATGAGACGGTGGTGTTCTGTTCAGATGACTCCATCATGCGCTTAGGCTTACCGCTTAATAAAAATCCTGACGCGCAATTACCACCAACCGAATTGGGTTCCGGCCACAGCAATAACCGCCACGACGAGCATAATGATGGTTGTCTTTCTCACGAAAACTCCTTTGCTGGCGATAATCGCCAGAAATCAATTGTATAAGAAATAGAAGAAAATGAGATTTTTCTCAAGCCTGTATATCACAGAGATATGCTTAATCGAGACGAATAAAAGGTTTTTTTTCTTTATGCTTCTTCACGTGATACATCGCTTCATCTGCCGCTTGTAACGCACCCTCGGCATCGGTCAATTTTGGGTTGATTTCGATGACGCCCACGCTGGCGCCCGGGTAGAAAATTCGTTTTTCCCCGAGCTGATATTCGCCGGTAATGCGTTTGTCGAGGCTCTTTTTCAGCGACGTTAAATGGATACCTTCCGCCTGCTTCAGCGGCCCGCCCAGGCAGGCGAGTAAAAACTCATCACCGCCAAGACGCCCGACGATATCGTCTTTACCGCGATCTGTCGCCAGCCGTTTACCCACTTCAATAAGAAACTGATCGCCAGCTTCATGTCCCAACTGGTCATTGATGCCTTTGAAATTATCGAGATCGATAAAAGCGATAATCACGTGCATTTCCAGATGGCGGGCGAGGGAAAATAGCGCTGCGAGATTTTCGAAGATAGCGCGCCGGTTGGGTAGCCCGGTCAGCGCATCGGTATAGGAGTAGGCGATCAGCGCCGCGTTAGCTTCGCGCAACTGATCAACGAGACTCTCTTTTTCAATGAATTGCGCAATCAGTCTGGCAAACAGTCGCAGGACCTGTTTACCACGCATGCTCAGTGATTTTCTGGCATGGCTGGCAGCGCATAACGTGCCATAAAGCGAACCGTCGGCCAGATGAACCGGGGTACTTAAATAGGTGGTGATGCCCAGCGCCTGCGCCGCTTCGCAATCTTTCCAGCGGTTGGCTACGTCATTGCTGAACGGGCAGCCATCATCCAGTGCGCGTTTGCACAGGCTATCGCCCCACGGCAGGGAGAACCCTTCCGGGATATCAAGCTGTTTACTGTTGCGGGAATAGACAATGTGCTGCAGGCGGGGGTTGTCACTAATTTTCGTTAAGTACGTCGATTCCATATCTGTCACCATTTCCAGCATTTCCAGAAACTGGCGAACTAACCCTTCAAGCGAGTGTTCTTTTGACAGCGTTTCAGAGACACGGGCGAGGATGAAATCGGACATGACTTTTTTACTCCTGTGCCCTGGTGATATGGACATTAAAGCTAAAGATTTTATGGCGCGTCATTAAATCATGAAAAAAACATGATTTACATATCGTAGCGGGGTGGCATTAAAAAGTTGCAGGCGAGAACGAAAAAAAGCCCCGTTGATGAAGCGGGGCAAAAACTCATTGATTACGGAATGATGTTCTCTGGTCATGGGTGAGAACGAGGCTAACTATACCCGCTGAAAGTGCAGTAAGAATGGAGAAATCATGGAGATATCGCTGTTGCATGGCTATGCTGGAAAGCGGTTTACAGGCGATTTAAGGAAAAAAAGATGCGTTATTGGTTACTGGCGTTACCTGTTGTTCTCGCGGCGTGTTCTGCCACACAGCCTGAATCTCCCCGCCCCCCACAAATCGGTATGGCTAACCCGGCGGCGGTTTATTGCCAGCAGCGGGGCGGCGAGCGCGTGCCGGTGCAAAGCCCACAAGGCGTACGCACCGAGTGCAAATTGCCGGGCGGCGAAGTGATCGATGAATGGGCGCTGTGGCGGCGCGATCACCCGTAATCGCACCACGTGACAATCGCCGGGTCGCCAGGGTACACTTCTCTCTCAGAATTATCCTATTTTCAGCTGGCGCGGGAGCGCATGAGAGAAGCATGTTCCAGTTACGTCCGGGCAGCCCGGCTTTAATTATCGGTGCCCAAACCGCCAATGGCCGCAGCAATATTGGCAAATCCGTTGAGCTTTTTGGGCTGTGTCAGCCCGGCGAGCGTTTTCTTAATCCGGTGAACGGCGTGGTAACAGAAATGCCACGTAATGCCGCGCGTGCGCTGTGGCTGGTGACCGGCGATGTGACCGCTTTTGATGGTCAGCATGGCTTCGCGTTTGTGCGCGCCGAACATCTGATGCCGCTGCAGCCGGACAGCGAACCTCAGGATGTGCGCGAGCGCGTTATCGGTTAAGCCAGCGAGCGCAGCCACTGAGCCAGCACCAGCGCGTGGTTCTGCTCACTGTTTTTTGCCGCGTATAACAGCGTGACGGTACCTTTTTTCCCGCGTGCCGCCAGCGTTTTTCCTGCCTCTTCCTGCGCGGCAAGTTCCTGACGGTAGCTTTCACTGAACGCGGCGAAATCAATGGCTTCGCCGTGAAACGCTTTGCGCAGTTCTGTTGATGGTGCCAGCGTTTTATTCCATTCATCGCAGGCCAAATCCGTTTTCCTGATGCCGCGCGGCCAGAGCCTGTCGACTAACACCCGATAGCCGTCGTCATCGGCGGCGGGATCATATACCCGTTTGCACTGGATCATTGTGACCTCTCCATCTCTTCAATCCACGCCACCAGCGCCGGTAATTCCCGATCGGAAAAGACGCGAATGCCGTGTTCTTCCAGTAGCGCGGCCGCTACGCCCATACCTTGCCGACGCGTGCCGCTAAAGGTTCCATTATAGATAAACTGGCTGCCGCAGGTGGGGCTGCCATCGGTGAGCAGGGCTGCGCGACATCCCGCGTTCTGCGCAGCCTGCAGCGCCAGCCAGGCTGCTAACTGATAGTGTGCGGTAACGTCCCGCCCATCGTTTTCGACAATCCGCGCCTGTTCACGCATCACGTCTGCGCCGTGGCCGGCGATAATTTCCGCCGGTCTTCGCGGCACGGGTAAACCGGCGGCCAGTTCCGGACAGTGGATCACCAGACGATCTTCCTGCTGCCAGCGTCGTAGCGCCTCATGTAGCGCCGCTTTAGCACTGCCGTTGTAACGCACGTTGAAACCCATCAGGCACGCGCTGACAAGAATTTTAGTTTGGTGCATCTCATTTGCCCTAATGCCTTGCCGGAAAACTATTTTTTCATAATTTTGCATGATATATGCCTGCTGATTTTAAGTTGTTGTGATTACATTAAAAGACAGCTAATGTGATATTCCTTATGTTATTCGTTATCCGCTCCGGCATAAGGACACATTCATGCATCACATTCCTCCGAAAAAAACATTACGCATCGCATTGGTCGGCGATTACAGCCACGATGTTGTTGCACATCAGGCGATCCCACTGGCGATTGATGATGCCGCTGCCGTGCTGGAAATCACCGCGGATTACGACTGGTTACCCACCAGCGAAATCAACAGCGATGAAGATCTGGTTGGCTATGACGCCATCTGGGTTGTGCCGGGAAGCCCCTATAAAAACGCCAATGGCGCCTTTATCGCCATTAAATACGCACGTGAAAACGCGGTGCCGTTCCTCGGGACGTGCGGCGGCTTCCAGCATGCGGTCATTGAATATGCCCGCAATGTGCTCGGCTGGGCAGATGCGGCGCACGCCGAAACGGAAAACGTCGGCCGGATGGTGATCACGCCGCTGACCTGTGCGCTGGTGGACCAAAACGGTGCTATCGAACTGCGACCTAACACGTTAATTGCCCGCGCTTACGGCCGTGAACTTATTGAAGAAGCCTACCGGTGCAGCTTTGGCGTAGCAGAAGAGTTTGCCCGCGAGCTGGAAAGCGGCGATCTGCGGGTTACCGGTTGGGATGAAGACGGAGAGATCCGTGCTGTGGAGCTGATGACGCACCCGTTTTTTGTTGCCACCTTGTTCCAGCATGAACGCGCGGCGCTCGCCGGGCGTCCGGTACCGCTGGTTCAGGCGATGCTGCGCGCGGCATGTGAATAAAAAAACAGGCCTGCGGGCCTGTTTTTTTTCTACCTCTGAACCCCCTCCGGAAGCGGTGGTGAGTGACTGGCACGTCTTTACGCCATTTCGCGATCGCGCCCGGCGAATGCCCCGCAAACCGCCATAACCACCGATAACACGGCACAGGCCAGCAGCGGAAGATGCCAGTCGCCGCTGGCATCATGAATTTTCCCCATCAGCGGCGGCCCGCAAGCCGCCAGCAGATAACCGACCGATTGCGCCATACCGGAAAGCGCGGCAGCCTGGTGAGCGGAGCTGGCACGCAGACCGATAAACGTTAACCCGAGGATCATCGTCGCGCCGGAGCCGAAGCCAAAAACAAGGGTCCAGAGCGTGGCATGTTCCGGTACCAGCCACAATCCCAGTGAACCGACAGCACACAGCAGCGCGACCACGACAGCGATACCGCGCTGATCTTTCAACCGGTGCAGCACCAGCGGCACCAGCAGCCCCGGCATTGCTGTCGCCAGTTGCAGAATGCCATGTACTGATCCCGCCTGCGCTTCACTGAAGCCGTGCGCTATCAGAATCGACGGCAGCCAGCCAATGACGATGTAATAGATTAATGAGTTGATCCCTAAAAACAGCGTGACCTGCCAGGCAAGCCAGGAGCGCCAGATCCTGCGACTATGCAGCGCGCCGGCGTTACTGAGTGCCGCAGGTGCGCCGTGGCGCAGTCGGGGGAGCCACAGCAACAGCGCCAGTAACGGAAAGATCATCAGCATCAATAATGCGCCATGCCAGCCTGCACCGTATTGCGCCAGCGGCACAACGACCGACGAGCCGAGCGCCGCCGCTGCGCCCATGGTGAGTGAGTAAGCGCCTGTCAGTTTCGCCACATGTTGGGCGAAGTCGCGTTTTATTATCCCCGGCAGCAGCACGTTGCCGAGCGCGATCCCGCAGCCGATGATCGCTGTACCCGTAAACAGCAGCAGTGCTGAGGGCAGGGAACGAAGGGCGATACCAAGGCAAATCAGCACCATCGCCGCGAACAGGCTGCGTTCCATGCCGAAACGGCGCGCCACACCGGCCGCCAGCGGCGATATCAAGGCAAAAGCCAGCAGTGGCAGGGTGGTGAGCATTCCGGTTTGCGCGGTGGTTAACCCATATTCCGCACGAATCGCATCCAGCAGCGGCGCTGCGCCAGTAAAGGTGACGCGCAGCGTGGTGGCAATCATCAGGATCCCGGCAATCAGCAGCACGCTTTGCTTACCGCGGGAGGGGAGGCTGTTAGTCATTGTCTTCTCTGAAAAAATAACAGGCCGCTACGATAACGTTTTTTTCTCCGGTTTGAATCAAGCTAGAATGACACTTTATCGCTAAAGTCGGACAAATTAATGCACGGACTTGGGCTCGGCGGCTACGATCCGGATAGCCAGCAGGAAATGGCGGTGGCATTCAGCATCACCGTTGAAGAGAGTGAACAATTGATCCCGGCGCATCACCATCGCAAAGGGCAACTCATTCTGGCGTTGAAAGGCGCGATTACCTGCGAGGTCGAACATGCCCGCTGGATGGTGCCGCCGCATCATGCGATGTGGCTTCCCGGGCAGGTGCTGCACAGTAACCGCGCCACGGCGAATGCGCAGCTCTGTTTCCTGTTTATTGAACCCTGGTCGGTGGTGATGCCGGATCACTGCTGTACGCTCAAAGTTTCAGCACTGGTACGCGAATTGATCCTCACATTAGCCACGCGCCCGCCTGCCCAGCGGCGGCAACCCGCCACCCAGCGGCTGGTGCAGGTGCTGTTTGATGAACTGCCGGCACAGCCGCAAATGCGCTTACAGCTTCCGGTTTCCGTACACCCGAAGATCCGCCAGATGGTCGACAGCATGGAAAGCAACCCGGCAGACAGGCAGACACTGGCGCAGTGGGCGCAGGTGTTTGCCATGAGCGAGCGCAATCTGGCGCGGCTGGTTGTCAGGGAAACGGGGTTAAGCTTTCGTCGCTGGCGGCACCAGATGCAGCTGATCCTCGCGCTACGGTTATTAATTGACGGACATCCGGTGCAGCATATTGCACAGGCGCTCGGGTATGACTCGACGACCGCGTTTATCACCATGTTTAAAAAGGGGCTTGGGCAGACGCCGGGGCGTTACCTGGCGGCGCTCGGCGAAGCGTGACATTTTCTGCTCTCTATTCCGTTGTTTTTATGTGGATTTGGCATGTTTGTTCTGCCAGGACGGGCAAGATAAGCAGTAAGTATGGGAGGTTTGTTTTTAATAACTTTTACGGATAATCAATGCACTTTTTGATATTTGTCTGATGAATAAGGTTGTGTGACCTTAGCGCTGCGTTAACACAATAACAGGGCATAAGGATTAGCATGGCAACCTCATCACATACGAAAAAAACAGGCGCAATCAGCGCCCTGGCGCTGCTTTCAGCGCTCTCTTTTTCCGCGCACGCGGACAAACTGGCGGATATCAAAGCCGCAGGCGTCGTCAAAGTGGCAACCTTTGATGCCAACCCACCGTTCGGCGCTATCGATGCGAAATCCCATGACATCGTGGGTTATGACGTCGATTTTGCCAAAGCGCTGGCAAAAAGCCTCGGCGTAAAACTGCAACTGGTGGCGACGAACCCGGCGAACCGCATTCCGCTTCTGCAATCCGGCAAAGTGGATTTGATCGTTGCGGATATCACCATCACCCCGGAACGCGCGCAGGTGATCGACTTCTCCACGCCGTATTTTGTCACCGGTCAGCAATTCCTCGTACCGGCTACTGCGGCCGATAAGCTGGACGCCTACAGCAAAGCGCGCATTGGCGCGGTTAAAGGCACCACTGGCGAGCAGACGCTGCACCAGCGTTTCCCGCAATCTCGCGTGCTGGCTTATGACGATATCCCGCTGGCGCTGACCGCGTTGCGTAACGGCAACGTGCAGGCCATCACTCAGGACAGCACCATTCTGGCCGGTTTGCTGGCGGAAGCGCCGGATAAAGCGAAATTCAAAATCCTGCCGGACTTGTTGTCCAAAGAGGAGATCGGTGTCGGTGTGAGTAAAGGTGAAACCGCATTGCTTAACGCGGTGAATACTGAACTGGTCAACCTTGAGAAAAACGGCGAAGCGGCAAAAATCTACGATACCTGGTTTGGTCCGCAAACCAAAACGCCCGCTCCACGCAGCTTTACCATAGAAGCGAAGTAACTATGCTGGCAGGTCTGTTTTCTACCTCTGTGGCGGATGCCACAGAGGTGTTGCCCGTGGCGAAAGGCACGGTGGAGTTTCGCCAGGCGAGCAAACGCTACGGCGACAACGTGGTATTAAAGTCGATTGATTTACAGGTTGCCGCCGGCGAGGTGTTGGCGGTGTGCGGGCCTTCGGGTTCCGGTAAATCAACGCTTATCCGTTTGATTAACCAACTCGAAACCCTGAGCGGCGGGGAGATCTATGTTGACGGTCAGCCGACCAGCCAACTGAAAGGGCGCCAGCTTCGCGAGTTGCGCCGCCATGTCGGTTTCGTTTTTCAGCAGTTTAATCTTTATGCCCACCTCAACGCGCTGGATAACATTACGCTGGCGTTACGCCGTATTCACGGCAAAACCGCCGCCGAGGCGCAGGCCATCGCGCTGGCGCTACTGGCGCGCGTTGGTTTGCAGGATAAAGCGCATCACTATCCGGCGCAGCTTTCCGGCGGGCAACAGCAACGCGTGGCAATCGCCCGCACGCTGGCCGCCGATCCGCATATCATTCTGTTTGATGAGCCAACCTCGGCGCTTGATCCGGAGATGATCGGCGAAGTGTTGCAGGTGATGAAATCGCTGGCGCACAGCGGCATTACGCTGATTGTGGTGACCCATGAGATGCAGTTTGCCCGTGAAATCGCCGATCGCGTGATCTTTATCGACGGGGGCGAAATCCTTGAGCAGGCAGCACCGGCGCAATTCTTTTCTGCCCCGCAGCACCCGCGCGCGCAGCGCTTTTTACAGAAAGTGCTCAACCCGCTGCACGCGGATAGCAAGGAGTTGTAATGGCGCTGCATCTCGACTGGGCGGGCGTGCTGACCGGGCAGCCCGCACAATGGATCATTTCCGGTTTTCTTACCACCATCTGGGTTACCGTAGCGGGAACCGTACTGGCGACGGTATTAACGATACTGCTGCTGGCGCTGCGTCTGGCCGGTGGCAAGGTCGGGCGAGGCGCGGTGGCGGCGTGGGTATCGCTGTTTCGCAATACGCCGCTTCTGGTGCAGCTATTGTTCTGGTATTTCGCCGCCTGGAATGTGTTGCCGCAGAGTTTCCGCCAGTACGTTAACGACGATCACGCGTTCAGCATTTTGCCGGGCGATGTCTGGTGGTTGACGCCAGAGTTTCTCTCGTCGGCCTGGGCGCTGGGGCTGTTTACCGCGGCCTTTCTGGTTGAAGAGATCCAGGCGGGTTTGCACGCGGTGCCGCGTGGACAGGTTGAAGCCGCGCAATCGCAGGGGTTTAGCCCGCTGGCGTTGTTCCGCTGGGTGCTGCTGCCGCAGGGACTACAAAATTCCTGGCAGCCGGTAGTGGGGCAGTATCTGAATCTGATGAAGCTCTCTTCGCTGGCGACCGGTATCGGGCTGGGGGAATTAACCTACCAGACCCGGCAGATCGAGAGTTTTAACGCCCACGCGCTGGAAGCGTTTGCCATCGGCAGCGCGCTCTATTTGCTGCTGGGGCTGGTGATGAGCGTGTTGTTCAACCTGCCACGTAACTGGCGGGCGCTGCGCCGTGCAGCGGAGGTGCAACATGATCGCTAACATCACCGTGATCACCGATAACCTCGATTACTTACTGTGGGGGCGAGCGGCGCAGGGCGAGCCGGGCGGGGTACTGTTATCGCTGCTGATGACCGTCGGCGCGGCGATTCTGGCCTTTCCCGGTGGTGTGCTGCTGGCGTGTTGCGCATGGCGGTTTCGCGGCTGGCCACGCAAAGTGCTCTTTCTCTGGGCGGAGCTGATTCGCGGCATTCCGCTGATCTTCGTGATCTTCTGGCTGTGGTTTTTACTGCCATGGTTAACCGGCGCCGATCTCCCCGGTGCGGTGACCGTGACGCTGGCGCTGGCGTGGTTTACCTCGGCGGCGGTGATGTATTCGACCCTTGCCGCGCTTGGAGCGCTGCCGAAAGGGCAGTACGAAGCCGCGCTCAGTAGCGGGTTTGGCAGTGCGCAAATCCTGTGGCTGGTGCTGTTGCCGCAGGCATTACGCAACGCGTTGCCGTCGTATATCGGTTTGCTTATCGCGCTGCTGAAAGACACCTCGCTGGCGTTTATTGTCAACGTACCGGAACTGACGACAGTCGCAGGCCAGGTGAATAACCGGGTGCAGGTCTATCCTGCCGCGCTGTTTGTCTTTACCGGCCTGGTCTATTACCTGCTGTGCAGCGCGCTGGAGTTTACGGTCAAACAGTGGCAGCGGCGTCACTCACTGCCGGCCAATTAGCAGCGAAACCAACCCGGCAGCAATCAGTGGCCCGACCGGAACGCCCCGGAACAGGGCCACACCCAACACGGTGCCGACCAGTAATCCCGCCACCAGCGACGGTTGTGAACTCATCAACGTTACGCCGCGTCCACCCAGCCACGAGACAAAAACACCAACCGCAATCGCCACCAGCGATTTCCAGTTCACAAACGAGTGCAGCAGCGTCGAGGGCGGCAATGAGCCGCTGGCGATCGGCGCCATCACGCCAATGGTGAGGATAATAATGCCAACGGTCAGCCCCTGCTTTTCAATCCACGGAAAGAAGGTGTTGAGCGGGGTAATGCGCACAATGATCAACACCAGAATAGAGACCGCAACGGTGGTGTTATGGCTGACAAAACCCAGCGCCGCGAGCGCCAGCAGAATAAACAGCGTGGTATCAAACATCAGAAATTCCTTGCCAACAAAGAAACCTGTTTACTCTACGCATAAACCGGTGATGAAACAGGCTTTTTTCGTGCAGGCAGATAATTTCAGGCAGTTGCCAGAAGCGAAGGGCGGTTTTTAATCAAAAGTCAGCTGAATTGTCATCAACGATTCATAATTCAGAGATATGAATTAGGCACCGACAGGCCTTTGCGAGTTACCATCATGCCTTCAGATGTGTTGATTATCACCGCCCTGTTCTTCACGCTGGCCGCCGGGCTGGTGATTTCCGTCTTGATTCTGGAAAGGAGCGGCTGGTAAGCCGCACAAGCGCGTTATTCGCGGCGAAAATCCACCAGTTCCGGCCTGGCGATGCGCAGGTAGTCGCCGGTATTCATGATTACCGATTTCTCCAGTAACCCGGCGTTAAACGCGATGTCATCAAAGCGCTGAAACAGTACCGGGTCGGCGACCAGATGCAGATCCGGGTGAAAGCTGAACGGGGGAATGGCGCCAAATACGCACGCCGTTAACGCATCCACTTCCGCCGGGCTTGCCAGCGAGGCTTTACTGCCACCAAAGTGCTGCGCTAAGCGGGAAAGGTCGGCCTGTAAGTCGGCGGCCAGGATCGCCAGCACATGCTTTTTCACCCCGTTACCTTTGATCTTACACAGCAGCGCTTTTGCGCCCTGGCCCAGCGCGGTACCGCGAATTTCACTGACGGCCTCGCATTTGCCGACGGCCTCGTGTTCAACAACGCGAAAGCGCGCGTCGTGCTGTTCAAGCAGGTTTATCAAATGCTGGTGGATGTTACGGCTGGCAATTTCAGACATATTCACTCCCGATGAAGACGTTGAAGATTAAGAATAATTCACGCACCGGGAGATGAAAATAAAAAAGCCGCCCTAAAGAGGCGGCGAAAAAATACAAGCACTACAAACAACGCTTTTTGTGTGTACTGTTAGTTTCTTTTCAAACGGCAGCCATATGCTACCAGGCTCAAGGCGTTCACAGGATGAACTGAGCGCAACAGCACCGACGTAAACGTTATCCACGCCCGCCGTGCCACAAATGTTTCGATGGGATTACTGTGCCACATTTACGCGCAGGCAAGAGGGTAAATAGCCGCTATTTTGTACGGCAATTCAGCCATTAGCCCGGCGAAATGCGGTTTTTTTACGCAGATGCGCAATAAAGAGAGGCAGCCGGAAAGGGTTCCGGCTGCGGAAGGTTAGCTGGTGGATGTCGTTTGTTTATGGAAAAGTTCGCGGAATACCGGGTAGATATCCTCCTGATCGCGAATATGCTGGATGGCGAAATTATCGAACATCGTTTGCAGGTGTTCATATTCGCGCCATAACGTCTGGTGCGCCCGGCGGGTGATCTCGATATAGCTGTAGTAACGCACCACCGGCAGGATCTTCTTCGCCAGGATTTCGTGACACAGCGGTGAGTCGTCCGCCCAGTTATCGCCGTCCGACGCCTGCGCGGCGTAAATATTCCATTGCGCCGGGTCGTAACGCTCTTTAACCACTTCATCCATCAGTTTCAGCGCGCTGGAAACAATGGTGCCGCCTGTTTCCTGCGAGTAGAAGAACTCATGTTCATCCACCTCTTTCGCCTGCGTATGATGGCGGATATAGACCACTTCGACGTTTTTATAGGTTCGGCTCAGGAACAGATAGAGCAGAATGTAAAAACGCTTGGCCATATCTTTGGTCGCTTGATCCATCGAACCGGAAACGTCCATCAGGCAGAACATCACCGCCTGGCTGGAAGGTTCAGGCCGTTTTTCGTAGTTTTTGTAGCGTAAATCAAAGGTGTCGATAAACG
This sequence comes from Kosakonia sp. PSU_27, assembly GCF_039409795.1. Classification (NCBI taxonomy): domain Bacteria; kingdom Pseudomonadati; phylum Pseudomonadota; class Gammaproteobacteria; order Enterobacterales; family Enterobacteriaceae; genus Kosakonia; species Kosakonia sp. PSU_27. The sequence continues at coordinate 132,810 of NZ_JBCIVK010000004.1, read as the reverse complement.
GTACGCGCTCAATTTTTGCCCGCAGTTCGGCAATCTCTTTACGCAGACGCTCCTCTTCAAGTAATTGTGCAGGTTCGCTTTTTGCCACCGTCTCGAGGCTGCTTTCCAGTTCGCGCAGCTCACGACGTTTTCCTGCCGTCATGGCGGTGCGGCGCGCCAGCGAGTTTTGCAACGAACGCACAACGCTGATATTCGCCGGTACGCCATTGGCGGTGTAGCCCGCGCGGTGCGTTTTGAACTCATTAAGCTGCCGTTGCTGGTTCTTTTTCAGGTTCGGCAGCGCCAGATCCTCAAACAGCAAATCGAGATACTCATCTTTGGAGATCTGGAAAACAAACTCATCCTGGCCTTCGCCGTCAGGGCTGGCTTCGCCCTGGCCGCCGCCGCCACCACCACCGCCGCCTTGGGGGCGCTCGATGCGGTCATTTTGCACAAAATGATCGTTTCCCGGATGTACGCGGTGGCGCAGGCCGCCGCGCCCCTGATGGAACATCGGTTCGCTGATATCTTCCGTCGGGATGGAGACGGATTCGCCATTCTCCACGTCGGTTACCGAACGCTTGTTGATCGCTTCGGAGATCGACTGCTTTATTTGCGCTTTATAACGGCGTAAAAATCGCTGGCGGTTAACCGTGCTTTTATTTTTACCGTTCAAACGCCGGTCAATGAACCAGGTCATAGTTCCCTCCCGCTGCGTATGCCAACGTTGCAACTGGCCGCGCACAGGGCGCGGCCAGCGCGTTGTTATGATGATTTACGTACACGCAGATACCATTCGCACAACAGGCGAACCTGTTTGCGGGTGTAGCCTTTCTCCATCATACGGTCGACAAAATCGTCGTGCTTTTTCTGCTCGTCGGTAGAGGTTTTGGCATTGAACGAAATCACCGGCAACAGCTCTTCGGTGTTCGAGAACATTTTCTTCTCGATAACCGTGCGCAGTTTTTCGTAGCTGGTCCAGTTCGGGTTGCGTCCGTTGTTGTTAGCGCGGGCGCGCAGCACGAAGTTAACGATCTCATTACGGAAATCTTTCGGGTTGCTGATCCCGGCCGGTTTTTCAATTTTTTCCAGTTCCGCGTTCAGGGATTCACGGTCAAACAACTGGCCGGTATCCGGGTCGCGGTACTCCTGATCCTGGATCCAGAAATCCGCATAGGTGACATAACGATCGAAGATGTTCTGTCCATATTCGGAATAGGATTCGAGGTAAGCGGTCTGGATCTCTTTGCCGATAAACTCGGCGTATTTCGGGATCAGATAGCCTTTCAGGAATTCCAGGTAACGTTCAGCCAGCTCCTGCGGGAACTGCTCACGTTCAATTTGTTGTTCCAGTACGTAGAACAGGTGCACCGGGTTGGCTGCCACTTCGACGTGGTCAAAGTTGAACACACGTGAGAGGATCTTAAAGGCAAAACGTGTCGACAGACCGTTCATCCCTTCATCAACACCGGCGTAATCGCGGTATTCCTGATAGGACTTCGCTTTCGGATCGGTATCTTTCAGGCTTTCACCGTCGTAGACACGCATTTTCGAGTAGATGCTGGAGTTTTCCGGTTCTTTCAGACGCGAAAGAATCGAGAAACGGGCCAGCGTTTCGAGCGTTCCCGGTGCGCACGGCGCATGGGAGAGCTCACTGTGGTTGAGCAGTTTTTCGTAAATTTTCATCTCTTCCGAGATGCGCAAGCAATAAGGCACTTTGACGATGTAAACACGGTCAAGGAACGCCTCGTTGTTTTTGTTGTTACGGAACTGCACCCATTCGGATTCGTTCGAGTGGGCGAGGATGATGCCGTTAAACGGCAGGGCGGAGATGCCTTCCGTACCGTTGTAGTTGCCCTCCTGCGTGGCGGTCAGCAGTGGGTGCAGCACCTTGATCGGCGCTTTAAACATTTCGACGAACTCCATGATGCCCTGGTTCGCCCGGCACAGCGCGCCGGAGTAGCCATAGGCGTCTGGATCGTTTTGCGCGTGGTTTTCCAGTTTGCGGATATCCACTTTACCGACCAGCGCCGAAATGTCCTGGTTGTTCTCATCGCCCGGTTCTGTTTTGGCAATCGCAATCTGTTCCAGAATCGACGGCCAGACTTTTACCACGCGGAATTTGCTGATATCTCCGCCAAACTCGTGCAGGCGTTTGGCGGCCCACGGCGACATGATCGTGCCGAGATAACGGCGCGGGACGCTGTACTCTTTTTCCAGGATCTGTGCGTCTTCCTGCGGGTTAAACAGGCACAACGGGTGGTCGTTAACCGGGCTGCGCTCGCCATTGGCGCTCAGCACGTAAATTGGCACCCGCTGCATTAAGGATTTCAGGCGTTCGGCCAGGGACGATTTACCCCCGCCCACCGGGCCGAGCAGATAGAGGATCTGTTTCTTCTCTTCCAGACCCTGCGCAGCGTGTTTAAGGTACGAGACAATTTGCTCAATCGCCTCTTCCATTCCATAAAATTCCTCGAACGCGGGGTAGCGTCCGATAACCCGGTTCGAAAAGAGACGGGAAAGCCGTGGCTCCTGGGCAGTGTCTACCATCACAGGTTCCCCTATGGCCATCAGCAGCCTTTCAGCAGCATTCGCATAGGCGCTGCGATCTTGCTTACAGATGGCAAGAAACTCCTGCAGAGTGAACTCTTCGTCCTTGGCAGCTTCATAACGCTGGCGATAGTGATCGAATATATTCATGGCATGCCGTCCTTTCGTAATCTGTGGGAACAGTACAGCTATCAGTTTTTCCACTTTTAGCGTCGCAAACCAACGGGATAAAAATTATGCTCCGTCCTATTTGTTATGAGCGTGTATCCAGCTTTGATCAAGTTATCGCTGAAGAAGATTCTGATGGCAGAGGCCCTTTTTTTGCTCTCTATTTGGATTAAATATCTATTGAGTTGGATTTATACAGATTTTTTATATTTGATATCGAGATTCTGCATTGGAAAATGCCAACATTTTACATCAGGCGAATGTTGGTAAATTTTTACAGGATGTGCGGGATCGCAAGTATAGAAAAAGTGACGCCGTCATGGTCACTTCGCCGAAGCGGAAAGATTATCGACAACAGAAGTACGCGAGCTGTGTTAAAGGATGATGACAGGCAGGATTAACAGGGCGGTTGTCGCCAGCAAAACAAAAGACGCGGTGCCAGGCGGCAATGCCCGGCACCGTAAAATGACATGTTAGCTGCGGTGCTCTTCAATGTATTGCGCGAGATCCGCTGGGGTTTTCAGCACGCTGGCGACTTCTGTTGGTGGGATCATGCAGCCGTAAACGTCCTGCACTTCCAGCACCATATCGACGGCGAGGATGGAGTCGAGAATATCGGACTCAATCAGCTCATCGTGAAAGCCCACTTTGCGGGATAAAATCTTTTCAAACAGCGCGAGAATTTCTTGTTCCATGATTTTTCCTGTGTATTCAGTTGCTGCGGGCATGGGTGTCCAGCAGTTTGCGGTCGATTTTGCCGTTAGGGTTCAGCGGCAAAGCCTCCTGGATGATGATTTGCGACGGCACCATGTATGGCGGTACCACCTGTGAAAGCGAGTGTTTAATCGCGTCCGGCGCCAGATTTGTTACGCAGAATGCCGCGATACGCAGCACGCCGCCGCCCGCTTTCATTAGCGGTAATACCACCGCTTCACGAATGCCGGACATCGCCAGCAGGCGGTTTTCAATCTCGTTAATTTCGATGCGATAACCGTTGAGCTTGATCTGGCTGTCGTTGCGGCCCTGGCAGTAAATAAGCCCATCTTCGTAGCCCAGATCACCGGTCTTGTAGCCGCGCCAGGCTTCGCCCTCACGGTGCAGCAGTTTCGCCGCGTTCTCCTGCGGCAGGCCGAGATAACCGCGCATCACGTTTTTGCCCCAAATAACCAGCTCACCGTCGGCGGTAATCTCCATTCTGCTCTCCGGCATCATGGTGCCGACCGGCAGCAGATCGTTTTCGCTGGCGAGGATGTCGTCCGTGATTTCGACAACGGTAGTGGCGATAGTCGCTTCGGTCGGGCCGTAGGAGTTGAGGATTTTGGCCTGCGGGAAGCGGCGGCGAAGCTGTTTGACCAGCGCTTTGTTTAGCACTTCGCCGATAAACACAAACACGCCGAGCGCGGGCAAATAATCACTGTTGAATTGCGGCGAGAGCAGTTTCTGGTAAGCGAAAGAGGGGGTGGATACCCAGACTGAGACCGCGTTACTTTTCAGGCGCTCAAGCCAGTTTTCTGCCGCGATATCCTCTTTGGCATTCAGCACAATATGGCCGCCGGTTGCCAGGTTTGCCAGCAATGGGATCAGTGACAGGTCAAAGCTGAACACCGCGTGATTCATCAGTACCGGTACTTCCGGCAAGGCAAAATCCTGACGCACCCACTGCATAAAGTGCCACACGCTTTCACGGCCGATCTGCACGCCTTTCGGTTTACCCGTGCTGCCGGAGGTGAACATGATATAGGCGAGATCCGGCTCTGCCAGCGGCTGGGCGATTTCACCGGTCGGCACAAACTGCCGGGTCGCTACGTCGTAGTAGTACGGCGCGCTGGCGAGATGGCAAATCTCTTTCAGCCGTTCCTGCGGGTAGATGCAATCTACCGGAATGTAAGGAATGTTATGCAGCAGGCAGCTATAGATAGCGACGGCGAATTCCGCCTGCTGGTGGCCGTACAACACCACTGGCGTCGCCGGCGAAGGCTGACAGCGCTGATAGCCTTCGGCCCAGTCTGTCACCGCGCCAGAGAGCTGTTGCCAGTTAAGTGCTTCATCGCTGCCGCTTATCGCTAACTGATGCGGGCGGGCGGGATCGAGTAATGCCGCACGCAGGAAATCCTGCAGCGCCTGGAGGTCAGAGTGTAGGTTCATAGAGGTGACATTCCGCTAAAAATGTAAAGAGATGCCGCAGCGCTTGCCAGCGTTAACAGGCGTCCCAAAAAGAGGATCGAGGGAAATTGCAGCCAGCGGTTCAGCACCGGGCTACGTTTGGCTGACCACAGCAGCATGTTGTGCGCCACAGAAATGGCGCCAAACAGCGCGCCGCTAATCACATAGTGCCGTTCGAGCCCGTTCCATGCCCCCATACAAAACAGCGTGCAGAAAATACCAATATTCTGCGCCAGTGTTTTGTTCTGACGGAAAAAGTCGAGCTTCATTAAATTCATATAAATCGGCATAAACACCACATCGCGCAGCCACTCTGAAAGGCTGATGTGGAAACGACGCCAGAAATCCTGCGGGTTTTTCGCCAGAATCGGCATATTAAAGTTTGCCGGAACGTTGAGGCCAAACAGACGAGCGGCACCGATGGCCATATTGCTGTAACCGGCGAAATCAAAATAGAGGTAAGCGCTGTAGGCGAGCGACATCACGACGCCGACACTTAATGTAAACGGGCGGTGGCTCCAGTCCTGGATCACCAGGTTATCGATCAGCATGGCGAATAAAAATTTCTGCACGATGCCGGTGAAAATTTGCTCTGCGGCTATGAGAAATTGCTCACGCGTGAGCGTAAACACCGGTTTATTAATATCCGTTATCCACGTCCGCCAGCGGTACATTGGGCCGGCCAGAATAATAAACGGCATAAACAGGTAACAGAAGTAGTGCAAAACATTGTTGCCGTCTTTTTTATTGCGATAGAGCAAAACATCGATGGCGCGAAAGGTCATAAAAGATAAGCCAATCATGCCCCAATGGTTATTCAGGTGTAATTTCACCGCTAACAAAGGCACTAACGTCAAACTTACCGCCTGCCAGGTTTTTAACCAGCCTTTCTCTTTTAAGGTGACGAGAATATAAAAGCTGATAAAAACCGCGACGGGAACGATATAGTCGCCCTGAAATATATATCCCCAGCCAAAGGCCGCCAGCACGGAAAAAGCGCATAAGTAAGTTAACCGATAGCGCAGCACGCGGTTAACCAGCGCAAATAACAACGCCGAGGAAAAGAGAAAAAAGAAAAAGGTTCCGGAGCTGTACATCATTCATTCCTCAGAACTTTTGATATTCAAAGTGCACTTTTAAATTCATGCTTTCATCAACAGAGGACCACGCGATAACGGTGACCGCCAGTAAGAGATAAAGGAAAAACAGGCGAATAGCGTATTTCATCGTTTAAAACTCTCAATAATAAAGCGGTCCATCGGTACCCATGCCAGATCGGTGGGATGCAGGCGATCCCAGTTCCAGCCGTCCTGATACGGCATGGAGTACATATCAAAATAGGGGATCTGGTTTTCTTTCAGGATGGCGGTGGTTTGCGTTACTGCAGGCTGCACCAGCTCAGGGTTTTGCACCGCACGACGGTTTATCGCATCGATAATGACTACCACCTGAACGTGGCGCTCTTTCAGCAACTTAATCATGGCGCGAAACGCTTTCAACTGTTCCGGCTCAACGGGCGAATCGTCCCATACTTCTGGTTTTTCGCCGGGTTGATAAACCGTTTTGTCCATCCACAAGGTGTCTGCGCTTTCCTGGCGCGCCTCGTTCAGTTCGCGGGCGTGGGCCAGTTCATGTTCCCAGTTCGGCGTGATATCAACAGCGGGTTGTACAGGCCAGGGGCGTGCGGGTGACGCTTCAACGTCCAGCAACGCCAGCCAGTCGTTTTTAATCAGTGTGCAGAAATTAGCAAATTCGTAACTGACTTCTTGCCAGATATTATCCAGATCCCAGCCAGCAATTTTCATTTGTTCAAAGGTTAAATGGCTGGTCTCTTTTTTATTGATATGGCGTAAGTAGTTGACCAGGAATGGTCGTGTTTGTTCATCCTGCATTAAAGGATTAAAAACCGGTGCCGGAAAATTATTCGCGAAAATAGCCGGAGGTACGCCGGTTGAATAAAAACTATCGGGCGCGAGCAGTAAAACGACTTTACTGTTTGCGTTAAGGTCATTCTTAAAGCGAGACAGCAGAAGAAAATGGGTGACGCTATCATCAAAACTGTCGCCAAATGCAACAACATTACGGTGTAAATCATTATTAAGGTAATTATATACAGCGTAAGGTTCATCTTCTGAGGTGGCGACTTCCGATGCGCCGATGAAAAAAATCGCATTACCCTGCAGGGCATGAGAAATAGTGGCTATTTTTTCCGCCTGTTCTTTTGCCGTACCGTCCATTGCTTTAATCAGCGGCTGGAATTTAAGCGGCGGATCAAAACGGGTCAACAGCGGATGAACGCAGAGGAACAGGATGGCGAGAAACGCCATCAGGAAATGTAGGCAGAAAGTATTTTTGATTTTCATTATAAAATTAAAACTACTTGATATTCATTTGTTTAAAATATGTTGTTTTTTTACATTACAGAGGAATTGATCTCTGTTTCCGCGACACTATATACCAGCCTTATGACAGATGATGAGCACTGCCGTGTAACGGTATGTACAGCGCGTCATTTATCACCAGAAATGGCCGAACAGGTTTAATGAACAGAGGGGGAAGTGTTTTATTGCCCCCGATGATGGCGGGCTTTTCGCCTATCGAATTTGCGTTTTTTTGTAATGTTTAGGTAAAAAAATTTGGGTAGGCTGGCGCGGGCGGTTAAACTTCTTGCGCCAATTATTTGACTACAGGAAAGAAAGGACTGTGACCAAAATCAAACTCGTGGCACTGGGCGTGCTGACCGCGTCCTGCGCTTTTGCAGCAAATGCAGAAAATACCTTTTCACTGGGCGCTGGCGTAGGCGTCGTTGAATCCCCGTATAAACAGTATGATAAACGTGTCCTGCCGGTTCCTGTTATCACCTATGAAAGTGATAATTTCTGGTTTCGCGGCTTAGGCGGCGGTTATTACCTGTGGAATGACCAGGTGGATAAACTCTCCATCACCGCGTTTTACTTCCCATGGGAGTTCAAACCAAAAGACAGTGATAATAACCAGTTGCGTCAGTTGGATCGCCGTAAAGCGACGATGATGGCGGGGCTTTCATACATTCACAATACCGAGTACGGTTTCCTGCGCACCACACTGGCGGGCGATGTGCTGGATAACAGCAACGGTGTTCTGTGGGACATCGGCTGGTTGTACAACTACAACAATGGTGCGCTGAGCGTCACGCCGGGCGTCGGTGTTGAGTGGGCCAGCGATAACCTGAACCAATACTACTACGGTGTGTCGCGCGATGAAGCGCGTCGCAGCGGGCTGAAAAGCTACGATCCGGATAATGGCTGGAGTCCCTATCTGGAGCTAACGGTCAGCTACCGTCTGACGGACAGCTGGACCGTGTACGGCACGGGCCGTTACACCCATCTGTCGGATGAGATCAAAGACAGCCCGATGGTGGATAAATCCTGGGGCGGTCTGTTGTCTACCGGGGTGACGTACCGCTTCTGATTGTGCAGTTGAATAGTGCGATCTGTGCAATAAAACAGGGCCATTGGCCCTGTTTTGCTTTACGGTGCAACGTTTAGCAGGAGGAGAATATGGCAGACAAAAAAGTGTTTTTTGCAGGACAGGTTTCGCAACCCGCCATTGGCCAGGGCACATGGTACATGGGGGAAAACACGCGACTGCGTCATAAAGAAGTGGATGCGCTGCGCGCGGGTGTCGATCTGGGATTAACGTTGATTGATACGGCGGAAATGTACGCTGACGGCGGAGCGGAAGAAGTGGTCGGCGAAGCCTTACAGGGCGGTTTGCGTGACAAGGTGTTCCTGGTTTCCAAAGTTTATCCATGGAATGCGGGCGGCAAGAAAGCCATCGCGGCTTGCGAAGCCAGCCTGCGTCGCCTGAAAACAGAGGTTCTCGATCTCTATCTGCTGCACTGGCGTGGTAACTACTCCCTCGCTGAAACCGTCGAGGTGATGGAAACGCTGATCGCGCAGGGCAAAATACGCCGCTGGGGCGTTTCAAATCTGGATCACAGTGATATGCAGGAGCTGATGGGCGTGCGCGGCGGGGACGCCTGTGCGACAAATCAGGTGCTGTATCATCTTGGTTCACGCGGCATTGAATATGATCTGCTGCCGTGGTGCCAGCAACGGGCAATGCCAGTGATGGCCTATTGTCCGCTGGCTCAGGCTGGCCGCCTGCGCGATGGTTTGCTGGAAAACAGCACGGTGCGCGAGATTGCCGCGGCTCATGGGGTGAGTGCTGCGCAAATTTTACTGGCATGGGTGATTAGCCACCGGGGCGTGATTGCCATTCCCAAGGCGTCCAGCGTGGTGCATGTGCAGGAAAATGCGGCGGCATTGAATATCACGTTAAGCAGCGACGAGTTAATACGGCTGGACAACGCGTTCCCGGCACCAGGCCGTAAAACGCCACTCGACGTGGTGTGACAGGAGTAATAACCCTCTCCTGTCGGGAGAGGGTCGGCAGGATCAGCGTTTAACGACGCGGATAGTCTGCGCCAGGCGGGACGGCTTCTCTTCAGTGGTTTTCTGCGGCACGGTCGCGTTAACCGATTCCACACAGACAAACGTTTTGTAACCGTCATCCGGCATGTCAGTCATGCTGACGGAGAGTGCCGGGCCGGGGTTCCACGCCACGACATTAGCGTTATGGCTGTGGATGACTTCAATGGTGCGGTTAAGCGCGCTGTCGTGGATCAGGCTGCAGGCTTCCGCATTCAGATAGACGCGGTCGGTGCGATCCGGGAACGTCTGTATACCATCGGCCAGTACATCTTCTTTCGCATCGTTGACTTTGTCGATAAAGCGATCGCCAAGACCACTCACTTTTACGGCTGCGATATCACCGACATTGAAATAGGTGTGCAGCGCCGAGGTGGTTTCAAACTCACCATGAGCTTCCAGCTCCATTTCGCAGGTCGCGCCCAGTTTATAGCGGGCATACACCGTAAAGTCGTGTGGCCAGAATTTGCGCGATGCATCGCTGCTCTGCAGTTCAAAGGTCAGCACAACGCCGCTGGCGTCTTCGTTATGCGCCTTCAGCACCCATGGCAGATTGCGCGCAAAACCATGCGCTGGCAGGCCTTGCTGTTTTGCCGGGCCGAACCACGGCCAGCAGACCGGCACGCCGCCGCGCAGTGCGACGCCATTTTTAAACGGCGTGTTGCCGCTCAGCCACAGGACTTCTTCTTCGCCCTGCGGTTTCCATGAGAGCAGATGTGCGCCCTGTAAGGCGAATGAACCTTTAACCTGCGGATGGTCAACGACGATAACGTCCAGCTCGTCCATTTTGCGCAGGGTGAGAGTAGAGGTAATTTGTTCGACTACCGGAAGTGCAAAAATTTTATTAATCATTAACGCAATCCTCTGTCTTCAAAACAAAAAAAGAGCGACCGAAGTCGCTCTTTCAGATCATGTTCTCATCTCAACTTATTTGGAGATGTGAGCGATCAGATCCAGAACTTTGTTGGAGTAACCAGTTTCGTTGTCGTACCAGGAAACCAGTTTCACGAAGTTGTCGTTCAGTGCGATACCAGCTTTAGCATCGAACACGGAAGTGCAAACTTCACCGTTGAAATCGGTAGAAACCACGTCGTCTTCGGTGTAACCCAGAACGCCTTTCATCGGGCCTTCAGAAGCGGCTTTGATGGCTTTCTTGATTTCTTCGTAGGACGCAGCTTTTTCCAGACGAACGGTCAGGTCAACAACAGATACGTTCGGAGTCGGAACGCGGAACGCCATACCAGTCAGTTTGCCGTTCAGTTCCGGCAGTACTTTACCTACAGCTTTAGCAGCACCGGTAGAGGACGGGATGATGTTCTGGGATGCGCCGCGGCCGCCGCGCCAGTCTTTGTGAGACGGGCCATCAACGGTTTTCTGAGTGGCGGTGGTCGCGTGAACAGTAGTCATCAGACCTTCGATGATGCCGAAGTTGTCGTTGATAACTTTTGCCAGCGGAGCCAGGCAGTTAGTGGTGCAGGAAGCGTTGGAAACGATGTCCTGGCCAGCATATTTGTCGAAGTTAGCGCCACGTACGAACATCGGGGTGTTGTCTTTGGACGGGCCTGTCAGAACAACTTTTTTCGCGCCAGCGGTGATGTGTTTACGAGCGGTTTCGTCGGTCAGGAAGATACCGGTAGCTTCAGCAACAACGTCAACGCCGATTTCGTTCCATTTCAGGTTAGCCGGGTCTTTCTCAGCAGTAACACGGATGGTTTTGCCGTTAACAACCAGGTGGCCGTCTTTCACTTCTACGGTACCGTTGAAACGACCGTGAGTGGAGTCATACTTCAGCATGTACGCCATGTAATCAGCGTCCAACAGATCGTTGATACCAACGATTTCGATGTCAGAACGTTCCTGAGCAGCACGGAAAACAATGCGACCGATACGGCCAAAACCGTTGATACCTACTTTGATAGTCATATATTCCACCAGCTATTTGTTAGTGAATAAAAGGTTGGCTGTAAAATTACAAAAACCTTACGCAGCGTCAAGCGGAATCGTGTCAATCATTGCGACAAATCAATCCTCCGCATAACCTTTGTTCGACTGACTCGCCTCACTCTTCCTTTGAGCATGCTCCCCATATAGGGGCGCCGCCCGGAATTTTAAAGGTCAGACAGGATAAAAATGTGAGATTAATCACAATTCACCGGCTGCTTTACCGCAACAAATAAGTTTAGAACAAAAGTTAACGCCGCAGTGTTAATGTTTTGTTAGAATCAGGGTGAAAAGTTGTCGAGTTTTTACCGTGAGGCGTGAGCAAATGGCGCATAATTCTTCTGAAGACGACCTGAAAAAAACACTGACTGAAATGCAGTTTTACGTGACGCAGAACCATGGCACCGAGCCGCCGTTCACCGGGCGTTTTCTGCATAACAAACGCGACGGGGTTTATCACTGTCTGGTGTGCGACGCCGCGCTGTTCAATTCGCAAACCAAGTATGATTCTGGTTGCGGCTGGCCAAGTTTCTTTGAGCCGGTGAGCGAAGATGCTATTCGCTATATCAACGATTATTCGCATGGCATGCAACGCGTGGAAATCCGCTGTGGAAAATGTGATGCGCATCTGGGGCACGTCTTTCCGGATGGTCCGCAACCGACCGGCGAACGCTATTGCGTCAACTCTGCTTCCCTGAGTTTTACGGATGACGAAAATGGCGAACGATCTCAGGGTTGAAAAAACGATTCAGCAATTATTCCACGGAGTTTTCAAAGATGAATCTTGATCAAATCGTTAACAGCATGACGCCGGAGATCTACCAGCGCCTGGTAACGGCCGTTGAGTTAGGTAAATGGCCAGATGGCGTTGCGCTGACAGCAGAGCAAAAAGAGAACAGTCTGCAACTGGTGATGCTGTGGCAGGCGCGCAATAACACGCAGGCGCAGCACATGACCATTGATACCAACGGCCAGATGGTGATGAAAAGTAAGCAGCAATTAAAAGAGGATTTTGGCATTTCGCCAAAGCCGATCGCGACGTTTAAATCGTAAGTCGCCATGCCGGAGGCGCAACGCCATCCGGCAGGGGCATCATCAGGCATGCGTTTCCTGCCAGTCCGCGAGCGTATAGAGCGTCGCGCCAGCCGCTGACATCTCCATAAACGCCTGCGTGCTGTCCTGCGGATTCAGGTTCACGCCACGGCAACCGTCGGTAATGACATTCACCTCGTATCCAAGTTGTAGCGCATCCAGCACGGTAAATTTCACGCAGTAATCGGTGGCTAAACCGAGAATTACCAGTTCGCGGATGCCGTGCTGCTGCAACCAGTTGTGCAGGGCGGTTTCCTGACGATGGCCGTTATCGAAAAACGCGCTGTAACTGTCAATCAGCGGGTTTTCCCCTTTGTAAAACACCGCATCGATAGCTTTCTGGTTTAGCAACGGATGCAGCGCTGCGCCCTCGCTGTTTTGTACACAGTGATCGGGCCAAAACGTTTGGGCTAACCCGGCCAGTTCGCCTGTTGTGAACGGCGCGACGTGGTGCTGACTGGCGAAACTGCCATGTCCGGCCGGGTGCCAGTCTTGGCTTGCCACGATGGCATTGCCGCGTGTCTTACACCACGTCATCATGGCATTAGCAACCTCAACCGTGCTGTCACCTTCAGCTACCGCCAGCGCGCCGCCAGCGCAAAAATCATTCTGAATATCGACCAGCAGCAGTGCGCGTTGCGTCATACGAGCCTCCTCATTCATCCGGCGTCAGTTCACCGCGCAGGTTTTGTGTCATGGCGGTGCGAATGGAATCAGCGTCCAGATCCTGGCTTAACAGGTAGTGAAGTTTTGTCAACGTCGCTTCCACTGTCATGTCTGCGCCGCCAATCACACCTGCATGGGCGAGGGCGTTGCCGGTGGCGTAGCCGCCCATGTTGACCTTGCCGGACATACATTGTGTCAGGTTGACCACGACAATGCCGCGGGCGCTGGCTTCCTGTAACTCTTTCAGAAACTCACCGTTTTGCGGCGCATTACCCACGCCGTAAGAACGCAGGATCAGCGCTTTTACCGGCTGGCGCAGGAAGTTTCGCACCACATCGGCGGAAATGCCTGGATAAATCGTTACCACGCCAATCGGCTGCGGGGTGATCGGGTGGACAACCAGTTCTCCCGTGGTGTGCGGCGCGGGCGGCGAGCCCAGGCGGCGAATATGAATACCCGCTTCCAGTAATGGCGCCAGGTTAGGCGAAGCGAACGCGTCGAAACCATCAGCGTGTGCTTTGGTGGTGCGGTTGCCGCGATACAAACGGTTATTGAAGAACAGCGTCACTTCGTTAATCGGGAAATTCGCCGCCACATATAACGCATTAAGCAGGTTGATTTGGCCATCAGAACGCAGTTCGGCGAGCGGGATTTGTGACCCTGTCACAATAACCGGTTTGCCTAAGTTTTCCAGCATAAACGACAGTGCCGACGCGGTGTAGGCCATCGTGTCTGTACCGTGCAGAATGACAAAACCATCGTAATCGTCATAGTGCGCTTTCACATCGTCTGCGATATGTTGCCAGTCTTCCGGTGTCATATCGGACGAATCCATCAGCGGCTCATATTCATGGATGGTGAAATCAGGCATCTCCGGGCGATGGAATTCAGGCATCAGCGCCAGTTGACGTTGCAGGTGACCGGAAACCGGCACATAGCCGTGTTCTGAGCGTTGCATACCGATAGTACCGCCCGTGTAGGCAACGTAAATGGATTTTTTTTGCATAGTTATATTCTGGCTTCATCAAAAAAATCCCCTCCGGTGGAGGGGACGTGGTCAGGTGATTTTAGCGGATATTGGCGCAATTCAGACAGAGTGCATAACGATTTTGTGGATCGTTAAACACCGCCAGTTTGTCGGTTTCAGCTTTCATCTGTAGCGCAGCGCTTGCCAGTGGCGCGGGCAAATATGCCTGCAATGCTTTTGGCAGCATGGCGCTTACCGAACCGGACATGCTATCCATTAGCCGATCAAAGAATGTCGGCTCTTCCTCGTAGTAATCGATATGCCACTGTTTCAGTTTCGCAAGCTCAGCCGCTTTCGCCAGCGCGTCGTCGAAATCGCCCAACGCATCGACCAGCCCGTTATTTTTCGCATCCAGGCCGGTCCAGACGTGACCCTGGGCGATTTTATCAACCTGCTCAGGCGTGCTGTTGCGCGATTGCGCCACCAGCGTGATAAAGCGTTTGTAACCGTTCTCAATGCTCAACTGCATCATCTGCGAAACTTCGTCCGGCAGCGCTTTGGTCATGCTGACATCTGCCAGCGGCGAGGTTGCTACGCCATCGGTATGCACGCCGATGCTGTCGAGGCTGTTTTCCAGCGTGTTGATAACCCCGAAGATGCCAATCGAGCCGGTCAGCGTGCTGGCACTGGCGATAATGTAGTTCGCCGGTGTCGAGATCCAGTAACCGCCGGAGGCCGCCATGCCGCCCATTGATACCACGACAGGTTTACCTGCCGCGCGGGCTGCCGCCAGCTCGGAGCGGATCACTTCCGATGCGCTGACGCTGCCGCCTGGGCTGTTGACACGCAGCACAATGGCTTTCACTTTCGGATCCAGACGTGCGTCGCGGATCTGTGCGGCAGTGGTGTCGCCGCCTACGTTCCCCGGCGTCTCTTCGCCGTCCATGATCGCGCCGTTAGCGAAAATCACTGCCACGGTATCGCCGACATCGCTCGGTTTTTTCGCCTGGTAATCATACATGCTGACCGCGCGGAAGTTCTTATCCTCCGTGCTCCAGCCAAACTGTTTAACCATTGCTTTTTCCGCATCGGTTGCCGAGCCCAGCTCATCCACCAGCTTGTTGTCCAGCGCATATTTTGCCGTGTCGCCATCCACTTTACGCAGCCCATCCAGCATCGCTTGCGCGCCCGGGAAGACCTGCTGCGCGGTGATTTGGCGGTTAGCGGCAACGGTGTTGAGGTAGTTCTGCCACAACTCATTAATCCAGCGGCTATCTGCGTCGCGTGCTGCCGGGGACATATCGTCGCGAATAAACGGCTCAACGGCGGATTTATAGGTGCCGACGCGGAATACGTGGGTGGTGACTTTCAGCTTATCAAGCAGCGATTTATAGTAGAGGCCGTTGGTGGCAAAGCCATGCAGATCAACCACACCCTGCGGCGACAGCCAGATCTTGTTGGCGAAGCTGGCAAGGTAATACTGGCCCTGACTGTAATTGTCGCCCACGGCATAAACCGGCTTACCGCTGTCGCGGAACTCACGCAGCGCTTTGCCGATATACTGCATCGATGGTTGATCGGCACCAGCGAAATTTTTCAGATCCATCACAATCCCGGTGATATTCCGGTCATGCTGCGCCTGGCGAATGGTCTCGACGATGTCAAACAGTGAGTTTTCCTGCAGACGATCCGAACTGGCACCAAACAACTGGCGGCCCAGCGCGCCAAGCCGGCTGCTGGCCGAGGTTTTGTCCACCACTACGCCGGAAATATCCAGCAGCAATGCGCCCCGACTGTTACTGCTGGTTTTGCTGTCGCTCATTTGCATCCACACGCCTGCGACAACCAGAACCAACAAAATAAAGAAAAGATTCAGCACCAGCTTGCGGATAAAGTTCAGCAATCGCCAGCTCCACTTGAAAAAACCGGCAATAATACGCCAAAGGGTTCGCATGTATTCTCCCTGGTAGTTAACGACCACCGCTGCCCGAGCGGCAAAGTGTGGTTATCCTAATTACCCCGCTGCCACTTGTCAGCAGGAATCGCCTCCGGCGCTGTAACAATTTCTACGCCCGTGTTAATTTTGTGAACAAATTTCAATACAGGAGTTTAACTAATGGACGCACTTGAGCTGCTCGTCAATCGTCGTAGCGCATCCCGGCTGGCAGAACCGGCCCCGGCAGGTGAACAACTGGATAACATTGTGCGTGCGGGGATGCGCGCGCCGGATCACGGTACGCTTCAGCCATGGCACTTTTTTGTCATCGAAGGGGAAGGACGCGAACGTTTCAGTCAGACGCTGGAGCAGGCCGCGATTGCCGCAGGCCAGGATGAAAAAGGCGTCGAAAAAGCGCGTACATCGCCTTTTCGCGCACCGTTAATCATCGCGGTGGTGGCAAAATGCGACATTCACCATAAAGTCCCGCAGTGGGAGCAGTTGCTCTCTGCCGGCTGCGCGGTAATGGCAATGCAGATGGCGGCGCTGGCGCAGGGGTTTAACGGAATCTGGCGCACAGGCCCGCTGACCGACAGCCCGGTGGTTCGCCAGGCATTTGACTGCCGCGAACAGGATAAAATCGTCGGTTTTCTGTATCTCGGCACACCGCAACTGAAAGCCTCGACTACTGTCACCGTACCGGATACCACGCCGTTCGTGACACGTTTCTAAGCTCCGCCTGATATCGGACGGCTGCGACAACTCTGCCGCAGCCGTTTTCTTTTAAAGTCCAGTCTGCCTTCGCCGATAACGTGTTCTTATTAAGGAAAAATAAGGAAAGATGATGCGTGGCGAAATGAAAGCAGGGATGGTAATTGTGGGGGCAATGACGCTGGCAGGTTGCACCATCTCCACTTCCACGATGGACGATTACTCAGCAGCGGATGCGGCAAAGCTGCGCGTTGAAAACTATGCGACACCATTGGTGGCAGAAATTTACCAGCAGTCGGGAAGTTGCCTGCGTCAGGTCGATCAAAAATCGCTGACATCCGCAGTGAATATCCTTGGCATTAAATCCACCCGCAATAAAAAAATCGCTGGTATTGCCCCGTTACCCGCCAGCTCGCCATTACAGGGCAAAGATGTGATGGAGTTTTCCGTTAAGCCTGGCCAGTTCTTGCGCATCGGCTATGTCACCGTTTCGCAAACCACCTATTCGCAAACCGTGCATGAATCATTTCGCAGCGTATCGCCAAAAGCGGGGCACAGCTACGAGGTATACACCTTGCCCGGCGGCTACTACACCCACGAAATTATGATCACGGACGTTACCGAAGGCAAAGATACTCCGGCACCGGTGTGGGCACTGAATGAGTGCCCGTATGATTACAATCTGTTCCACACCAAAGTTTATCGCTAAGCGGTGGAATGCTGATGAAACGTCTGATATCCACTGCCGTGATGCTGCTGTTGGCTGGCTCACTGACAGGCTGCATTGAGGTAGCGAATAAAGTCGATAAAGTAATGACATTGCGCACCTGGGAGACAGAAAACAGTCCGGTCATCTATGCCACATTCAATGCGGCAACTGGCGTGCGCGTTAGTTTTTCGACGCGCACATTCCCGGTGCAAATCGCCGATAGTGATGCGTGGTTACGTTTTACCATTGATTACGGTAATGCTTTTGTTCAGTTGCACAAAATCGAAGTCACTCACCTGACACGCGATCTGCAGCCCTTTGACGCGTTTCTGGCATGGGCTGATAAGCCGCTGGCCACCCGACAGGCTGAAAAGGCGCAGATTAATGCGCGTGCGGACTATGTCAGCAATCACTATTCCGTGGTTAATGAAGCGGGTACGGATGAACCGTTGTTTATTTTCAGAGGGGATATTTTCCTGTTCTCTGACCCCGTCCAGTTGGCGCTCACGCGTGCAGATGTAGCCAACATCATCGCAGAGGCGCAGCGGGTACAACGCCTCTATAACCTGAAAAATGCGAAGGGATCATCGTAAAAGCACGCCCGTCCGGGCGTGCGGTTTACTTATGCTGGGCGGCAAACTCGTCCTTGGCTTTCTGCAACTGTTGCTGGAACGCCGGATTAGTATGCAAAGTGGCAACGACAGCGGAGCCAACAATGCGCGCGGCGTCCACGTCACTTTGCCAGTGGTAGCCACAAATCACCCGGCTTTGCCCCAGGTCGTAGCCGCGTTTGAGGATCTGATCCTGACGCTGTGGGTTAATCTCTGCCAGCACCAGTGCGGTAGCCCAACCGATAGAGGTATGACCGGACGGATAAGAGCCGTTTTTCGCCAGTGAATCCTGCTCTTTGGTGTTGCAGGTTGGTACGCCGTAGAAAGCAAACGGGCGGATACGCATATACTTTTGCTTCGCGCCGCGGGTTGCCAGATCGCCGGCATCTTCGATCATATTGGTCAACAGCTTATGCAACTGCGGGAAGTCTTTCTCGGTGATCGGTGAGCCAAATGCGCCGGAGAAGGCGTTTGCCACGCCGCCGCTGCTCAGGTTTGCGTCTTCCGCTGCCTGTTTGCCGCGCTCGGTGTTACGCAGCAAGCGGCCCTGCTCGTACATCGCCTGATCGTTTAAAAACGCGATACTACCGACTTCCGGCGGTGGTGGTAACAGCGCCAGGCTATCAATCGCCTGCGCATTTTTCAGGTAATAAAGATCAGGTTTGGTGGTGGCATCATTCCCGGATGGAACCAGAGCAAAAGCGCTGGTAGAGAGCAAACTGGCAAGACAAAACGCGAGGATATTTTTTTTCATGAGCGGTTCCTTTATGTAAAAAAGCATCTGTAGCCCTCAGTGGCTGCTGTCATATTTCTGTCATGAAAAGCCAAAAAGAACATTGCGGTGACTCGCAAAATGGCCGATGTAGTTATAAATATGAAGTTTACGAGCGAAAAATCATCGCATGCAATCTCTGTTTCGTTTGCTTAATGAGCAATAACGCGCGAATTAAGATTGCCAGACTTACCAGCTCAGCATTTGGGCGCTACCATAGCGCGATTGCAATGACAGGAGATGTCCATGAGCGAGCAAGCCATTCGTTTAACGCAATACAGCCACGGAGCCGGTTGCGGTTGTAAAATTTCCCCCAAAGTGCTGGATACCATTCTGCATAGCGAGCAGGCGAAGTTTCTCGACCCGAACCTGCTTGTCGGCAACGAAACGCGTGATGACGCCGCCGTTTACGATTTGGGTAACGGTACCTGCATTATCAGCACCACCGACTTCTTTATGCCGATTGTCGATAACCCCTTCGACTTTGGCCGCATTGCCGCGACCAACGCCATTAGCGACGTTTTCGCGATGGGCGGCAAACCGATTATGGCGATTGCCATTCTGGGCTGGCCACTCGACAAACTGGCACCGGAAACCGCGCGTGAGGTGATCGACGGTGGGCGTTTTGCCTGCCAGCAGGCGGGGATCGCGCTGGCGGGCGGTCACTCAATCGACGCGCCGGAGCCGATTTTCGGCCTTGCCGTAACTGGCGTGGTACCAACCGAACGCGTGAAGAAAAACAGCACCGCCGAGGCGGGCTGCAAACTGTTCCTCACCAAGCCGCTGGGCATTGGCGTATTAACCACGGCGGAGAAAAAATCGCTGCTCAAACCGGAACACGTTGGTCTGGCAACGGAAGTGATGTGCCGCATGAACCTTGCCGGTGCCGCCTTTGCCGGGATCGACGGCGTAAAAGCGATGACCGATGTCACCGGCTTTGGCCTGCTTGGTCACCTGAGTGAAATGTGCCAGGGCGCGGGTGTACAGGCGCAGGTCTGGTATCAGGATGTGCCGAAATTGCCGGGTGTGGAAGAGTACATCGCCCAGGGCGCAGTGCCCGGCGGTACCCAGCGTAACTTCGCCAGCTATGGTCATCTGATGGGTGAGATGCCAACGGCAGTGCGCGATTTGTTGTGCGATCCGCAAACGTCCGGCGGCTTGCTGCTGGCGGTGGTACCGGGTGCAGAAGAGGAAGTTAAAGCGACGGCGGCGGAATACGGTATTCAACTGAGCGCGATTGGTGAACTGGTCAGCGCACGCGGCGGTCGCCCGATGATCGAGATCCGTTAATCCTATGCGGTTATTTATTGCCGAAAAGCCCAGTCTGGCGCGTGCCATTGCCGATGTGCTGCCTAAGCCGCATCGCAAAGGCGACGGCTATATTGAGTGCGGTAATGGTCAGGTGGTGACCTGGTGCATTGGTCACCTGCTTGAGCAGGCGCAGCCGGACGTCTATGACAGCCGCTATGCACGCTGGAACCTGGCCGATCTTCCGATCGTGCCGGAAAAGTGGCAGTTGCAGCCGCGCCCGTCGGTGCTTAAGCAAATCAATGTTATCAAACGCCTGCTCGCCGATGCCGAACAGGTGGTGCACGCCGGTGACCCGGATCGAGAAGGGCAGTTGCTGGTTGATGAAGTGATTGACTACCTGCAACTGCCAGCTGAAAAACGCCAGCAGGTGCAGCGTTGCCTGATTAACGATCTCAATCCGCAGGCGGTAGAGCGCGCGATTGAGCGCCTGCGGGCAAATAGCGAATTTATTCCACTGTGTGTGTCGGCGCTGGCGCGCGCCCGTGCCGACTGGCTCTATGGCATCAACATGACCCGCGCTTATACGCTGCTGGGGCGCAATGCCGGCTATCAGGGCGTGCTCTCCGTTGGACGCGTGCAAACGCCGGTGCTGGGGCTGGTGGTGCGTCGTGACGAAGAGATTGAGAACTTCGTGGCGAAAGATTTCTTTGAGGTGAAAGCGCATATCGTCACGCCAGCCGGGGAGCGCTTTACCGCTCTGTGGCAGCCGAGCGAGGCGTGTGAACCTTATCAGGACGAAGAGGGGCGTTTATTGCATCGTCCGCTGGCGGAGCATGTGGTGAACCGCATTAGCGGCCAACCCGCGCTGGTGACGGCCTATAACGATAAACGGGAATCAGAACTCGCGCCGCTGCCGTTTTCGCTTTCGGCGTTGCAAATTGAAGCGGCAAAACGTTATGGGCTCAGTGCGCAGAATGTGCTCGATATTTGCCAGAAACTCTACGAAACCCACAAGCTGATCACCTATCCGCGTTCTGATTGTCGTTATTTACCGGAAGAGCATTTTGCCGGACGACACGCGGTGATGAACGCGATTGGTGCGCATGCTCCGGATTTGTTGCCGCAGCCGGTGGTGAACCCGGACACGCGCAACCGCTGCTGGGACGATAAAAAAGTCGATGCCCACCATGCGATTATCCCGACGGCCCGCGCCTCGAAGGTCAATCTCAGCGATAACGAAGCTAACGTTTATAACCTGATTGCTCGCCAGTATCTGATGCAGTTCTGCCCGGATGCGGTGTTCCGCAAATGCCAGATCGATCTCGACATCGCTAACGGCAAGTTTATCGCCAAAGCGCGTTTTCTGGCGGAGGCCGGGTGGCGCACGCTGCTTGGTTCGAAAGAGCGCGATGAAGAGAACGACGGCACACTGTTGCCGGTGGTGGCAAAAGGCGACGAATTATTGTGCGAAAAAGGCGAAGTAGTCGCGCGCCAGACCCAGCCGCCGCGCCACTTTACCGATGCAACATTGCTGTCGGCGATGACCGGGATTGCGCGTTTCGTACAGGACAAGGATCTCAAGAAAATTCTGCGTGCTACCGATGGTCTGGGCACCGAGGCGACGCGTGCCGGGATTATCGAACTGCTGTTTAAGCGCGGTTTTCTGGTGAAAAAAGGGCGCTACATCCACTCGACCGAACCGGGACGGGCGTTGATCCACTCGCTGCCGGAGATGGCGGCGCGGCCTGATATGACCGCGCACTGGGAGTCGGTGCTGACGCAAATCAGTGAGAAAGAGTGCCGCTATCAGGACTTTATGCAGCCGCTGGTGGGGACACTGCACGAGTTGATTCACCAGGCGCGTAACACGCCGGTGCGTCAGTTCCGTGGGCTGGTGGCACCGGGCGGTGAGAAGAAAAAACCGTTTGCCAAAGGTCGCGGGAAGAAACGCCCGCCATCAGCAGAGGCGGGCGGTGACGCGGCAACTGCGGCCGGATAACGCGTTTTCGCTGTTACCCGGCCAGCTTATTAAATCACGCCCTGCGCCAGCATCGCGTCGGCGACTTTCACGAAGCCCGCGATGTTGGCACCGCGCACATAGTGCGTCTGTTTGCCTTCGCCACCGTACTCAACGCAAGCCTGGTGAATATCCAGCATGATGTGATGCAAACGCGCATCCACTTTTTCCGCTTTCCAGCCCATACGTGCGGCATTCTGCGCCATCTCCAGACCGGAGGTGGCAACCCCGCCGGCATTCGCCGCCTTCCCCGGCGCGAACAGCACGCCCGCCTCGAGGAACAGTTCGGTGGCATCAATGGTGGCAGGCATATTGGCACCTTCCGCCACCGCTTTTACGCCGTTGGCAATCAATACGCGCGCCGCGTCGATATCCAGCTCATTTTGCGTGGCACACGGCAGCGCGATGTCGACCGGCACTGACCACGGCTGTTTGCCTTCGAGGTATGTCAGACCAAATTCCCGTGCATAATCGGCTATACGGCCGTCGCGGCTGGTTTTGATCTCGCACAGACGGGCCAGTTTTTCACGGTTAAATCCGGCTTCATCTACCACCGTACCGGCAGAGTCCGACGCGGTAATCACCCGTGCGCCAAAAGCCATCGCTTTTTCAATCGCGTACTGCGCCACGTTGCCGGAACCGGAAACCGCCACACGCATCCCTTCAAAGCCAAGACCGTGACGCTTGAGCATCGCTTCGGTGAAATAGACCAGGCCGTAACCCGTCGCTTCCGGGCGGATCAGACTGCCGCCAAACGACAGCCCCTTGCCGGTAAACACACAAGCGGTATTGTTGGAGAGCTTTTTCATCATCCCGGCCATAAAACCGACTTCGCGTGCGCCGACGCCAATATCTCCGGCGGGCACGTCGGTATCCGCGCCAAGATGGCGATACAGTTCGCTTATCAGCGCCTGGCAGAAGCGCATCACTTCGCCATCGCTTTTGCCTTTCGGATCGAAATCACTGCCGCCTTTGCCACCGCCCATCGGCAGGGTTGTGAGCGCGTTTTTGAACGTTTGTTCGAAGCCGAGGAATTTGAGGATCGACAAATTTACCGACGGGTGAAAACGCATACCGCCTTTATAGGGGCCAATAGCCGAACTGAACTGTACGCGCCACGCGCGGTTAACCTGCACCTGATTGCGGTCATCAACCCAGGCGACGCGAAACTGGATCACGCGCTCCGGTTCAACGAGGCGTTCGAGTAAAGACATCTGGCGGTAACGCGGGTGAGCTTCAAGGAAGGGCCAGAGGGTAGTCATCACTTCACGAACGGCCTGGGAGAACTCCGGCTGGTGCGGGTCACGCTGTTCGACATACTGGAGAAATGATGCAAGAGAGTGCGTCTGATCCATAGATATAAGAGTCTCTTATTGTTGTGGTGAATTTGTTGTGATGGTGGTGCGCAAAAAGCAGGCACTTCCGGACTATAACATCCGCAAAGCTATATGCCGCAAGGGAAAAAAACGCACACCAGGCAAATTAATAATTGGCAATCTGTCATAACTAAAAACGATGATCGGTGAAATTAAAGTCCTGCCGCAGAGATCCGTTATAGTAATGAGTGGCGTCAATCACAAAGGACAAGTTATGACCCGAATTAAGTGGATAGCAGCAGCGTTACTGGTTGCTGCCTCAACCAGCGTGCTGGCTGAACGTTTACCGTCGCCGGGAATCGAGGTGAATGTGCCGCCGGAAGTGTTCAGCTCCGGTGGGCAGACGCAGACCACGCAGCCCTGCATGCAATGCTGCGTATACGGTAATCAAAACTACAGCGAAGGGGCGGTTATCAAAACCGAGGGTGTGCTATTACAATGCCAGCGCGATGAGAGAGCCATTTCCACTAACCCGCTGGTGTGGCGGCGCGTGAAGCCATAAACGCTTCCAGCAGCGGAATATCCGCCGGAGCCAGCGGCAGTTTTAGCGCTTCGGCGGGTAAGCACCACAATAACGCGCGGTGATAGTGACGTACCGGTTCACCGCTAAAATTCACCACATGCCAGGCGTGCAAATGAATCAGCCGCCCGGAAACCTCCCGCTGATGGCTGGCAACATAGCGCGCAGGTACAGCATCAATACCCAACTCTTCCCGCAACTCGCGCGTTAGCGCCTGCGGCTGTGTTTCCCCGGCTTCGACTTTTCCACCGGCAAATTCCCACAGACCGGCCTGATCGGCATGGTCGGGTCGCTGCGCCAGTAAAATGTTGCCATCGCGCTCAATGATGGCGGCCACGACATCCAGGGTTTTCAGAAGGATCATTACTGCGTTCCGTTAGTGTGCTGGCTCCATTCGAACCAGCCGCCATCATACACGGCGATATCTGCCCAGCCGAGCGCGCGGGCAATAAAAAAGGCAAACGAGCCGCGCCAGCCGGTACCACAATAAAAAATCACCGGGTTATCACCAGTGATGTGCTGTTGTTGCCAGAGTGCGGCGATCTCTGACGGGTTTCGCACCGTGCCGTCTGCATTGTGAAAATTGGTAATCAACTGGCTGTCGCCTGCTGCCTGCCCCCAGCGGGCGCCGGGAATATCGCCGACAGCGGCGATATAGTCGTAACCGCTTGTCTGACCGCTAAACTCAGGCCAACTGCGGATACTGACCAGCAATGTGCCGGGCTGCGCCAGACGCTGCTCGGTTTGCGCCATATTGAGCAGAAGCTCAGGCCGCGCCGGGATATTCACGTCAAAATCCGATTGCGGGTTGATGCCTGACGCTGCACCGGTTTGCCGGGCTAAACCGGCGCGCAACCAGCTCTGCCAGCCGCCATCCAGTACGCGAACATCTCTGATCCCGGCGTATAACAAAATGTGCGCCATCCGCTCCGCCGCATAATTGCCGCGGCCGTAAAGGATGGCGGTACTCTCCGCGCGCAGGCCATGACTGAGCAGCACCTGGCGTAATTGTTCTGGCTTGAGCACATTCCACAGCGGCAGGCTTTCTACTTCGCGGGTGTCGATATAATCCGCGCCGGGAATATGCCCGGCGCGATAGCGGTGTTCAGCGTCACAGCCCACTTCCAGCAGCCGCCACTCGCCCTGCGGGCCAGCGGTGACCGGGCGGTGTTGCAGCAGATCCGCCAGCCACGTTGCACAAACCCACGGAGAACGCGCGGGCGTCATCGGTCAGACCTTAAATTTGGCCCACACCGGTGCGTGGTCGGACGGTTTTTCCATGCTGCGAATGTCGTAATCGATACCCGTCTCAATGCAGCGCTCCGCCAGCGGTTGGCTTGCCAGCAGCAGATCGATACGCAGGCCGCGGTTATCGTCGAAGCCTTTTGATCGGTAATCAAACCACGAGAAGCGATCCTGCGTTTCCGGGTTGGCTTCGCGGAACGTATCCACCAGCCCCCAGCCTTTCAGACGCTCCATCCATTCGCGCTCTTCCGGCAGGAAGGAGCATTTACCGGTGCGCAGCCAGCGTTTGCGGTTCTCTTCACCGATACCGATATCAAGGTCTGTCGGGCTGATATTCATATCGCCCATGATCAACACCGGTTTTGTTTTATCGAGTTCTGTATCGAGATAGTTCTGCAAGTCCTGGTAGAACTTCTCTTTCGCCGGGAACTTCAGCGGGTGGTCGCGGCTTTCGCCCTGCGGGAAATAGCCATTAATCACCGTGATATCGCCGATAGGCGAGGGGATCTCCGCCATGATAATGCGGCGCTGCGCTTCTTCACCGTCGTTCGGCCAGCCGCGACGCACGGAAATCGGCGTCTCTTTGGTCAGCAACGCCACGCCGTAGTGGCCTTTCTGTCCGTGATAAAAAACGTTGTAACCCAGCCGTGCGACATCTTCGAGCGGAAACATATCGTCGTGGACTTTGGTCTCCTGCAGGCCGATGACGTCCGGCTGATGTTGCTCAACCAGCGCTTCAAGCTGGTGAGGTCGGGCGCGCAGGCCATTGATATTAAAAGAGACAAATTTCATAGTCGCAGCCATTTAGCAGAGTGAAAGATGCAGAGATGTTAGCAGAATTTACATTTAACCACCGCCACTTATTGATATCGCCGCCGCCGATGCGCACTGGCGCATCACGCGCCCTTATTTAGGGCGAAACGCACTAAAACAGGGCGCACGCTGTAAATTAATTTCGCTGATGATCACAGTTCTATAATTAAAATTTCTAATTGCATAAACAGGCGTATTTCCTCCCTCTCCACCTCATTTGGATCTCTGGTTATTCACTTTTTATGCAAATAAAGTGAATGGCGATAGGTTTTAAGTTATTGAAATTTCGTTGCTGAAAGTCGTTTATGCATTTTTATCGCTGGCTGGCACGAACCGTGCAATCTACATTTACAGCGAAAACGTTCATATTCGTTAACATTTTATCAACTATTTATTTACCGGATGAGGTCGCTATGTCTCTGTCAATTACGCGTGAAAACTTTGATCAATGGATGCTGCCTGTCTACGCGCCTGCGCCTTTTATTCCGGTACGCGGTGAGGGCTCCCGCTTGTGGGATCAGCAGGGTAAAGAGTATGTCGACTTTGCCGGAGGGATTGCGGTGAATGCGCTGGGGCATGCGCATCCCGCGCTGTGTAAAGCACTCAGCGAGCAGGCGGCGAAGTTCTGGCATACCGGCAACGGTTACACCAACGAGCCGGTGCTGAAACTGGCGAAACGCCTGCTGGACGCGACCTTTGCCGATCGCGCCTTCTTTTGTAACTCCGGTGCCGAGGCAAACGAAGCGGCGCTGAAGCTGGCGCGCAAATATGCCCACGATACCTTTGGCCCGCATAAAAGCGGCATTGTCGCGTTCAAGAATGCGTTCCATGGACGCACCTTATTTACCGTTAGCGCGGGCGGGCAACCGGCTTATTCGCAAGATTTTGCGCCGTTGCCGCCGCAAATCCAGCATGCGCAGTTCAACGATCTGGCCTCCGCCAGCGCCTTAATTAATGACGATACCTGTGCCGTTATTGTCGAGCCGATGCAGGGTGAAGGCGGCGTGGTGCCGGCCAGCCAGGCGTTTTTGCAAGGGTTGCGCGAGCTGTGTACCCGTCATAACGCGCTGCTGATTTTTGATGAGGTGCAAACCGGCGTTGGCCGCACCGGCGAGCTGTATGCCTATATGCATTACGGTGTGACGCCGGATGCGCTGACCACGGCAAAAGCGTTGGGTGGCGGGTTCCCGATTGGCGCGATGCTGACCACCGAACAGTTTGGCAAAGTGATGAATGTTGGCACCCACGGTACGACCTACGGCGGTAACCCGCTGGCCGGCGCGGTGGCGGGTGCGTTGCTCGATATCGTCAACACGCGGGAAACCCTGACTGGCGTGAAGCAACGCCATCAATGGTTTACGGAGCAGCTTGCGGCGATCAATGACCGTTATCACCTGTTCAGTGAAATCCGCGGCTTAGGGTTGCTGATCGGTTGTCAACTGGCTCCTGAGTATGCCGGAAAAGCAAAACAACTTTCACAACTGGCGGCGGCAGAAGGCGCAATGGTGTTGATTGCCGGTGGCAATGTGCTGCGCTTTGCTCCGGCGTTGAATATCAGCGAAGAAGAGATCCGCGACGGGCTTGCGCGTGTTGCCCGCGCCTGTGAAAAATTCATTGCGGAGAACGCATCATGATGGTGATCCGTCCTGTCGCCGAAGGCGATTTACCGGCGCTGATGCGGCTTGCCGGAAAAACCGGTGGCGGCCTGACGTCGTTGCCGGTTGATGAAGCAACGCTTGCTGCGCGGATTGAACGTTCGCGCCGTACCTGGCAGGGCGAGCTGCCGAAGGGTGAGCAAGGGTATGTTTTTGTGCTGGAAGAGACGCAAAGCGGCGAGGTGGCGGGCATTTGCGCCATTGAGGTCGCGGTGGGTCTGAACGATCCCTGGTATAACTACCGGGTCGGGACCCAGGTTCATGCCTCGAAAGAGCTGAATGTCTATAACGCGCTGCCAACGCTGTTTCTCAGTAACGACCACACCGGTAGCAGCGAACTCTGCACACTGTTTCTCGATCCCGCCTGGCGTAAAGAGGGCAACGGTTATCTGTTGTCGAAATCCCGCTTTCTGTTTATGGCGGCATTCCGCGAGCGCTTTAATGAGAAAGTAGTGGCCGAGATGCGCGGCGTGATTGACGAGCACGGTTATTCGCCTTTCTGGGAGAGCCTGGGCAAGCGTTTCTTTTCGATGGAGTTCAGCCGGGCGGATTATCTGTGCGGCACCGGGCAAAAAGCCTTTATCGCGGAGCTGATGCCAAAGCACCCTATTTATACCCACTTTCTTTCACAAGAGGCGCAAGCGGTGATTGGCGAGGTGCATCCACAGACGGCACCGGCCCGTGCGGTGCTGGAAAAAGAGGGCTTTCGCTACCGTAACTATGTCGACATTTTTGATGGCGGGCCGACGCTCGAATGCGATGTTGACCGGGTGCGGGCGATTCGCAAAAGCCGCCTGGTGACGGCAGGCGAAGGCCAGCGCGCACCGGGTGAATGGCCCGCGTGTATGGTCTCCAATGAGCAGTACCAGCAATTCCGCGCCATGCTTATTTACGCGGATCCAAACACCGAGCGTTTGCTCTTAACGGCTGCCGAACTGGATGCGCTGAAGTGCCAGCCGGGAGATACCGTGCGGCTGGTGCGCCTGTGTGCCGAAGAGAAAAGTGGCGAGGAGAAAACAAAATGAGTTTATGGATTAAGGGTGACTGGGTAACAGGCCAGGGCGAACGCCGCGTCAAAACCAACCCGGTAAGCCACGAAGCGTTGTGGCACGGCTTTGATGCCGATAGCGAGCAAGTGGCGCTGGCGTATCAGGCCGCGCGCGACGCTTTCCCACAGTGGGCGCGGCAGACTTTTACTGAGCGCCAGGCGATTGTCGAGAAATTCGCGGCGCTGCTCGAGACCAACAAAGCGGCGCTTGCCGAAATCATCGCCCGCGAAACCGGTAAGCCGCGCTGGGAAGCGGCGACCGAAGTGACGGCGATGATCAACAAAGCCTCAATATCGGTCAAGGCGTACCACGTGCGTACCGGGGAACAACACACGGAGATGGCGGATGGTGCCGCAACACTGCGCCATCGCCCGCATGGCGTGCTGGCCGTTTTCGGGCCGTATAACTTCCCTGGTCATCTGCCGAATGGGCATATTATCCCGGCCTTGCTCGCGGGTAATACACTGATCTTTAAACCCAGCGAACTCACGCCGTGGACCGGTGAAGCGGTGGTCAAACTCTGGGAGCAAGCGGGTTTGCCCGCAGGTGTGCTGAACCTGGTGCAGGGCGGACGTGAGACCGGCCAGGCGCTGAGCGCACTGCCGGGGCTGGACGGATTGTTATTTACCGGCAGCGCCAATACGGGATATCAGCTTCACCGCCAGCTTGCCGGGCAGCCAGAAAAAATTCTCGCGCTGGAGATGGGGGGGAATAACCCGCTAATTGTTGAAGATCCTGACGATACCGATGCCGCCGTCCATCTGGCGATCCAGTCAGCATTTATTACCGCCGGGCAGCGCTGCACCTGCGCACGCCGCTTACTGGTTAAGCGTTCTAAAGCGGGCGATGACTTTCTGGCGCGGCTGGTGGAAGTGAGCGCGCGGCTGCAACCGCAGGCCTGGGATGCGGAACCCGCGCCGTTTTTCGGTGGCCTGATTTCACCCCAGGCGGCGCAGCAGGTTTACCAGGCCTGGCAGGCGCACGAAGCGCGCGGCGGTAAAACCTTGCTGGCACCGCGTCTGTTAGCGGAAGGAACCTCGCTGCTGACGCCGGGGATTATCGAGATGACGGACGTGGCGGGAGTGCCGGACGAAGAAGTTTTTGGCCCGCTGCTGTGTGTCTGGCGCTATGACGATTTTGATCAGGCAATCCGTATGGCGAACGACACGCGCTACGGGCTGGCCTGCGGGTTAATTTCACCGGATCGGCAAAAATTTGATCAACTGCTGCTGGAAGCGCGCGCCGGGATCGTCAACTGGAATAAACCGTTGACCGGTGCGGCCAGTACCGCGCCGTTTGGTGGCGTGGGTGCCTCGGGTAACCATCGCGCCAGCGCGTGGTACGCAGCGGATTACTGCGCCTGGCCGATGGCGAGTCTTGAATCTCCCGCGTTGATGTTGCCACAGACGCTCAGCCCGGGACTGGATTTCTCTCGCGAGGCGCAGCCATGAAAGCACGTGAGGTTAACTTCGATGGCCTGGTTGGGCTAACGCACCATTACGCCGGATTATCTTTTGGTAATGAGGCCTCGACCCGCCACCGTTTTCAGGTTTCTAACCCGAAACTGGCGGCAAAGCAGGGGCTACTGAAAATGAAAGCGCTCGCCGACGCGGGTTTCCCGCAGGCGGTGATCCCGCCGCAGGAGCGCCCTAATATCGCGGTCTTGCGGCAGCTTGGTTTCAGCGGCAGCGATGAGCAGGTAGTGGAAAAAGCTGCCGCACAAGCGCCGCAGATCCTCTCCGCTGCCAGCTCGGCATCGTCGATGTGGGTCGCAAACGCGGCTACCGTCTGCCCGTCGGCGGATGCGCTGGATGGCAAAGTGCATCTTACGGTTGCTAACCTGAATAATAAATTCCATCGCGCAATGGAAGCCCCGACCACAGAAGCCGTGCTGCGCGCCATCTTTCGCGATGAGACAGCGTTTGCTGTCCATCCGGCGTTGCCGCAGGTTGCCATGTTTGGCGATGAAGGCGCGGCGAACCATAACCGCTTTGGCGGGGATTACGGCGAAGCGGGTGTGCAACTCTTCGTTTACGGTCGGGAGTACGCAAGCCAGGATGCCCCGGCGCGCTATCCGGCGCGCCAGACGCGCGAAGCCAGCGAGGCGGTGGCGCGTATCAATCAGGTGCGCGCGGAGCAGGTGGTTTTTGCCCGGCAAAACCCGGACGTTATCGATCTGGGCGTGTTTCATAACGATGTGATTGCCGTTTCGAACCGACAGGTGCTTTTTTGTCACGAACTGGCCTTTGCTAACCAGGCTCGTGTGCTGGCCGAGCTACACTCTAAAGTACCGGGATTTATGGCAATTGAAGTTCCGCAGCAGGCTGTTTCGGTTAGTGATGCGGTGGCAACGTATCTGTTTAACAGCCAACTGCTAAGCCGTGATGATGGCAGCATGTTGCTGGTATTGCCGCAGGAGTCGCAGGAACATGCCGGGGTGTGGCGCTATCTGAACACGCTGCTGGCGCAGGATAACCCGATCATTGAGCTTAAAGTATTTGACCTGCGTGAAAGTATGGCGAACGGCGGTGGTCCGGCGTGCCTGCGCTTGCGTGTGGTGCTTACCGAGGCGGAGCAGCAGGCCGTTAACCCGGCAGTAATGATGAATGACAGTTTGTTTGCCACCCTCAATGACTGGGTGGATCGGTACTATCGCGATCGGCTGACGCAAGCGGATTTAGCCGATCCGCAGCTTTTACGCGAGGGGCGGGAAGCGCTGGACCGATTAACGCAGTTGTTGAATCTGGGATCGGTGTATCCCTTCCAGCGTTAACCGGAGGCCGTATGGATAACTTTCTTGCTGCAACGCTTGCGGGCGATATCCCGCGAAAAATGTCAGGGGAGTCGGGCGGTATTCACTGGTTGTGGCACGAACAAGGGATTCTGGAGATGATCCCGAAACAATCCGTCGGGCGATCGCTGGTTATCTCGTGTGCTATCCACGGTAATGAAACCGCGCCGGTGGAGATGCTGGATCTGTTGCTTAAGAATGTCTTTGCGGGCGAACAGCCACTCACCTGGCGGCTGCTGGTGATCCTTGGAAACCCGCAGGCGTTGGCGCAAAACAAGCGATTTTTGCATAACGATCTCAACCGGATGTTTGGTGGCCGCTGGCAGCAGTTGCCGCCCAACGATGAAACAGTGCGCGCCGCCCAGCTTGAACGAGCGGTGACGCATTTCTTTGCGGCGGGCGATGAGGTGCGCTGGCATCTGGATTTACATACCGCGATCCGCGGTTCGCATCATGTGCGCTTTGGCGTGCTGCCACAGCGAGCAGAGCCCTGGGATGAACCGTTTCTGGAATGGCTGGGTGACGCAGGACTGGAGGCGCTGGTGTTTCACCAGGCGCCGGGCGGCACCTTTACCCATTACAGCTGTGAGCATTTTAATGCGCTGGCTTGCACACTGGAGCTTGGCAAAGCGTTACCATTTGGTGAAAACGATCTAAGCCAGTTCCAGCGCACGGCCTGGGCGCTGGCGGCGTTACTGGCGGGCGAACCCGC
This sequence comes from Kosakonia sp. PSU_27, assembly GCF_039409795.1. Classification (NCBI taxonomy): domain Bacteria; kingdom Pseudomonadati; phylum Pseudomonadota; class Gammaproteobacteria; order Enterobacterales; family Enterobacteriaceae; genus Kosakonia; species Kosakonia sp. PSU_27. The sequence goes on along the minus strand of NZ_JBCIVK010000004.1, from coordinate 100,644 downwards.
ACCGGATACGGAAAACACGCCGCTGCGCTATCAGGTAGTGCAGCAACTGACCCGCCACAGTGAAGAATTTAAACTCTTCATGAGTGCGGATACACTCAATTTTACGGCCTTCAGTGCGGGTACTTTGCTGGCAGAAGATCGCGGCGAGCGGTATGTGGTGCAACATGAACAGGAGTATGTTTTGTTTCCGAATCCGAATGTTGCCATTGGCTTACGTGCCGGACTTATGCTCGAGAAAATTAATTAAACAGCAAGCCCTGTTCACGCAGGGCTTATTTTTATGGTTTTCTTAAATAAATTGCAGAATTATCCTGTTGAAGCGCTTTATTAATAAACAACGTTGATTTAAGATTATACATAATTCCTTTTTAATCAGTATGTTGAATATTTAATTTTCGACTCTCCACGCTTTATCCTTATTTCCTTCACATTTGACGTAAAAATGATATTTACACTTTCATTGTTTTACCGTCGCTCTGATTAATTGACGATAAAGCCAGTAAAGTGATTAGCGTCAACACGGCAACCGCCGTAAGTAAAACCGAAGTAAGGAATAAAATTATGCGTAAATTGACTGCTCTGTTTGTTGCCTCTACCCTGGCTTTTGGCGCTGCAGGTCTGGCTCATGCTGCGGATACCACCGCCGCACCCGCTGACGCGCAACCCATGATGCACCACAAAGGTAAAGGCCCGCACGATATGATGTTCAAAGGTCTGAACCTGACCGATGCGCAGAAACAGCAAATCCGCGAGATCATGAAAAGCCAGCGCGAAGAGATGAAACGTCCGCCGGTGGAAGAGATGCGCGCAATGCATGACATCATTACCAGCGACAGCTTTGACCGCGCGAAAGCCGAAGCGCAAATCACCAAAATGGAACAGCAGCATAAAGACGTTATGCTGAAACGTATGGAGACGCAGAACAAGATTTACAACATTCTGACCCCGGAACAGAAAAAGCAGTTCAATGCGAATTTTGAGAAGCGTCTGACAGAACATCCGGCAGCGGAAGGTAAAATGCCTCCTGCACCTGCTGAATAATTCAGCACCCCTCCTTAAGACCGCCGGTTTTGCTCATCGCTTGTTTTACGTGATGGGCAGAACCGGCGGTTTTTTCTTGTTTCCCTCTTGCCAGCCGCTACTGGCGCGGTATCCTCGTTAAACCCCGTTTTTGCGGCGATGTTACTTATCTGAAATTTATGATTTTTTACATGTCTGATTGCGCAGTAGCCTAAGGCAAATCGTGTCGGCTGCCGATAACTCACACATGGCAAAGTAAACAATAACAATGATGCAGGCTGTCCGAAGAGGCAGCGGCGCAGGTGAAGCACCGCGCCCTTCAGGAGTGATGATGGAATTCTTTGATATCCGTAAAATGCCGGTAAATCTCTGGCGTAATGGGGCGGGCGAAACCCGAGAAATTTGCTGTTTTCCGCCCGCAACACGTGATTTTAACTGGCGAGCCAGTATCGCTTCGCTGGCCAGCAACGGTGATTTTCCGCAATTTCCCGGTGTGGATCGAGTAATAACCCTTATTGAAGGCGGCGAAGTGACGCTGAACGGCGGAGGCGCTTTCAGCCACACGCTTAAACACCACCAGCCCTTTACTTTTGCCGGTGAGCAGCCGGTCAGGGCTGAACTTTCAGACGGGCGCATGTCCCTGGATTTTAACGTGATGACGCGCCGCGATCGTTGCCAGGCGAAAGTGCGTATCGCCGATCGCACTTTTACCACTATTGGTACACGCGGCGGCGTTATTTTCGTTCTGAGCGGGGCGTGGCAATTGGGCGATAAATTGTTGACCGCCGATCAGGGCGCCTACTGGCAGGAAGGGCGACAAACTCTGCGGTTGCTAAAGTCAGAAGGGCAATTACTGTTTAGTGAAATCGCCTGGCTGCCCGGCCATTAACCCAGTTCAATGATTTCGTACTCCCCGGAAAGCAGCGGCTTGCAGAGAATTTTGTAGCCGTCATGATCGAAACCCGCCGGTAAACGCAGCAGTTGCGCGGCAGCGGCGGGCTCATCAACTGAACCTAACCATAGCCAGTTGTGAATAATGTGATATTGCGTCATTCCCGCAGCGCTCTCTTTTAGCCCGATTGGGCCGCGCCATGGCCAGCAGACCAGTTGCAGGCGTGCCATCGCAGCAGCTAAGCGTTCATGATGTGCTTCACGCGTCTCTTTGCCGCAACATGCCCCGGCACAGCGCTGTAATGCGGATCGAAAACAAGCCCGGCCGCGACTTAGCGATTCCAGACCCAGCAGCCCGTAGCACAGCTTTTCGTCATCAGCGATCGACTGCAGCGCTTGCAATGCGGCGCGACGGTTGGCAAACAGGCCATACAGATTGGGAGAGGAGGAGAAATCCACCTCTTTGGCATACACCACCTGCGGTTTTTCACCGCTAAGGCGAAGCGAGCAGAGCTGGCGATTACGGCGCAGACGCTTATTAAATAGCGGCTGTTGTTCTTTAATCAGCCGCGCTTCGAGCAACAGCGCGCCAATCTCACCGGCGGTACAAATCCAGGTAATACGCCGCGACTGACGCAGCATCGCCGCTTCATCGGGCGTGCGCAGGTGCGACAGCACACGACTGCGGATATTGACGCTTTTACCGATATAAAGCGGCATCGCCTCGCTTTCGCCGTGAAAAATATAGACGCCGGGCTGTTTGGGCATTGCTTCCAGCCACGGACGAAGATGTTCCGGATATTCATAGATTGCCGCCGCTTCGAATTCAAGACGCGGGGCGGATTGACGCCTGACCACAAAAGACTCCTGATACTGTTTACCCATCCAGTATAGCAGCCAATAAGTGTCTAAAAAAGAGGCGGCTTGCGCCGCCTGTGGGTTATTTCTGTTTCCAGAAATCGTCGAATACGGTAATAGGCGGGCGGCGCTTGTGCTCCGTTTTCACATACCAGCCTTCAATGATTTTCGCGATACTGGCGTCCAGCGTTTTCCCTTCCAGATAATCATCGATATTTTCGTAAGTTACGCCCAGTGCGGCTTCATCGGGCAGTGAAGGGCGATCGTCTTCCAGGTCGGCCGTTGGCGCTTTTTTATAAAGGTGTTCCGGGCAGCCCAGGTAAGCCAGCAACTGTTTACCCTGGCGTTTGTTCAGGCGGAAAAGCGGGTTGATATCAGTGCCGCCATCGCCATATTTGGTGAAGAAACCGGTCACCGCTTCGGCGGCATGGTCGGTACCAACCACCACGCCTTTCGTCATGCCCGCAATGCTGTATTGCGCTTTCATACGTTCGCGCGCTTTTTCATTGCCGCGCACGAAATCGCTCAGTTCGATGCCTGTGTCACGCAGCGCCTGCTCGCTTGCCAGCACTGAGGCTTTGATATTGACGGTCAGAACGCGATCCGGCTGAATAAACGCGATGGCATCCTGGCAATCCTGTTCATCCGCTTGCTTACCATAAGGCAGGCGGACGGCGATAAACTGATATGCTTGATTACCCGTTTCCTGGCGCAGTTCGCTGATTGCCATCTGGCTGATTTTCCCGGCCAGCGTGGAGTCCTGGCCACCGCTAATGCCAAGCACCAGCGTTTGCAAAAAAGGATAGGTTTTCAGATAGGTTTTCAGAAAGTCCACGCTGCGGCGAACTTCTTCTTCGGCATTAACCGTGGGCTTCACGCCTAACGCCTGAATAATCTCTTGTTGCAGAGTCATTTACCCCTCCGTTGTGTTGTCCTGCTTTGCAGGGTGCAAATAGATAATAGGGCCAAATTAACCCTTTGGCGGTAAAACGACAAGGATCACAGATTTGAGTGCCGCAATTTACGGCGTTTTAGCAGCTTATCTCACTTTTATTAGATTTCTCCGAAAGTTATACCAATGCCGTCTGTTAGTTGAAAAATGCAATTTTATATTCCAGGCTTAGATAACACGCTGATACACAAGCGGATACAAAAGAGGATGGAATATGAATAAGAACATCGCAGGAATTCTGGGCGCAGCTGCAGTGCTGACTATGTTGGCGGGTTGTACGGCTTACGATCGTGCAAAAGATCAGGTTTCTCAGCCAGTCGTGAAAGATGTGAAAAAAGGCATGAGCCGCCAGCAGGTCATGCAGGTTGCTGGCCGTCCTTCTTCTGAAGTTACGATGATCCACGCGCGTGGTACTTGCCAGACCTATATTCTGGGTCAACGTGACGGCAAAACCGAAACCTATTTCGTTGCGCTGGATGAAACTGGTCATGTCATGAACTCCGGCTACCAGACCTGCGCCGAGTATGATACCGACCCGCAAGCTAAGCAGTAATTTCGGTTTTTAGCCTGAGCAAATAAGAAACCGGCCAGTTGGCCGGTTTTTTATGGCTGCAATAATGCTTACGCCGGGATGCTATCGATTTTGCTGATGCGCGACCAGACGCGGTGCGCCGCAAGATGCGTCAGAAAATCATCCATAAAATTCGCCGTGGCGTTATCCGCCTCGACAATACCGTCCTCTCCCTGATCATCCACCTCCAGTAAGCGCTTAAACTGCCGTGCATCACCCGCAAGCGCGATGGTTTTCAGGTGTTTATAGGCTTCCAGCAGATAATATTTCGCGTCGCCATTCTGCAGGATATCGCTGATATCGCCGCCGGGAACAATGACGCCATCTACCGTCAGCGACGGCGATCCGGCGAAGGTGGCGGCAATCGGTAATTCGGAGCCATCATCCGCAGTCACGTTGCCCATTCGCGCATAGAGCAGCTTGCTATGAACGCCTTTGGCTTTCAGCCCCTGCAATACGTTGAGTACATCCGCTGCGCTGACCTTATCATGCAGTAAAACTGCCACCACCCGGCCTTTCACGTTGCCATCCGGGATGGCATAAAGACTCAGCGAAGGATCTTTTTTCAATCCATTCACTTCCGGCGGCGGGGCGATATTTAACTGATCGTCGCTCAGGGTGATACCAAGGTTTTCCGCTACACCTTGCGCCAGATGCACGTCAATGTGCGCCAGGTGATCCACCACACGTTCGCGAATATACGCGCGCACCACTTTGCTCAACTCGAAGCTGAAAGCGTCAATAATATGGCGTTGTTCAAACGGTGTCTGGCTTAACCAGAACAGGCGAGGATGTGCGTAATATTCACCGAATGAGGGGCTGCGTTCGCGGATTTTTTCCCCTTCGACGCGCTCCTGGTAAGTCTCGAAACCACCGCGTTTCGGGCCGGGCGGTGTTTCCCGCGGCCAGTTATCATTGATGGAGTTCGGTTCATAGTTAGCGGGATTGGTGTCAATCTCCATGCGGTGCATGCCGTCGCGCTGCAAATTATGGTACGGACAAGTTGGGCGGTTGATGGGGATTTCATGGAAGTTCGGCCCGCCGAGTCGGCTGATTTGCGTATCGGTGTAGGAGAACAGACGCCCCTGCAGTAGCGGGTCATTGGTAAAATCCAGGCCGGGCACGATATGCCCTGGGTGGAACGCAGCCTGCTCGTTTTCGGCAAAGAAGTTATCCGGGTTACGGTTTAACACCATTTTTCCGACGCGCTGCACCGGAACCAGTTCTTCGGGAATCAGTTTGGTTGGATCCAGCAGGTCGAAATCAAATTTGAATTCATCCTCTTCCGGGATCAGCTGTAACCCCAGCTCATACTCCGGATAATCGCCGGCCTCAATGGCTTCCCATAACTCGCGACGGTGGAAGTCCGGATCGCGCCCGGTCAGTTTTTGCGATTCGTCCCACACCAGCGATGCCTTGCCTGCCAGCGGTTTCCAGTGGAAGCGCACAAACGTGGCTTTGCCTTCGGCGTTGATCAGGCGAAATGTGTGGATGCCAAAACCTTCCATCGTGCGATAGCTGCGCGGAATGCCGCGATCGGACATCGCCCACATCACGTTATGTAAGGTTTCCGGTTGTAACGACACATAGTCCCAGAAGGTGTCATGCGCGCTTTGACCCTGCGGGATCGCCCAGTGCGGCTCTGGTTTTACCGCATGGACAAAATCGGGGAATTTATGTGCATCCTGGATGAAAAAGACCGGCGTATTGTTGCCAACCAGGTCAAAAATGCCTTCTTCGGTGTAGAACTTGGTGGCAAATCCTCGGATGTCACGAACGGTGTCCGCTGAACCCGCGCCGCCCTGCACGGTAGAAAAACGGACAAATACCGGGGTGATTTTATCCGCATCAGAGAGAAAATCCGCTTTGGTAATATCACTCAGGCTACGATAGGGCTGAAAGTAACCATGTGCCGCCGACCCGCGCGCATGCACGATACGTTCTGGGATGCGTTCATGGTCGAAATGGGTGATTTTTTCCCGCAGGATAAAGTCTTCCAGCAGTGTTGGGCCGCGTTTTCCCGCGCGCAGGGAGTTTTGGTCATCGGCAATGCGCACGCCCTGGTTAGTGGTAAGGGGATAATTTTCGCCGCCCTTGCGGTAAGGCTCCAGCGCGTTCAGTTTGTCATTCGACGTGTCCGGCGCTTTCATGCTCCCCGGCGCGGTCGGTTGCTCGCCAGGTGCTGTGGGGCGCGGGGAAGGGCGGTGCGAATTGTCCTCAGGGGCCAGGGAGTCCAGCCCTGGGCGGGATTCGTTAGCGTCATGAACCGGGGCGTGATGATGAGGGTCTTTCTCGTTGTGCGACATTGAACTCGTCTCCTGTTTTCATTGCTGAAAAATGGTCGATGTTTCCTTAAAACCCTTCTAACTATAGAACAACGTGCTGCGTTAACCTGGTTAATCAGGAGGCGGCAAGGAAGTGAAAAATCAGAGAAAGTGGTGCCAGGCGCGACGTACAGGCTCACAATCGGCTATGATAGGTCTTTAATGTTTGAAGAATTTGTCTGTAGAACGCATCGCTTATGAAATCTTATCGTCAACAAAACCGAGCCATTATCAGCTATGTCCCGCGTGTCGAACCGGCTCCCCCCGATCACGCCTCAAAAGTGGATGGCTATCGTGATGTCTGGTTGCTGCGTGGCAAGTATGTGGCGTTTGTGTTGATGGGGGAAAAGTTTCGCCGCTCGCCGATCTTTAGTGTCCCGGAAGCCGCGCAGCGCTGGGCGCTGCAAATGCGCCAGGAAGGCGAGATAGAAGAAGAGTAAACAAAACCGCCTGACATTGCAGGCGGTTTCATTGTCAATCAATGCCCCAGGGAGCGAGTGGCATTATTTATTTCTTGCCGGGTGATTAACGGTGCGCCAGTTCGGCGTCCTCTTCACTGTCCAGCACCGCTTTATCGGTCTGTTTCAGCCACTGGCTGGTTAACGTACCGGCGGTCATGGAACCACTGACGTTCAGGGCGGTACGGCCCATATCGATAAGCGGTTCAACAGAGATAAGCAGTGCCACCAGCGTTACCGGCAGGCCCAGCGCAGGCAGCACGATAAGCGCGGCAAAAGTCGCACCGCCACCAACGCCTGCTACGCCTGCGGAACTCACGGTGACAATCCCTACCAGAGTGGCAATCCACAGCGGATCCAGCGGGTTGATGCCAACGGTCGGGGCTACCATCACTGCCAGCATCGCCGGGTAAAGCCCCGCACAACCGTTCTGCCCAATGGTTGCACCAAAAGAGGCGGAGAAGCTGGCGATGGATTCCGGTACGCCCAGACGACGCGTTTGCGCTTCCACGTTCAGCGGAATGGATGCAGCGCTGGAGCGGCTAGTGAAGGCAAACGTCAGTACCGGCCATACCTTACGGAAGAATTTCAGCGGGCTAACGCCGTTCACGCCAAGCAGCAGACCGTGCACTACAAACATAATGCCCAGGCCAAGGTAAGAGGCGATAACGAAGCTGCCCAGCTTGATGATGTCCTGAATGTTAGAACCGGCGACAACTTTGGTCATCAGCGCCAGCACGCCATACGGTGTCAGTTGCATCACAAGGCGTACCAGTTTCATCACCCAGCTTTGCAGCGTATCGATAGCGGTCAGAACGCGCTGGCCTTTCGGCGCATCATCTTTCAGCAGCTTCAGTGCCGCAACGCCAAGGAAAGCAGCGAAGATAACGATGCTGATAATTGATGTTGGGTTTGCGCCGGTCAGGTCGGCAAACGGGTTTTTCGGTACGAAAGAGAGCAGCAATTGCGGCACGGTGAGATCGGCCACTTTGCCGACATAGTTGCTCTGAATAGCATTCAAACGCGCAGTTTCTGCCGTACCCTGCACCAGACCTTCTGCCGTCAAACCGAACAGATTGGTCACCAGTACCCCCACCAGCGCAGCGATAAGCGTGGTGAACAACAATGTACCGATGGTCAGAAAACTGATTTTGCCCAGTTGTGACGCATTATGCAGCCGCGCAACGGCGCTCAAAATTGAGGCGAAAACCAGCGGCATGACAATCATTTGCAGCAACTGAACATAGCCATTGCCGACGACGTTGAACCACTGGATGGAATCTTTCAGTACCGGGTTATCAGAACCATAGATAGCCTGCAGCGCGAGACCAAAGATCACGCCAAGGCCTAAACCGACCAGTACTTTTTTTGCCAGGCTCCACTGTTTGTGACGCGCCTGCGCCAGCAAAAACAGCAGTGCCACGAACACTACAACGTTCGCGATGAGTGGAAAATTCATTCCCGTTCTCCTGATATCATTATTCGGTCGGCCTTCTCGGCCGCTCCTGTTGCGCAAGATTAGCAGAAGTGCCGAAACGGGCTTATATCCAAATGGAATGGGTTATATCAAAAGCCTTAGAAATGCCGGTTTAATGTTCAGATTGCTGATGGATAAAGCGATTAAACTGATCTTGCAGCGACGTTATCATGTGCGATGACCAGCGGACTGCTCCGTTTTCGGGCAATGTTTGCGGCATCCATACCGCATAAGTAAAGAGTGCCATACATAATACGCGCTCCAGTTGATTCCCTTTTTGTGGCACCAGCAGCGGCAGACGAAAGCGCCAGCGGCAGGGCCAGAGCAGCGGTACACCCGCAGGAGTAAGCATGTCCGCCAGAATATGGCTGAGATAACCCACCACCATTCCCTGTAGCGCATCGGCGGGCACTATCCAGCTTTCCGGCACTTTTAAATAAAAGAGCGTCAGTGCCAGAAAAACCGCCAGCAGGCTATGCGTAAATCCGCGATGCCCGAAAGCGCGGGCGACAGGTTTTGATATCCACTTCAGACGCTGCCCGAGAAAGGATTTGGGATGGTCGATATCCGGCAGCAGGCAGGTGAGAATAGCGGACGGGACAATATGCCACCAGTCACCCTGGGCGAGGACGGGCGTTAACTCAGCGTTTTTGGAAAACACCGCGCAAGCAATGGAAAAAAGCAGGTGTCCTTCCGCCGTCATGGTCAAACTCACTCAACTGTCGATGCATACAGTATAGGATGTTTGTACAGTAGGCGGAAGAGGTGACGGTGTAACTCTTTGTCACAATCCTGAGCGCTTAACGCGCCAGCCAGCCACCATCGACGGCAAGGGTGTAACCATTGATATAATCCGCCGCTTTTGAGGCCAGAAACACCGCAGCGCCTTTCAGATCTTCTGGTTTTCCCCAGCGTCCGGCCGGGATACGTTCAAGGATCTCCTGGCTGCGTTCCGCATCTTCGCGCAATTGCTGCGTATTATTGGTCGCCATATAGCCGGGTGCTATCGCGTTCACGTTAATCTGATGGGGCGCCCATTCGTTTGCCAGTAAACGTGTCAGCCCCATGACCCCGCTCTTGGACGCCGTATATGAAGGCACGCGGATACCGCCCTGGTACGAGAGCATCGAGGCGATGTTAATTATTTTCCCGCCATTACCCTGAGCGATAAATTGCCGTGCCACCGCCTGAGAGAGAAAAAAGACCGTTTTCAGGTTCAGGTTCATCACGTCATCCCAGTCTTGCTCACTGAAATCAATGGCATTGCAGCGGCGGATCGTGCCCGCGTTATTCACCAGAATGTTGATGTGCCCAAATGTCGCAACGGCTTGCTTAACCACCTCCTCAAGACCCTGCTGGTGGCGAAGATCTGCCTGAATTGCATGGAAACGGCGTCCTAAGGCCTGCACGCGGGAGGCGGTTTCCTGCGGCACTTTGCGGCCAACACCGACAATATCGCAGCCCGCTTCCGCAAGCCCTAATGCCATTCCCTGGCCCAGCCCGGTGTCGCACCCGGTGACGATAGCCACTTTACCCGCAAGCTTAAAGGCTTCCAGTATCATATTTACTCCGGCGTTATAAATTGTTGTCTGGGCATCTGCGCCTGAAGATCAGGATAGAAGGTGGACAGCGAAAACACAAATAAAAATGAAATGCTGTTTCAAAAATGAGAGGTGATGGGGCGATCGGTATCACCCCAGAGGAGAAATTAACCGAGCAGATGTGTGAGGGTAAGCTGTTCGAGACTTTCGAGTTTCACGTTAGCAAGCACATAACGCGGGTCCGTGCGATGTTCGGCATCCGGCACAACGATGGAACGCATCCGCGCCGCTTTGCAGGCAATCATGCCGTTAACCGAATCTTCCAGCGCTACACACGTGAGCGGGTCTACGCCCAGTTTTGCCGCACAGTCCAGATAAACCTGCGGGTGCGGCTTGCTGTAGGGTAACTTTTCCGCGGAGGCGAGTGCGTCGAAACTGTCGCGTAGATCGAACATAGTCAGCACTTTTTCCAGCATATGCAGCGGCGACGCGGATGCCAGCCCTACTGCCAGTCCGCTGTTTTTACACAGCGCGACGGCTTCACGTACGCCAGGCAGCAACGGGCGCTCTTCCTCAACCAGGGAGATGGCGCGCTGAATGATTCGTTCGGTGACTTCCTGACGGCCCGGACCATTCCACGGCTGCTGGGCATACCACATTTCAACCACCATATCGATGCGCAGGCCAAGCGTATCCGGTAACTCATTGCGCCTTGAAATGTCGACGCCAAGGCTTGCCACAACCTCGAGTTCGGCGCGATCCCAGAGCGGTTCAGAGTCAATCAGTAATCCATCCATATCAAAAATGGCAGCAAGAATTTGTCGCGGGGCAGACATAACACCTCTCTATTCAAGGATTTTGCAGGGATAAAAGCGAAATTATGGTTAAGCATTCATCATACTGCCTTTAAAGATCAGGCGAAAATGGTTATCAGCAGGTAGACTAAGGCGCAAACAGTGCGTCACTTACAAGGGGAATCCATGACGTATCAACAAGCTGGACGCATCGCCGTACTGAAACGCGTTCTGGGTTGGGTGATTTTTATTCCAGCCGTCATTTCGACCATAATTTCTGTACTGAAGTTTATGTACGATCACAGCGAAAAACAGCCGGGCATCAATGCCGTGATGCTTGATTTCGCCCATGTGATCATTGAGATGATGCGTTTTAACACGCCATTCCTGAATCTTTTTTGGTACAACTCGCCAACGCCTGATTTCCACCAAAGTCTGAACATCATGTTCTGGATTATCTATGTACTGATCTTTGTCGGGCTGGCGCTGCAGGCGTCCGGTGCGCGCATGAGCCGCCAGGCGCGTTTTCTGCGTGAAGGCGTGGAAAATCAGATGATCCTCGAGAAAGCCAAAGGACCGGAAGGGTTAACACGTGAGCAGATTGAAGCACGCATTGTCGTGCCTCATCACACCATCTTTCTGCAAATTTTCCCGCTCTATGTATTACCGGTGATAATCATTGTTGCAGGCTATTTCTTCTTTACGCTGCTCGGTTTTCTGTAACGCCTCAAACCCGAGGCGTTACGCCCCGGGTCTGAGCACAACACTCACGCCGCCAGCACGCGATCCAGCGCTTTTTGCGCATTCACCAGATGTTCGCCACCGAATAAGATTGCCCGATTAAACAAAGTGTAAAGCTGGTAAAGGGGTTGGCGATCGAGGAAATCTGGAGGAAGCGGGGAGATGGACTGGTAACCGTCATAGATTTGCGGCGGCTGGTCCGGGTGCAGCGGCAGCATCGCCAGGTCACACTCACGGTCGCCCCAGTAGCAAGCCGGGTCGTAGATGTAAGGACCGTCAGGCCCAAGGGCGCAATTGGCCGACCAAAGATCGCCATGCAATAACGAGGGTTGCGGCTGGTGAGAACTCAGCCGTTGCTGAACGTGTTCGACAATCGCGTCGATATTACCAAACTCCAGCCCTCTTTCCGCCGCCAGTTCTAACTGCCAGCCAATGCGCTGCTCAGCAAAAAACGTTGACCAGCGGCGCTGCCAGGCGTTGGGCTGCGGCGTGGTGGAAAGATCGTTGTCGAAATCGAGGCCAAACTGCGGCTGATCGCTCCACTGGTGCAGGCGCGCTAACTGTTGACCCAGCAGGAACGCGCTGTGCGCATCAAGCGGGCGGGCAGGAAGATACTCCATAACCAGAAAGCTGTAGTCGCGGTCACTTCCCACCGCCCAAACCGCAGGGACACGCACGGTATTACTGCGTGCCAGCAGGGCGAGCTGGTCGGCTTCGGCCGTAAAAATGGGGAGCATTGCGCGATCATCACACTTTACGAAGAGATCGCGCCCGGCGTAGCGTACGTGCCACGCGGCATGGATTTCGCCACCGGGGAGTTCGTCGCGTTGTTCAATTTCGCCTTCACCCAGTTGTTCGCTTAACAGACCACTTATCGCTTGCCACATGATGTCTCTCCCATGTAATCAGCCAGATCATAAGGTTAGCGCACTACAGCTGTTGAAAAATCCGACTTAACGCACGCCCGGCATACGCAACGGTGGAAAGGCACTTAATGTTCCTGTTTCTGGAACGCCTCCCAGGTGGTGACAGTGATTTCCGTCTCTTCGTCCACGGCGCTTTCAGCAAGCCCACTTGCCAGCGCATGAACCTCTTTTTCATTAAGCGCACTGATGAAACCGAACGTATTGGTGCCAAGATCGTGTACGTTGCCGTTATCATCCGTCATCGTGAGGAGAAAGCCGGCACGTGTAAAGTGGTTATTGATCTCATTGATGTCTGTCAGCGTCTGGTCATGAAATTTGACCTCAACTACGTAGCGGGTGATGCCATCGCTGCCCATCTTTCACCTCGTTGTTATTTTGATGTTTTTTTAGCATAGACGGCGAGTCACATTTGTCGACCACCGCGGAGATATTTGATATTTCCCCTTCCAGCCGGAAGGGGAGGTATGTCAGGCATGGCGCAAATAGTCGTAGATCTTTTGCGTGTCTTCGTGCGCGCACAAACGAGTACCCTGGTTGATGGTGGCTGCACTCCCGGCGGCGACGCCGAAACGCACCATGTCCTCAAAAGGCGCATCTTGTGCAAGTTTGAGCGTCATTGCGCCAACCATGCTGTCGCCAGCGCCCACCGTGCTTTGGCTTTTCATCGGCGGCGGTACGACCTGAACACAGTTTTCAGCATCCACGCCCAGCGCTCCCTGCGGGCCAAGGGAGACGACCACGCGCAAGGCTTTGCCTGCCTGAACGATCTCCTGCGCAGCTTTGCGCACATCATCAGGCTGGGTTAGCTCTCTGCCGACCAGCGCGCTCAACTCCTTCTGGTTGGGTTTTACCAGCTCGATATTACCAATTGCGAGCGCTGCGTTTAGCGCCTCGCCCGAGCTATCGACAATGCAGCGAATTCCCTGTTTTTGCGCAGCTTTAACTAACTGTGTCAGCTTTTCAACCTCGATACCCGGAGGCAGACTGCCACTTATCACCAAAATCGCGCCGCGCTCAATCGTCAGGACTTTCTCTTCAATCTGGCGAAACTCGTCTTCATTTAATGCGGCACCAGGCATAACAAACCGGTATTGCTCACCGCTGGACTCGACATGAACGTGCAGGTTCTGCCGCGTCCAGTCTTGTGTGGCTACGGTTACGGTCGGTACGTTCTCATCGGCCAATAATGCGGTGAGATGTTCACCCGTTGCGCCACCAGTGGGAAATATTGCCGTTGCTTTACCGCCCAGATGGGCAATCGCGCGTGCAACATTAATGCCGCCGCCGCCTGGCTCAAAAACGGGTGCCGTACAACGCAGTTTACCTTCGGGATAAATTTGTGGCGTTAGCGTCGCACTATCAAGCGAAGGCGCCAGCGTAAGGGTGTATATAGCTGCCATGTTGACCTCCTTTTTCTCAGACTGATGTAAGCCTGGCACTGTTAAGGCAGAAGGGAAAGGAATTAAGGGCATGATTTCAAAATGATATTGATTTAATGCGCAGCAGTTATTAATAACCTTTTTTGCTGTTTTGAGATCCCTCTTATTCAAAAAATCAAATAAGATTTCATTGATCTGTTTAAGCGGCCTTTTTATAATTTGTTACCTTTCTTTGGACCGCTGGTCATTGATCCTAATGAAAGTTTCCGGGACCGTGTTGGTCTCTTTTTTTGCTGTTCGGACTCTAAATAAATGAAGCTTTTGAAGACAGTACCCGTGCTTGTGATGGCGGCGGGTGTGTTTGTATCAATGCACGCGTTTGCAGATGATACCGTTTTTACTGTCATGGATGATCCCTCTACCGCTAAAGCGCCGTTTGAAGGCGGTGTAAACGGTGGTTATCTGGCTCAGTCCGGCAATACAAAGAGTTCCTCTTTGACTGCTGATTCCACCTTGACCTGGTACGGCGAGACTACCGCCTGGTCTTTGTGGGGCAACGCCAGCAATACATCGTCAAATGATGTGCGTTCGTCTGAAAAATACGCAGTAGGTGGCCGTAGCCGTTATAACATGACGGATTACGATTACCTGTTTGGCCAGGCGAGCTGGTTAACTGACCGCTATAACGGCTATAGCGATCGCGACGTGCTGACTGCTGGTTATGGTCGTCAGTTCCTGAATGGTCCGGTTCACAGCCTGCGCTTTGAATTCGGTCCTGGTGTTCGTTATGACAAGTACACCGACGGCAACACGAAAACGACTGGGCTCGGTTATGCTTCCGGCACCTACGCCTGGCAGATGACTGATACCACGAAATTCACGCAGGGTGTTTCCGTATTTGGTGCGGACGATACCACCGTGAACTCTGAAACAGCGCTGAACGTAGCGATTAACGCGCACTTTGCTCTGAAAGTTGCGTATAACCTGACCTGGAACTCCCAGCCACCGTCAACGGCGCCGGATCATACCGATCGCAGAACGACGGTAACGTTAGGCTATAAAATGTAATTTGTTGGGCCGAAAATATCGGCCCATCTTTTATTTGTTAATTTGTGCTTTTTTCATTCCACTATTCCTTTTTCAATTTCGTTTAAGTATTCCTTTCTCTTCATAATTTACTCACAATTAATATTTGGGTTACACATTCAGTTTATTTGACACGAATAGATAAATAAATTGACTGTGCAAAAGTGTGATCCAGATCTACACTAACAACACGGGCAAAAAAAAGCCCAGCCAGTTAATGTTGTTATTCAAGTATGAGAATTTAATTATGAAAAAAATCAAAACCGCTGCGGTCGCCGTCGTGCTTTCTGCACTCTCTTTTGGCGTTTTCGCGGCTCAGCCTGCAGTAACTGCCAGCCAGACTAACACTAACATCACCAACATTGAAGCGGGTTCCAATATGGTTCCGGTGTCTCATTCCACGCAGGGTTCAAATGACAATGCGTTTAACGCACATACCCTGGTTTCGGGCGAGTGGAACTAAATACGTTTTCAGTTAATTCATTAACTTTAAAAAAACCGGATTTAGTCGTACCGGTTTTTTGTATTTGTGCGGCAATGCGGATTTTGTAAGATAAGGTTATTTCGCTGCGGGCGAAAAATGATTTTGTTATTAAGTGCTGTTATTAAATGAAGTGAAAATACAATGTTAGCTACGAAGAAGCGCCAGAATATTTTCTGCAGACTGGTTAGCGACTTTTAGCACCATATCCTGGCTCTGCTGTAATATCTGCGCTTTTGCCATCTTACTGACTTCCAGCGCGTAATCCGCATCTTCAATCCGGCTCTTCGCCGCTTGTGTTGCAACATTTTGCTGTGCCAGTACCGATTTATTCGATTCAAAACGATTGATATACGCGCCATATTGCGCGCGCCAGCCGCTTACTTTCTCGAGTGCTTTGTCAAGCGCACCCATTGCGACACCTGCTGAGGCCGCCGTTTGCAAGGATGTCGCGTTTAAACCCAGTGATTTCACATCAGCCGGAGTGGCAGGCATGGTTACGGATTGTATATCATCCCCAACGTTCGCGCTGGTTACGACCTCCCACGGGCGACTCTGCTTCGGCGGTTCCGCCGGCGTTATTGTTGGTTTTGGCAGAGTTCCCCAGGTTAAGTTGCTGGTAAAAGAGCCACTGCCGACGATCATCACCACCAAATCTTCCGTAACGTTATCGATCTTTACGCGCTCAAGTCGGTTTGAACCGTTGCTACCATCATTGTAAGCATTGCCCGGTTCGTAACGGTCACCATCGCCGCTGTAAGCAATAGCCATACCGTTGTAATTCAGCGTTTCGCTACCGTTTAGCGCCCAGGCTGCGCCGCCATCAATCAGTAAAGAATCGTCGTAGGTAGCGCCATGCGCAAAACCGTTGGCTTCGGTCAGAACCCGGCTGGTCGCTTTCGCTGAATCCGTGATGCCACGACTTTTCCATGTATAGTCCGGGGCTGCGCCGTTAATTGGTGTACCGGCCAGATGCTTACCATCGCGCGTGAATAACTGGATGTCATCATCCAGGCCCAGTGAATCAATGGTAATAGCAATATTCGTCGAACCGGCAGGGATGTAAGCCAGCGAGACAATGCCTGAACTGAACGAATAATTGGTACCCTGAACCGGAAACTTGACGTTTAACGGCGGCACATCACCAATCAACTCCGGTGGCAGTTCGGGTGAATCAGTAGCCAACGGGTATCGTCCAAAAATCTCGGTACCCTCTGAGATTGACTGAATATTGTTAAGAATATTTTGATATTCGTTCTGAATGCTTTGCCGGTCATTCTCCGAGAGGGTGCTATTTCCTGACTGTATGGCCAGGCTTTTCGCCCGGATCAGAAGTTCGCTAACAGTGTTCAAACTGCTATCGGCGGTCTGTGCCATACTGATAGCATCATCAAGACCACGTGATACCACGCTATCCGCACTGGCGTTAGAGCGCATGCGATTAGCGATAGACTGCCCGGCAGCATCATCCTTCGCGCCATTAATGCGCAACCCCGATGACAGACGTTCAATACTTTCCTGAAGCGAAGAAGACGTTTTTTTTCGGGTAGTGAGGTTCAGCCCGATAAACTCATTAAGATTGATTGCCTGCATTACCGTCATTAATTCATTCAGACCGCTAATGAATTAATCATCGGCAAAGGGGTGAGTAACTTTAAGGTAAATTCGCGGAAAAATTTAACTTTGTGCAAGTGCCTGAAAATAGATGGTGTGCAGAAAAAGGCCTGTTACGTTACCTCTTCACGTTGTCAGGGGATAGAGGCAGTGTACAGTTGTTGCTAACAATATGCTTTACTGACTCTTTTTATAGATGTAAGCCGCATTCTTCGTGAGGCAGGCTGCTTATCAAAACCATCGCCACCGGAGGTGAAATGGGAACATCAAAAGACGAAGCGTTATATGACGAGATGTGCCGCGTAGTGGGGAAAGTCGTGCTTGAGATGCGCGATCTCGGACAAGAACCTAAACATATTGTGATTGCCGGGGTGGTCAGAACTATGTTGGCCAATACAAAAATTAAGCGTTCCGGGCTAACGCAAGAAGCGATGGAAACCGTGATCCGCGCTTTAGGTTACAACGCCTGAAAAAGCAGGCTGGATATGATAAAGAAAGGCACGTGCGTGCCTTTCTGAACAGTCATACCTGGTCAACGAAGGTGGCGTTATTGACGTCGTTTCTTGTAACGGCCCGGAAGAGAGCGGGATGACTTCATGCTGTGGTGCTTATAAAACGAAAAAATAATGATCGCGAGAAGCGCGAAAATAATAACTAAGTAAAGGATTACCATGCTTTATCAGTGGGTTAGGGGTTAACGGGTAGCCAAATAAACGGCTTGAGATGCCGCTATGTCAAGAATTTGGTAAAAAATCAGACAATCCTTAGGTTGGGTGGTTGTTTTTGAAACGTTTTCTGTGCGGAGTTTTGAATCTGCAATAAAGCCGCACTCTTGAGCTGAGTCACACTAATCCTTTCAACCCCCTTCGCAAATGTGTACTATTGCCGGGTACTTAACAGCGGCAGGTAAGGGTATCAGGTAGCAGTTGATCTCTACGCTGTACAGATTCCGCAGAGTGAAGCGAGAAAACTTATCGTCGCGGCTGTTATATCTTTGATCTCTCATTTTGTATGTGCTCTTTCGTGTGGGGCACCACTGCAAATTAAGGAAATGAAATGCCTGTAATTACTCTTCCTGATGGCAGCCAACGCCATTACGACCACGCTGTAAGCCCAATGGATGTTGCGCTGGATATCGGTCCGGGACTGGCGAAAGCCTGCATCGCTGGCCGCGTCAACGGTGAACTGGTAGATGCATCCGATGTGATTGACAGCGATGCCAAACTTGCCATCATCACTGCAAAAGATGAGGACGGACTGGAAATCATTCGTCACTCCTGCGCACATCTGTTAGGTCATGCGATTAAGCAACTTTGGCCCAACACCAAAATGGCTATTGGTCCGGTTATTGATAACGGTTTCTACTATGACGTTGATCTTGACCATACGCTGACCCAGGAAGATATCGACGCGCTCGAAAAGCGTATGCACGAGCTCGCCGAAACAAACTACGATGTCATCAAGCAGAAAGTAAGCTGGAAAGAGGCGCGTGAAACGTTTGTTAAACGCGGCGAAAGCTATAAAGTTTCGATCCTTGATGAAAATATTGCCCATGATGACAAGCCTGGCTTGTATCATCATCAGGAATATGTCGACATGTGCCGTGGTCCGCACGTGCCGAATATGCGTTTCTGCCATCACTTCAAATTGATGAAAACAGCGGGTGCCTACTGGCGCGGTGACAGCAATAATAAAATGCTGCAGCGTATCTATGGTACCGCGTGGGCAGATAAAAAAGCGCTGAACGCTTATCTGCAACGTCTGGAAGAAGCGGCAAAACGCGATCACCGTAAAATCGGGAAACAGCTCGATCTGTATCACATGCAGGAAGAAGCGCCGGGTATGGTGTTCTGGCATAACGATGGCTGGACTATCTTCCGCGAACTGGAAACTTTCGTACGTTCTAAACTGAAAGAGTACCAGTATCAGGAAGTGAAAGGCCCGTTCATGATGGACCGTGTGCTGTGGGAAAAAACCGGCCACTGGGACAACTACAAAGATGCCATGTTTACGACGTCTTCTGAGAACCGTGAATATTGCATCAAGCCGATGAACTGCCCGGGTCACGTTCAGATCTTTAACCAGGGCTTAAAATCCTACCGCGACCTGCCGTTACGTATGGCAGAGTTCGGTAGTTGCCATCGTAACGAGCCGTCAGGCGCTCTGCATGGCTTAATGCGTGTACGCGGCTTCACTCAGGATGACGCTCACATCTTCTGTACAGAAGAGCAGGTGCGTGATGAAGTGAACGCTTGTATTCGTTTAGTCTACGATATGTACAGCACCTTTGGCTTCGAGAAGATCGTCGTCAAACTCTCCACTCGTCCGGAAAAACGTATCGGTAGCGACGAGATGTGGGATCGTGCTGAGGCGGACCTGGCTGTGGCGCTGGAAGAGAATAATATCCCGTTTGAGTATCAACTGGGTGAAGGCGCATTCTACGGTCCGAAAATTGAATTTACCCTGTATGACTGCCTCGATCGTGCATGGCAGTGCGGTACTGTCCAGCTGGACTTCTCCTTGCCGTCTCGTCTGAATGCCTCTTATGTTGGCGAAAGTAACGAGCGACAAGTCCCGGTGATGATTCACCGTGCAATTCTTGGTTCTCTGGAGCGCTTTATCGGCATCCTAACTGAGGAGTTTGCGGGCTTCTTCCCAACGTGGCTTGCCCCCGTGCAGGTAGTTGTGATGAACATCACTGATTCGCAGGCTGAATACGTTAACGAATTGACCCGTAAACTGCAAAATGCGGGCATTCGTGTAAAAGCAGACTTGAGAAACGAGAAGATTGGCTTTAAAATCCGCGAGCACACTTTACGTCGTGTCCCTTATATGCTGGTTTGTGGTGACAAAGAGGTTGAAGCCGGCAAAGTAGCTGTGCGTACCCGTCGCGGTAAAGACCTGGGTAGCCTGGACGTAAATGATGTTATCGAGAAGCTGCAACAAGAGATTCGCAGCCGCAGTCTTCAACAACTGGAGGAATAAGGTATTAAAGGCGGAAAACGAGTTCAAACGGCGCGTCCCAATCGTATTAATGGCGAGATTCGCGCCACGGAAGTTCGCTTAACAGGTCTGGAAGGCGAGCAGCTTGGTATTGTGAGTCTCAGAGAAGCTCTGGAAAAAGCTGAAGAAGCCGGGGTCGATTTAGTCGAAATTAGCCCTAACGCCGAGCCGCCCGTTTGCCGTATAATGGATTACGGCAAGTTCCTCTATGAAAAGAGCAAATCTTCTAAGGAACAGAAGAAGAAGCAAAAAGTTATTCAGGTTAAGGAAATCAAATTCCGACCTGGTACAGATGAAGGCGACTATCAGGTAAAACTCCGCAGCCTGATTCGCTTTCTCGAAGAGGGCGATAAGGCCAAAATCACGCTGCGTTTCCGCGGTCGTGAGATGGCCCACCAACAGATCGGTATGGAAGTGCTTAATCGCGTGAAAGAAGATCTGGTTGAACTGGCAGTAGTCGAATCCTTCCCAACGAAGATCGAAGGCCGCCAGATGATCATGGTGCTTGCTCCGAAGAAGAAACAGTAAGGCCATCAAGTAACTAAACCTGTGGGCCACAAGCTCACGGGTTTAGTTCGCCTTTGTTTCGTTTATTAACAATGCGAAGTGGAAGTTAAAAAATGCCAAAAATTAAGACCGTACGCGGTGCTGCTAAGCGCTTCAAAAAAACCGGTAAAGGTGGATTTAAGCACAAGCACGCTAACCTGCGTCATATTCTGACCAAAAAAGCTACCAAGCGTAAACGTCACCTGCGTCCGAAAGCCATGGTTTCTAAAGGCGATCTGGGCCTGGTAATCGCGTGCCTGCCGTACGCATAAGTCGTTAACCTTTTAACTTTTTTAAGAATATAGATACAGGAGAGAGCATATGGCTCGCGTAAAACGTGGTGTGATTGCACGTGCACGTCATAAGAAAATTTTGAAACAAGCTAAAGGTTACTACGGCGCGCGTTCACGCGTTTACCGTGTTGCCTTCCAGGCTGTTATCAAAGCTGGTCAGTACGCTTATCGTGACCGTCGTCAGAAAAAGCGTCAGTTCCGTCAACTGTGGATTGCACGTATCAACGCAGCAGCACGTCAGAACGGTATTTCTTACAGCAAATTCATCAACGGCCTGAAAAAAGCCTCTGTTGAAATCGACCGTAAGATCCTGGCTGACATCGCAGTATTCGACAAAGTGGCATTTACTGCCCTGGTTGAAAAAGCGAAAGCAGCTCTGGCGTAAGCCAGTTTAAGAGAGGGAGCTTAGCTCCCTCTTTTGCTTTAACATTATCAATGCATTGACATTTTGCCGTGATGCGTTTTCAATAAGCCATCACCGCCACTTACCCTGTTAAGGTAACGCAAGCATGAATGCTGCTATTTTCCGCTTCTTTTTTTACTTTAGCACCTGAATCCGGGAGGCTAGCGCGTGAAAGAAGAAACGGAAAACAGCGCCAGAAAGCCTCCCTTATGGAGGCTTTTTTTGTATCTGCCGCTTGTAAATATCGTCATATAACGAGGAAAACCATGTCACATCTCGCAGAGCTGGTTGCCAGTGCGAAGGCAGCCATTAACGATGCTTCAGATGTCGCCGCGCTGGACAACGTACGCGTCGAATACCTGGGCAAGAAAGGGCACCTGACCCTTCAGATGACCACCCTGCGTGAGCTGCCGCCAGAAGAGCGCCCGGCTGCGGGTGCGGTGATCAACGAAGCGAAAGAGCAAGTGCAGCAAGCGCTGAACGCGCGTAAATCGGATCTTGAAAATGCTGCATTAAATGCACGCCTGGCTGCCGAAACTATTGATGTATCGCTGCCGGGGCGTCGAGTAGAGAATGGCGGTTTGCATCCGGTGACCCGCACAATCGACCGCATCGAAAGTTTCTTTGGTGAGCTTGGCTTTACTGTCGCCACGGGGCCGGAAATCGAAGATGATTATCATAACTTCGATGCGTTGAACATCCCGGGCCACCACCCGGCGCGTGCTGATCACGACACTTTCTGGTTTGACGCAACCCGTCTGTTGCGTACCCAGACTTCAGGCGTGCAGATCCGCACGATGGAAAATCAGCAGCCGCCGATCCGCATTATTGCGCCGGGTCGCGTATATCGTAACGACTACGACCAGACGCACACTCCGATGTTCCATCAAATGGAAGGGCTGATTGTTGATAAAAATATCAGCTTCACCAATCTGAAAGGCACGCTGCACGACTTCCTGCGTAACTTCTTTGAAGAAGATTTGCAGATCCGCTTCCGTCCATCTTATTTCCCGTTTACTGAGCCCTCAGCGGAAGTGGATGTCATGGGTAAAAACGGCAAATGGCTGGAGGTACTTGGTTGCGGGATGGTGCATCCGAACGTACTGCGTAACGTCGGGATTGATCCGGAAGTTTACTCAGGTTTTGCATTCGGTATGGGTATGGAGCGCCTGACAATGCTCCGTTACGGTGTCACCGACTTGCGCGCGTTCTTCGAAAACGATTTGCGTTTCCTCAAACAGTTTAAATAAAGGCAGGCAAAACAATGAAATTCAGTGAACTGTGGTTACGCGAATGGGTTAATCCAGCCATTGATAGCGAAGCGCTGTCCGGGCAAATCACCATGGCGGGCCTCGAGGTCGATGGGGTTGTACCGGTTGCCGGTGCATTTCATGGCGTGGTCGTGGGCGAAGTGATGGAGTGCGCTCAGCACCCGAACGCTGACAAACTGCGCGTAACGAAAGTAAACGTGGGCGGTGAGCGCCTGCTGGACATCGTCTGTGGCGCGCCAAACTGTCGCCTTGGGCTCAAAGTCGCGGTCGCCACTGTCGGTGCGGTACTGCCGGGCGATTTCAAAATCAAAGCGGCAAAACTGCGTGGCGAGCCGTCGGAAGGCATGCTCTGTTCTTTCTCCGAGCTGGGTATTTCTGACGATCATACTGGCATTATTGAACTGCCTGCAGATGCGCCGATCGGCACCGATATCCGTGAATATTTAAAACTGGATGACAACACCATCGAAATCAGCGTGACGCCGAACCGTGCCGATTGCCTCGGGATCATCGGTGTTGCGCGTGATGTTGCGGTGCTCAACAAATCTCCGCTGACCGAGCCGGATATCGCACCTGTTGCCGCTACCATCTCCGATACGCTGCCGATTACTGTGGAAGCGGCAGAGGCCTGTCCGCGCTACCTTGGCCGTGTAGTGAAAGGGATTAACGTCAAAGCGCCAACTCCGCTGTGGATGAAAGAGAAGCTGCGCCGTTGCGGCATTCGTTCGATTGACGCCGTTGTGGACGTCACCAACTACGTGCTGCTGGAACTGGGGCAGCCGATGCATGCGTTTGACCGCGACCGCCTGGATGGCGGCATTGTAGTGCGTATGGCGAAAGAGGGCGAAACCCTGGTGTTGCTGGACGGTAATGAAGCCAAACTGAATGCAGACACGCTGGTGATTGCCGACCATAGCAAAGCGCTGGCAATGGGCGGTATCTTCGGTGGTGAACACTCTGGTGTGAACAGCGAAACGCAGAACGTGCTGCTGGAATGTGCTTTCTTCAACCCGCTGTCCATTACCGGCCGCGCGCGCCGTCACGGTTTGCATACCGATGCCTCTCATCGTTATGAGCGTGGTGTCGATCCGCAACTGCAATACAAAGCGATGGAACGCGCCACGCGTCTGCTGCTTGATATCTGTGGCGGTGAAGCCGGCCCGGTAATTGATGTCACGAACGACGCCACGCTGCCGAAACGTGCGACCATCCGTTTGCGCCGTAGCAAGCTGGATCGCCTGATTGGCCACCATATTGCCGACGATCAGGTCAGCGATATTCTGAACCGTCTGGGCTGCGAAGTGACTGAAGGACAGGATGAGTGGCTGGCGGTAGCCCCGAGCTGGCGTTTCGACATGGAAATCGAAGAAGATCTGGTCGAAGAAGTTGCTCGCGTTTATGGCTACAACAATATTCCTGATGAGCCGGTGCAGGCTGGCCTGATTATGGGCGAGCACCGCGAGGCGAACCTGTCGATGAAGCGTGTGAAAACCATGCTCAACGATAAAGGCTACCAGGAAGTCATTACTTACAGCTTTGTCGATCCGAAACTGCAGCAACTGATTCATCCGGGTGAGGAAGCACTCATCCTGCCAAGCCCAATCTCCAGCGAGATGTCGGCGATGCGCCTCTCTCTGTGGACCGGTTTGCTCGGCACTATCGTTTATAACCAGAACCGTCAGCAGAGCCGTGTGCGTATTTTCGAAACCGGCCTGCGCTTTGTGCCTGATACGCAAGCTAATCTAGGCATCCGTCAGGATGTGATGCTGGCGGGCGCGATTTGCGGTAACCGTTATGACGAGCACTGGGATCTGGTGAAAGGAAGCGTCGATTTCTTCGATTTAAAAGGCGATCTTGAGTCCGTGCTGGAACTTACAGGTAAACTTTCCGCCATTGAGTTTCGCGCGGAAACGAATCCTGCACTGCACCCAGGCCAATCTGCAGCGATTTATCTGAAAGATAAGCGCATTGGTTTTATTGGGGTTGTTCACCCGGAACTGGAACGTAAGCTTGATCTGAACGGCCGCACACTGGTATTTGAACTGGAGTGGAATGCGCTTGCAGACCGCGTGGTTCCTCAGGCTCAGGAGATTTCGCGCTTCCCTGCGAACCGTCGTGATATCGCTGTCGTGGTCGCAGAAAATGTGCCTGCAGCAGATGTTTTGGGCGAATGTAAGAAAGTTGGCGTAAATCAGGTAGTTGGCGTAAACTTATTTGACGTGTACCGCGGTAAGGGTGTAGCGGAAGGGTATAAGAGCCTTGCCATTAGCCTGATCCTTCAGGATACCAGCCGTACACTCGAAGAAGAGGAGATTGCCGCTACCGTTGCCAGATGTGTAGAGGCATTAAAAGAGCGATTCCAGGCATCATTGAGGGATTGAACCTATGGCGCTTACAAAAGCTGAAATGTCAGAATATCTGTTTGATAAGCTTGGGCTTAGCAAACGGGACGCAAAAGAGCTGGTAGAGCTGTTTTTCGAAGAGATCCGTCGTGCTCTGGAAAACGGTGAGCAGGTAAAACTCTCCGGCTTTGGCAATTTCGATTTGCGCGACAAAAATCAACGTCCGGGTCGTAATCCAAAAACGGGCGAAGATATTCCCATTACAGCCCGGCGCGTGGTGACCTTCAGACCCGGCCAGAAGTTAAAGAGCCGTGTCGAAAACGCTTCGCCCAAAGCTGAATGATATGAACTAATTAAAAAGGCCGCATCGCGGCCTTTTTTCTTTTCAGCATCCGGCATCAACCTTAGAATCAGTGACCTTGCTGACCAATAAAACGGAAAACATGCTGGCATACGCTCATCTTCAACAGCAACGCAACCGCCGCTGGCTGGGTGGATTGCTGCTGCTCTTACTCTTCGCGCTACTGTTTAGTCTCTGCGCGGGCGATCAATGGATTTCTCCGGGCGCCTGGTTTACACCGGATGGGCAACTGTTTGTCTGGCAAATTCGCTTGCCACGTACGCTGGCCGTGTTGTTGGTTGGGGCTGCACTGGCGTTGTGCGGTGCGGTGATGCAGGCACTGTTCGAAAACCCGCTTGCGGAACCAGGATTGCTTGGTGTCTCAAGCGGTGCGGGCGTTGGGCTCATTGCTGCTGTATTGCTGGGCGGCGGATTGCTCCCTGGCTGGGCGCTCGGCGTTTGTGCGATCGCTGGCGCGCTCGTTGTGACGCTGATCCTGCTGCGTTTCGCGCGCCGCCACATCTCTACCAGCCGTTTACTGCTGGCTGGTGTCGCGTTGGGTATTATCTGTACCGCATTGATGACCTGGGCCGTCTATTTCTCTTCCTCCTTCGATTTGCGCCAGTTGATGTACTGGATGATGGGCGGTTTCGGCGGCGTGGACTGGCAACAAAGTTGGCTGATGGCGGCGCTGGTGCCAGTCATCATTTGGGTCTGTTTCCAGTCCCGGCCCTTGAATATGCTGGCGCTGGGAGACATTTCCGCGCGCCAGTTAGGGTTACCGATGTGGCTATGGCGAAACGTGCTGGTGGTAGCCACGGGCTGGCTGGTCGGGGTAAGCGTCGCGCTGGCAGGCTCAATTGGTTTTATCGGTCTGGTTATTCCACATATCTTACGTCTGTGCGGTTTGACCGATCATCGGGCATTACTGCCTGGCTGCGCACTGGCAGGGGCGGTGGCACTGTTATTTGCCGATGTGATAGCGCGTCTGGCGCTCAGTGCGGCCGAGTTGCCGATAGGCGTTGTGACCTCGACGCTGGGCGCGCCGGTATTTATCTGGCTATTATTGAGAGCCGGGCGTTGAGCCCGCAAACCATAACATTCATTAAGGTGACGCTATGCAACAGGATATTCTCAATACTGAAGTTAAGACTATCGATGGCGAGCAGACAACGCTTGCCGGTTACCACGGCAAGGTGCTGCTGTTGGTCAACGTCGCCTCGAAATGTGGGCTGACGCCGCAGTACGAACAGCTGGAGCAGATGCAAAAAGAATTTGAAAGTGAAGGTTTTACCGTACTCGGTTTTCCCTGCAATCAGTTTCTCGGCCAGGAACCGGGTTCAGAAGAGGAAATTAAAACCTTCTGTAGCACCACGTATGGCGTAACATTTCCGCTGTTCAGCAAAATCGATGTGAATGGCGAAGCACGTCACCCGCTGTATAAAAAGCTGGTTGCCGCAGCGCCGGAGGCCGTTGCACCTCAGGGCAGCGGTTTCTACGAACGTATGGAGAGCAAAGGTCGTGCGCCGAAAGAGCCGGGCGATATTCTGTGGAATTTTGAAAAATTCCTGATTGGTCGTGACGGCAAGGTGATTCAACGCTTCTCTCCGGATATGACACCGGAAGATCCAATTCTCGTTGACGCGGTAAAACAGGCGCTGGCGAAGTAATGTCGATGCTGTTGCAGCTTCAGGATGTGGCTGAACCCGGCAGGCTTGGGCCGATAACGGCATCGGTCGACCGGGGAGAAGTTCTGCATCTTGTCGGGCCGAATGGTGCGGGGAAAAGCACACTGTTGGCGCGCATTGCCGGGTTATCGGGCGGGCAGGGAAGCGTGCTCTTTAATGCCCGTTCGCTGGCGCAGTGGCCTGCATCGCAACTGGCGCAACATCGTGCTTACCTGGCCCAACAGCAGACACCGCCGTTCGCTATGCCTGTCTGGCAGTACTTATCCTTGCATCAGCGCGATAACGCACAAACCGCGCTGCTGGCGCAGATTGCGGGCAAGCTCGGCCTCAGCGATAAGCTGGGGCGGGCGGTGAATCACCTGTCAGGCGGCGAGTGGCAGCGGGTACGCTTAGCGGCGGTGATTTTACAGATTCACCCGGCCGGCAACTCCGCCGGAGAGCTTTTATTGCTGGATGAGCCGATGAATAGCCTCGATGTTGCCCAGCAGGCGGCACTGGATAAGCTTTTAAACGAGCTGGTTGCCGCAGGTATTACCGTGGTGATGAGTAGCCACGATCTTAACCATACGTTGAGGCATGCGCGCCAGGCATGGTTGCTCAGCGGTGGCAAACTGTTAATGAGCGGACGGCAGGATGAGGTGCTGACGCCATCGCATCTGGCGACGGCGTATGGTTTGGCTTTTCGCCAACTGGATGTGGAAGGTCACCGCGTGCTGATCCCTACAACGTGACTTGCCACATATCTGATTCACACGGTAGATTATTCCGAGAAAAAGAAATAAAGAGGCGTGATCCAGGATGCGTATCTGGTTATTGCTGGCAACGGCGTTATTCCTTGCAGGATGTAGTTCTCATCGCGCGCCGCCGCCAAATCCAAGATTGTCAGATTCGATAACGGTTATTGCTGGCCTGAATGATCAGCTCAGCCAGTGGCATGGTACGCCCTATCGCTACGGTGGCATGAGCCGATCCGGCGTTGATTGTTCCGGCTTCGTTATGATGACGTTTCGCGATAAGTTTTCGTTGCAATTGCCGCGCGAGACGCGGCAACAGGCGGAAATTGGCACGAAAATCGATAAAGAGGATTTGCTGCCAGGCGATCTGGTTTTCTTTAAAACCGGTTCCGGAGAGAGCGGGTTGCACGTTGGAATTTACGATACAGATAATGAGTTCATTCATGCTTCAACCAGCCGGGGAGTGATGCGTTCTTCGCTGGATAATGTCTACTGGCGTAAAAATTTCTGGCAAGCACGCCGCATCTAGAATGAGAAAGCCCGCAAGGGCTTTTTTTAAACCAGGAAATTTCCACTAAATAATCACGTTTATCTTAATTAAGATCTGTGTACATTGGGATCCGGACATCCATCAATTCGTTATCAGGCTAATAAAGGTTAAGGAGAAGCCAAAAAATAAAACGGGAAAAAAATGAAGTTAATCTCATTTAAAACAATAGATTTGAAATATTTCCACCTGTGTTTGACAATGCCGGATATCACCCTTAATGCGGGGCTGGCGCAATGATAGTATCGCTGGATGACACATATCGCTCTGAGCTTCTATTACTGCCTGCGAGGAAAAGTAACGGAATGCTACAGGGACTGGAAATTATCGTTAACTTTGTGGGGCCAGACAGCAATGTCCGCACGCCTACAGAGCTGGTCATTCCGCGCCTTACGCCTGAAGAAATACTCGCTTTATTCAATGAGCAACTGGCACTCCTTGAAGCCTGCCAACTCTTTTTTATTCAACATCAATTAACGGCCTGGATTAATATTGCGCCCTCTTTGGTTGATGTCTTGTTGGCAGATGAAACGCTAGCGACAAACATTAGGAAATTTCCTTTTCTTGAATTTACCATTAATGAGAATTTTCCCGATCTAAATAAGGGAAAAGATAATCACCCCTTGTTTCTATTGGCGAAACAATATTCACTGGTGCTGGCTAATTTTGGTGCCGGAACCGCTTCGACAAAAGCCATTTTTGATGGTTTATTTAAGCGCGTGGTATTGGATAAAAATTTTGTTCACCAGCGGCTGGCGTCACCTTCATTCGAACCTTTTATGCGGGTGATTGTTGCGCAGCTTGAACCCTATTGTGATGCATTGATGATTGCAGGCATTGATGATGAACAGGCGCTCAACCGGGCAGCAGCCTTTTCCTTTAGCGCCATGCAGGGTGCCATGTGGCCACCCGTCACCGTCGAACAGTTAACTTCTCTGGTTCAGCCATAGCCCTGCTTTTGCCTGGTGTTTAAACGCCAAAGTTAGCACTACACTAAAGGCAGGAGGAACCATGACCCTGTCTTTTACTACCCACTGGCGAGATGAATTGCCAGATTTTTATACCGCATTATCCCCAACACCGCTGCACAACGCCCGTCTGCTATGGCGCAATGAGCCACTGGCCCATGCGCTGGATGTACCGGATGCGCTGTTTCATCCTGTCTCGGGAGCAGGCATATGGGGCGGCGAAGCGCTGTTACCCGGCATGTCTCCACTGGCGCAGGTTTATAGTGGACATCAGTTTGGTGTCTGGGCCGGGCAATTAGGTGATGGACGCGGGATTTTGCTCGGTGAGCAGCAACTCCCGGACGGCACAATCCGGGACTGGCACTTGAAAGGTGCCGGGCTGACGCCGTATTCACGCATGGGGGATGGCCGCGCGGTGTTGCGTTCGACCATTCGCGAAAGTCTGGCTTCGGAAGCGATGCACTATCTGGGGATCCCGACCACGCGGGCATTGAGCATTGTGACCAGCGATACGCCAGTCATGCGCGAAACGCAGGAGCAGGGCGCGATGCTGATGCGTATTGCCGAAAGTCATGTGCGGTTTGGTCATTTCGAACATTTTTACTACCGACGCGATCCGCAAAAAGTCCGTCAACTGGCAGATTTTGTTATCCGTCATCACTGGCCGGAATTGCAAAACGAAAGCGATAAATATGTCGCATGGTTCCGGGATGTCGTGCGGCGCACTGCGCAGATGATTGCGCGCTGGCAAGCGGTAGGGTTCGCGCATGGTGTAATGAATACCGATAACATGTCGATTCTTGGTTTAACAATCGACTATGGCCCGTTCGGTTTTCTCGATGATTACCAGCCCGGTTTTATCTGTAACCACTCTGATTACCAGGGGAGGTACAGCTTTGAAAACCAGCCGGCGGTGGCGCTGTGGAATCTGCAGCGCCTGGCGCAGTCGCTATCGCCCTTTATTGCTGTGGAGGGGTTAAACGCCGCGCTGGATGATTACCAGCACCAGTTACTCACCGAGTATGGCCTGTTGATGCGCAGCAAGCTGGGCTTCTTTACTCGCCAGCAAGGCGATAACGATCTTCTGAATTCGCTGTTTGCGCTGATGGCGCGCGAAGGTAGCGATTATACGCGTACGTTCCGCATACTCAGCCTGACCGAGCAGCAAAGCGCTGCGTCGCCGTTACGGGATGAGTTTATCGATCGCGGCGCATTTGATGACTGGTTTGCACAATATCGCTCACGCTTACAGCAGGAAAATATCGATGACGCACAGCGGCAGACGCATATGCAACGGGTTAACCCGGCAATGGTGCTGCGAAACTGGCTGGCGCAGCGCGCTATTGATGCCGCAGAGAAAGGCGATAGCAGCGAGCTGGAGCGGCTTCATGAGGCATTACGCCAGCCAT
The DNA here is from genome assembly GCF_039409795.1 of Kosakonia sp. PSU_27. Lineage (NCBI taxonomy): Bacteria > Pseudomonadati > Pseudomonadota > Gammaproteobacteria > Enterobacterales > Enterobacteriaceae > Kosakonia > Kosakonia sp. PSU_27. The sequence continues at coordinate 69,987 of NZ_JBCIVK010000004.1, read as the reverse complement.
TTATCGATCGCAGTGATGATTATGTCAGCCGTCCGCCCGACTGGGGCAAACGGCTGGAAGTCAGCTGTTCGAGTTGAAATGGCCTACTTTGTCAGGATCAATTTTCCGGCATGCGTCTGGCGCAGAAGGTATTGCTGCCCGTTGTGCTCAATAACGACGCGCCCTTCATCCCCCAGCAGCGAACGGCTGTGAATGCGGCGATCGGTTGGGGTGATGTGCGTGGGTTTTTCCTGAGGCGTGACGGGTGATGCAGGTGTGCTATCCATGTGCGACATATCCGTTTAAAGACAAACCAACAATGATAATGATTATCAATAGTATGGTGATATGACGCAAGGGCGATTGTTTACATAGCCGCAGTTCCCCCAGGAAAAAGTAGGGGGAACGCGTAGTTCTGCATGAGTCAGCAGGAAAAGGTTAAAAACGGGTGGCAACCGCGGTTGCGAGTTTTTCCAGCAGCAGTTCACTGTCTTCCCAGTTCAGGCATGGGTCGGTAATGGATTGCCCGTATACCAGCGGCTGGCCACTGACAATTTTTTGCGTGCCTTCTTGCAGGAAACTTTCCGCCATCACACCAGAGATCGCGAGCGAGCCATTACGAATTTGCGTACAAATGTCGTCACAGACATCCAACTGGCGACGATGCTCTTTCTGGCAGTTGCCATGACTGAAATCCACCACCAGATGCTCCGGCAAACCAAATTCGCGTAGCGTATCGCAAGCGTTGGCAATATCTCCGGCATGGTAATTCGGTTTTTTACCGCCACGCATAATGATGTGGCCGTACGGGTTGCCGCTGGTCTGATAAATGGTCATTTGCCCGCTTTTATCCGGCGAGAGGAACATATGGCTGGCGCGGGAAGCGCGGATCGCATCAACGGCGATACGTGTGTTGCCATCGGTACCGTTTTTAAAACCGACCGGGCAAGAAAGCGCCGAGGCCATTTCCCGGTGGATCTGGCTTTCAGTGGTGCGCGCGCCAATCGCTCCCCAGCTAATTAAATCGGCAATAAACTGGCCGGTTACCATATCGAGGAATTCGGTCGCGGTGGGTACTCCCAGCTCATTGACCTGCAACAGCAGTTTACGCGCCAGTTCAAGACCGTGATTTACGCGGTAACTGCCGTTCAGATCCGGATCGGAAATCAGTCCTTTCCAGCCCACCACGGTGCGCGGTTTTTCGAAGTAGGTGCGCATAACAATTTCCAGATGCGCGTGGTGTTTTTCACGTAATACTTGTAAACGGCTCGCGTAATCAACGGCTGCGTCAAGATCGTGAATCGAGCAGGGACCAATAATCACCAACAGGCGGCGATCTTCACCATTCAGAATTTTTTCTATCCGCCGACGGGATGCGGTCACATGCTCCGCTACCTCTGAGGTAACAGGGTAGCGCTGCGCAAGTTCAGCTGGTGTCACCAGGCTGCTGATAGGCGCAGTGCGAAGTTCATCGGTTTTGTTCATCAAGAATCTCAAGAATTAGGTGCTTCAGCGGCAGGAATGCCGGAAGTGATGCGCAACACCTTAAACCAATCCCGGCTTATTTCAAGAGGGGTTGCAAAGCACATCACGTTTCCGGGCAATATCATAGCGCACTTCGCACCTGTGTACTAGCTTGTTAGTACATGCGGCGATTTAACCCCATAATATCGAGCATCTTGGTGGCAATTTCTTCTACCGAGTAGTTGGTACTATTAAGGCAGGGGATCTGATTCTTGCGATAAAGCGCTTCCACTTCTGCAACTTCCATCCGGCACTGGCGCAATGACGCGTAGCGGCTATTTTCCCGGCGCTCTTCGCGAATGGCGGCAAGGCGCTCCGGATTAATGGTCAGACCAAATAATTTATGCTGCAGTGGCTTTAACGCAGCGGGGAGAACGAGGTTATCCATATCATCGGCAATAAAAGGATAATTTGCCGCGCGAATACCAAATTGCATCGCCAGATACAGACTGGTCGGTGTTTTTCCACAGCGCGAAACGCCCAGTAAAATCACCTGCGCCTGATCAAGATTGCGCAAAGAAATACCATCGTCGTGCGCGAGGGTGTAATCAATAGCCGCGATACGCGCATCGTATTTCGTTAAATTACCGGGATTGAGCCCATGTGTGCGGTGTGCAATGGGGGTGGGATCGAGTTTTAATTCCTCCTGCAGCGGCGCAACCAGCGCCTGAACGATATCCTGACAAAATCCTTCGCTTTGCAAAATAATGGCGCGAATTTCCGGTATCACAATGGAGTAGAACACCAGGGGGCGATTACCGGTTTGCTGATAGATGGCGTCTATTTGTTCTTTGACGGCACGGGCCCGGCTCTCGTTTTCCACAAACGGCAGCGTAATACTGCTGACGGCAACCGGGAATTGCGACATGACCGCATGGCCTAATACTTCAGCGGTGATAGCGGTTCCATCAGAAATATAAAAGACGTGGCGATCAACTGAACTGTCCATTTAACCCATCCTGAATGACATGCGTAATTCTCTGAAAGCATAAATTAAAACCCTCAACATGCGTATCTCCTTTTTCTCATTTTTAAAATGAAATGGTGTTTTTATTTTTAATGAACTCAACGGTTCATTTTTTTAATTTCACCTATAAAAAATAAGGAGATACAAAAATGAGAAATTACTCAAGGTGATTAATTGATGGGAATCTATCCGAAAAACCAGAAATCGTTATTGCTTACACGATTCACCGTTTTTTCAACGGAATTAATTATGCCAGGATAAAAAAGTAGTTCGACGTTTTCACCCATTCATATATCACAAAAGGATTGTTTCGATGTCCAACAATGGCTCGTCTCCGCTGGTGCTTTGGTATGACCAACTCGGCATGAATGATGTAGACAGAGTTGGGGGCAAAAATGCCTCCCTTGGTGAAATGATTACTAATCTGTCCGGTATGGGGGTTTCCGTACCGAATGGGTTTGCGACCACGGCCGATGCGTTTAACCAGTTTCTGGAACAAAGCGGGCTAAATCAGCGCATTTACGAATTACTGGATAAAACTGACATCGATGATGTGTCCGAACTGGCCAAAGCCGGTGCGCAGATCCGCCAGTGGATTGTCGACACGCCGTTCCCGCCTGAGCTGGAAAAAGCCGTCCACGAAGCCTATGCCAAACTCTCTGAAGACGACGCTGAAGCGTCTTTCGCGGTGCGTTCTTCTGCGACCGCAGAAGACATGCCGGATGCCTCGTTTGCCGGTCAGCAGGAAACCTTCCTCAACGTGCAAGGGTATGACGCCGTGCTGGTGGCGGTGAAGCATGTGTTTGCCTCGTTATTCAACGATCGCGCCATCTCCTATCGCGTGCATCAGGGCTACGATCATCGCGGCGTCGCGCTCTCTGCCGGTGTGCAGCGCATGGTGCGGTCGGATATCGGTTCTTCTGGCGTGATGTTCACCATCGATACGGAATCCGGTTTTGATCAGGTGGTGTTTATCACTTCTGCCTGGGGACTGGGCGAAATGGTGGTGCAGGGCGCCGTTAACCCGGATGAGTTCTATGTGCATAAGCCAACGCTTGCGGCAAATCGTCCGGCCATTGTGCGTCGCACCATGGGGTCGAAGAAAATCCGCATGATTTATGCGCCGACGCAAGAGCATGGCAAGCAGGTGCAGATTGAAGATGTACCGCAGGCCGAGCGTGACCGTTTCTCCCTGACCGATGACGAAGTGCAGGCGCTGGCGAAGCAGGCGGTGCAAATCGAGAAACACTATGGCCGTCCAATGGATATTGAATGGGCGAAAGACGGCCATACCGGTAAATTGTTTATCGTGCAGGCGCGTCCGGAAACCGTGCGTTCGCGTGGCCAGGTGATGGAGCGTTACACGCTGCATGCCCAGGGGCGCATTATCTCTGAAGGCCGTGCCATTGGGCATCGCATTGGCGCCGGTACGGTGAAAGTGATCCACGATATCAGCGAGATGAACCTGATCGAGCCGGGCGATGTGCTGGTAACCGACATGACCGACCCGGACTGGGAACCGATCATGAAAAAAGCGGCGGCGATTGTTACCAACCGCGGCGGCCGTACTTGCCACGCGGCGATCATTGCGCGTGAGTTAGGTATTCCGGCGGTGGTGGGCTGCGGCGACGCGACCGAACGTATTAAAACCGGTGAGAAAGTCACCGTCTCCTGCGCCGAAGGCGATACCGGTTATGTGTATGCCGATCTGCTGGATTTCAGCGTGAAAAGTTCAAGCGTAGACACCATGCCGGATCTGCCGCTGAAGATCATGATGAACGTCGGCAACCCGGATCGCGCCTTCGATTTTGCTTGCCTGCCAAACGAAGGCGTAGGCCTTGCGCGTCTGGAATTCATCATCAACCGCATGATCGGCGTGCATCCGCGCGCACTGCTGGAGTTTGATGATCAGGACGCGAAATTACAAAACGAAATCCGCGAAATGATGAAAGGCTTCGATTCGCCGGTTGAGTTTTATGTCGGCCGTCTGACGGAAGGCATTTCGACACTGGGCGCGGCATTCTGGCCAAAACGCGTGATTGTGCGTCTGTCTGATTTTAAATCGAACGAATACGCCAATCTGGTCGGCGGTGAGCGCTACGAACCGGAAGAAGAGAACCCGATGCTCGGCTTCCGTGGCGCAGGCCGTTATGTCGCCGACAGCTTCCGCGATTGCTTCGCGCTTGAGTGCGAAGCGGTAAAACGCGTGCGTAACGATATGGGGCTGACCAACGTGGAAATCATGGTCCCGTTTGTACGTACCGTTGAACAGGCAAAAGCGGTAGTTGATGAGCTGGCGCGCCAGGGGCTGAAACGCGGTGAGAATGGGCTGAAAATCATCATGATGTGCGAAATTCCGTCCAACGCGCTGCTGGCGGAGCAGTTCCTTGAGTATTTCGATGGTTTCTCTATCGGCTCCAACGACATGACGCAACTGGCGCTGGGTCTCGATCGCGATTCCGGCGTGGTCTCAGAACTGTTCGACGAACGTAACGACGCGGTGAAAGCGCTGCTTTCGATGGCGATCCGTGCGGCGAAAAAGCAGGGCAAATATGTCGGCATTTGCGGGCAAGGGCCTTCGGATCACGAAGACTTTGCCGCCTGGTTGATGGATGAGGGCATTGATAGTCTCTCACTCAACCCGGACACCGTTGTGCAGACCTGGCTAAGCCTCGCCGAACTGAAAAAATAAAGGCAAAAGTAAAATCCCCGACATAATGTCGGGGATTTTTTTATTTCAGCCGCGAACTCGGCGGCGATCACAATAACCAAAAAACGTAAAAAGCCTGGCAATTATTGCAATTGTCCCCTCGTTAGCTTCTTCCAATACTTGAGCCGGTAGTGAGCAGTGCGACGTTAATCTGTCGCGCCATGTTGAAATATTTTTTGACCTCACAAGGCTAATAAAAATGACAATCTCCTCTGTCCTGAGTACAAAAGACAAAATTGGTTACGGTCTGGGTGATATGGCGAGCGCCCTGGTCTGGCAAACCGCAACGCTGTTTCTCGCTTATTTCTATACGGATGTGTTTGGGTTACCCGCCGCCATCATGGGAACCATGTTTTTGGTCGTGCGCGCGGTGGATGCTTTTGTCGATCCTTGCATCGGCGCACTGGTGGATCGTACGCAAACGCGACACGGGCGTTTTCGCCCCTGGCTGCTGTGGTTTGCAATACCGTTTGGTGTGAGCTGCATTATTACCTTTTATGTCCCGGACGCAGGGGCGACGGCAAAAATCCTCTATGCCTGCGTCACTTACGCCATCCTTAGCTTTATCTACTCTGCGATTAACGTCCCTTACTGCGCCATGCCCGGCGCGCTGACGATGGACCCGCACGAGCGCCACTCGCTGCAGTCCTGGCGCTTTGGTTTATCGTTTATTGGCGGCCTGATCGTGACCGTTATTGCCCTGCCGCTGGTGGCGCATCTGGGGGCTGGTAACGATCAAAAAGGGTATTTCTATGCCATGAGCATGATGGGCGTACTGGGCATTTTTCTGTTCTTTGGCTGCTTCTTTATGACACGCGAGCGTTTTACGCCGCGCAATGATAGCTCCGGTTCGCTGTTCAGCGATCTCAAATTGCTGGCGAAAAATACGCAATGGCGCATTGTCTTTGTGTTTAATATTTTGCTGTTAACCGCGGTTGTAACGCGTGGTTCCGCCACGATGTATTACGTCAAATACGTATTACAGCGCCCGGATATGGTATTTACCTTTATTGTTTCGGGCATGATCGCCGCCCTAAGCGGAGCGCTATTATCAGCTCGGTTATTAGGGAAATTTGACCGGGTGCGCGCCTACCAGTGGACAATTATTACATTCGTCGTTTTCGCGGCGCTGATCTTTATTATCCCGCCGACGCAAGTGTGGCTTATTTTTGGCCTCAATATCGTTTTCAGCTTTATTCAGAACCTGACCACGCCGCTGCAATGGACCATGTTCTCTGACGTGGTGGATTACGAAGAGCACTGTAGCGGGCGTCGCCTCGACGGACTGGTGTTTTCGACAGCCTTATTCGCCATAAAATTTGGCCTGGCGCTTGGCGGCGCAGTCGTGGGTTGGGTGCTTGGTGCCGTGGATTATGCGCCGAATCAGGCAGCCCAGAGCGCGACGGTGCTGACGACCATTAACGCATTGTTTACGCTGATCCCCTGCCTGCTGTTTATCTGCATGGTGCTGCTGCTGACCCGCTACAAACTCAATAGCCAGGTTGCCGACAGTATCGCGCAAGATCTGATACGTAAACGCGACGTCAGTGAAAGCGACACGGCAGTGCAAACCGCCCCGGATTTCAATAACACAGGAGTGACCCGATGACTGCTATCTACCAGGACGCAAACCGTCCCGTGGCCGAACGCGTTGCGGATTTACTGGCGCGGATGACGCCGGAAGAGAAATTTGCGCAAATGCATGCGTTGTGGCTGGTGCTTTCAGAAGAGGGAGAGCACCGCGAGCGCACCGATCTCAGCGATGAGTTTGCCGGTGTCAGCGCGCAGGCGGCGCTGGCACAGCGGCTTAAACTGGGGGTCGGGCAAATAACCCGTCCACTGGGCACGCATATAGTGGAGGCGAAGCGCGGTGTACGCGCGGCTAATCGGCTACAAAAAACGTTGGTGGAAGAGACGCGGTTGGGTATCCCCGCACTGTTTCATGAAGAGTGCCTGGTGGGTTTATTGTGCAAAGACGCGACGTTATTTCCCTCCTCGCTGAACTACGGTTCCACCTGGGATCCGCAACTTGTGCAACGTGCCGCCCATCATATCGGGCTGGAAGCGCGATCGACCGGATGCAAACAGGGGCTGGCTCCGGTACTGGATGTCTCGCGCGATGTGCGCTGGGGGCGCACGGAAGAGACGTTTGGTGAAGATCCGTGGCTGGTGGGGGTGATGGCGTGCGCCTACGTGAACGGGTTGCAGGGTGAAAAGGGCGATATGCTGGCGACGCTCAAACACTATGTTGGCCACTCGTTTAGCGAAGGCGCGCGTAACCATGCCCCGGTACACCTCGGCTTTTGCGAGCTGAACGACACCTTTTTGCTGCCGTTCGAGATGGCAGTGAAGCTGGCGAAAGCAGGATCGGTGATGCCAGCCTATCACGACATTGATAACCAGCCGGGTCACAGTGACCATTTCTTGCTCACCACTTTGCTGCGTGAACAGTGGGGCTTCGAGGGCATTATTGTTGCCGATTACGGTGGCGTCAGCCTGCTGCATCAACATCACGGCGTGACACACGATGCCGCGGAATCCGCTGCGCTCTCGTTTAATGCCGGGCTGGATGTTGAATTGCCAAAAGATGATTGTGCACGCCATCTGGCAGAGGCCGTTGAGCGCGGCCTTATCTCCATGGCAAAAGTGGACGAAATTGTCGCCCGCGTGCTGGCAGTGAAATTCCGCCTCGGTTTGTTCGAACAGCCTTATACCGATGAACAGGGTATCGACCTGCAGTCTGCCAGGACGCGGCAGGTAGCGCGCGAGGTCGCTACGCGCTCAATGACGCTGCTGGAAAATAACGGCATTCTGCCATTGAACGGCTCGCCGAAAGTGGCGGTAATTGGCCCGACCGCTGACGATCCGCTGGCTTTGCTCAGCGGGTACAGTTTCCCGGTGCATTTGATCATTAGCGATATGCTGGAGGAGACCACGCAGGTCACCACGCCGCTTGCGGCGCTGCGCCAGACGCTGGGAGAGGGGAACGTCCGTTATGCCAAAGGCTGCCATATTATTGAAAAACGTATGGCTGGCGCCCCCGTTTTCCCCGGGGATGCGTCGGGTAAACCGATGCAGCAGTCACCGGTTTCCATGGATTTGAGCCTGATCCCACACGCGGTGAGCGTGGCGCAGGAAAGCGAGGTGATCATTGCCTGTGTGGGCGATCTTGCCGGGCTGTTCCAGAGCGGGACGGTGGGAGAAGGTTCCGACACGGACAGCCTGACGCTGCCGGGTGTGCAACAACAGTTGCTGGAGTCGTTAGTGGCAACCGGGAAACCGGTCGTGGTGGTCATGACCGGTGGGCGTCCGTATAACCTGCAAGGGCTGGAGTCGCGCGTTGCCGCATGGTTAATGGCGTGGGCGCCGGGGCAGGAGGGCGGCCGGGCGATTGCCGATGTATTGACCGGGCGGGCAGAGCCGCAGGGGCGTCTGGTCGTCAGCGTGCCGAAAAGCGCGGGGGCGATGCCCTATTATTACAACCACAAGCTGAAAAGCGGTGGTACACCGTTTGCCTTCCATTTTGGCGCACTTTACCCCTTTGGCTACGGGAAGAGCTGGACGCAGTTCGAGTATATGAACCCGGTGTTGCTGACACCGGATGTGGCGATTGATGACGATATTCGTGTGCAGGTGCAGGTAAAAAATAGCGGAGATCGCAGCGGCAGCGAGGTGGTGCAACTGTATGTCCGGGATAAAGTAGCGTCAATGGTGCGTCCGGTGCAGGAGCTAAAAGCGTTCCAGCGCGTGGCATTATCACCGGGTGAAACGGCAACCCTGACGTTCATCGTGCCGGTGGATATGCTCAACTTTACGCGCCGTGACGGGCAGCGCATTGTCGAACCGGGTGAGTTTGAGCTGCAAATCGGTGCCTCATCGGCAGATATCCGCGCAGCGCTCACGGTGAACGTTTACGGCGAGACCCGCGAACTTCCCACCGCCTGGAAAATGATGAGTCAGTGCGAAGTCAGCCAGTGATAACATCGTAGCCCATCGCTCGATGGGCTATTTTTTTGCACAAACAGACAACAATAACCCGGCTGAAATAACAACCACGCTGCATGACTTACAATTACCTGAGGTATTTGTGCGATCGTAAGCTATTCGTGCCTGCCGCTGGTATATATTTATTGTATTGATAATTACCCCGCATATAATTCCCTCCCGTAACTTAGCTGTTCGTTATTTTCTATTTCTCTGTACTTGCAGAAAAAATTTATTGAGATTTTACCTGGTGGGAAAATAGCTGCGCATCATTATGTCCATTTTATTTGTCATGGTGTGACGGGGTTTGGCGACGTTGAACCCGGCGGTATCCGGTGGGTGAACTACGCCTGTGAACGCAGGATTTACAGGGCGCTGCAGGGCCGGTTATGTAACGTCGTTGATCGCATGCTGTCTCAGCATCATCTTATCAGCAGTTGGCGCAGGTAAATACGTAAGCGGGTTTAGAGTGATCGTGTTTTCACGATTTTAATTTATTAACTATTGCAGTTTTTATTTCGCTGTAGCGGAAGTGATCTATTTATTTTCCTGCAATCGTGTTGAGGTTATTCAAATGAAAGCTTATTTATTCATGTATATCGTGCTCGCATGCGCGGGTCTTAATGGCTGTGCGTCGTATAACGATCATATTCGTGACTGTGACGGACACGATGTGAGCACGATGCATTTAGCACTCGATTATCTACCGATTGGTGCAGCCATTGATAATGGCGCCTGCGCGGTGAGCGGCAATGGAAGCGCGTCTGCATCCGGCAAATAAGTGCTTGAAATGAAAGCGGCGAAAAAAAAGCCCATCGTGGGAGATGGGCAAAGACTACACACAGCAATTCGTTGTTTCACTCAGGGGATTTCCATGCTTATAAATCAAGGTGTTGATTTATAACCGTGAGCTAATAGTAGGCATGTCGATTTTTTGCGTCGATCAGATTCGTCTCATTAGTTAAATGGACGTGAAGGATATATGGGCTAAATCGCGCAGTATTTCGCTTTCAGAGGGATCTGAGCGGGATTTCGTGTCTGAAATGATAAGTAGCGCTTAATAATAATTAAGGCGGGCTACCCCGCCTTATTATTTTCAGGAGGGGTTATCTAAATCGTCGACTTCGCTTAGCGCATTATCTGCCGCTACTGGTTCGGGCGCTTCATTCACCCACGCGGAGAATAGCCGCCAGGAGACCGCCAGTAATACCGGGCCAATAAACAGGCCAATCATACCGAAAGCGACCAGTCCGCCAATTACCCCTGAAAGAATAAGGATCAGCGGTAAATCCGCGCCCATGCGAATAAGTACCGGGCGGATGAAGTTATCCAGCGTGGCGACAATGCAGCTCCAGACCAGCAACACGGTGCCCCAGGTGGAATCTCCGCTCCAGTAAAGCCAGATAATGGCCGGAACCAGCACCAGTAACGGCCCGAGCTGCACCAGACAGGTCATCAGCATGACCACGGTAAACAACGTGGCGTAGGGCACGCCGGAAATGGCCAGACCAACGCCGCCAAGCACGGCCTGCACCAGCGCGGTGACCACCACGCCAAGCGCTACGGCGCGTATAGCCTGGCCTGCCAACAGCACAGCGGCATCGCCTCGTTTCCCGGCAAGACGAATGGCGAAATGGCGGATCCCTCTGGCAACTTGCTCACCACGCCAGTAAAGCAGGGCGCTGAACAGCAACATCAGGCCGCAGTGCAGCATAAAGCGTCCGATATGCGCGGCCTGGCCGACAAACCAGGTGGTTGTCGCGCCTACGTACGGCCGCAGTTTGGCCATAATGGCGCTGCCGCCCATATCCAGCAGGCTGTGCCAGCCCGCATAGAGCTTCTCACCAACGAAAGGGATGCTGTTTAGCCAGGCTAAATCCGGCGGTGACATGGCGCCGGTGCTGATGGCATGGATCACCGGGCCGCTGGAGTCCACCAGGCTATTAACCAGTAGCGCGACAGGAATGATAAACAGCAGGATCAACAGCAGCATCATCACTAACACTGCCAGCGATCGGCGGCCAAACAGCACGCGTTGCAGGCGTACCAGCAGTGGCCAGGTGGCGATCACCACCGTTCCCGCCCAGGCAAAACCGAGGATGAAGGGCTGGACGACCCACAGACAGGCGATAATCATGATTGCTAAAAACAGTACCGACAGCATGATTTGCGGTACATCCCTGGACTGACGTAGATCAACCATACGATTTACTCACCTTATTGAGTGGCTGAAAATTCGGTGTTTCTGGAAATCACCAGTGATAATGATTAATGATTTCAGCGGTTTTGGACAGTCCGATTCTGCCTGTAATTCTCATGGGCGCATAAGAAAAAAATGTGATACAACGATGAATGCTTAAAGCAAACGATTAACTATTCACAACACTAACAGTCAGGCAGGGTCAAGCATAATGATCCCACAGATTTCCCAGGCACCGGGCGTCGTTCAACTGGTGCTGAATTTTTTGCAGGCTTTGGAGCAACAAGGTTTTACCGGTGATACCGCCACCAGCTACGCCGACAGGCTAACGATGGCGACAGACAACAGTATTTACCAGCTATTACCCGATGCCGTCGTTTTCCCTCGTTCAACGTCCGACGTTGCCTTGATCACACGCCTCGCGGCCGAGCCGCGTTTTCGTACGCTGGTCTTTACTCCGCGCGGCGGCGGTACCGGCACCAATGGCCAGGCGCTGAACCAGGGCATCATCGTTGATATGTCCCGCTATATGAACCGCATTATGGAAATCAATCCTGAAGAGGGATGGGTGCGCGTTGAGGCGGGCGTTATCAAAGATCAGCTCAACCAGTATTTGAAACCCTACGGTTTCTTCTTCGCGCCGGAGCTGTCGACCAGCAACCGCGCGACCCTGGGGGGAATGATCAACACCGACGCTTCCGGGCAGGGGTCCCTTGTTTACGGGAAAACTTCCGACCATGTGCTGGGTGTCCGCGCTGTGTTACTGGGTGGCGATATCCTCGATACGCAGGCGATGCCGGTGGCGCTGGCAGAAACGCTGGGTAATGCCAGCACCGCTATCGGGCGTATCTATAAAACGGTGCTGGAGCGCTGTCGCGATAACCGTCAGCTGATTCTGGATAACTTCCCCAAACTGAACCGTTTTCTTACCGGTTACGATCTGCGTCATGTGTTTAATGACGAGATGACCGAATTTGATTTAACCCGCATTCTGACCGGCTCAGAAGGGACGCTGGCGTTTATTACCGAAGCGCGCCTTGATATCACGCCGCTGCCGAAAGTTCGCCGTCTGGTGAACGTTAAATATGATTCGTTTGATTCCGCGCTGCGCAATGCGCCGTTTATGGTGGAAGCGCGGGCGCTCTCCGTCGAAACCGTAGATTCGAAAGTGCTCAATCTGGCGCGGGAAGATATTGTCTGGCATTCGGTGAAAGAGCTGATTACCGATGTGCCGGACAAAACCCTGCTTGGCCTGAATATTGTTGAGTTTGCCGGTGACGATCAGCCGCTGATTGATGCGCAGGTGCAGTCGCTGTGCCAGCGCCTCGATACGTTAATGGCTAAGGGTGAAGGCGGCGTGATTGGCTGGCAATTGTGCGAAGATCTGACGGGCATTGAGCGCATTTACGCCATGCGTAAAAAAGCCGTGGGGTTATTAGGGAACGCGAAAGGCGCAGCCAAGCCGATTCCCTTCGCGGAAGATACCTGCGTGCCGCCGGAACATCTGGCGGATTACATCGTTGAATTCCGTGCGCTGCTTGATGGACATGGCCTGAGCTACGGCATGTTTGGTCATGTCGATGCCGGGGTGCTGCATGTGCGGCCCGCGCTGGATATGTGCGATCCGCAGCAAGAAGTGCTGATGAAATCCATTTCGGATGATGTGGTGGCGTTGACGGCAAAATATGGCGGTTTGCTGTGGGGCGAGCACGGGAAAGGTTTCCGCGCCGAATATAGCCCGGCGTTTTTTGGCGAGCAGTTGTATGGTGAGTTACGCAAAATCAAAGCGGCATTCGATCCGGAAAACCGGCTGAATCCAGGTAAAATTTGCCCGCCTGAAGGCATTGACGCGCCGATGAAGAAGGTGGATGACGTTAAGCGCGGTACGCTTGACCGGCAAATTCCTATTGCCGTGCGTTCCTCATGGCGTGGCGCCATGGAGTGTAACGGTAACGGCTTATGCTTTAATTTCGATGTGAAAAGCCCGATGTGCCCGTCGATGAAAATCTCGGCGAACCGTATTCATTCGCCAAAAGGGCGGGCAACGCTGGTGCGTGAATGGCTGCGTTTGCTGGCCGATCGTGGCATCGATCCAATTAAGCTGGAAAAAGAGCTGCCGGAAAAGCGGGCCAGTTTGCGCACATTAATCGAGCGTACGCGCAATAGCTGGCATGCCCGTCGCGGCGAGTATGATTTCTCGCATGAAGTTAAAGAAGCGATGTCAGGCTGCCTGGCCTGTAAAGCGTGCTCTACACAATGCCCGATCAAGATTGATGTGCCGGAGTTCCGGTCACGCTTCCTGCAGCTCTATCACAGCCGTTATCTGCGCCCGGTACGCGATCATCTGGTCGCCACGGTTGAGAGCTATGCGCCATTAATGGCGCGCGCACCGAAAACATTTAACTTTTTTATGAGCCAGCCGTGGATGCGTTCCCTTTCCGCGAAGCATATCGGCATGGTGGATTTACCGTTGCTGTCGGTGCCGTCATTGCAGCGTCAGATGGTCGGGCATCGCACGGCGAACATGACGCTTGAGCAGCTTGAAGAGCTCGATGCCGCGCAGAAAGCGAAAACTGTGCTGGTGGTGCAGGATCCATTTACCAGCTATTACGATGCGCAGGTCGTGGCCGATTTTGTTCGTCTGGTCGAACGGCTTGGCTTCGCGCCGGTCGTGCTGCCTTTCTCGCCAAACGGCAAGGCGCAACACATTAAAGGTTTCCTGAATCGCTTTGCAAAAACGGCGAAAAAAACCGCAGATTTCCTTAACCGCGTGGCACAACTGGGCATGCCGATGGTCGGTGTCGACCCGGCGCTGGTGCTCTGCTACCGCGACGAGTACAAGCTGGCGTTAGGCGATAAGCGTGGGGACTTTCATGTGCAACTGGTGCATGAATGGCTGCCAGCGGCGCTGGATAACATCGGTGAACGCGCGCTTAGCGGTGAGCCCTGGTATCTGTTCGGCCACTGCACAGAAGTGACTGCGCTACCGGGTGCTACGGGGCAATGGGCGTCGATTTTTGCGCGTTTCGGCGCGGTACTGGAAAATGTCAGCGTTGGCTGCTGCGGCATGGCCGGAACCTATGGTCATGAAGTGAAGAACCATGCCAGTTCGCTGGGCATTTATGAGCTTTCCTGGCATCAGGCGATGCAGCGTTTGCCGCGTAATCGATGTCTGGCAACCGGCTACTCTTGCCGCAGCCAGGTTAAACGAATCGAAGGGAATGGCGTGCGCCATCCACTACAGGCATTACTGGAGATTTTGGGATGATCTGGAAACGTGCGGTTACGCTGGAAGCCCTGAATGCAATGGGTGATGGCAATATGGTGGGGTTGCTGGATATTCGCTTTGAACGCATCAGTGACGATGCGCTGGAGGCGAGCATGCCGGTAGATCAACGAACGCATCAGCCGTTTGGCCTGTTACACGGTGGTGCGTCGGTGGTGCTGGCGGAAACGCTCGGTTCTGTTGCCGGCTATTTATGTACGGAAGGGGAACAGAAAGTGGTAGGGCTGGAGGTCAACGCTAACCACTTGCGCTCGGTGCGCAGCGGGCGTGTGCGCGGTGTTTGTCGGGCGCTGCATACGGGGGGGCGGCATCAGGTCTGGCAAATCGATATTTATGACGAACAATCCCGCCTGTGTTGCTCATCACGGCTGACCACGGCAGTGGTCTAATCATTTTCGGCGGTATAACCGCCGAAAAATCTTCATTTTTTATTCATTATTCTGCGCATTAGATTTTAGCTCTTCGTGCTATATTGTCCGGCACTGGATGTACCGCCCGGTTGTCAGCAACCGACGCGAGTGGCTGTAACGCGTAATGACCTGATGAAGTGATTCATTGTCTCTTTAAGCGCTACTGAATTAAGGCTTTTAGGTAACAATGATGACATCGTTTAAGCGCGAATTTTTACACCCTCGCCATTGGGTGACATGGGCCGGATTAGGTTTGCTCTGGCTGCTCGTTCAACTTCCTTATCCTGTTCTTGCCCGCCTTGGCGCGGGGCTGGGGCGGCAATCACGTCGATTCCTGCAGCGCCGTGAACGTATCGCCCGCCGTAATCTCGAATTATGTTTCCCCCATATGAGCGATGAACTGCGTGAGCGGCTGATTGCGAAAAACTTTATGTCGTTGGGCATGGGGTTGATTGAAACCGGCATGGCGTGGTTCTGGTCGGATAAGCGTGTACGCCGCTGGTTTGATGTCGAAGGTTATCAGCATTTGCAGGCCGCCCAGGCCAGCCAGCGTGGTGTGATGGTGGTCGGTGTGCATTTTATGTCGCTGGAGCTGGGCGGGCGCGTAATGGGGCTTTGTCAGCCAATGATGGCAACCTATCGCCCGCATAATAATGCGTTGATGGAATGGGTACAGACGCGCGGGCGTATGCGTTCCAATAAATCGATGATTGATCGCCGTAACCTGAAAGGTCTGGTCAATGCGCTGAAACAAGGGGAAGCCGTTTGGTTCGCGCCGGATCAGGACTACGGTCGCAAAGGCAGTATTTTCGCCCCGTTCTTCAGTGTGCAAAACGCGGCAACCACCAACGGTACCTACGTCTTATCGCGCCTTTCCGGGGCGAAAATGTTGACGGTCACGATGGTGCGTAAAGAGGATTGCTCCGGTTATTCGCTGCATATCGGCCAGGCGCTGAATGACTATCCGGTTCAGGATGAGTTTGCTGCCGCCAGTTACATGAACAAAGTGATTGAGCGCGAAATCCTGCGCGCACCAGAGCAGTATCTCTGGATCCACCGGCGTTTTAAAACCCGCCCGGTCGGCGAACCTTCGCTTTATAACTAACCTTTGTTAACGCGCCCCTTCTCAGGGGCGTTGTATTATTCTGTTGCCAACAACATGTATACGGGATGGTTATGGTCAAGTTTATTGCGGGCGGCTGTTTAGCCTTATTATCGGCGTATTCATCGGCTGCGGGTATCACGCTGCAGTGTGATGAATACCGCGCCAGCGTCGAACCGGATGGGCTCACTGTCAATGGTCGACATTACACGAATCCACAGGAGAATCCGTATGATATCTCCGATCAATATTCCGGCCGCTCGCTGATTTATACCGACAGCCAGGATCAAAACAAGGCTACCAACTGGGCGGCGATCCATATCATCACGCAGATTGAAACGGGTAAAAAAGCCTTCTTCTACGCGGACAGCAAGCACACCAACGATAAAGCGATCGTCTGCACCCGCGAAAACGCAGAGGAATAGTACACGGGCAGCCTGCCTGGGATAGCGCCTTTACCCAATCACCCGCCAGCGGCTTTTATGAGAGTTTAAAACCCCTCCAGTAGCTGGAGTTGCTTAAAAGTTAGCGGGCGGGAAAAGGTGTACCCCTGAATACCGCCGGTGTTATACCTGTTAAGCAGAGCGAGGTCGGCTGTGCTATCCACGCCTTCACAAATCACATTCGTCCCGGCAGGTATTACGCTGTCAATGAAACGGTGCAGTGTTGAAAGTTTTGCCGGGTGGCGGGCAATGCCATCGACAAGGGAGCGATCGATTTTAATAGTATTGAACGCAAACAATTGCAGGCGCTCTGCATGTTCATTTCCACAGCCAAATTTACCGAGTGAAACCATAAAGCCATACTCTTTGGCTTTCTTTAATGAAGGTAACTTACTGATAAATTGAGGATAAGTCATTTTGTCGCTGACCTCAATTTCGATACGTTGCGGGGCAATATTACTGTGCTGGCAGCGTTCAAGGAGCTGGGTAAGATGATCCATATCATTAGCCAGCTGCGGCGATAAAATGAATGAAACCGTCATTGTTTCTTTCATTTTTAGTACATGACAAATAACTTCAAAAATAAAATCAGTTACTTTTCTGCTGACCGCCGTTTCTTCCAGCAGAGCGGCTATTTGCTCTGCGGGAATGAGAAAATCCTCAGCGTTATAAAATTGCGCCACCGCTTGATAGCGGAGAATGTTTTTTCCTGAGAGAGTAATGATGGGGTGAAACTCAGCCGTCATCAGGAATTTTCTGCCATTAATTTCCAGTGTGTTAATTTTCATTTTCCTGATTTCGCCCCTACTCAAAAGAACAGGACATTCTTAATAAACAATTTTCAATTCTACACAGGCCCTGATAATGATTGAAAATTGTTTTAAATGATCGATTATCTTATTTTGATAGTCTATATCTATTACTATCATGAAAATGATCGCTTAAATCTATAAATTAACAAAGAAGATTATTCTTAATATTTATATTTTGGCGGTTTTATGGTGGTGAGACTTACAATGAGTTTGTGTTAGGTTGTTGTTTTGTTGTGGGAAAGGTGACTGGCTGCCAATAGGCTTAACGCGCTCCTGCCCAATGTTTGGCTTATGACAATAAAGCACGAATGAATTAACAATATTAACCATTAGTAAGATGTCTGCTGGTAATGCACGCGTGTTTATAAGCCTGGATTTTTATTCGTTTTTTGGGCCTTGCTGTTTAACCGAGGTATTGAAGGTGTATTCAGGATGCGTATAAAAATAGACGGCCAAACATAAAAATATAATGACAGTTTTATGACGGTAATAACCTGGTCATGAATAACAAGAAGAACGGACGGGAAACATATTTCCCGTCCGGTTAATTAAAGGGTTAGCAATAGACTATCGCCGGTTGTGCTAATTACCTGGCTTTCGCAATGTAATGAGGGATCAACAATATTGTTTCAGGAAATCGACGATCAATTGTGAAACACATTCAGGATTTTCCCGGTTACTGATATGCGCCGCATTTGGAATCAGTGTGAATTGACAACCTAATGCTTCAGCCATCTGTCGCCCTTCCACGGGCGGGCGCGGCAGATCCAGTTCGCCAGTTGCCACATGCGCCGGACAAGCCACAGAATCCAGAATGGTCATCCGATCTGGTCGACCGAAAATCAATTTACCGAGCGGCACAATACTGCTGCGAAGTTGCTCAGCAGAAAGTGAGGAAAGATAAGCGGTGAGTTGCTGAACATCTGCAGGCGCGGCAAACTGCGAATAAAATTGACCGACGATATAGTCGAGTAACTCCGGGGGAATGGTGCCAGTCGCATCGATGGCGTTGAGCATCGCGAAATAACGCTCTCGCGCCAGATCGGTTTCATCGCCGATAAAGGTATCAAATAACATCATCGCCTTAACCCGCGCAGGTGCGGCGGCTGCGAGTTCTGCTCCCCACATTCCACCAACCGACAAGCCGACCACGGCAAACTGGTCGATATTGAGCGAATCCATTAAAACCAAATGGTCTGCAGCAATATCGGCCAGAGAGGAGGGGGAGCCTGGCAACGCGGGGGATTCGCCATGTCCCCACAAATCTGGCGCTATCACACGAAAGTGCTGGCTGAGCGTTTCAATTTGCGGCGACCACATCGATTTATCAAACAAATAGCTGTGGCCCAACAGCACGGGAAAACCCGTTCCGCTATCTAAATAAGACATCATTGGTTTTGCATTCATCAATACTCTCCTTGTTTGATGGCTCAGCGACGTGAGCGCATTTTCAAAAAAACGAAGATAACTGACTTCATCTGAGAAATGAGGGAGTAATTTCTTATTTTTTGAACGTTTTTTCTTATCCCAGTGCCATTTTCGCTAGAGCGGCCAGAACACCATAACCTCACTCCGGCGTGGAGATAGTTGGGTAAAGCAAGGTTTCCAGGAAGCTGGCTACTATCCATAGCGTTTCGCTGAAAATTGACCATAACCCCACCACCAGAACCACCACCGCGAGCAGTAACAAAATCAACGCTGTTTTATCCATAACTTGCTCAAATGTGGTAAAAAATCCTCGCTTTCGGACACTCATTCCAGCATCCAGTTCAACTTTTTACTATGACTATTTTGCCGTCGACGTGCGGCCTATTGATATCACTGGAGATTAATTTAATAACGCAAAGCGCCGAAGTTTGGGTTATGCGTCTAAGACGCCGTTATGCGCGAAGATAATGTTTTGATAAGCGGGTCACTTTTTACAGTAAAAAATACCGAAACCCTATCTCAATAATAGGCATTGGCTATACATCTTTTCGTTTTCATCTCTTACTTGCCGCTGTGCCCACTAAAGTCATTATTTATCAATTTATTAAACAAATTTTCACTTACCTGTTAAGCCTTTGCGCAGAGTCTATGCTTATACCATGTGCCGAAAAAAGGGGCCTGTGGGGAATAACCCTTCGGAAAAGAGGTTGAAGTGATAATCATTATCACTAACATAGCATTATGAGCCTTTGATCTGCTGATGTGAGGTAAACGATGGAATCATTTAATCCGCAAGATTTTACGTGGCGGGGGCTAACCATGACCCCCGCTGCTGCAGAACATATCCGTGCGCTGGCCAGTAAGCAGGCCGGCGTGCTCGGCGTACGGCTGGGTATCAAGCAGACGGGTTGCGCAGGTTTTGGTTATGTACTCGATACCGTGACGGAGCCGAGCGAAGACGATTTGCTTTACGAATCTGACGGCGCACGCCTTTACGTACCGCTGCAAGCGATGCCGTTTATTGACGGCACCGAAGTGGATTACGTGCGTGAAGGTTTAAATCAGATCTTCAAATTTCATAACCCGAAAGCCCAGCACGAATGCGGCTGTGGCGAAAGTTTCGGGGTATAGGCGGTACTATGTCTCGTAATACTGAAGCAACTGACGATGTCAAAATCTGGACCGGCGGCAACCTCAATTATAAAGAGGGCTTTTTTACCCGGTTGAGCACCGACGAGCTGGCAAAAGGCATCAATGAAGATGTCGTGCGGGCCATTTCAGCGAAACGCAACGAGCCAGATTGGATGCTCGAATTCCGCCTGAACGCCTTCCGGGCGTGGCTGGAGATGGAAGAACCGCACTGGCTGAAAGCGCATTACGAAAAACTGGATTATCAGGATTACAGTTACTACTCCGCACCTTCCTGTGGCAACTGCGACGACACGTGCGCCTCGCAGCCCGGTGCGGTGCAACAGACCGGTGCAAATGCCTGGCTGACGGAAGAGGTCGAAGAGGCCTTTAACCAGCTTGGCGTTCCGGTACGCGAAGGTAAAGACGTGGCGGTCGACGCCATTTTTGACTCCGTCTCGGTGGCAACAACGTACCGGGAAAAATTGTCGGAGCAAGGGATCATCTTCTGCTCGTTCGGCGAGGCGATCCATGACCACCCGGAACTGGTTAAAAAATACCTCGGAACGGTGGTGCCTTCCAATGACAACTTTTTCGCCGCGCTTAACGCCGCCGTCGCCTCTGATGGGACGTTTATCTATATCCCGAAAGGCGTGCGTTGCCCGATGGAACTGTCGACCTATTTCCGCATTAACGCGGAAAAAACCGGCCAGTTCGAGCGCACCATTCTGGTGGCGGATGAAGGAAGCTACGTCAGCTATATCGAAGGATGTTCCGCACCGGTGCGCGACAGCTATCAACTGCACGCGGCAGTGGTGGAAGTGATCATCCACAAAGACGCGGAAGTGAAATACTCCACGGTGCAGAACTGGTTCCCGGGGGATAACAACACCGGCGGCATTCTCAACTTTGTGACCAAGCGTGCGCTGTGCGAAGGCGAAAACAGCAAGATGTCGTGGACGCAATCTGAGACGGGCTCCGCCATCACCTGGAAATACCCGAGCTGCATTCTGCGCGGCGATAACTCGATCGGTGAGTTCTTCTCCGTCGCGCTGACCAGCGGGCATCAGCAGGCGGATACCGGCACCAAGATGATCCATATCGGCAAGAACACCAAATCGACGATTATTTCCAAAGGGATCTCCGCCGGACATAGCCAGAACAGCTATCGCGGGCTGGTGAAAATCATGCCGACGGCGACCAATGCCCGTAATTTCACCCAGTGTGACTCGATGCTGATTGGCCCGGATTGCGGGGCGCACACCTTCCCGTATGTCGAGTGCCGTAATAACAGCGCGCAGCTTGAGCATGAAGCCACGACATCGCGTATTGGTGAAGACCAGCTCTTCTACTGCCTGCAACGCGGGATCAGTGAAGACGATGCCATTTCCATGATCGTCAACGGCTTCTGTAAAGACGTTTTCTCTGAACTGCCGCTGGAGTTCGCCGTTGAAGCGCAAAAACTGCTGGCTATCAGCCTTGAACACAGCGTCGGTTAAGGATTAAAGGATAAGAAATGTTAAGTATTAAAGACTTGCAGGTAAGCGTTGAAGATAAAGAGATCCTGCGCGGCCTGAGCCTGGACGTGCGCCCTGGTGAAGTCCACGCGATTATGGGGCCGAACGGTTCCGGGAAAAGTACGCTTTCCGCGACGCTTGCCGGACGTGAAGATTACGAAGTGGTAGGCGGCAGCGTCGAGTTTAAAGGCAAAGATTTGCTGGAGCTTTCGCCGGAAGAGCGTGCCGGTGAAGGGGTGTTTATGGCGTTCCAGTATCCGGTAGAGATCCCCGGCGTCAGTAACCAGTTTTTCCTGCAAACGGCGCTTAATGCGGTGCGTGAATATCGCGGCGAAGAGGCGCTGGACCGCTTTGATTTCCAGGATCTAATGGAAGAAAAAATTAAGCTGTTGAAAATGCCGGAAGATCTGCTTACCCGTTCGGTCAATGTCGGTTTCTCCGGCGGTGAGAAAAAACGTAACGACATTCTGCAAATGGCGGTGCTGGAACCCGATCTGTGCATTCTGGATGAAACGGACTCCGGTCTTGATATTGATGCGCTGAAAATTGTTGCCGAAGGGGTGAATGCACTGCGTGACGAAAAACGCGCATTTATCATTGTTACGCACTACCAGCGGATCCTGGATTACATCAAACCGGATTTCGTACACGTGTTGTATCAGGGGCGCATCGTGAAATCCGGTGATTTCACGCTGGTTAAGCAACTGGAGGAGCAGGGCTATGGCTGGCTTACCGAACAGCAGTAACGCGCTGCAACAGTGGCATCATCTGTTTGAAACGCAGGGCGGTGCGCGTTCTGAATCGGCGCAGCAGCATCTGCAGCAAATGCTGCGTTTAGGGTTGCCGACACGCAAACATGAAAACTGGAAATACACGCCGCTGGAAGGCTTACTGAACAGCCAGTTTGTGAGTACCTCTGGTACGATTGGTGCCGGGCAGCGCGATACGCTGGCATTGCCGGTGGATGCCGTACGACTGGTGTTTGTCGATGGTCAGTTTAACGCGGCGCTGAGCGATGACACCGCGGGTTCTGGTTTTGAGGTCAAATTTGCTGATGTGCGGGAGGCGCTGCCTGCGCCGGTGCAGCCGGAAGTGTTCCTGCATCTGACAGAAAGCCTGGCGCAGAGCGTGACCTGGATTCAGGTAGCGCGTAACCAGCGTCCTGCTAAACCGTTGCTGCTTATGCATATTACTCAAGGGCTGGCGGGCGACGAGATGAATACCGCCCATTATCGCCACCATCTTGAGCTTGCCCAGGGGGCGGAAGCGACAATTTACGAACATTACGTCAGCCTGAACGATGCGCGCCACTTTACGGGCTCACGCCTGACGATGAATGTGGCGGCGAATGCGCACCTGCACCACGTCAAACTGGCGTTTGAAAATCCGCAAAGCTACCACTTTGCGCACAATGACATCTTGCTTGCGGCGGATGCGGCGGCAGATAGTCACTGTTTCCTGCTCGGCGGCGCGGTGTTGCGCCACAACACCAGTACGCAACTTAATGGCGAAAACACGCAGTTGCGCATCAACAGCCTGGCGATGCCGGTGAAAGCGGAAGTGTGCGATACCCGCACCTGGCTTGAGCATAATCAGGGCTACTGCAACAGCCGCCAGCTACATAAAACCATCGTCAGCGATAAAGGCCGCGCGGTGTTTAATGGCCTGATCAAAGTTGCGCAACATGCCATCAAAACCGACGGGCAGATGACCAATAATAATCTGTTGCTCGGACGCCTGGCGGAGGTGGATACCAAGCCACAACTGGAAATTTATGCCGATGATGTGAAATGCAGCCACGGTGCGACGGTAGGCCGCATTGATGATGAACAGATGTTTTATTTGCGCTCGCGCGGCATCAATCAACAGGCGGCGCAACAGATGATAATCCATGCTTTCGCGGCTGAACTGACGGAAGCCATTAGCGACGAAGCATTGAAACAACAGGTTCTGGCGCGTATCAGCCAGCGCCTGGCAGGGGGCAGAGTATGAGTTTTCCCGTGAACGCCGTTCGTGCCGATTTCCCGGTGCTGCAGCGTGAAGTGAACGGACTACCGTTGGCCTATCTCGACAGCGCGGCCAGTGCGCAAAAACCGAACCAGGTCATTGATGCCGAAGCTGAATTTTTCCGCCACGGGTATGCGGCGGTACACCGCGGTATTCATACGCTCAGTGCGGAAGCCACCCAGCGAATGGAAAACGTGCGGGTGCAGGCCGCGGCGTTCCTTAACGCACGGTTGCCGGAAGAGCTGGTGTTTGTGCGCGGCACGACCGAAGGAATTAACCTGGTGGCGAACAGCTGGGGTAACAGCCAGGTGCGCGCGGGCGACAACATTATCATTAGCGCGATGGAACACCACGCCAATATCGTTCCGTGGCAGATGCTGTGCGAGCGCGTGGGCGCGGAGTTACGCGTGATCCCGCTTAAGCAGGATGGCACGCTGCAACTGGATGTGTTGCCAACGTTGCTGGATGAACGCTCGCGGCTGCTGGCGATCACGCAGGTGTCTAACGTGCTGGGCACCGAAAACCCGGTGGCGGAAATCATTGCGCTGGCGCATCAGCATGGTGCGAAAGTGCTGGTGGACGGCGCGCAGGCGGTCATGCACCATCCGGTGGATGTGCAGGCGCTGGATTGCGATTTTTATGTTTTCTCCGGACATAAACTGTATGGGCCTACGGGTATTGGCGTGTTATATGCCAAAGAGGCTATCTTGCAGGATATGCCGCCGTGGGAAGGGGGCGGCTCGATGATCGCCACCGTGAGCCTGGCCGAAGGCACAACCTATGCGAAAGCGCCGTGGCGTTTTGAAGCCGGTACGCCGAACACAGGCGGCATTATCGGACTTGGTGCGGCAATTGAGTATGTCCGTAAGCTGGGGCTGGAAGCGATTGGTGAATACGAGCAGACGCTGATGCATTACGCACTCAATGCGCTGGCGGATGTGCCGGATCTGACGCTTTATGGCCCGGCCCAGCGCAAGGGCGTCATCGCGTTTAATCTCGGGAAACACCACGCCTATGATGTCGGCAGTTTTCTCGATAATTACGGCGTTGCGGTGCGCACCGGCCACCACTGTGCGATGCCGCTGATGGCGTTTTACCATGTTCCCGCCATGTGTCGCGCGTCACTGGTTATGTACAATACGGAAGAAGAGGTGGATCGTCTGGTAACTGGCCTGAAACGCATTCATCAGTTACTGGGCTAACGTGAGAGGCAAAAATGGCCGCATTACCCGATAAAGAGAAACTGCTGCGCAATTTTAGCCGCTGTGCCAATTGGGAAGAGAAGTACCTCTATATTATTGAGCTGGGGCAGCGTCTACCGGAATTAAGTGCCGACGCGCACAATCCTGAGAACATTATACAGGGCTGTCAGAGCCAGGTCTGGATTGTCATGCACCGCAATGAAGCGGGGGTGATTGAGCTGGCAGGCGACAGTGACGCCGCGATTGTCAAAGGACTTATTGCTATCGTCTTTGTGCTCTATCAGCAGATGACCGCGCAGGATATTGTGGCGTTTGACGTGCGCCCGTGGTTTGAAAAGATGTCCCTTACGCAACATTTGACGCCTTCTCGCTCACAGGGGCTTGAGGCGATGATCCGCGCGATTCGCAACAAAGCCGCCAACATTAGCTAAACTTAAAAGACCATTTTTCATCCTGTTACGATGCGAGGCGTTATACGCCTCGCTGGATCTTCAGCTTTCTGACACCTTGTCAGTGGATACAGGAACTTCAGTATGAAACGCGCGTCTTTGCTCTCCTTATGTCTTTTCGGCGCTTTAAGCGCACTCCAGGTGGCTCGTGCGGCAGAATATCCTCTGCCTGCCGACGGGAGCCGCGTTATTGGGCAAAACCAGACTTACACCGTGCAGGCGGGGGATAAAAACCTGCAGGCGATCGCCCGTCATTTCGACACGGCAGCAATGTTGATCCTTGAAGCCAATAACACGATTGCACCCGTACCGAGGCCGGGTACGATCGTCACCATCCCTTCACAAATGATTTTGCCCGATACGCCGCGCGAAGGGATTGTGGTTAATCTGGCCGAGTTGCGGCTGTATTATTTCCCGCCTGGGAAAAATAGTGTGCAGGTGTACCCGATAGGTATTGGCCAACAGGGGCTGGAAACGCCGGTTTCGGTGACGCGGGTCAGCCAGAAGATCCCGAACCCAACCTGGACACCGACAGCGGGCATTCGCGCGCGTTCATTAGCCAACGGTATTGAATTGCCACCGGTGATACCCGCAGGGCCAAATAACCCGTTAGGGCGCTTTGCGCTGCGTCTGGGGATTGGCAATGGCGAATATCTTATCCACGGTACCAATGCGCCGGACAGCGTTGGGTTACGGGTCAGCTCAGGCTGTATCCGCATGAATGCGCCGGATATCCAGGCGTTATTTGCACAGGTTGCGGCTGGTACGCGCGTGACGATTATCAACGAACCGGTGAAATACACCGTAGAGCCTGACGGGCGGCACTTTATTGAAGTGCATCGTCCGCTGGCACAAAAGGTTGAAGAAAATACGCAGACGGTGCCGATCACCTTCTCTCCCGCGCTGGAAGCGTTTATTCATAATGCCGGCGGTGATAGTGGCATGATTACGCAGGCGTTGAATCGTAGGGCGGGTTATCCGATAGCGATTCCGGTTAAGACAGCGGCGGCAGCGTCGAAAGAAAGTGTGTTGTCCGTACAGAACAATGCGAAAGGTACGACGGTGGATGCAGAAGCCCAACAGGAGGCGGTAACGCAGTAGGCGAACAGGAAGGGCAAATTACAGGCAAAAAAATGGCGCACCGAGTGCGCCATTTCATTACAGGAACTCTTACTTACGGTAAGAGTGAGCCTGGTTGTCCAGACGCTGGTTAGCGCGAGCTGCGTCATCTTTAGCAGCCTGAACGTCGGAACGGATTGCGTTCACGTCGTTGCTCAGCTGGTCAACTTTAGCGTTCAGAGTCTGAACGTCAGAAGACAGCTGATCGATTTTAGCATTGCTGGAGCAACCAGCCAGCAGAGTAGAACCCAGGATTACCGCGCCCAGTACCAGTTTAGTACGATTCATTATTAATACCCTCTAGATTGAGTTAATCTCCATGTAGCGTTACAAGTATTACACAAAGTTTTTTAGGTTGAGAATATTTTTTTGATGGGAATCCACTTAAATTTGATCGTTCGCTCAAAGAAGCACCGACTTTCAATAAAAGGTTAAAAAACGCGTGTTAAAACAGCGAGCTTCCATCGGATTCATCTTAGATAATGGCCAGTTTAAATAGTGAAATCCGATTGGATTTTTTATTTTAAATGGGGGCGGGAATATAAAAAAAAGCGCCACAAGGGCGCTTTTTTAATCAGTCTGAATTGTCCGGCGATTATTACAGAACGTGGACAGAAGCCGTGTTTGTAGTGCCGCTCGGAACCAGTGCGCCGGAAACCATAACAACTACGTCGCCTTTGCTTGCCAGACCACTTTCCAGCGCCACTTCTTTACCCAGACGGTAGAAATCATCTGTAGAAGAGATCTCTTTCACCAGCTGCGGGATAACGCCTTTGCTCAGCACCAGCTGACGCGCGGTCACTTCGTTGGTGGTCAGCGCCAGAATAGTGGCATCCGGGAAGTATTTACGTACAGCGCGAGCAGATTTGCCGCCCTGAGTCGCAACAACAATCAGCGGAGCTTCCAGTTTTTCAGCGGTTTCAACAGCGCCACGGCAAACCGCTTCCGTGATGCGCAGTTTACGGCTGTCGTTGTTGAAATCCAGACGGCTGGTCATCACGCGATCGGTACGCTCGCAAATGGTGGCCATAATGGTCACCGCTTCCAGCGGATATTTCCCTTTAGCGGATTCGCCAGACAGCATCACGGCGTCGGTGCCGTCGAGGATGGCGTTAGCCACGTCGCCAGCTTCAGCGCGGGTCGGACGCGGGTTTTTAATCATGGAGTCGAGCATCTGGGTCGCAGTGATAACGACTTTGCGAGCGCGGATACATTTTTCAATCATCATCTTCTGCGCGAAGATCACTTCTTCAACCGGGATTTCTACGCCCAGGTCGCCGCGCGCAACCATGATGCCGTCAGAGGCTTCGAGGATTTCATCGAAGTTGTTCAGGCCTTCCTGGTTTTCAATTTTGGAGATGATCTGGATGTTCTCGCCACCGTGAGCTTTCAGGTGCTCACGAATTTCAACCACGTCAGAACGTTTACGGATAAAGGAGGCCGCAACAAAGTCGACGCCTTGTTCGCAACCGAAGATCAGGTCTTGCTTATCTTTTTCAGCCAGCGCCGGCAGGGCGATGGAAACGCCTGGCAGGTTAACGCCTTTGTTTTCACCGAGGTCGCCGTTGTTCAGCACTTTACAGATAACTTTATTGCCAACGATTTCGGTCACTTCCATACCGATCAGACCATCGTCTACCAGTACGGTGTTGCCAACGCTCAGATCGTTGGTGAAACCTTCGTAGGTCACGGCAACCGTATCCGCGTTGCCGACAACAGATTTGTCAGTGGTGAAGGTGAAAGTCTGACCTGCTTTCAGGGAGACGTCGTTGCCACCTTCCAGTTTGATGGTGCGGATTTCCGGACCTTTGGTGTCCAGCAGAATTGCCGCTTTTTTACCGGTTTTGCTCATCACGTTGCGCAGGTTTTTGATGCGCTGGCCGTGCTCAGCATAGTCACCGTGAGAGAAGTTTAAACGCATGACGTTCATGCCAGCGTCCAGCATTTTCGCCAGCATCTCTTCGGATTCGGTTTTCGGACCGATGGTGCAAACAATTTTGGTCTTTTTCATGACAGTTCTGGTCTTTAAGTTTGAGTTGAGAAGGATTGGGAATTTACGCTCCGGTTAGCGCACGGCTCCGGAGTCAAACCTGTGTTGCGAAAAGAGCGATGCCACAGTCTAAGGATAGGTGACATCAAAAAAGCGTGCAGAAGAATGTGTGCCTGAGATTCAGCCAGATCGGGGAAAAATTGATGTGAGTAATTTGTTTTACAGTTCAATCAGCTGAATCCATTCAAATTAGGATGGCGGCATTATAGCGTCGACATCGACAGAAAGGAATTAAAAACGCCGTTTCAAAATACGAATTTATCATCATTGTCGATTTGTTGTGTAACCGTTATCACAAAATTGCGCAACCGTTGCGTAGCCGAGGCAGTCCGCGGCCTGGCCATCGTAATGGCATCAGTTTGAACCACTCTCACGCCGCGTTATTTCTCTTCTACGGCTCCGCTTATTTACTTTCTCGCCTGCTGAGATTGGAAAATAAACAATAAGATTTTTCTGTTTATTTTTTATGCGCAAGGGGTTGTGTGTATTAATTTAATCAAAATGTGCGCCAGTTTGCTTTTTAAATAATCGCCGGGGCGGCGGGTTTTTACTTCTCTCTTTTGCATCAGCGAGGCGGATATATCTAATGAGTACTGCTTAAAAGGGTGGAAATATATTTTATATTTCTGAATTAACATCACGTTTTTGCATGAAATTTGTTTTAAGGATAATCTTAAAATGCTTGCTTTTGTTAAGGGTTAACTGCTTGTTTTTTATAAAAAAGCAGAATGAGTTGCGAAAGTGGTAGAAAACTAAATTGTTGATACTTATGGTCTTTAACTTTTAGAAAGAATTTGCAATAAAACGCCTTGTTACTACTCTTAAGCGACTCTTGATGAGACCCGAAAAATTTATAAAAAATTTCGTTCCGGATTATTAACTCCGGAGGTCGGCTGGTGCCTGCTTATTATTTACTGCCAGCCTTATTTAATGCGTTTACTTATGATGAAGGTTGGGTGATGACAACTTCCGCTGTTGCTGGACAGGGATATGCTTTTATTCCGCCGCCAGAAATTCCGACCCAGCAGGGACCGATGGGCATCCTGTACGATTTTAATGACGGTGCCCGGTTATTGTTGCCAGCCGGTAACTGGCGGGTAGAAATAAGCGATGACGAAACGGGAAATATTCTGTTTGCCGACGATGTCGCGCAGGGCTGGGTAATCAGCACAAAAAAATATTACGTGCCGTTTCGTCTGCGGGTCTGGGACGGCGTCCAGCCGGAGCCCGTGCTGGACCACGCTCTGGAAATGCGCGGCAAAACGGTACTGATCTCCTTTCCCGGCGGTACGCTGGGCGACCTCATCGGCTGGGTGCCTTACGCTGAACGCTTTCGGCAGACGTACCAGTGCAACGTTCATTGCACCATGGCACAGCCGATCGTCGATCTCTTCAAGCCGGTCTATCCGCAGCTCAATTGTGCTACCCCCGAAGAGTGGCTGGCCGGGCCAGGCGTGAGTGAGCCGCCTTACGCCAGCTGGCGCGTCGGGCTCTTTTTTCACGGCGATCTCGACAAGCAGCCATTTGATTTTCGCGCTGTCGGTCTGCACCGCACCGCCGGACATATTCTCGGCGTCGATCCTACAGAAATCGTTCCGGACCTGCGCCAGCGCAGCGCGCGTCGTATCGCTGAACCCTATGTCTGCATCGCGACCCAGTCCACCAGCCAGGCCAAATTCTGGAACAACGGCAATGGCTGGCATGAAGTGATCGACTATCTGAAAGAGCAGGGCTACCGCGTGCTGTGTATCGACAAAGAGCGCGTGGTAGGCCGCGGGTACATCTGGAACAAAATCCCCCACGGCGCGGAAGATTTCACCGGCAATCTGCCCCTCGCTGAACGCGTGGCGTTGCTGGAACACGCCGAATTTTTTATCGGCCTCGGCAGCGGTCTCTCCTGGCTTGCCTGGGGTTGCCATATTCCGGTGGTGCTGATCAGTGGATTCAGCCTGCCGAACAGCGAATTTCATACCCCCTGGCGCGTCATCAACACCCATGTCTGCAACGGCTGCTGGGATGACGTGCGATTTAATTTTGACCATCAGGACTATTTCTGGTGTCCGCGCCACAAAGGCACGGACCGGCAGTACGAATGCACACGTTTTATCACTGGTAAGCAGGTCATCGGTCATCTTCGTCGGCTGATTGCCCTGCGAAGCAATCCCTTTGGCATCAAAACAACAGCACTGGCAGACCCCGATCAACATGCCGCCTGACGGATGAGAGACGGGTTTTGAGGACACAGAAATGAAAAAAAGTCTTAACTGCAGTTACCGGCTGGTATGGAATGACGTTCAGCGGGCGTTTGTGGTGGTTTCAGAACTGACCCGGGCGAAAGGCAAGCGTGCAGGCGGCGCGGTGTTGATCTCGGCGGCGGTGGGTGGCCTGTTCGCAAGCAGCGGGGCGATGGCGTTTACCCCGGACGTCACTGGTTCGACGCGGGATGAGGTGGTGCAGGAGGGGGTTCAGAATGTGCGCCCTGGAGGCTTAACCACCAACCATACCATCAGTACCCGTGGTACGCAGATAGTGGCGGGCGGGCAGACCGTGGATACGCGTGTTCAGGATGGCGGTTCGCAGATTGTGCGGCAGAACGGCCAGACGACCGGTACCGTTGTCACTAACGGGACACAGATTGTTGAAGTGGACGGGACGGCAACGGGCACGCAGCTTAACAGCGGCGGTACGCAGGCGGTCGCTGGCAGGGCTAATAGCACCGTTGTCGGCGCTGGCGGTGTGCAGACTGTGCAGAAAAGCGGGGTGGCAAGCCAGACGATTATTAACACTGGTGGCGTGCAAGCAGTTAACGGCAGCTCCGTTCAGGGCGTCATTAACGCCGGCGGCATCCAGCTCATCAACAGCGGTGGTTTCTCTCAGGACGCGACGGTAAACAGTGGGGGTGTCCAGCACGTTAACGTCGGCGGTTCCGCGGCCGACACCGCCATCTTTGGCGGCGGCAATCAGGTCGTGGCCGGCACGGTATCCGGTGCGCACCTCAACGACGGTGGTGCGCAACTGGTTCAGCAAACCGGTAAAGCCACCGGCACCATCATTAACAATCGCGGTACGCAGACCGTAGACGGCACCGCTATCTCCGCAGTGGTCAACGGCGGCGGTACCCAACTGGTGCATAGCGGTGCGCTGGCGGCGGGCACCATCGTGAACAGCGGCGGGATTCAGCATATTAATCAGGGCGGGGCAGCTTCTGACGGCGTGGTGTTTGGCGGCGGTACCCAGGTACTGGCGGGAACCGCATCCGGCACCAGCGTCAACGATGGCGGTGCGCAACTGGTGCAGAAAACCGGCAAATCCACCGGAACCATCATCAACAATCGCGGCACGCAGACCGTAGACGGCCAGGCCATCTCTTCTGTCGTCAATGCTGGTGGTACGCAGCAGGTTAATCGCGGCGGGCTGGCGACGGGCGGCGTGGTGAACACCGGTGGTCTGCAACATATCAGCGAAGGCGGTGCAGCATCCGATGCCATTCTGCTCGGCGGCACCCAACTTGTGGAAGGCACCACCTCTGGCACCATCATTAA
Organism: Kosakonia sp. PSU_27; assembly: GCF_039409795.1. NCBI lineage: Bacteria > Pseudomonadati > Pseudomonadota > Gammaproteobacteria > Enterobacterales > Enterobacteriaceae > Kosakonia > Kosakonia sp. PSU_27. The sequence goes on along the minus strand of NZ_JBCIVK010000004.1, from coordinate 38,128 downwards.
TAACGGCGGTCTGCAGCAGATCCACGCCAGCGGCATGAGCAGTGATGCGGTGGTTAACGCCGGCGGTAAACAGGATGTGGACGGCGTCTCCTTCTCCGCTGAAGTGAACGACGGCGGCCTGCAGAAAGTCCGCAGCGGCGGTGCCGCCACCAGCGCAGTTATTAACACCGGCGGGATTCAGAATGTACTCTCAGGTGGATCAACCGCCTTCACTACGCTGTTGGGCGGGATTCAGCAATTGGCGGGCGTAGCGGCAGATACCATTATCGGTGCCGGCGGCGTACAGCACGTTCAGGTCGGTGGTAGCGCCAACGGATCGCTGATCAACGAGGGCGGTCTGCAGCGCGTGGATGGCACAGCCAACTCATCGGTTATCTATGACGGCGGCATCCAGCTGGTGAACAGCGGCGGTCTGGCGGATAACGCGACCGTTAACAGTGGCGGCCTGCAACACATCAATGAAGGTGGTGCAGCGTCCGACACCACGGTGTTTGGCGGCGGTCGGCAAGTTGTTGCCGGTACGGCCTCCGGCACCAGCATCAATGACGGTGCCTACCAGCTTGTTCAGGCCACCGGTAAAGCCACCGACACTATCATCAACAGCGGTGGCACTCAGGCGGTAGACGGCACGGCGATCTCCGCTGTGGTCAACGATAGCGGGGTTCAGCTGATCCACTCCGGCGCGCTTGCCGCAGGCTCGCTGGTTAATTCCGGTGGTCTGCAGCATATCAACGAAGGCGGCGCTGCCTCGGATGCGCTGCTGTTTGGCGGTACCCAGATTGTCGAAGGCACCGCATCCGACACCCGCGTGGACTCTGGCGGTGTGCAACAGGTTCACGTTACCGGGAAAACCATCGACAGCAAAATCTATGACGGCGGTTTCCAGGATGTTGACGGCACGGCTAACGGCACGATCGTCTACACCGGCGGTAAACAGCTGATCCGCAGCGGCGGTCATGCGAACGACACCCGCGTCGATAAAGATGGTGTGCAGATTGTGCGTGCCGGCGGCGCGGCGTCAAAAACGACGCTGCTGGGTGGAACGCAGCAGGTCGCGGGTATGGCAGGCGACACGGTTATTGGCGATGGCGGCATTCAGCACGTCCAGGTGGGCGGCATTGCCATGGGCGCGCTGATCAACAGCGGCGGTCTGCAGCGCGTTGACGGCTCGGCGACCTCCGCCGTGGTGAACAACGGTGGCGTGCAACTGGTGAACAGCGGTGGGCTGGCCGCAGGCTCCATCGTCAACAGCGGTGGCCTGCAGCATATCAACCTTGGCGGCGCGGCGTCTGATGGCACCATCTTCGGCGGGGGTAAACAGTTGGTGGCAGGGACCGCGTCCGGCACCAGCGTCAGCGATGGCGGTCAGCAGATCGTGCAGGCCAGCGGTAAAACCTCCGGTACGCAAATCAACAGCGGCGGTGTGCAGAGCGTGGACGGCAGCGCCACCTCATCCGTGGTACGCGATGGCGGCATCCAGCTGGTGAATAACGGCGGCCTGGCGGCAGGTACTGCTGTACACAGCGGCGGTCTGCAGCACATCAATCTCGGCGGCGCGGCGTCTGATGGCACTATCTTTGGCGGTGGTAAACAGGTGGTGGCGGGCACGGCGTCCGGTACCAGCCTGAACGATGGCGCTTATCAAATCGTTACGACCACCGGGAAAGCGACCGGCACCCTGATCAACAGCGGCGGCGTGCAGAGCGTTGATGGCAACGCGACCTCGGCAGTGGTGCGCAACGGCGGCATCCAGCTGGTGAATAAAGGTGGTCTGGCGGCAGGCACCACGGTGAACAGCGGTGGTCTGCAGCACATCAATCTCGGCGGCGCGGCGTCTGACGGCACCATCTTCGGCGGCGGCAAGCAGCTGGTGGAAGGTACTGCCTCCGGTGCCAGCGTGAATGATGGCGGTATGCAACTGGTGGCAGGGAGCGGTAAAACCACCGACACCCATATCAACAGCGGCGGTGTGCAGAGCGTAGACGGTACGGCCATCTCGTCCGTGATCAATAACGGCGGTCAGCAAATCGTCAACTACGGCGGCCTCGCTGCCGGTTCGATCGTCAATAACGGTGGGGTGCAACACATTTCCGCTGGCGGCGCGGCGTCTGACGGTACGGTGTTCGGCGGCGGTACGCAACTGGTGGAAGGTTCGGCTTCCGGTACCAGCATCAGCGACGGCGGGGTACAACTGGTGACCAAGAGCGGTCAGGCCAGCGGCACGCTGATTAACAGCGGCGGCGTACAACGCGTACACGGGCAGTCGTTCGACGCGGTGATTAATAACGGCGGTGCGCAGATCGTTGACCCGTATGGCTGGGCACGCCAGAGCGTGATTAACGCTGGCGGGACGCAGATCCTCAGCAACTCTGCTGTGGCGATCTCCACCGTGATGAATGGCGGTGAGCAGCACATCAATAACGGCGCGAAATCTTTCGCCGCGCGCCTGCTGGGCGGTACGCAGAATATCGGCAGCGGTGGGCAGGCCTTCGAAACTCTCGTTGAAAAGGGTGGCGTGCAGAACGTTAACGCGGGCGGTTACACCTACGGTGGCACCATCTCCACCGGCGGCAGACAAAATGTTGCCTCCGGCGGCGTCACCGACTTCACCTTTGTCGATGGTGGCCTGCAGGTGGTTGACGGTACTTCGATTGTCAGCATCGTGAAAAACGGCGGGCGTCAGGTTGTCAACAAAAATGCCAATGCCGAAGTCTCTGTGGTGATTGATGGCGGTATTCAGGAGGTCTTTGGCACCACCACCGGATCGGAGATCACCCGGGCGGAACAACGCATCTATAGCGGGGGGGCAGCCACCTCTACCGTGCTGAGCGATGGTGCGGTTCAGGGGATTTACGACGGCGCGATAGTGACCGATACCCGTAACCGCAACAGCATCCAGAACCTGTACAGCGGTGGGCGTGCAGAAAACAACCTGATGGATGATTTTGCAGTGCAGAACATCGCTGCGGGCGCAACGGCGGTGAACACTTCGATGATCAACTCCAGCCAGCAGAATGTGCGCGGCAGTGCCGTTGATACCGATCTTTCGGCGAACGCCGTGCAGAACGTCTACCGCGGCGGGACGGCGACTCGCACGGCGATCTACGAGCGCGGCATCCAGAATATCTTCAGCGGCGGTTCATCAATACTTGCTGTCATCCAGGCCGGTGGGATCCAGAACGTGCTGAACGGCGGTACCGCCATCAGCACCACCATTAACAATGGCGGTACCCAGAACGTGAATAGTGGCGGGACGGTGATCTCCACCATTATCCGTGAGGGCGGGATCCAGAACGTCAATGACGGCGCGATCGTTATCGACAACAAAGTGGTTGGCGATCAGGTGGTCAATCAGGGTGGCACCGTCGCCTCGTCCACCGTCAGCGAAAACGGTACCCAGAGTGTCACCTTTGGGGGCACGGCGATTGCCACGACCGTCAGCAAAGGCGGCGCCCAGTTCGTGCGCGCCGGTGGTACGGCGGATCTGACGGCGATTGAGCGCGGCGGCGTGCTGGCGCTGGAAGATGGCGCAACGGTCACCAATATCAATCTCAATAGCGGTGCAGCATTGATGGCGGGCACCGATACCACGCTCAACGGCACCAACGCACTTGGCAGCTTCTCCATTGCCAATAAAGTTGCCGATAGCGTGCTGCTGGAAGGCGGCGGTCTGCTGTCGGTTGCCGCTGACGGCAGTGCCAACAACACCGTGGTAAGCGAGAACGGTACGCTGAGTGTCGCCGAAGGTGGGATGCTGACCGGGATAACCAAAGTCAACGACGGCGCTACGCTTGCCGGCAATGTTAACAACAGCGGCGAACTGCGTATCACCACTGACACCAGTGCCAACACCGTTAACGCGGCCATCAACGGTAGCGGTACGCTGTATAAAGAAGGTGATAACACGCTGACCCTGAGCGGTGCGCTTAATCAGGCGGGCGGTACTTATCTGCAGAGCGGTACGCTGGTGTTCAGCGGGCTGGATGCCGTGACCGACATCATCGCCCAGCGCGGCACCTCGCTGCAGTTGACCAACGGCACTACGCTAACCGGGATGATCGACCCGACCGACCTGACCGTCGATGCCGGTTCAAGCTGGCTGATGACCGCAGACTCCCTGCTCAATAACCTGACGCTGGGCGGCTCTATCGATTACCAGGCACCGACCGGGACGTTCGTTCCGAAAACCCTGACGGTTACCAACCTGGTGGGCAATGGCGGCACCATTACCCTGAACACCCTGTTTAACGGTAATAGCGCAGTGAGCGACAGCCTGGTGCTGGACGGCGGCACCGCCACCGGTAATACGCGGATCGCCATTCGCAGCCAGGGCGGTCTGGGTGCACGTACCACCGGTAACGGCATCCAGGTGGTGAATGCCATTAATGGCGCGACCACGACCGATGATGCTTTCAGTCTCAGCGGCAGCCTGCAGGCGGGGGCGTATAACTACACCCTGCAACAGGGCAGCGCCGACCAGAGCTGGTATCTGACGACTGCTGAAGCCGGTGGCAACGAGAACGGCCCGCAGAACTACCGTTCGGCGACGTATCTTTATAGCTCTGTCTATGCGCAGGCCATGGACTACGACAGTGCGCTGCTCGGTTCGCTGGATGCCCGTCGCTATGCGGCGCGTACCGCCGCCGAAAGCGGTAGCAACATGTGGGCCCGTTTCCAGGCCGGTCAACTGAGCCACGATCACGGCAGCAACGATCTGCGTAACGGCAACACACCGGACAGTAAAGGCGGCTATACCTTCCTGCAGATCGGTAGCGATCTGTGGCAGGGTTCGGCTTCTGCCATGGAATGGACCGTTGGGGTGTACGGTGCGGCGGGGCTTTCTGCCGTCGACGTGCAGCGCAACGACAAGTCGAAAGCCGGTACGGTACGTGATGACGCTTACAGCGGCGGCCTCTACCTTAACGGCGTGCATGAGAGCGGCTGGTGGATGGATGTGGTGGCCCAGGGCACACGTCACAACTTCGATACCAACCCGCGCTATGGCGACGGTCTGAAAACTCACGGCTGGGGCTATGTTGGCTCCTTCGAAACCGGTCTGCCGTTTGAGATCGGCGGCGGCCTGGTACTGGAACCGCAGGTGCAGTACCAGTATCGCGGCGTGAACCTGAAAGATGGTAATGATGACGTTGCAGACGTGCAGTTCGGCGATGGTCACAGCCAGCAGGTGCGTGCCGGTCTGCGTCTGGGCAACAACGCGACGCTGAAAGAGACTGGCAAACCGGTGCCGGTAAGCTGGTGGGTGCGTCCGTCCTTCATCCAGACCTTCGACTCGAAGGGTACGCTGAACGTCAGCGCACCAGGCGTAGCAGGCAGCGAGGTCGCGTTCAATCCGGATCAGGACGGCACCGCTGCGGCGCTGGATGTCGGCATTGACGGTCAGATCCGCGATAACGTTACCCTCGGGGTGCGTGCGGGCTACACCCGGAGCATTAATGACGCAGGCACTGGCGGCTATGGCGGTCAAATCACGCTGAAAGTCGGCTTCTGATAGCCAGGCGGTAACACGAAAAGCCGTGCCGTAAGGTGCGGCTTTTTTTTATGCACATTCGGAGAAGGTAGCTTGATCGCTGTCGCTAACGCAGAGTCGGCGTGGCGGTGAATATATGCTGAGATGAAAAAGAGGGATAAAAGCTGAGAACGACTAAGAATGGTGCGTCCGAATGGACTCGAACCATCGACCCCCACCATGTCAAGGTGGTGCTCTAACCAACTGAGCTACGGACGCACTGAAAAGGAATGGTGCGTTCAATTGGACTCGAACCAACGACCCCCACCATGTCAAGGTGGTGCTCTAACCAACTGAGCTATGAACGCAGTGTTGTGGTTGACAACGGGGACGAATATTAGCGGCAGGCCGGAGATGTGGCAAGCGGAAAATGGCAAATTTCTCACGCAATTCACCTGATTGCGGAACAACTGAGCAAAATGTCGTGAAAGTAGCCGCCAGCGGGCGGCTACCAACGTTTTAGCGCGCAGCGCGCTGCAAAATGGTTGCCGAGGGCTGACGTTGCAGGTAACGCATCCGCAGCATCATCATTATCGCCGCCGAGGTCAGGCCAATAATAAAGCCCATCCAGAAACCCGCAGGGCCCATTCTGTCGACCACTAAATCGGTTAACGCCAGCGTGTAACCCACCGGTAAACCCAGCACCCAGTAAGCAATAAAGGTGATAAAAAAGATCGAGCGCGTATCTTTATAACCACGCAGGATACCGCTGCCAATCACCTGAATGGAGTCGGAGATTTGGTAAATCGCCGCCAGCAACATCAAGTGCGATGCCAGCGTCACGACCTGTGGATTATCGTTATAGATCAGCGCGATATGCTCACGCATTAACGCGGTGAAAATCGCCGTTAACGCCGCCATGGAGATGCCGACCAACAACCCCGTGTGGGCTGAGGTTTTCGCATCCAGCGTTGAACCCTGGCCGAGACGAAACCCGACGCGAATGGTCACCGCCGCTGACAGCGAGAGCGGTAAAACAAACATCAGGGAACTGAAATTCAGCGCGATCTGATGTCCGGCGACATCGACAATGCCCAACGGCGAAACGAGCAGCGCTACCACGGCAAACAGCGTTACTTCGAAAAAGAGCGCCAGTGCAATGGGCAGCCCGAGCTGAGTCAGGCGTTTTAACACCGCGACGTCAGGTTTGGCAAAACGTTGCATCGCTTGAATATCACGCATCGCGCGGGCGCGTTTAACGTACAGGCGCATGCAAATAAACATCACCCAATAGACGGACGCGGTCGCCACGCCGCAGCCCACACCGCCGAGTTCGGGCATACCGAAATGGCCGTAAATAAAGATGTAGTTCACCGGGATATTCACCAGCAGGCCGACAAACCCCATCAGCATACCCGGGATCGTGCGGGCAAGGCCTTCGCACTGATTACGCATCACCTGGAAAAAGAGATAACCCGGCGCCCCCCACATCAACGCACGTAAAAAACGCACGGCTTTATCCGCCAGTTGCGGATCGATGTTGTGCATGGCGTAAATAATATGACCGGCATTCCACAGCACAATCATGATCAACACCGCGACCAAGCCTGCCAGCCAGAACCCCTGGCCAACCTGATGGGCAATTCTGTCGCGACGTCCGGAACCATTTAACTGGGCAATCACCGGCGTCATCGCCAGTAGCAGACCGTGGCCAAACAGAATGGCGGGAAACCAGATTGAGGTCCCGATTGCCACCGCCGCCATATCCGTGGCGCTGTAGCCACCGGCCATTACCGTATCGACGAAACCCATGGCTGTCTGGGCGACCTGCGCGAAAATAACCGGCACGGCGAGCGCCAGTAACTGACCCGCTTCTCTCATATACTTCTGCACGAGAACACCTTTATCTTGTAGTTATAAGAAGAATGGAACGACTAATCAGGAAGGAGTTTTTCCTTGTGCTAAAAAGGATGCCGCACAGCGATGGGTGCGACATGTGTACAAATATTACCTGCTATGGCGCGCTTTTGCCATGCCAGTCATAAAGCAAAGTTATCTTTTAGCACGCGGCGCTACGCTTATCTTCTCGCCAGAGTGGCGGGAAAAAGGGCGGCAGGGCGATTGAAACTGGCAAGGGTAAATTTCACCTGTTATTGTGCGTAAAGAACACGGTAATGGCCGTATGAATGGAACAGGAGTGGTAAGTATGTTTACGGGTATTGTGCAAGGCACGGCGAAACTGGTGTCAATTGATGATAAACCCAATTTCCGCACTCACGTTGTTGAGTTGCCTGAGACGATGCTGGATGGCATTGAGACCGGCGCTTCCATTGCCAATAATGGTTGCTGTCTGACAGTGACGGCGATTAACGGCCGCCATATCAGCTTCGATCTGATGAAAGAGACGCTGCGTATCACCAACCTCGGCGATCTGAATGTCGGCGACTCGGTAAACGTTGAGCGCGCGGCAAAATTCAGCGATGAAATCGGCGGTCACTTAATGTCGGGTCATATCATGACCACCGCCGAAATAGTCAAAATTCTCACCTCGGAAAATAACCGCCAGATCTGGTTCAAAGTGCAGGATCCTGCGCTGATGAAATACATTCTGTACAAAGGTTTTATCGGCATTGACGGGATCAGCCTGACGGTTGGCGAAGTCACCAGTAGCCGCTTCTGCGTGCATTTAATTCCGGAAACGTTGCAGCGTACGACGCTTGGCGCGAAAAAACTGGGGCATCGCGTGAATATCGAAATCGACCCGCAAACGCAGGCGGTTGTCGATACCGTGGAGCGTGTGCTGGCCTCGAAAGAAGCGGCGATTGTCGCAGCAGCCAGCGAAGAGTAAAAATAAACCCCGGCATGCCGGGGTTTATTTTTTAACGCGCGACGCGCAACCCGTGTTCAATACCCCGACTGAAAACCACCTGCCAGAGCTGAATGTCCCGCGCACGAAACGCCCCCGCGCAGGCATTGAGATAATAGCTGAACATCCGTTTAAAGCGTTCCGAGTAGTTGTCGGCGATTTCCGGCCAGGCGGCAAGAAAACGCTCATGCCACGCCATTAACGTACGGTCATAATCCGCGCCGAAATTGTGCCAGTCTTCCATCACAAAGTGTGATTCGCTGGCATCCGCAATCTGGCGCACAGAAGGCAAACAACCATTCGGGAAGATGTAGCGGTTGATCCACGGATCCACATTGTGATCGGTACGTTTTGAGCCGATGGTATGCAGTAAAAAAATGCCATCAGGTTTCAGGTTACGATCGACAACGCGGAAATAGGTCGCATAGTTTTTTGGCCCGACATGTTCAAACATGCCAACGGAAACAATGCGGTCAAATTGCTCGTCGAGATCGCGATAATCCTGCAAACGGATATCGACATCCAGCCCTTCGCAACGCTTCTGCGCCAGCTTTTGCTGCTCTGCGGAAATCGTCACGCCAACCACACTGACGCCGTAATTTTGCGCCATAAACTGCGCCAGACCACCCCATCCACAGCCAATATCCAGCACGCGCATGCCGGGTTTCAACTGCAGCTTTTCACCAATAAGCCGCAGTTTTGCCCGTTGTGCATCGTCCAGCGTTTCAGCGTCTTTCCAGTAGGCGCAAGAGTATTGCATCTGCGGGTCCAGCATGCGGGTAAACAGATCATTACCAAGATCGTAATGTTCTTTGCCCACAATCCAGGCCCTTTTTTTACTTTGCAGATTAAATAATCTTGCTCCGGCAATGCGGAGTGTATCTTTGAAATGGTGCGGAAGTTGGTTTTCCAGCCCGGCACGTAAGACTTTGGTGAAAAATATGTCCAGGCGGGCGCAATCCCACCAGCCGTCCATATAACTTTCGCCGAGTCCGAGCGAGCCTTCCTGTAAAACACGTTTGAAAAAATCAGGATTTTTCACCTGAATATCTGACGCTGCGGGACCGTTGACGCGGATACCTGCGCGACCCAGCAGTTCGTTTGCTATACGGAACCAATTGTCATCCCGTACGCTAACTTCTTCTATACACGATGAACTCATAACTTCTCCATCACTCGCAGTGATCAGAACCTTCAAACAGCGTAGACGCTTTTTCGGGCTTGTGAGAAATCTCACGGTTTTTACCGTGAGGCTGATATCCGACGTAGAACAGAGGAAGGGAGAGGACCCTTGCCGAAAGGCCTTCCATGGGTAAACGGGTACAATCCGGTACCCGTTAATGCATAATATTTATCGTATTTATCAAACAGCCGAAAATGAGTATAGGCTTCAAAATCGGGTGATTCAATAAAAAGCCCGTAGCAAGCTAACCACTGTGTTGTTGATAGTCGCTTGCGCAACTATTAATGCGACGAGGAAGCCACAACCTTTTTGTCTGCTAATTCATCGTGCGTGCGGCGCTGAAGGCGATAACCCAGCGCGACCAGTAGCACCATTGCCAGCATGACACTGGTTGTCGTCAGCAGTGGTGTGGCGATGAGCCATGAGACCACCAGGCTTGCCAGAAAACATAAACCCAGTTGTAGCGTATTCTGCAAGGCGGCTGCGCGGCCGGTTGCCTGCGGGAAAGGACGCAGCGCCTGCGCGACCACGATAGGGTAAATCGCGCCGTTGGCCATTGCCATAAAGCAGAAGGGGATGAGAAGCGCGGCCAGCGACACGTCCGGCATAAAACCGACGGCCCAGGTGGCGAGGACACTTAACGCGAACGCCCCCAGCAGCCATGGCAACAAACGAGAACCCTGCCATTTCTGCAACGCGGCACGGCAACCGTAACCGCCCACCAAAAAGGCGATGGTTTGCGGCACATAACTGAGGCCAATAACCGATGGGCCATAACCCATTTCATGCAGAATAAACGGTGAACCGGTCAGCCAGGCGAAGAAACTGGCTGAGCAGGCGGCATAGATAATCACATTCCCGCGATAATCCCGGGCACGCAGCAGATCCATAAATGTCAGCGGTTGTTCGTGGTGTTCACTTTTCTGCGCGGGTGATTTCAGCCGCCATGCCGGGATCATCAGAATTAACGTTATCGCCAGTAAAGTGGCGAAAATGGCCTGCCAGTTGAAATGCGCAAGGATCCAGGCGCCCAGCAGCGGTGCCAGTGCCGGCGTCAAACCCACCAGCGGCATAATAGTGGCGAAGATGCGATTGACGCGATGCGCGGGGTAGTTATCCGTCACCAGCGCCTGCCAGCTTACTGTCGCGGCGCAGACGCCGACCGCCTGGAGAAAGCGCAGTACCAGCAGCAGGGTTGCATCACGTACCCATAATGTTCCCAGACAGCCCAGCGCGAAAATCGCCAGCCCGGTCAGCAAAATCGGCTTGCGACCATAGCGGTCTGATAGCGGCCCCCATACCAGTTGCGCAATGGCAAAGCCCGCCAGAAACAGGCTTAAAGTCGCGCTAACCACCGCAGACGATGTGTCTAAATCTTGCTGTATCGCGCTGAAGGCGGGGAGGTACATATCAGTGGCTAAAAAGCCGAGCACGCTTAATCCCGCGAGCCAGACTAAAAATCCGTTGCCAGGTTGCATTGGTGTTTCTCTTTAATTGCAGGTAATCAGGGCTGTCGAGTGTAAGGAGTGCATTAGCGCTTGTGAAACGCTAATATTTGCGTAGTGGTTTCAAATTTTTTGCAGGCAGATTATGTGGTCAGAATATTCGCTGGAAGTGGTTGATGCTGTCGCGCGCAATGGCAGTTTTAGCGGTGCGGCGCAGGAGTTACACCGTGTACCTTCTGCAGTGAGCTATACCGTGCGGCAGCTTGAAGAGTGGCTCGCTGTTCCGCTGTTTGAGCGTCGCCATCGGGATGTTGAGCTTACGCCTGCCGGAGTCTGGTTTTTGAAAGAAGGGCGAGCTGTTATCAAAAAAATGCAGATCACCCGTCAGCAGTGCCAGCAAATCGCCAACGGCTGGCGCGGGCAACTGGCGATCGCCGTCGACAACATCGTAAAACCTGAACGTACCCGGCAATTGATCGTCGATTTCTATCGACATTTCAGTGATGTTGAGTTGCAGGTCTACCAGGAAGTCTTTAACGGTGTCTGGGATGCGCTTGCTGACGGGCGGGTGGAGCTGGCGATTGGCGCAACGCAGGCTATTCCCGTCGGTGGGCGTTATGCGTTTCGCGATATGGGAATGCTGAGCTGGAAATGCGTGGTTTCCAGTCGCCATCCGCTGGCGTCACTGGCAGGCCCGCTTAGCGACGATACCTTGCGCAACTGGCCTTCACTTATCCAGGAAGATACGTCCCGCTCGTTGCCGAAACGTATTACCTGGCTACTGGATAATCAGAAACGCGTGATTGTTCCTGATTGGGCGTCGTCGGAGGCGTGCTTATCGGCAGGGTTATGCGTGGGAATGGTGCCGGCACACTTTGCCCGGCCGCGGCTCGACAGCGGTGACTGGGTTGCGCTGACCCTGGAAAATCCCTTCCCGGATGCGGCGTGCTGCCTGACATGGCAACAAAATGAGGCGTCCCCGGCGTTAAACTGGCTGCTGGAATATCTGGGAGATAGCGAAACGCTGAATGACGAGTGGTTACGGGAGCCGAATTAACGGCTCCGTAATAAGCGGTTAGCGGCGGTAGTCGCGGAACGGGCCATCGGCCACGGAACGGCGCTCAACCAGACGCGGATGCACTTCAATAGACTGCGACTCTTCGCGCTTGTTGACGATACGATCAAGCAGCATGGTAAACGCCGTTTCTCCCAGCGAATCTTTCGGCTGGTGAATCGTGGTTAGGGCCGGGGTGAAGAAGCGTGAGTTACGTACGTTGTCATAACCAATCAGGGAAATATCCTGCGGTACGCGTAAACCCATCTCATCGGCAGCGCACAGCGCGCCCATCGCCATAATGTCACCGCCGCAAAAGACTGCGGTAGGGCGATGCGCCTGATTGAGGATTTGCTGCATCGCGCGATAGCCGGATTCCGGCTCGAAATCGCCCTGCACGATCCAGTTTTCCGGCACGCTGATAAGGGCTTCTTCCATCGCTTTCATAAAGCCGGCCAGACGGCCCGCGCCAGTGTTACGCTCCAGCGGGCCGGGGATCACGCCAATATCGCGGTGTCCGCGATCAATAAGGTAGCGCCCGGCCATATAACCGCCTTCAAAGGCGTTATCAATAACGGAATCCGTAAAGTCGGCCTTCGCTTCGCCCCAGTCCATCACAACCATCGGAATATGGCGGTACTCTTCCAGCATGCTCAACAGCGATTCCGGGTATTCGGAACACATTACCAGCAAGCCATCGACGCGCTTTTGCGCCATCATCGACAGATAAGCACGCTGTTTTTCGAGGCTATTCCAGGCATTGCCGAGGATCAAGGTATAACCCTTCTGGAAGCACTTTTTCTCTACGGCTTCGATAATTTCAGCAAAGTAGGCCGCTTCACTGCTGGTGGCCAGCAAGCCGATCGATTTTGTGTGATTCACTTTCAGGCTGCGGGCGACGGCGCTGGGGGAATAGTGCAACTCTTTAATCGCCGCCCACACAGCGTTGCGCGTCTCTTCGGCGACGAAACGGGTTTTGTTAATTACATGTGATACGGTTGTAGTGGAAACGTTTGCTCGTTTCGCTACGTCTTTAATCGTTGCCATCAGATATCACTCCAGACCATATCATAAGCTCCTGATAATACTTAAGGTAAACGTTTGCCTTTAATCACCCTGTACCCATCAAAGGGGGTGCGGTACGCCGGGAAAACGACACTGGACGTCAGGAGGGGAGTCAATGGCCGGTACGCTAATAAATTTAGCGTCGAATTTTGTCTGATCTTGAGCAAAAGGGGAAGTATTAAAACGTTTCTCCTGCGAATTCCCGCAAGATTTTTAAGATAATTTGTGCAAAAATGCGTTATCTCACTTTTTGTGGGGAAATTAAAAAGGGGAAAATTGATGAGCACCGATCTGAAGTATTCTTTAATCACTACCGTCATCGTTCTGAGCCTGATTGTTTTCGGCGGTCTGACTGCTGCACTGCATTGATCTATCGCGAGGGAGAGCCTTTTCTCCCTCGGTTTTCTACCCCGCCATTGTTATCACTTCTGCAATAATCTTTTGTCATTCTGCTAACTTCTGTTTTTTGTGATAGCTGTCATACTTTTGGCTTCAGCGACAGGGTCGCAAGTCGGCATGTCTATTTTGGAGTCACAGATGAAAATTAATTTCCCTTTGCTTGCCCTGGCGATTGGCGCCTTCGGCATTGGTACCACCGAGTTTTCCCCGATGGGATTACTGCCGGTTATTGCCCGCGGCGTCGATGTTTCTATTCCGGCGGCGGGGATGCTGATTAGCGCCTACGCTATCGGCGTGATGGTTGGTGCGCCGTTAATGACATTGCTGCTGTCTCACCGTGGCAGACGCAATGCCCTGATCTTTTTGATGGCGATTTTTACGCTCGGTAACGTGCTGTCGGCGATTGCGCCGGATTACGCCACATTAATGCTGGCGCGGATCGTCACCAGCCTGAACCACGGCGCTTTCTTTGGTCTTGGCTCGGTGGTGGCGGCAAGCGTTGTCGCCAAAGAGAAGCAGGCCAGCGCAGTGGCAACCATGTTTATGGGGCTGACCATTGCTAACATTGGCGGTGTGCCTGCCGCGACCTGGCTGGGTGAAACCATTGGCTGGCGTATGTCGTTCATGGCCACCGCCGGGCTGGGTGTGATTGCCATGGCGAGCCTGTTCTTTTCGCTGCCGAAAGGTGGCACAGGTGAGCGCCCGGACGTACGTAAAGAGCTGTCGGTACTGGTACGCCCACAAGTGTTGTCCGCATTGCTGACCACCGTACTCGGCGCGGGCGCCATGTTCACGCTGTATACCTACATTGCGCCGGTGCTGCACACCATTACCGATGCCACTCCCGTTTTTGTGACGGCGATGCTGGTATTGATTGGCGTTGGTTTCTCCATTGGTAACTATCTCGGCGGCAAACTGGCGGATCGCTCGGTCACCGGCACGCTGAAAGGTTTTTTGATCCTGCTGATTGCCATCATGCTGGCGATCCCGTTCCTGGCGCGCAGTGAAGTGGGCGCAGCCATCAGCATGGTGGTGTGGGGCGCGGCGACGTTTGCGGTGGTTCCGCCGTTGCAGATGCGTGTCATGCGTGTTGCGCATGAAGCACCGGGCCTTTCATCTTCAGTCAATATCGGTGCCTTTAACCTCGGTAACGCGCTGGGTGCGGCAGCCGGTGGGGCAGTGATTTCCGCTGGGCTGGGTTATGATTTCGTCCCGGTTATGGGGGCGATTATTGCCGGGCTGGGCCTGCTGGTGGTGCTGTTCTCTGGTCACTCTCAGCCAGAACGTGCCTGTGCCGCAGCAGAATAAATAGCACAAATGCAAAAAAGGAGGGGCTAGCCCCTCCTTTGTTTTATGCCGCGTTTATGCCGCTAAATTTTTGGCCACGAATGACCAGTTTACCAGCGCCCAGAAATGTTCGAGGTAGTTCGGACGCGCATTACGGTAATCGATGTAATACGCATGTTCCCACACATCGACGGTTAACAGCGGGGTTGCATCGCTTGTCAGCGGAGTGCCCGCATTAGACGTTGAAACAATGGCTAATGTGCCATCCGCTTTTTTCACCAGCCACGTCCAGCCAGCACCGAAGTTTTTAACCGCAGCATCGGTGAATTGCGCTTTGAATTCGGCAAAGCTGCCGAATGATTTGGCGATAGCTGCCGCCAGCTCACCGGTCGGTTCACCGCCAGCATTCGGGGCCAGGCAGTTCCAGTAGAAAGTATGGTTCCAGACCTGGGCCGCATTATTGAACACGCCGCCTTCGCTGGTTTTCACAATCTCTTCCAGCGATTTACCTTCAAAAGCGCTGCCTTTGATCAGGTTGTTGAGGTTGGTGACATACGTCTGATGGTGTTTACCATAGTGGTATTCCAGCGTTTCGGCTGAGATATGCGGCGCCAGGGCGTCTTTTGCATACGGTAATGCAGGTAATTCAAACGACATTGCTATTCTCCTTTCATTATTTTAATGACACCCAATAGCCCTACTGGATGTGCGGATTAGGGTAGCAAATCGAAAGGCCAGACAAAAGAGGGGGTTACCTGCCGCAGGCGCGGCAGGTAAGGGGTTAGCGAATGGTTTTCGGCGTCACGACGCGACGCGCGCCAACATAATGGCGCTGCCAGTAATCTTCACTCAGCGATGTAACCTGAATGTCCTGGCCGCTACGCGGAGACTGAATGAATTTACCATTACCGACGTACACGCCCACGTGATCGGCGGTACCACGGCCCTGGGTACGGAAGAACACCAGATCGCCGCTCTCCAGTTCCGCCACATTCACCGGCGATGCATCGCGCAGGTGATACATTTCATTGGCGGTACGCGGAATACGGAATTTCACCAGATCCTTATATGCGTAATAGACCAGACCGCTGCAATCGAAACCGGTGCTTGGTGAGGTGCCGCCCCAGTGATAAGGCTTGCCAATCTGGTTCATCAGCTTGGACATGGCGGTTTTTTGTGCTTTTTGAATGCGAACTTTATGCACATCGGCGATGGCGTTAGTGCTTTTAACCTTCACACAATGCGGCTTGTGGCCTTTGCGCGGCGTACATTTCTCAGTCCAGGTGACGGCGGTGGTTTTTAACGGGCTGGATGTATTACGACGCGAGGTGATTTTGCTGGCTTTTTTGCTGGTAGTAACTTTTTTATTTGCCGGAGCTTTTTTACTCTCCGTTGTTTTTTTGCTGGTGGTTTTTTCTGCCGGACTGCGACTGTTTTTCTTTGGTGTCTTGTGTGATGTATTTTTTTTCTTACGTTCGGATGCTTTCGCCAGATGCGATTTTTGCACGGCCGACGCTCGCGCCTGTTCAGAGGCACTCGCTAATGGCGTGAAAGAAATCGTGGTGAACAACAAAGCACAGAGCGTGATTGAAGCTTTTGGTATCCGCGCCACTGAGCAATCCCCTGTTAGGGCAAGCATTTAATATGCCTGCAAATGGTTTTTTAAAACTCGTCGATTCTAATCCATAAAAACCCCAAAAGTTAATACTGTTTTTGCATCTATAGCTTCGTTTCGTTAACAAGCGCAAAAAAAAGCAGCAAAACGTTTCTATGTGCTCAAGAGTTAGGCAGCAAGCGGGATGGCGAGTTGAGTTAAGTCATATTCCTAAGGCAACTTTTGCCGACAGACGATAAAATCATGAACGGTGAACAAAATGTTATTTTCCGATGCCCCTCTGAACCGTTACAATGGCGAACATCTGCCGTAGAAGAAGTTGAAGGAAGCATGACAATGAGCACAACACTTGAAAAAATCCAGCGCCAGATCGCTGAAAACCCGATTCTGCTGTATATGAAAGGCTCTCCGAAGCTGCCAAGCTGCGGTTTCTCCGCCCAGGCGGTACAAGCGCTCTCTGCATGCGGTGAACGTTTTGCCTATGTAGACATTCTGCAAAACCCGGATATTCGCGCAGAACTGCCGAAATACGCTAACTGGCCGACCTTCCCGCAGCTGTGGATTGAAGGTGAACTGGTTGGCGGCTGCGATATCGTGATTGAAATGTATCAACGCGGCGAATTGCAGACGCTTATCAAAGAAGCGGCGGCAAAACATAAAGACGAGCCGAGCGCAGAGTAATTTCTGCCAATAAAAAAGCGACCTGACGGTCGCTTTTTTTATGCCTGATTTTCATCCGCGATGGGCAACGGCCAGCCGCCAAGACGCTTCCAGCGATTGACGATTTCGCAAAATAGCAGGGCGGTTTGCTCTGTATCGTATAGCGCGGAGTGCGCCTGCGAGGCGTCAAACGCGATGCCCGCCGCGCCACACGCTTTTGACAGCACCGTCTGCCCGAGAGCCAGTCCGCTTAATGACGCGGTATCGAAAGTGACAAACGGGTGGAACGGGTTGCGTTTCAGTGAAGCGCGTTCCGCAGCGGCCATCATAAAACTGTGATCGAAGGTCGCGTTGTGCGCCACCATAATAGCGCGGTTACAACCCTGATCTTTAATGCCTTTGCGCACCATTTTAAAAATGGCATGCAGGGCGTCATGCTCACTCACCGCGCCACGCAGCGGATTGCCCGGATCAATGCCGTTAAAGGCCAGCGCTTCGGGTTGCAGGTTCGCGCCTTCGAAAGGCTCAACGTGGAAATGCAGCGTGCTGTCGGGCATGAGCCAGCCTTGTTCATCCATTTTCAGCGTAATGGCGGCGACTTCCAGCAGCGCGTCGGTTTTGGCGTTAAACCCGGCGGTTTCAACATCAATTACCACAGGGTAAAAACCGCGAAAACGGTCGCACAGACCAGTCAGTTGAGCGTTATCGGACATCAGGATCTCTTGATACGGGAAAATGGCAGCGCATTATGGCAAATTTTACGAAGGGATGTAAAACAGCGGGCGCAAAGCGCGCCCGGAGGGGATTAGTTACCCAGGCCTTTACCGGCGTCTTTCTCTTCGATCAGCTCGATTTTGTAACCGTCCGGATCTTCAACGAAGGCGATAACCGTGGTTCCACCTTTAACCGGACCCGCTTCACGCGTCACATTACCGCCGTTGTTGCGGATAGCTTCGCAAGCTTGCGCCGCGTTTTCCACGCTCAGCGCGATATGACCGTAAGCATTACCCAGATCGTAGCTTTCCACGCCCCAGTTGTAGGTCAGTTCAATCACCGCTTCTTCGCTTTCCGGGCCGTAGCCAACGAAAGCCAGCGAATATTTATATTCCGGGTTTTCACTGGTACGCAGCAGCTTCATGCCCAGCACGTTAGTATAAAATTCGATGGAGCGTTGCAGGTTGCCGACGCGCAGCATGGTGTGAAGTAAGCGCATAATATCCTCTTGTATGAATGTGTTAAAGTTCCGAATAGAAACACAGTTTTAGTATAGCGGCGCAGACCCGCCGCTATCAATGAACAATCAGAGGATCACAGAGAAGGGTAGTCGGTGTAACCTTCCGCGCCGCCGCCATAGAAGCTTTCCGGGCGCTGTGGGTTCAGTTCCACTTTCAGTTGCAGACGTTTTACCAGGTCCGGGTTGGCGATATAGGCGCGACCAAAGGCTACCGCGTCAATCAAACCTTTCTCGATCAACTGTTCCGCTTTTTCCGGGGTATAGGCACCTGCACCAATGATCGGGCCGTGGAAACGTGCGCGCACTTTTTCACGGAACGCGTCGGTGTACGGTTCACCGCCGGCCCAGTCCGGCTCTGACATATGCAGGTAAGCAATACCGCGCTTGCCCAGTTCCTCGATCAGATATAACGCATCGGCTTCTTCGTTCGGGCCGTTATCCATGTTCTGGAAAGAACCGATCGGAGACACGCGAATACCAATGCGCTCTGCGTCCCACTCTGTGCTTACCGCGTCGACCACTTCCAGCACCAGGCGCGCGCGATTTTCCACGCTGCCGCCGTACTGGTCGGTACGCTGGTTCGCCGACGGTGAAAGGAACTGGTGCAACAGATAACCATGGGCCGAGTGCAGTTCAACCAGATCAAACCCGGCGTCGCGCGCATTGGCAACGGCCTGGCGGAAATCATTAACGATACCCGGGATCTCATCGGTTTCAAGCGCGCGCGGCGTGGAGGTGTCTTCACGCGTGGCGTTGCCGTTGGCATCACGCAGAGAGGTACGCGTTCCCGCGTTGATAGCTGACGGTGCGACCGGCGCGGCACCACCCGGTTGCAGACTGCTGTGCGAGATACGACCGGTGTGCCACAGCTGTACGGCGATACGGCCGTTTTCGCTATGCACGGCATCGGTGATTTTCTGCCATGCCGCAATTTGTTCTGCGCTGTGCAGACCCGGTGCGCCGGCATAGCCTTTCGCCTGCGCGGAGATTTGCGTGGCTTCGCTGATAATCAGGCCGGCGCTGGCGCGCTGACGATAATATTCCGCCATTAACGGCGTAGGAATATCACCCGGCTCGATGCTGCGCAGTCGCGTCAACGGTGCCATAAAAACGCGGTTTGGAACGGTAATAGCGCCCACTTTCAGCGGCGTAAATAATTTACTGGACATAACAACTCCTGAATAGACCGGTCGACTAGTAAAAAGTGAAATAAAAATGCCTGCTCTCAGACAGGCGTTGCAATGATGCTGTTTGCATGCGCCAGCGCGCTTTCCAGCGGCAGGGCGCTTCGCGAAATTTTGGCCTGCAAATTGGCACCTAACCACAGGGAGTACAACACTTGCGCCTGCGTTAGTGGTTCGCCCTGAAACGTTAAGCTGCGATCGTTACACCCTTTTACCAGCGTATCCGCGAGCAGGGCGATAACGCCGCTCGCGCCTTTGTCCATTGCTGAACGCATGTCTTCCGACAGATCGCACACTTCCGCCGATAGTTTCACCGTCAGGCAACCGCTAATAATTCCCTGTTGGCTAAACTGCCGGAGCGTCTCCTGATAATACGCCAGTAGCCTGTCACGGTAGTTTCCCGGCCCGCTGGCGAAATGGGCCGCCAGCCGCTGGTGATACGCGGCATAGTGACGCTCAAGCAACGCCACGCCGAACGCCTCTTTAGAGCGAAAATAGTGGTAGAAAGAGCCTTTTGGCACTTCCGCTGTTTTCAGTAATTCGCTCAGGCCCATACCGGTAAACCCGCGATGCATGCAAAGCTGCTCGCCGGTCGCCAGTAAATGTTCGCGCGTGTCATGTTCGGTATTTCTGCTCATCGCGCCACTCTACTAGACCGATCGGTCTGTTGCAAGTGGCGAACAATGCGTTTTTCGCCTTGCGCGTTGTCGACAGGCAGTCTTCAATAAAGGGAACTGCCTGTATTACCGGAGACGACTGTGCCAGAACAACTGGAGTTTTTCCCCGTCCAGAGCCCGTGCCGCGGTATTTGCCAGTCGGATGAGCGCGGTTTTTGTCGTGGCTGCATGCGTAGCCGCGATGAGCGTTTTAACTGGCAAAAAATGACCGATGCGCAAAAGCAGGAGGTGCTGCGTTTGTGCCGCCAGCGCCTGCAGCGCAAAATGCGCGCAAACAAAGCGTCCTCTGCGGAAGAACCTCAGCAACCTTCACTGTTTTAGTCGCCAAAATGCGTATACTCGAAGGCAAATTACCTTCGAGGAAATCATTATGGTTCAACGTATTGCCCTCGCGCCGCAAGGCCCGGAGTTCTCCCGTTTTGTGATGGGCTACTGGCGTTTAATGGACTGGAACATGTCCGCGCAGCAGCTGGTTAGCTTCATTGAGTCTCATCTTGATCTCGGTGTGACTACCGTTGATCACGCGGATATTTACGGCGGTTATCTGTGTGAAGCCGCATTTGGCGAAGCGCTCAAGCTCGCTCCGCATCTGCGTGCCCGCATGGAGATTGTCAGCAAATGCGGCATCGCCACCACCGCGAAACCGGAACATGCGCTGGGTCATTACATTACTGAACGCGACCACATTATTCGCAGTGCCGAACAGTCGCTGGTGAATCTTGCCACCGATCACCTTGATTTGTTACTGATCCACCGTCCCGATCCGTTGATGGACGCCGATGAGGTGGCGGAAGCATTTCTGCATTTGCATCAGAGCGGAAAAGTGCGCCACTTTGGCGTTTCTAACTTCACACCCGCTCAGTTCTCTCTGTTGCAGTCACGCCTGCCATTTACGCTGGCGACCAACCAGGTCGAGATCTCGCCGGTTCACCAGCCGCTACTGCTGGATGGTACGCTGGATCAACTGCAACAGTTGCGCATCCGCCCGATGGCATGGTCATGTCTCGGCGGCGGGCGTCTGTTTAACGATGCTGCGTTCCAGCCGCTACGTGATGAACTGGCGCGCGTTGCGCAGGAACTGAATGCCGAAACCATCGAACAGGTGGTCTATGCCTGGGTGATGCGTCTGCCGTCTGCGCCGCTGCCCATTATTGGCTCGGGTAAAATTGAGCGCGTGCGTTCGGCGCTGGGGGCACTGAACCTTCAGATGACGCGCCAACAGTGGTTCCGTATTCGCAAAGCGGCGCTTGGTTACGACGTGCCATAACGCGGGCAGATGACCTCCCGGTGAAATCTGCCACCCTGGTTTAAACTTACAGGGTTAAAACAGACCGAAGGAGGTCATATGAAGCGTTTTAGTCTGGCTGTGCTGGCGCTCGTGGTTTGCGCTGGGGCGCAAGCCGCTAGTGAAAAAGTGGAAATGAACCTGGTCACTGCGCAGGGCGTTGGGCAGTCTGTTGGTAGTGTAAAAATCAGCGAAACCGATAAGGGGCTGGAATTTGCGCCCGATCTGAAAGCCCTGCCGCCCGGTGAGCATGGTTTTCACGTCCATGCCAAAGGCAGTTGCCAGCCTGCTATTAAAGAGGGGAAAGCCTCTGCTGCTGAAGCGGCAGGGGGGCACCTCGATCCGCAGCATACCGGCAAGCATGAAGGGCCAGAAGGCGCCGGACATTTAGGCGACCTGCCGGTGCTGGTGGTCAACAATGACGGTAAAGCGACCGACCCGGTGGTGGCGCCGCGTCTGAAAAAACTCGCGGATGTGAAAGGCAAAGCGCTGATGGTGCACGTGGGCGGCGATAATATGTCCGATCAACCGAAACCGCTCGGCGGTGGCGGCGCACGTTACGCCTGCGGCGTTATCAAGTAAGCGTTCCGGCTGCCGGGGCTTGCTCCAGCTGCGATAGCGCGCAATATAAGCGCCAGACAACCGAGGCCAGCTCCTGCGCGGCCGGCTGGTGATGTTTACCCAGCACCGCGCTAATCCGCTGCAGCTCGGTCAGCGTGGCAGAAAGCGTTCGTTGCCGGACACCACGCTCACTCATCACATCCCGCAATAAGACAATGCATAACTCGCGGACTTTGGCGAGGGGATCCGAGCGGATTTCCCAGTCGCGTAGCTGCCAGACAACATGCGAGCAATTCAATAACACAACCCCCCAGCGCAGCAACCAGCGCCGTGCTTGCGCGTCCTGGCTATGGCTTAACTGGCTAATGTGGTGATAAACCACCGATTCAAACTCATGCTCGCTCAGCTGTGGCAGGCGGCTAAGTTGATCGACAAAACTGCGGCGCAGCGTGCGAATGTGACGCCGACTTTTGCGGGCATCTGAGCCCGGACGTAACACGGCAAACGCGAGCCACGCCAGCGCGACGCCTGAGATCTTCGCCAGGTTGTCATTTAAGAAGTCCGCAAAGTCATAAACCGGTGGATTGGTCACGGCGATAAACGAGCCCATAAAAACAATCAACTGCCCCCACAACCCGGCCAGCTTTGGCATTTGTAATTTCAACAATTGCAGGGTGGTTAACAGCGGGAAGAGAAACAGCAGAAACACCGCCAGCTCGCTGATTTGCACCATCAGGCCGAATTTCACCATAAAGCTGAACAGCGACAGCAAAATTAAGGTACGCAACAGCAGTGTCAGGGAGTTAAACGGCGCGGGTGAGACGGAGTAAAGCACACAGCTGATAGCCGCAAGTGTCAGCGCCGCCGAGCCCGATTCCCACTGCGTATTGATGCTCCATGCGCCGACCAGACTCAGCGCGCAAAAGGTACGAATGCCGCTCCATAGCGCTTCGGCATTATACGTATCACGCATCAATCCCGGGCTTCGCGGCGGCGTATAACTGCTGACTGGCGAAGCATTCTCCACGCGCGCCAGCCAGCGACTACTGGTGAGGTATAAACGGCAGAAGTAGCGTAAGCGCTGCCAGAATGCATGGTGCCGGTAATCGTCGCTTTCTCCGGGCGCGAGCGGGGCGATAATCCGTGCGACGGTAAGCGCATCCGCGCGCGGGTGAGCAAGCTCGGAGAGCAGTTGCTCAAGAACCGGGCGCAAGTTATCCGGCGCGTCGGGCCAGTTCAGCAACATTCTGCGCAGGCTGGAGATCACACTGGTCATGCGAAGCTGTTGGTGCAGTAACCAGGTAAGCAAACTGTTTTGCCGCCGAAAACGGTAATGGCTCCAGAACGCCTGAATGCGCAGCAAATTGGTGGTGAGGATCTGGCCGATAACGCTCTCATGGGCGGTGCGGATAGCGTCTGTGGTTTCTGGCTGCCATAGAAGGCTTGCATGCTCCAGCAACCGGGCATGCATTTTTTTCAATGCTGACAGCAGGGTGGTTCCGTCCGCGTTGCCGGGCAGGATCATCATCATCATGCCGCCGCACAAAATGCCCAGGATCACTTCGCACACGCGCGCCTGAGCAATGTCCCACAGCTCCGTAATATCGGTCACATCGACCATGGCGAACGCGATAATCGCGGCGGTATAACCCGCCAGTTGAAAGGCATAGGCGACATTATTGGTGAACTGCGCGCAAGCCCAGGTACAAAAGCCAATCCAGGTGGCCATGGCGAACAGAAACAGCCACGGATCGTTGAGTGTCTGACCGGCAATGATCAGTGCCGCGCTCGCCCCAAGCAGGCTCCCGGCAATACGGCCAAGGCTTTTACTGATCACGCCGCCGACGGTGGGGAAGCTGACAACGGCTGCGGATGTCATGGCCCAGTACGGTTCATCGAGATCGAGATAATAAGCCACCGTGAGCGCCAGACACATCGCGATACCGTTGCGCAGCGCATAGCGCCACTGCCCGACCGTGGCTTTTACCCATGGCAGATTTTGCCAGAGCCAGACAGGCGATTTCATTACTGACCGCCAATCGCCACGGTGCACGTGGTGCCGGAAACCAGCGTCAGCCCGGCGGGCAGGTTATCAAACTGAATACGTACCGGCACACGCTGCGCCAGCCGTACCCACGGTACGTTCGGTTTGATATCGGCAACCAGCCCGCTGTCAGTCTCGACGCTTTGGTCATATATCGCGCGACCAATACTTGATACGTGACCCTGTAACGTAACATCTCCACTATAAAGTACGATTTTCGCTGCTGCCCCTTCATGAATATGGCGCAACTTGGTCTCTTCAAAGTAACCCATCACATAAAACGAATGGCTATCGACCAGCGCGAAAACCGGTTGCCCGGCGGTAGCGTAATTGCCAGAACGGGTGGAAAGGTTGGTGACCCAGCCGTCTACCGGTGCCTTAACTACTGTTTGCGCCAATTGCCATTGTGCCTGCGCAAGTTGTGCCTGCGCTGCCGCAACGCTTGCCTGCGCGGCTTTAACACTAATATTGGCAGTATCGAGATCTTCTGCGGAGATGTAGTTTTGTGAGAGATGGCGACGGCGATTGGCTTCATTATTCGCTTTTGCCAGATCGGTTTGCATACGAGCCAGTTGGGCTTCGGCGTTCAGTATGGCAATGTGGTAAGGCGTATCGTCAATACGAAACAGCACATCGCCCGCTTTAACCAACTGGTTATCTTTCACCTTCAGTTCGCTGATGCTGCCTGAGACCTGCGGTGTGATACTGACCTGCTCAGCGCGGATCTTTCCGTCACGCGTCCAGGGGGACTGCATATAAAAGTTCCACATCCACCAGGCCGCGACAATCGCCACAGCCAGCACCAGGAGAGTAGAAAAATACTTCAGGGATTTCAGGCGCATAATTACCACACAATTAGCAAGCCGAGGGCGAGGCTCAGCGCAATAACAAACAAGGAGAGATCCATCAGGATGGGGTGCCAGATATCACCCGCATAAATCCACCCGCGCAACAGGCGATGAGCAATAAGCCAGAACAAAAAGCCCAGCATGACCACTTTAAATACGGGAGGGAAATAGACCGATGCGCCAAAAATCAGATCTTGCAGGGGTAAGTTCGGGAAACTTGAGTTCAACTTCACACTTTGTGTCCTGTGCAACCTAACGGATCGCCAGATTGATGATTATCATTAGATAAGTACCAACCACTGCGTGTTGCTAAGGCAGGTGGAATCTCAGCGTAAGCCCCGGCGAGAACCGCAATACATTTGTTTTACCAATATAAATACTGCAAACTATTCTAAAATGAGTATAATAACTTAGCAAGCTAATTATAAGGAGATGAAATTGGAATCGCCATTAGGTTCTGATCTGGCACGCTTAGTGCGCGTCTGGCGCGCTTTGATTGACCATCGCCTGAAACCTCTGGAATTAACGCAGACTCACTGGGTAACGCTGCATAATATTCATCAGCTGCCGCCCGATCAGTCGCAAATTCAACTGGCAAAAGCGATTGGCATTGAGCAGCCTTCGCTGGTGCGTACGCTGGATCAACTGGAAGAGAAAGGCCTTATTTCTCGCCAGACCTGCGCCAACGATCGCCGGGCAAAGCGGATCAAATTGACAGAAAAAGCGGACCCAATCATTGAAGAGATGGAGACGGTTATTCGTAAAACCCGGGGGGAAATACTTTCCGGGATCTCTGCGGAAGAACTCGATCAGTTGATTAAAATGATTGCTCGACTGGAACAAAACATCAATGAGCTTCAGTCGCGAGACTGACCAGCAAAGCCTTGCATCCGCAAGGCTTTTTTACATCAACATTCAGTATTGGCAATATGAAAGGGCGGCCACTGGCGTGACCACCTAATGCGGGAATTAACGCGGGGAAACGGTAATCTGACGACCGTTGCTTGCCATCACGACGCGCTGGCCTGCGGAGAAACGGGTGTTGCCCTGTTTCTGCACGACCATAATGGTGTTGCCATCATCTTTACGAATTTCCAGCTCAACACCCTGCGTTTTATTCAGTGAACCCTGGACGGATTGCCCTGCAACACCACCGGCTACCGCGCCTGCTGCGGTGGCGAGAGAACGTCCCGTGCCGCCGCCAACAGTATTGCCAAGGAAACCACCCAGCACTGCACCGCCAAGCGCGCCGATAACATTGTTTTCGTCGCCACCCTGAATCTGTACCGGACGGACGTTAACAATGGTGCCGTAAGTGACATTCTGCACCTGTTTAGCTTCGGATGCAGAGTAGACATCACCGGAAAGCGTGTCGTTATTCACGCAGCCAGCCAAAGTAAAACCAATCAGCGAAACTGCCAGTGCACGTAACATCATTTATGAATCTCCTGTTCACCATGAAACGCCCTTGCGGGCATCCGACATGGTTAAATTATATGGCATTTTAGCAATACCAGGTCATATCTTCTGCCAAATCCCGGCAAAATAATAATCAACGCGAGTTTAACCAGATTTAAACGAAGCGATTATAAGCGCAGCACGGCGTAATTTCACTTAACGGAAAATCATCCGATTGTTAAAAAGTGTTTGCAGCCGATGGCGTTAACCCCCGCTTTATGGTGGAGTGGTGCCCTTCGGTCATGCATTAAAGGAAGGCGTATGAAATCGGGTCGCTACATTGGGGTGATGTCTGGAACAAGTCTGGATGGGGTTGATGTGGTGCTGGCGGCAATCGATGAAACCATGGTCGCGCAGCAAGCGAGCCTGACGTTTCCGATTCCGCTGCCGTTAAAAGAGGCGATTCTTGGCATTTGCCAGGGACAGCAACTTACACTTTCGCAACTGGGGCGGCTGGATACCCAACTGGGCAAGTTGTTTGCCGACGCGGTGCTGGCGTTAATGGACCGAGAGCAACTCCACCCGGAAGATATCGTCGCGATTGGCTGTCACGGGCAAACCGTCTGGCATGAGCCGACAGGCATTGCGCCGCATACTTTGCAGATTGGTGACAATAACCATATCGCGGCGCGTACGGGGGTGACGGTGGTCGGTGATTTTCGCCGCCGTGATATCGCGCTTGGCGGGCAGGGCGCGCCGCTGGTGCCGGCCTTTCACCATGCACTGCTGGCGCACCCGGTAGAACGGCGCATGGTGCTCAACATTGGTGGCATCGCCAATTTATCGCTTCTGATCCCCGGCCAGCCGGTCAGAGGCTATGACACCGGACCTGGCAACATGCTCATGGACGCATGGATTTGGCGGCAAAAAGGCAAACCCTACGACAAAGACGCGCAGTGGGCGAGCGAAGGTAAAGTGGTGCTGCCGCTCCTGCAAAACATGCTAAGCGATGCCTACTTTGCCACGCCTGCACCGAAAAGTACCGGTCGTGAATACTTTAACTACAGCTGGCTGGAACGCAACCTGGCGCACTTCCCGGGGGTAAGCGCCAGCGATGTGCAGGCCACGCTGGCTGAACTGACGGCGGTGACAATTTCCGAGCAGGTGCTGCTCAGTGGCGGTTGTGAACGCCTGCTGGTCTGTGGTGGGGGGAGTCGAAATCCGCTGGTCATGGCGCGTCTGGCGGGGCTTTTGCCAGGTACAGAAGTCACCACCACGGATGAAGCCGGTATCAGCGGCGACGACATGGAAGCGCTGGCGTTTGCCTGGCTTGCGTGGCGAACTCTGGCCGGACTGCCTGGCAATCTTCCCTCTGTCACCGGCGCGTCCGCTGCCTCGGTGCTCGGCGCGATTTACCCTGCTAACCCGCGGCAGAATCAGAGTTAACCGCATTTCACTTTAGTTGCACCGGGCTAGACTGACCAGGCTTAGGGAGGGCGTTTCGCCCTCCGTGACCAGGACCGTCCCGGGAATACTCTATGAAAAAAATAGTCATCGCCTGTCTGCCCGCACTGCTTGCCGGATGCAGCTATTACAATCAGTTTGTAGAACGCATGCATACCGATACGCTGGTTTACCAGTGCGACGAAAAACCGCTCACCGTGAAAATTAATAACACCCGCCAGCAGGCGAGTTTTGTCTGGGATGATAAATTGCTGACCTTACAGCAAGGGCTTTCAGCCTCCGGCGCACGTTACACGGATGGCGTCTACGTTTTCTGGTCGAAGGGTGAGAGTGCGACCGTCTACAAGCGCGATCGCATCGTACTGAATAATTGCCAGCTTATTCCGCAGCGTTGAGATTTTCACAGGGGGGCGCATAATAGCCCCACCTGATGATTACTTTCGCTAACGCCATGTCTGATAACGATCAATTGCAGCAAATCGCGCATCTGCGCCGTGAATACACCAAAGGTGGTCTGCGTCGCGGCGACCTTCCCACCGAACCGTTGGCATTATTTGAACGCTGGCTGGGGCAGGCCTGTGAAGCCCAGCTTGCCGATCCTACAGCAATGGTTGTCGCGACAGTGGATGAGAACGGCCAACCTTACCAGCGCATCGTATTGCTCAAGCATTATGATGAAAAAGGGCTGGTGTTCTATACCAACCTTGGCAGCCGTAAGGCGCATCACATCGAAAACAACCCTGCTGTCAGTCTGCTGTTCCCATGGCATATGCTGGAACGGCAGGTGATGGTCACCGGCAAAGCTGAACGGCTTTCAACGCTCGAAGTGGTGAAGTATTTCCACAGCCGCCCGCGTGACAGCCAAATCGGCGCCTGGGTATCGAAACAATCGAGCCGCATCTCCGCGCGCGGCATTCTGGAAAGCAAGTTCCTTGAACTGAAGCAAAAGTTCCAGCAGGGCGAAATCCCGTTACCCAGTTTCTGGGGCGGCTATCGCGTCAGTATTGACCAGATGGAGTTCTGGCAAGGCGGTGCCAATCGCCTCCATGACCGTTTTTTATACCAGCGCGAGAATGATGCGTGGAAAATTGACCGCCTCGCGCCGTAAACCCTGAAAAATGTTGCTATAAGCGCTGGCACTCCGTGTTCCGGCGCTTTATTCTATCTGCCCCCCATGAAGTATCCTTTCGCATCTGGCGAAAAGTCGTGTACCGGCAAAGGTGCAGTCCGTTTTATACATGGAGATTTTGATGGCAAGCAGTAACTTGATTAAACAATTGCAAGAGCGGGGCCTCGTGGCTCAGGTGACGGATGAGGAAGCGTTAGCAGAGCGACTGGCGCAGGGCCCGATCGCGCTCTATTGCGGCTTCGATCCCACCGCTGACAGCTTGCATTTGGGGCATCTGGTTCCATTGTTATGCCTGAAACGCTTCCAGCAGGCTGGCCACAAGCCAGTAGCGCTGGTGGGTGGCGCGACCGGTCTGATTGGCGACCCGAGTTTTAAAGCCACTGAGCGTAAACTGAACACTGAAGACACCGTGCAGGAGTGGGTGGATAAAATCCGCAAACAGGTTGCACCGTTCCTCGATTTCGACTGTGGCGACAACTCCGCTATCGCTGCAAATAACTACGACTGGTTTGGCAGCATGAACGTGCTGACCTTCCTGCGCGATATCGGCAAACACTTCTCTGTTAACCAGATGATTAACAAAGAAGCGGTCAAGCAGCGCCTGAACCGCGATGATGTCGGCATCTCGTTCACCGAGTTTTCCTACAACCTGCTGCAGGGTTACGACTTTGCCTGCCTGAACGAACTGCATAATGTCGTGCTGCAAATTGGCGGCTCCGACCAGTGGGGTAACATCACGTCGGGTATCGATCTGACTCGCCGCCTGCACCAAAATCAGGTGTTTGGCCTGACGGTTCCGCTGATCACCAAAGCCGATGGCACCAAATTTGGTAAAACCGAAGGCGGCGCGGTGTGGCTCGATCCGAAGAAAACCAGTCCGTATAAGTTCTACCAGTTCTGGATCAACACCGCCGACGCGGACGTTTACCGCTTCCTGAAGTTCTTCACCTTTATGGACATCGCGGAAATTAACGCGCTGGAAGAAGAAGACAAAAACAGCGGTAAAGCGCCGCGTGCGCAATATGTGCTGGCAGAGCAGGTGACGCGTCTGGTTCATGGCGAAGAGGGGTTAACCGCCGCTAAACGCATCACTGAAAGCCTGTTCAACGGTACGCTGAGTGATTTGAGCGAAGCCGATTTTGAACAGCTGGCGCAGGATGGCGTACCGATGGTTGAGATGGAAAAAGGTGCCGATCTGATGCAGGCGCTGGTGGATTCGGAGCTGCAGCCGTCCCGCGGCCAGGCGCGTAAAACCATCGCGTCTAACGCTGTTACCATCAACGGCGAAAAACAATCCGATCCGGAGTATTTCTTCACTGATGGCGATCGCCTGTTCGGCCGCTACACGCTGTTGCGCCGCGGTAAGAAAAACTACTGCTTGATCTGCTGGAAATAAAAACAGACCTGCTGAAGGGAGTGAGAAATCACTCCCTTCTTTTTATTGCTCCACTTCTGCAAGGCTACCAACAATGAAGAATATCCTCGCCATTCAATCGCATGTGGTCTTTGGTCATGCGGGGAATAGTGCCGCCGAGTTTCCGATGCGCCGCTTGGGCGCTAACGTCTGGCCGCTGAACACGGTGCAGTTTTCTAACCATACCCAGTACGGCAAATGGACCGGCAGCGTTATGCCGCCAGACCATCTGACCGAAATTGTGCAGGGTATTGCGGCAATTGACCAACTGAAACGCTGCGACGCGGTGCTGAGTGGTTATCTGGGTTCGGCAGAGCAGGGAGAGCATATTCTTGGGATCGTCCGCCAGGTGAAAGCAGCCAACCCGCAGGCGAAGTATTTCTGCGATCCGGTCATGGGGCATCCGGAGAAAGGCTGCATCGTTGCGCCTGGCGTTGCCGAGTTTCATGTCCGCCACGCCTTGCCTGCCAGCGATATCATTGCGCCCAATCTGATTGAGCTGGAGATCCTCTGCGAGCATGCGGTCCACACGGTGGAGGACGCAGTGGCTGCGGCACGCGAGCTGATTGCGCAGGGGCCGCAAATCGTGCTGGTGAAA
The DNA here is from genome assembly GCF_039409795.1 of Kosakonia sp. PSU_27. Taxonomy (NCBI): domain Bacteria; kingdom Pseudomonadati; phylum Pseudomonadota; class Gammaproteobacteria; order Enterobacterales; family Enterobacteriaceae; genus Kosakonia; species Kosakonia sp. PSU_27. The sequence goes on along the minus strand of NZ_JBCIVK010000004.1, from coordinate 7,251 downwards.
CACCTGGCGCGCGCGGGACTGAGCGCCGATCGCTTTGAAATGTTGCTGGTGACGTCCAGTGAAGCCTGGCACATTAGCCGTCCGCTGGTGGATTTTGGCGCACGTCAGCCTGTCGGAGTGGGTGATGTGACCAGCGGATTGTTACTGGTGAAATTGTTGCAGGGGGCGAGCGTACGTGAAGCGCTCGAACACGTAACGGCGGCGGTGTATGAAATTATGCTGGCGACCAAAAATTTGCAGGAGTATGAACTGCAGGTGGTCGCGGCGCAGGACAGAATTGCGCAACCTGAGCATCTTTTTAGCGCGACATTGCTGTAAAAAAGGCGGGGATCCCCGCCTTTATTGTTGCCCGCTGAGCAGCGCGTACGCGGGCATTCACATTCTACTGAATACCTTCTGCCGCCATTGCAGTCGCCACCGCAGGGCGAGCGGCAACACGCGCCATATACGCATCAATATTCGACAGACCTTCCATATTCAATTTCACCGCGCGCGCCCAGCGCAGAACCGTGAACAGATAACCGTCGGCAATGGTAAAGTTCGCACCGCTAATCCATGCGTTATTGCTCAGGCATTCATTCACGTAGTGCAATTTTTTCTCAAGTAAAGCGCGTACGGTGGGTTTGTACTCTTCCGGTGTATCCGGGCGAAACAGCGGGGTGAAGCCTTTATGCAGCTCGGTTGCGATAAAATTCAGCCACTCCAGCGTTTTGTAACGCGGCAGGGTGCCAACAGGTGCCAGTAACTGGCTCTCAGGCGCGCTGTCAGCAACGTATTGCATAATCGCCACGCCTTCGGTAATCAGAGTGTTGTCATTCAGCAGCAGCGCCGGGATTTGTCCTTTCGGGTTGATGGCAAAAAAGTCATCGCCGTTTTCCAGGCGTTTTTTCATCAAATCAACACTTACCAGATCCACATCTTTTCCGCTCTCACGCAGAGCAATATGTGAGGCGAGAGAGCAGGCGCCCGGCTTGTAAAACAGTTTCATTATCTTTTCCTTATGGCTGATTTCCGGCATAGGTTATTACGCGGCAGAATAAAAAAAAAGCCGCTAACTTGCGTTAGCGGCTGAATAATTCGAGTTCCCCGCGGCGATTATGCCGTAGCGGTTTCCGACGTGTCGCGAGTGGTATCTTCGCTCTGCGTCATGCGGTTCAGCTTCGGTGCGGTGACGATCATCAGCAAAGCGATAATCGCTGTCGCGATACCAATTTGCAGGAACACGGTGCCATAGATATTCAGTGACATCAGTGGATCGGTCACGTTTTCCGGGATCGCCATCTGATTAGCCACATAGCCGGCGATAATGTTCGCGCCAGCCGTGGTCAGGAACCAGCTTCCCATAATGAAGCCCATCAGACGCTGCGGCACCAGTTGCGCAACCATCGCCAGACCGAGACCAGAGATCATCAGTTCACCGATACTTTGCAGACCATAGCTTGCGATCAGCCAGCTTACGGAAACGATACCCGCATCAGATGCGAATTTCGTGCCCAGCGGCAGCACCAGGAACGCGCCGGAGCACAGCACCATACCGATCGCGAATTTGTGCGGCATCGGCAGCGTATCACCCATTTTGTTATAAATAGCGGCCAGAATCGGGCTACCAATGATGATCCAGAACGGGTTCAGCGCCTGATACTGTTCAGGTTCGAAAGCGATACCGAACAGCGTGTGCTCAACGTTACGGATAGCAAAGAAGTTCAGCGATGTCGGCATCTGGCTGTAGAGTACGAAGAAGACAATCGCTTGCACCATCAGAATAAAGGCGACGATCATTTTACGACGCGCGGCACCTTTCAGCGCGAAAGTCTCTTTGGCGAAGATGCAGATAATACCCAGCGCCACAACGCCCAGCACCATACGCGCGATGCCCTGGTTGTGCAGCAGCCAGGTGGCGATAGCAATCAGCGCCACGATGCCGACAATGGTTGCCAGCAGATAGCCAACGCGCAGCGGTTCGAAATCGGGTTTAGAACCGTGATTTTTCACCCAACGTTTGCAGAAGGCGAAGTTAACGATAGTGATCAGCAAACCCACCACGCTCAGACCAAACGCAGTGCTCCAGCCGAACTTCGCAGCCAGCCACGGGGTTGCCAGCATGGAGAAGAACGAACCGACGTTAACGGACATGTAGTACATGGTAAATGCACCATCCAGACGCGGGTCGTCTTTCGCATAGCAGGTGGATAGCAGGGATGACGGGTTGGCTTTAAACAGACCATTACCCACGGCAATTGCCGCCATGCCCATGTACACAATGCTCGCGTCATGACCGGACCACGCTACCAGCGCATAACCGATGGCCAGCACGATCGCGCCCAGCATGATTACGCGTTTGGTGCCCAGTACTTTGTCACCCAGCCAGCCACCGATGGCAACCAGGCCATAAACCAGTGCGCTGAAGGAGGAGAACAGTGTAATAGAGTCCGCTTCTGACATACCCAGTTGTTTCACCAGGTAAACAGCCATAATCCCTTGCAGGCCGTAGTAACCAAAACGTTCCCATAACTCGATAGAGAAGATCAGATAAAACGCTTTCGGTTGCTTAAAAGCGTTCAGGCTGACGCTTTCCGTTGGTTTGTTTGCAGTTGACACATATACCTCTTTTTTTACATCCCATATTAACGGGGGTGTTCAGCGCGCAATGACCAGAGTTCATCACGCTTATAGTTATATTGGGAGGGGAAAACGGCGGTTAATGTTCACTATCCAGCGCGTTCAGGCAAGTCTTTTGACATATTCTGTTACATAGATCCAGGGCATTACAATGCTCGGTGTTTTTATTTGTTATTCAGAGTTAAATTTCATCATTGAAATAAAAGTGGATTTTTCTACTACAGTCCGGGGGTTAGATTGCACATTAAGGCATATGTTCTGCTATTTTGGCTAAATGGTAGTGTATTGGGCTGGTTTATGTAGTCAATCTGGTCATATCTCTTGTAAAACATGATTAAAGTTTGCACTGCAACCATTTGCTATACATCGCTAATCTCTTTTTTAACATTGTGTTAGCAATAGCGACCGAATTTGCCGTCAGTTGGATTTTTTTCTTCTAAAAAAAGGAATAAACTTATTAAATACGCATAAGTGGACGATTATTTGCTCAATATCACGATCTGTGCGCAATCATTCGACATTTTAAGTAATTTACAGAGACGTGAGCGTTATCACATAAAGTTATGACATGAAATCAGCGGGTTCTCTTATCCGCTACTCGTTGGGTAATCGGCCAGAGAGCAATAATCAATCTTTTATTTCTCTTTGTCGCGCATTGTTCATGACAGGGAGCAGTTACGCTGTCAGACTTGCCGCAGTCTTTATTACACTGGAGTCAAACTATGAACATTCATCCATGGCTCAACGCGTTACATATCGCGGCGGCCATCGTCTGGATAGGCGGAATGCTGGTTATGGCGGTTGTTGCCGGCTGGTGCGCCACACAAGCAGATAACACCGCGCGTGTCGCATTGGCGGGCGATGTCCGGCGCTGGAGCCGGAAAATCACCACGCCTGCAATGGTGCTGCTGTGGGTTGCTGGTGCGGTAATGGTAGTTGCGCACGGTCAAATGCCGCATCTGTGGCTGATAATCAAGGTGGTGGTAGTGTTGCTGCTTTCAGGCCTGCACGGTTTTCTCTCTGCCACGCTGCGTCGCATCGCGGCAGGTGAAGCGGTGAAGGGGATGGGCGCTTTGCGTAATGCAACCACCATTACTGTTGTCGCTGTGGTGGTGATAATTCTGCTGGCGGTACTGCGCCCGTTCTGACGGCGTTAACTATCGACTTTACTGTCGTACTCGCACAGATCTTCGATAATGCAGGAGCCGCAGCGCGGCTTACGGGCGATGCAGGTGTATCGCCCGTGCAGGATCAGCCAGTGGTGGCAATCGACTTTAAATTCAGCGGGTACCACTTTCAAAAGCTTCTCTTCCACTTCCTCAACGTTTTTACCCGGCGCGAAACGTGTGCGGTTAGAGACGCGAAAAATATGCGTATCCACGGCGATGGTTGGCCAGCCAAACGCGGTGTTAAGTACCACATTGGCGGTTTTGCGCCCGACGCCCGGCAGCGCTTCCAGCGCGGCTCTGTCTTCCGGCACTTCGCCATTGTGTTTTTCCAGCAAAATACGGCATGTCTTGATGACATTCTCCGCTTTGCTGTTAAACAAGCCGATGGTTTTGATGTACTGCTTCACGCCCTCAACGCCCAGCTCCAGCATCGCTTTGGGCGTGTTTGCCACCGGGTAGAGCAGGGCTGTAGCTTTATTGACGCTGACATCGGTGGCCTGCGCGGAGAGCAGTACGGCGATCAGCAACTCAAACGGTGAGGTGAAATTCAGCTCGGTAGTCGGGTGCGGGTTGTTTTCCCGTAAGCGGGTTAAAATTTCCAGTCGTTTTGCTTTATTCATTATGCCTTCCCGGGCGCGGCCTGAGTGCTGTCGTTTTCCGCAGTCGCCGCCGCTTCACGGCGTTTTTTCATTTTCTGATCGATAAGGTATTTCACCGCCAGCATCATGCCGAGGCCAATAAACGCGCCCGGCGGCAACATCGCCAGCAGGAACGGGGAATCGGTGTGGAACACTTCTATGCGCAGCGCCTTCGCCCAGCCGCCTAACAGGCCATCCGCGCCATCAAACAGCGTACCGTTACCGAGGATCTCGCGCAGGGAACCCAGGACGAACATGGCGCAGGTTGCACCCATACCAATAGAGAAACCATCGAGTGCTGAAAGTGCCGGGCCTTTTTTGGCCGCAAACGCTTCAGCACGTCCCACCACGATACAGTTGGTGACGATCAGCGGAATAAAAATGCCCAGTGACTGGTAAAGCCCGAACGCATAAGCGTTGATCAGCATTTGTACCGCGCTGACCACCGAGGCGATGATCATCACGTAGATAGGGATGCGGATCTCATCCGGCGTCCAGCGGCGCAGGAGCGAGATAAACAGGTTGGTCAGGGTGAGTACGAGCGTTGTCGCCAGCCCCAGACCCAGCGCGTTGGTGGCAGTGGACGTGACCGCCAGCAGCGGACACATACCCAGTAGCTGTACCAGGGCAGAGTTGTTTTTCCACAGTCCCTGAACAATAACCTCTTTCACTTCGCTCATCGCTTACTCTCCACAACCCGGTAAACGGGAAAGCTGTTCCGGTAGTGTCATCGCGTACAGGCCGGTCCGTTTCACCGCGTTAACGACCGCGCGCGGCGTAATGGTCGCACCGGTAAACTGATCAAAATCACCGCCATCTTTTTTCACCGCAAAGTGGCTATCGGCCGCGCCGTCAATCCGCTTCCCGGCGAAGTGGGTGACCCAGTCAGAAATTCGCAGCTCAATCTTATCGCCGAGACCCGGGGTTTCATGGTGCTCCGTCACCCGCACACCCAGCACCGTGCCGCTGAAATCTGCGCCGACAAGCAGCTGGATGGCGCCTGAGTAACCGTCCGGTGCGGTCGCCTCAAGGACTGCAGCAACCGGCTTGTCATCTTTTTTGGCGATCCACACATGGTGTTGTCCTTTGCCAAGCGCCGGATCGCTGACCAGAAAACAGCTCTGTTGCAGCGAGTTATTATAGCTGTCGCCCGGGATCACCTGATCAAACAGCGCTTTTTGTTGCAGCGCGGCCTGGTCGGCAATGGTGGTTTTGGTCATTTGGTCTATTGCGGCGGTCAGCCCGGTAGAACCTGCGGCGAACAGCGCCAGCGTCACGCCATGTTTACGCATTGTCTTTAGCATGGCGGCTCCTTAACGATGCCCGTACACGCGCGGACGCGTGTAGTAATCAATCAACGGCACGGTAATATTTGCCAGTAATACGGCAAAGGCCACGCCATCCGGGTAGCCGCCAAAACTGCGGATAAGCCACACCAGCACGCCCGCCAGCGCGCCAAAAATCAGCCGGCCTTTGTTGGTGGTCGAAGCGGTAACCGGATCGGTCAGAATGAAAAACGCACCCAGCATGGTCGCGCCAGAGAACAGATGCAATTGCGGCGCAGCCAGCGACTGCGGGGCGAAAACCCAGCCGAGTGTGGCGCAAATCGCCAGAGTCAGCAGGAAGCTTACCGGGATATGCCAGCGAATAGTTTTTTGCCACAGCAGGAACAGACCACCGGCCAGATAGCCGAGGTTGACCCACTGCCAGCCAGCACCAGCTAGCACGCCGCTATAGATAGGGGAGCGCAGGATCTGCTCGACGCTGTGTCCGGCATGCAATGAAGTTTTAAAGGTGTCGAGCGGCGTCGCCTGGCTGATGCCATCGATACCAATGCGCAGCGTTTCCATATTTGCGCCAGCGGCAGTGTGACCGGTGAAAATAACCTGTAACGCATCGATAAAGCCGGGAACGGTGCGTGCGATTTCATAGGGCGGCAGCCAGCTGGTCATCTGCACCGGGAAGGAGATTAACAGCACCACATAGCCAATCATTGCCGGGTTAAACGGGTTGTGGCCTAAACCGCCGTAAAGCTGCTTGGCGATAACTACTGCGAACACGGTGCCAAGCACCACCATCCACCACGGGGCGAAAGAGGGAATACTGATAGCCAGCAGCAGACCGGTTAACAGGGCAGAGTTGTCCGCCAGGATCGCGCTAACGTTCTGCTTGCGTAATTTCAGTACCAGCGCTTCGGCAGCCAGCGCGCTGATAATGGCGAGAATGAGCTGTATCAGTGTCCCCCAACCGAAAAACCACAATTGCGCAGCAATGCCCGGCACGGCCGCGAGCGTCACCAGCAGCATGATACGTGAGGTCTGGCGCTGGTTATGGGTGTAAGGGGAACTTGCGATTCTGAAAACCATTTAATCCTCGTTAACGGCTTGCTGTGCGGCCTTCTTCGCCTGAACACGGGCGATGGCTGCGGCGACGGCGGCTTTGCGCGGGTCGTCATTGGCGGCCTGCGCAAAAGACGAGACCTCATCAGTTTGCGTGGCGGCTTGTAGTTGTTCTGATTTGCGCGCTTTGGCGCGGGCAATCGCCGCTTCAACCGCGGCTTTGCGTGGATCGACCGGTGCAGGTTCAGCCGGTGACTGTCCGGCGTCCACCTGTGGTTGCTCAGCGTTTGCGGTCGATTCTGCTGGCTGGTTCTGCGCGAGCTTGCGCGCTTTGGCGCGGGCAATCGCTGCTTCAACGGCGGCTTTGCGCGGATCAACCGGTGCAGATCCAGCCGGTGACTGTCCGGCGTCCACCTGTGGTTGCTCAGCGTTTGCTGCGGGTTCAGCGGACTGGCTCTGTGCGAGCTTGCGCGCTTTGGCGCGGGC